>JAJTEM010000041.1 GCA_021299735.1 Burkholderiales bacterium | reverse complement strand
GGGTGGTGCGCGGCTCGGCCAGTCGGGTTTCAGGGCAGCAAGAATCGAATACTGTGGCTGTTGATTTAACTTATACCTTCCAGCCATGAGTTTCTTCAAATTCAGCTTGCTGGCCTTAACGAATGGGGGAGCGCAAACGCGTACCCTCATTTGTATTTACAATGGGTTTTTTTACAGCCTCGTTAGGCTCAAATGAAAAAGGTGACAATAGGCACACATTTTGATATGCTTATTGAATGAAACCATTTCGCTGGAACCATGAAAAAAATGAACTGCTGAAAAGCGAACGCAGCGTCTCATTCGAGGAGATCGTGCTGGCCATTGAAGCTGATGGTGTATTGGATAATTTGAACCATCCCAATTCGAACAAGTATCCGGATCAATCCATTCTCGTTGTGGCGCTTGATGGTTATGCTTACTTGGTGCCTTATATTGAGGAACCCGAATATTTTTTCTTAAAAACAGTCATTCCAAGCCGGAAAGCGACTCGGGATTATTTGAGCAGGAGCACGCCAAATGAAAAAACTTGATAAGTTTGAAGCTGATATTTTGGCTGATTACGAAGGAGGTGAGCTTAAATCCACTTCGCCAAGAAAAAGCGATTTGGCAAAATTCAAGGCGGCAGCAAGTGCAACCTTTATCAAGGACAAAAGGATCAATATTCGATTGTCCTCCCCCGACTTGATGGACATTCAAGCGCGAGCGCTTGAAGAGGGGATTCCTTACCAGACTTTCATTGCCAGTGTGCTGCATAAATATGCTTCTGGTCGTTTGGTAGAAAAACCCTCCAGCCTAACAAATCGCTCAACCGGGCGCAGCGGCAAAAGCCGCGCCGGTTAGCTCAAAATTGAAGTTGTAAAAAAACCTTTTGATTGAATTTGCTCATGAAAACGCCGTCTACGGGCCTAACTCATCATGCGGAAGGGGTGAGGTACCCCCTGAATTTTGGTGTTTCGACATGGCGGTCAATTTTTTTACAGCCTCGTTAGGTTGCTTCCAATGGCTCAAGACGTTCCTGATGAGAACCAACCGGAGAAAGATTTGAGGCCGGCCATTAAGGCCATACGCTCCAACGCAGACAGGTTGGCCGAAGAGGCGAGGGACTTGGGTGAATATGGGCGAACGCAGACAGCTTTCTTCCTAAGAGCGTGTTCACGATCTTCTCAGAAGCAAAGCAAGAAATGCCAGATGTACAAATTGCAGGCTGCTGTTGAGCCATCGTTCGCAGTTTTTCCATAGACGCCGGTTTTTATCAAGCCAGGCAAAGCTTCGCTCAACAATCCAGCGTTTGGGCATCACCTTGAAAGTGTGTAATTCTGTGCGTTTGGCAATCTGAACGGTGACATGCTCCCCCAAGGTTTCCTGCACACCTTTTGTGAAAGGCTCGCCTGTGTAGCTACTGTCACACAAAAGGCTTTGGACTTTATTGAGGCGTGGTTTGCAGCGCTTGAGTGCTTGCAGTGCGCCCTGGCGGTCGGTCACGTTGGCTGTTGTAATGCTCACAGCATGTGGAAGTCCCTGGGTATTCACTGCAATGTGGCGTTTAATCCCAGATACTTTCTTGCCCGCATCGTAGCCTTTAAAACCTGCCGTGTCCGTATTCTTGAGGCTCTGCGCGTCCACGATCAATAGCGTCGGCTGTGCGTTTCGCCCCAGTTTCTCTCGGGCCGCGCCAACCTGATTTTTTTAATGCCTGCTCCAGCAGGCTACCTCCCTCATGCTCCTCACTCCACTTGGAAAAATATGAGTGTACCGTGCGCCACTTCGGAAAGTCCGATGGCAATGCCCTCCACTGGCAACCGGTACGCAACAGATAAAGCACCGCGCAAAAAACTTCGTACAAAGCCACTGTACGCGGCTTGGTCTTTCGACGCGCCTGTTCCAACAAGGGTCTGACTTTTTCAAATTGATCCACACTGATGTCGCTTGGGTATTTTTTCTTTCTCATGCCCTGCATTATCCCAAAAAATCAAGATCGTGAACACGCTCTAAGGGCTTGAGCACCCGTGAAATCGTTGCTGCCTTCAAGGAAATGTACGATGCCGATGTCTCGGCAACGTTGATCTCAAAAGTCACGGACAGCGTAATCGACAGAATCACCGAATGGCAAGCCAGGCCTTTGGATCCCATTTACGCAATCGTTTATTTGGACTGCATCGTCATCAAGATCCGTAAACCCCCAGCAAAGCCACCCGGCTTAGTTGGCGGGTTTCCAGTTGTGGGGCAGCAGTTCGCCGATGCTGCCTGGTTGAGTGGGCAGTCGATCCATCACGTCGGTCAGGTATTTCAACGGGTTTAACCCATTAAGTTTGGCCGATTGAACCAGACTCATGATGGCGGCATTGCGTTGGCCCGAGCGCAAGCTCCCGGCAAACAGCCAGTTCTTTCTTCCCACTGCAATCGGGCGAATCTGGTTTTCCACCCAATTGTTGTCAATTGGCGTGTATGGATCATCCAGGAATACAGTGAGCGCATCCCAGCGTTTCAAACTGTAAACAATCGCCTTCATGGTGCCCGACCCGTCGGGCACCTTGATCTTGTGGTCCAGCAACGACTGCCGCAGTTTGTCCATCAGCGGTTTTATATCGATTTGCCGCCTGCGGTGTCGTTCATCCGGTGGCAATTCTTGTAACAGGGCCTCTTGCTTGTAAATGGCCCTGAACTGTTCCAAGGCGTCTTGAGCAATGTGGCTCTTGTTGGCTGCAAACAGTTCGAAGAACTTGCGCCGTGCATGCGCCATACAAGCCGCTTCGGTGATCTTGTTGTCTTTGATCAAGGCTTTGTAGCCTTTGTAATCGTCACAAATCAGCGTGCCATTCCAGTCATCCAAAAATGCTTTTGCATGTTGACCACCTCGACTTTCGGCGAAGTCAAACACAACCGCTTTGATGTGGGCATGTTGTGTGGTGGCATAAGCCCACAGGTAGGCTTTCTTTGTGGTGCTGTTTTTATCCTTGGCCGCTGCATTGAGCATGGTGATGGGGGTTTCATCGGCGTGCAATACACCTTGCCGGAGAATTTCTGTGCGCAGTGCATCGACCAAGGGCTGTAAAGCCGCACCGCACTGACCCACCCAGGCACCCATGGTGCTGGCCGCCAGCTTGTAGCCTGTGCGGGCAAACATCTGTTCTTGACGGTACAGGGGAAGGTGGTCGGCAAACTTGTTGATTAATACCTGAGCCAGAAGGTTGGTGGTGGCCATGCCTTTATCAATCACGTGCGCGGGCACCGCTGCTTGACTCAGGGTCTCGCATTCGTCACACACCCATTTGCCACGGATGTGGCGCTCGACGCTGAAGGTGCCGGGTTGGTAGTCCAGCTTCTCGGCCACATCCTCACCAATACGTTTAAGCTGGCAGCCACATGGACACAGTGTTGAACTCGGTTCGTGACGAATCTCGGTGCGGGGCAGCTCGGGCGGCAGGGGCTTGCGCTTGGGCTTGATGTTTCTGGTAACGACTTCTTTGTCTTGCTCGGGCAGTTTGTCCAGTTCTTCCTGCTCAATCTGTGCAATGTCGCCGTCCAGCGTTTCATCAAACAGGTGGCGTTGTTCAACTGTCAGAGATTCCGATTTCTTGCTGAACCGAAACCGTTTGTGCAGGGCCAACTCCAGTGTGATCTTGGAAATAACGGCGTCTTTGTATTTCACCGCCACCTGAAGTTCGGCGTTCACAGCCTGCAAGACCGAGTTGGCTTTGATTTGCCCCAACAGCATGGCCCGCAGTTGCTCTGCGTCCAGCTTGGCAATTTGTTCTGGTGTGGGGCTTGAAGTCATGTGGCAGATAGTGCCACAAGGGATCAAGTTCAACGATTGGCAATCTTGCCAATTGACGAGTCGTCTTATTCAAAGTCACAGGCATTGAATATTGGAATATTGCTCAAGCCGTTGCCAGGGTAGCCCAACAATCAGGGCGTTGAATTGTTCGGTAGACAGTGTGAGCGTTGCTGTTGAATCAGGCGATTTGATCCAGTTGAAGCTGCCTTTGTGCAGCCTTCGGCTGCACAGCCAAATACCAAAGCCGTCGCGAACAATTACTTTCATTCGGTTGGCGCTGCGGTTGGCAAACAAATAGGCATTGTGGGCGTGTGCTGCACCAAACACGGCGATGATTTGATTCATCAAGGTGTCCATGCCGCTGCGCATGTCGCATGGTGCTACGCTCATCCAGATGGAATCGATTCGAATCAACGCAGCACCTCATGAAGTACTTGGCCCAGTTGCGCAATATGTGAGGCGTCGAGTTTGAATGCGATGCGCAAGTCATGACGATTGATGTTCACTTCTATGCATTGCGGTCTGGATTCCAAAGTCTGCAGTGTTTGCCTTGGGTTCTGAAGCATGACGGGGATAAATCCGCTGTTTGCTGAAGTATTGTTTGATTCACGAATCCATCGCCGCAATAAACCAGGGTTGACGCCGTGGGCTACGGCAATACCTGCCATCGATGCACCGGGCTGTGCTGCCTGTTCGATCAGCCGTGATTTGAATTCAGCGGTACGGTGCACGCGCACCCGAACGGGCTTTGTTGGGGTCTGTTCCATTAAGTATCCACTCTCCTTGTTAATGGACACTATGATCTATGAATACACTATCACCTCTCAAGATGACTTCGCCGGGGGCTTACCAAGATCCGACAAGACGCCCGAGTCATCAACAAAGCCATTTACCTGGCGCTGGGCGTGAACATGGACGGCCACAAGGATTTGCTGGGCCTGTGGATGAGTGAGAACGAAGGTGCCAAGTTCTGGCTTTCGGTGCTTACTGAGCTGAAGACCCGTGGGGTGCAAGACATTCTGATTGCCTGTGTGGATGGTTTGAAGGGCTTTCCAGATGCCATCGCAGTGGAGTTTCCCCAAACCCGTGTTCAGCTTTGCATTGTGCATATGGTTCGCAACAGCCTGCGCTATGTGTCGTGGAAGGATTACAAAGCGGTTACTGCGGCCTTGAAGACGATTTACCAATCGCCCACGGAGGATCAAGCCTTGAGCAATCTGGAGCAGTTTGGCAGAGCCTGGGACTCAAAGTATCCGCAGATTAGCAAGTCGTGGACGGCACATTGGGCCAACCTGCGCACCATCTTTGAATACCCGCCTGAAATTCGCAAGGCCATCTACACCACCAACGCGGTGGAGTCCTTGAACAGTGTGATTCGCGCAGCCACCAAGCGAAGAAAGGTGTTCCCGGCATTGGTGGGGGCGGTTGGTTCGGCCCAAGCGAATAGCGAATTAGGCAAGGATCAAATTCAGTTTATGGGTGATACAAGCCTTTCTGAAATTCAAGGTGCCAAGTCGTCTAACAGTAATTCGGCAGGCCTCTACAGCTTTCTGGAAAGAAAAAAAGAAAAAGGTTATGGGCAAGCTTTTGAATCGTCTACAGCGGGATACACGACCAAACGGATATGCCACTACAGTACAGGAAGAAAACCTGTTTGTGTTACTCGGATAGTAAAAGATTAAAAATGATTGTAAGTTTCGATCCGAAGCCATCAAGCCTGGCTGTGGTTTTGGATCAAGACCGATTTTTGGACCAAGTTACAAATTCATGCCCGTGATACGTGCCTGATTTTCCAGAACAAACAGCAGTGCAATGCTGGCCTAAAGGGTATGCGATAGCAGTTCTTTTGGTTCGCCATACGATCTGATCCGACAGTCCCTCTTTTTCTGAAGGCGTGGTTGCCAGGTTAGTTCAAAGTTTTTACTTTTCAACCGTAGATATCCTCTTCATCAACTCGGTTTAGCTTGGTACCCGTTTGCAACGCAGTTAGCTATGATGCCCTTGGTTGTAGTCGTCGGGAGTTATAACCAAATCTAGTGTTTGAGGCATTGAGAGAAGGCAGCGTATCAGGTTGATAAAATTTGTTTTGCGAAAGACAAATAATCAACTTTAGGAGATACGCCACCATGGAG
>JAJTEM010000012.1 GCA_021299735.1 Burkholderiales bacterium | reverse complement strand
TGTTTCGATCGCTTCGCCTTCAAGAAAACCTGCCCGTTTGAATTCACACGCCACGTTCAGCCAAAGGCTGACGCCAAGGCTTGGCCATCTTTTTTGCCAAGCTTGGTGAGTCAGGGTGAATATCAAAAAGGGAGAAACAGGTTTTCAGGCTGGCGATGGAAACCCGCGCCGAGTGAGCTACACAAACCAGCGATTAATCTTCAGCCGCTTTCACCGCTTTACCTGCCCCAACCTTGGCCGTGGAAGGTTTACGAACTACGGGCTTCTTCTTGCTTTCCCACTTCACACCCAAAGCCGCTTCAAGTTCTTCCAGCGCCTCGCCGGTGTAAACCGACAAACGCTGCATGGAAGGCAGGGCATCATGGTCACCAGTAAAGGCAACATTAAACTGGCCTGAATAACTGACCACCGTAATATTCAAAGCCTGCCCGTGCGGAATAAGTGAAATTGGATAAAACTGCTCGAGGCGGCAACCCGAGAAATACAAATCGCGAGATGGGCCGGGCACATTTGAAATAACCGTGTTGAAAATTGGGCGGGTCAAACCACCCAGGCCTGACACCAGTTGCAGCATCATCGGCGCCATCAACATGATGGTGTAGTTGTTAATCGCCTCTTTGGGCATGGCCTGTAAATTGGCTTTGGCCAATTGAGTTGAACGGCGAATTTCTCTCAGGCGTGTCAGCGGATCGCTTTCAGTGGTGTACAGGTTGGCAATAATAAAACTGATCGCATTGCCGCCATCAAGGTCATCGGCCGGGCGCACAGAAACCGGCAAACCGGCTGTCAGTGATTCTGAGGGCAAAGCATCACGTTCCAGCAAGTAACGGCGAATCGAGCTTGAACAAATGGCCAGAAAAATATCATTCACACTTACTTTGGCGGCATCGGCTACAGCACGAATACGTTCAAGCGGATAGGTTTGCGTGGCCAGTCGGCGTGCGCCACCCACGCGCTTGTTCACAATCGACTTGGGGCCGGAAAACGGTGTGGCCAAGGCAGGGTCTGTTGGCTTCACAGCCTCGCGCATCAAATCCATTAATGCCCGGCCAGCAGCAGGAAGGGACTGCCCGCTGAGCTTGGCCGCCTCCCAAGCCTCACGGGCCTGGTCAGCAAAGTGTTGCGGCTCGCTGCTTTTTTTCTTCCGGCTAATGGTGCCCACAGACCATGGCGCAGGCAGGCCCAAACTTTCCTTCGCTGTTTTGCCGAAAATGCGCTCCATCAAGCGCATGCCACCAACACCATCCATCAGGGAGTGGTGCATTTTGGTGTACAGGGCGAAACGATTGCCATACAGGCCTTCAATCAAATGCATTTCCCAAAGGGGTTTGCGGAAATCCAGCGGGTGCGAATGCAAGCGTGAAATCAATGTTCCCAATTCACGCTCACCGCCGGGGGCTGGCAAAGCGCTGTGGCGGAAATGGTAATCCAGATCAATTTTGTCGGCCTCAATCCACTTGGGCATCAAGGTTAAAAGGCGCGGGCTCGACAGGCGATAGTTGAACGGTGGGGCAAATTCAAGGGAATTGCGCAGCATTTGTACAATACGGGCAATCGCCTGCTGGGAAGTTTCACCCTCAGGCACAGTGAAAATGGCCATACTGCCCACATGCATAGGGGCTTCTTTTGATTCAACGTACAGCCAGGATGCGTCCAGCAATGGGATATTTCGTGCCATGTCAGCGGTCTCCACTTCTCGTTGTTATTTAAATATGAATATTTGATTAATTTAGTATCGGCAGGATCCCACAGCACTAACGGGCAGCCCCGCTCCTGCTTACAATATCGTAAGCATACTAGAGACGGGCTATTTCATGACATTCAAGTATTCACTGCGCGTTTATTTTGAAGACACCGATGCGGGCGGCATCGTGTATTACGGCAATTACTTGAAGTTCATGGAACGCGCGCGAAGCGAATGGTTTCTTCAACAAAGTATCGGCATGAAATCGCTGATGGAAGACCATGAAATGGTGTTCGTTGTCAGCCGCACCGAACTGGACTACTTACGGTCTGCTAAACTTGAGGATGTTCTTGAAATATCGACCGAACTCACTGAACTTAAGCGAGTTTCTGCAGTCTTCAAGCAAACCGTAACGCGCAACGGCGAAGTGCTTTGCCAAGGAACAACCAAGGTGGGCTGTGTCAACACAATAACCCTCAAACCTTGTGCAATTCCCTCGGAAGTTCACGCGCAACTCAACCAATTGATGCGATAGCGCGTTACGTTGAACAAAATATTTTCCTTACAGCGGATTGTTTAATGGATATTTCTACCGACATGTCGTTCATTTCCCTGATCGCACAGGCCAGCCTGGTTGTCCAGCTGGTCATGCTGATTCTGGTCATGATTTCCCTTGTTTCATGGGCCACCATTTTCAAAAAATGGGCTGTGTTGAAACACACCAAGCAACAGGCCGACAAATTCGAGGAAGAATTCTGGTCGGGCGGCGACCTGAACACCCTGTTTCAGCGTGCGGGCATGCGCCGCAACGAAGCCGGTCCACTCGAACGAATTTTTGAAGCTGGCATGAGCGAGTTTCTCCGCGCCCGCGACAAAAAAGGTCTCACCGATTATTCGCTGATCATCGACGGTGCACGCCGCGCCATGAAAGCCGCCTTCCAGCGCGAGAATGAAATTCTTGAACGCAACCTGCCCTTTCTTGCGTCGGCTGGCTCGGTAAGCCCCTACATTGGGCTGTTTGGTACGGTGTGGGGCATCATGCATGCGTTTGTGGGCTTGGCCAATGTACAACAGGCCACTTTGGCATCGGTTGCGCCTGGCATTGCCGAAGCCTTGATTGCAACTGCAATCGGGCTGTTTGCGGCCATTCCCGCTGTAGTGGCCTACAACCGCTACGCCAACGACATTGATCGTTTGTCCACCCAATTCGAATCTTTCGTTGAAGAATTTTTGAACATTCTGCAGCGCCAACATTAATGGCAGCAGTGAGGCCCGAAATTAGTAACAGGACAATGAATCGATGAGAGCCGAACTTGGACGCAAATCCAGACGCGCCGTGAACGAGATCAATGTGGTGCCCTACATCGACGTGATGCTGGTGCTGTTGATCATTTTTATGGTCACGGCCCCCATGATCACGCCATCGGTGATTGATTTGCCTTCCATGGCCAACACCAATCCCCCCAAACAAATGCGCCCGATTGAAGTAACAGTGCGCCAAGTGGGCAATTTGGTGGTGAAGGACATGAAAACCAACAAAAGTACCGAAGTAACACTGAACAACCTGGCCTCAGAGGTAAAAAAACTGCAGGCCGATGAACCCGACAGGCCAGTGGTGATTTCTGCCGAAAAAGCCATTCAGTACCAAGCTGTGGTGGATGCGATGGATGCTTTGCAAAATGCGCAAATCCAGAAAGTGGGCTTGCTGGTGAAGCCAAAAAACAAATGAGCACCGATTTAATCCGTCAACGCAACGGCTGGGAATTTACAACAGCCCACCAGGCACTGCTTTCCAAGATGAGCAAGGAAAGCGGGCTTGAGGCGCGCCTGGAGCCGCCTGTTGACCACACTGGCGACAAGGCAGGCTTCAGCGTATCGGTGCTGGCCCACTTGGCATTGGTGGCATTTTTTATGGTTGGGTTGAACTGGAAAACCGAAGAGCCCGCCGCATTTGAAGCCGTGTTGTGGTCTGAAATGCCGGCCAATCAACCAATTGCCGTGCAACAACCCAAATCCGAACCTTTGCCACAACCCGAGCCACCAAAGCGCGTGGTTGAAACTCCACCACCACCCAAGCCAGTGGAACAACCGAAGGCTGATATTGAATTGCCAAAGCCAGAGCCCAAGAAAAAGCCTGAGCCCAAAAAACCTGAACCCAAGCCTGAGCCAAAAAAAACCGAGATCAAGCCTGAACCAAAAAAGCCTGAACCCAAGCTTGAGCCGAAAAAGCCCGAGTCAAAGCCTGAACCTCAGAAGCAGGAACCCAGAATTGATCCTGAAGTAGCCAAGAAATTGCGACAGGAAGAACTCGCTCGCATCATGGGCGGCGCGCCCAACACCGGCAGCAGCTCGGCTGGCACCAGCCGAAACAAGGCGCAGTACAGTGATCGAATTCGACAATACGTACGTAGTAAACTGGTATTTCCCGGCGCAGACTCGGTCAGCGGGAACCCAGAAGCCGTATTCGAAGTGAAGCAACTTCCCAACGGGGAAATTGTCTCAATCACACAGAAGAAAAGCAGTGGGTTGCCAGCGTGGGACAGCGCTGTGGAGCGTGCATTGCAGCGCTCCAGTCCACTACCCAGGGCCGAAGACGGTTCAGTTGAACCGGTACTTGTCCTCTCATTTCGTCCAAAAGACGTTTAATTTTTAGTGAAACAATGAACTACGCCAACCAAGCCATGTATTTACAACCATTTACTGCCCTGTGGAGTCGCCTGCAGAGTACGGCGGGCATACTGCTGCTGGCCATCTTCGCACTTGCGGTCACAGCAATACCGGCACAAGCACAGCTTAAAATTGACATTACCGGGGTGGGTACCAATCAAATCGCTTTTTCAGCAGCACCGTTCCAAGGCAATCAGGGGCTGCCTGAAGACATTCGAAAAGTGATCGAAGACGATTTGGTGCGAAGTGGTTTTTTTCGGGCTATCAAAACAACCAGCAATGTTGAATTGAATGAGGCCACATTGATCGATCCCTCAGCCTGGAAATCGATTGGTGTGGATGCTCTAATCGTGGGATCGGTCAAAAAACTGCCCGATGGACGGCTTGATTTGCGATTCAATTTACACGACACAGCACAGCAAAAATCACTGGGAAAGTTCAGCTACACCATTGCACCTTCAGCTCTTCGCCTGCATGCCCACAAAATTGCTGACTATGTGTATGAAAAACTGCTTGGCGAGAAAGGTGTGTTTTCCACTCGCCTCGCTTATGTTGAGAAAGCCCCTGGACGATATCGCCTGATCATTGCCGATGCCGATGGCGCCAATCCACAAGTTGCGCTGGCATCCAAAGAGCCGATCATTTCGCCCTCCTGGTCTCCTGACGGCACACAGCTTGCTTACGTATCCTTCGAAACACGCAAACCTGTTGTGTTTGTTCACACACTGGCAACTGGACGCCGTAAGGCCATGGCAAATTTTAAAGGCAGCAACAGTGCACCAGCATGGTCAGCCAACGGCCAACAACTTGCAGTGGTGCTGACCAAAGACGGCGGGTCGCAAATTTTCTCGATGAATGTGGATGGATCGGACCTGAACCGCCTGACCAGCGGCAGTGGAATCAATACTGAACCTGTTTACAGTCACGATGGTCGAAGTATCTACTTCACGTCAGATCGTGGAGGTGGCCCCCAAGTTTATCGAATGAGTACAAATGGTGGAAATGCAACACGCGTTACATTCGAAGGTGGATACAATATCTCGCCTCGGATTAGTCCTGATGACAAAACATTGACCTATGTAACTCGTCGGGATGGGCAATTTCGAATTGCCGCACTGGATTTGGCGGGAGGCACAGAAATGCTCCTGACCAACACGGGGCGCGACGAAAGCCCGAGCTTCGCACCGAATGGCCGCTACATTTTATATGCGACCAAGTTGGGCGGCAAAGGTACCCTGGCCGTGGTGTCAAAAGACGGACGCATCAGATACAACTTGAGCAGTTCTGGCGCTGACATTTCGGAACCCACATGGGGGCCGTTTATAAACGATTGATTTTTAACTTGTTTTACACTAAACATTCTTTAGTTTTGGAGAAAAAAATGAAACACTCAATGGTCAAGTACTTGGCAATTTCCGCAATGGTGGCCGTATTGGCCGCTTGTAGCTCTGCTGTTCCTTTGAACGACAAACCTGTTGTTGAATCTAAAACAGGCACAGCCCCAAGTGCGGGTTCAACCAACGGCCGCGCTGTTCCAACAGTAATCCCAGGTGACGCAGACCCACTGAACGACCCACAGGGCGTGCTGGCCAAGCGCAGCGTGTACTTCGACTACGACAGCTACACCGTGAAGTCAGAGTACCGTGAGCTGGTTCAAAACCACGCCAAATATCTGGTTGCGAACCCAAATCGCAAAGTTGTAGTTCAGGGCAACACCGACGAACGTGGCGGTGCTGAATACAACCTGGCCTTGGGTCAGCGCCGTGCTGACGCAGTGAAAACACTGATGCTGGCTTTGGGTGTAAAAGAGGGGCAAATCGAAACAGTAAGCTTCGGCAAGGAAAAGCCAAAAGCAACTGGCAGCAATGAAGCAGCCTGGGCTGAGAACCGTCGCTCTGACATCGCTTACCAGTAATCAAGGAAACCATTTGAGATGACTTTTACCTTCAAGCAACAAGCGTGGGCAATTGGCCTGTTTTGCGCCTTTGCATCCAGTTCCGCATTTGCGATTTTTGATGACACGGAAGCGCGCAAAGCGATCCTTGATTTGCGCCAGCAAGTCAAGGTGCTTGAAGACCGGGTTGCTCGAATGGAGGCCGCAAATCAGGGGCAGCTATCATTGGCCCAGTCCCTGAGTGAAAAGGACCGAGAGATCGCCCGCCTGCGTGGCGATCTCGAAGTCGCCAATAACAACATTCGGAAGCTGCAAGAAGACAACCGCACGCTGTACATAAATCTCGACGACCGCATCAAAAAGCTCGAACCCAAAGCGGTGCAGCTGGATGGCGAAGAACTCTCGGTGCCACCAGAGCAATTCAATGATTATCAGGCTGGTCTTGATCATTTCAAGGCCGGTAATTACAAACAAGCAGGTCTGCAATTTCAGGAATTCCTGAACAAATACAAACAAAGCAAGCTGGAACCGCAAGTTCGCTACTTTTTAGGCAGCACACAGTTTGCCCTGGGCGAATACAAAACCGCACTCATAACACAGCGCGACCTGGCCAAAGAATTTCCTGAAAGCTCCAGAGCACCTGATGCCTTACTCAGTATGGCCAGCTCTCAACTGGAACTGAAAAGCATTCCCGGCGCAAAAAAAACCTTGGGTGAACTCATCAGCAAATACCCAGGCAGCCCGGCAGCCGCCAGTGCTAAAGCCCGACTTGAAGCACTAAAATAACACTTCGTAGGCAATAACTTCCGGTTTGCCCGCAACAGGGCAGACCCAGTTAAAATACTGGCACTTCAACACAAAGGTGCCGGTTCATGGAAGAAATCAACCTAAGCAGCATTCAAAGCACCGTGCTTTGGTCCACATTTGCCGTGGGCCTTGCGTTCGGCGCCATTTCCCATCGAACTCACTTTTGCACCATGGGTGCCATTGCCGACATATTCAATTTCGGCGACTGGAACCGGATGCGCATGTGGCTATTGGCAATTGCAGTCTCGGCACTGGGTCTTCAGGGTTTAAGCATCACAGGGCAAGCCAACCTTGGCGACACGATATTCCTGAACACTCAATGGTCCTGGTTGTCGGGCATTGTGGGCGGCTTTTTGTTTGGTGCGGGTATGGTACTGGCATCGGGGTGTGGCAGTAACACCCTTATTCGCTTGGGTGCTGGCAATTTAAAGGCATTGATGGTTTTCATGATCATGGGAATCACCGCATACATGACCCTCAAGGGCGTGTTCGGTGTGGTCCGTGCCAACTACCTGGACCCTGTTCGCTTTGAGTTCAGCAGCACCCCATATTTGCCTGAACTGCTGACAAATCTCCTTGGTCTGGAACCAGCTGCATCGACAACCACTTTGGCTATCGCCCTGCCCCTTATCCTTCTCGCTGCAGCATTGGGCAATAAATCAGCCTGGAATAAAGAAGTTCTTGTTGGTGGCACAGGTGTAGGCCTCACCATCGTTGCTGCCTGGTGGGTAATTTTCAGGCTGGCTTACATTCCAGAGCACCCAGACACTCTGGAAGCAGCGTATTTGGGCACATATGGCAACCGGGCTGAAGGCTTCAGCTTCGTTGCCCCTTACGCATACACACTTGAATGGCTGATGTTTTTCTCAGACATTACGCGAGTACTCACCGTAGGCGTTGTCGCCTGCTTTGGAGTCATTTTGGGCGCCACGGTCAGCGCGTTGCAGGAAAAATCATTTCGCTGGGAAACATTTCAGGGAGTCGAAGACACCGCTAACCACACAGTGGGCGCTGTACTCATGGGCGTAGGTGGAGTTCTCGCTTTGGGTTGCACCGTAGGCCAGGGCTTAAGTGGGGTGAGTACCCTCTCTCTAACTTCGTTCATTGCCTTGGGCAGCATTGTTGTTGGCGCGATGGCCGCCCTGAAGTATCAAGTGTGGCGAGTTGAGCGCATGATTTAACTTTGATTACAAAGAAATGCTGAGGCTCTTCTTTTTTTAAGAAAGCTCAGTTATACTCTCGGTCTTCGGCGAATTAGCTCAGCCGGTTAGAGCGACGGAATCATAATCCGCAGGTCCGGGGTTCGAATCCCTGATTCGCCACCAAGTTCAGAAAAGCCTTATGCTTCAAAAGCATAGGGCTTTTCCCATTTAGGGCCGGTATCCGATAAGGAATCCGGTTTATGAAGCACCCTCCCCGTCTGGCCATTTCCCCACGTGGCATTTACTCGTTTCGCTACTATCAACAGGGGCGAGAATTTCGAATAAGCCTAAAAACTCGTGATCCACAAAAAGCCCGTCATCTTGGCTACCTGCTAAACTTGCATCTAGAAAAATTACGAAACGCAGACAGAGTTTGTAGGGAGAATAAGATGATTGGTGGTGGAGACAAACCCAAGGATCAACCAAGGTTCTCAACACTTGACGTGCAAGTTGGACCCGACGGAAACATGATTTTTAAGGATGTGAACACACCAGAGGACCGGGACACCCTGTTTAAGGCGCTCCGTGAACAAAATGAATTCAAGCTCAGGCTAAGAAAAGAGCTTCAGCAGGAGGAGCTTGCTCACCGGGAACGAATGCAGCCTGTAGCCCTTGGAAAATACGAGGCTGACCTCGAGTTGCGCGCTGCTATGCGTGAGGCCCTACTGGGAGACCTGCCGAAAAGCACCCCTAGCAGCAATCCAGCTCAGCCTGCTACGCCACCCCCTACCGTTGTCAAGCAACGTCGCCCAGTTCCGTTTTTCGTCGAAAAATACAAGCAATCGCAAGGTGCGAAACTTGAGAAGAAAACGGTAGCCGAAACGATCAAAACAGTGGAGTTTTTTACAACTGTCACGCAGCTCCACAGTCTCGATGACGTCACGCTGGCACATGCACAAGAATTCCTCTTGAAGCTTGATGAAATGGCTGGATCGGAGGGCAATGATAAAATCTCCCTAGCCACCTTGAACAAAAAGCTCACGCTGATTCGGGGCTTTTTCAATGTTTGTATTCAAAGAGGGCTGCTCGCAGGACCCAACCCATTCGCGGATTTGAAAGGGGCAACCAAGTCTCAAGTTGCGAAAAATGCCCAGCATCTTGCTCCTTTCACCAAATCAGAACTGGGCTTGATTTTCGATCCCAAAAAGTATTTCGAATTTCTTGGCGACAACTCCACCTACATCCTGATCCCATTGATAGCCCACTACACCGGGGCGCGACTGGAGGAAATTGCGAGCCTAGGCCCCGATGACTATGAAATCGAGGATGGCATTCCCTTCTTTAACATTCGCCCTAGTAAAGCCAAAAATGCCAACAGCGCACGGAAAATCCCCCTGTCCAGCCACCTCGATACAATCGGCGTATTGAAGGCTCTTGACCACCTCAAAACGGTGAGGCGAGGCAAGGAAACCCTGTTCTATGTCTCGCCCAGCATCAACGGCTACGGCAAGAACATGTCTCGAAAGTGGGCAAGCTACCTCGACGAGTTAGGAATCACCAACTCGACTAAGTGTTTCCACAGCTTTAGAACCCAGTTCATTCAATGCTTGACGCACTTGGGTGAAAATGCGGTGATGATCATGAGTCTTGTCGGACACACCAGTTCCAGTGCAGTCGGTCAGGTCAGTAGCGTCCACGCCAATGTGTATAACCATTCCACCAAGCCCCTGGAGATGCTCAAAAGGACTGCAGAATATTTTAATCTCCACCCATCGGACACATTTATTCTGGCCATGCAGCAATGGAGTAAGCAGTTCTGTTTAAACCCCAATCCCGAGCCAAAGTATTGGAGGGAGTAAGTTGCATCGGCGATTCGCCGTTTCGTAAAAATCAACGGCGTGAACGACTGATTAAAGCCCGTTCACGCCGTGTTATTGATTTATTGAAGTAAGCCGCCCACGAACTACGCTCGGTTAGCTTAAGACAAACATACCGGCTACAACCTTTTCCTTTTCTTTGGTGCCGCTTGAATTGGTTTCAATTCATCAAGCAGCTGTTCTCTTTCTTCCCAAAGCACGTTCTGCAGTTTTTCTAGCCAGTCATCCACTCCTCGCCACTCCTGAGTCAAATCCCAACAATCTAATCCGGATGCTCCGTTGTATTCGAGTATTTGGAACCTGATATGCACTTGCCCCACGTCCCAGTATCGCGTTATCAGCAGTGCTTCCTTGCTGAATCTGTATTCATAAAAATTATCCGTGGTGCCATCGCCGTTGTCTGTATCCCAACTAATCATCCCTGTCGAATTTTCAGTAGCTATATCTAGTATTTCCTTTAGTACTTCGTCCTGATTGCTCATATTGCCCCCCTTTTTTAGCTTGTTTTACGGATTTTTCAATTTCAAACATGTGTTTGTGCTGTCCTTGATTTTTCAGGGGAACCGTCATTTGATTGGTACGGGTTCGCCTGAAGGACACGGTGATGTGAGTCCTGCTGGAAGCCTGGGCTGCACCCAAGCTGACCAACAACTGAAACACAACACCATGTTGGTCGAGGACAGCGTTATGCGGCCTGCTGACCGGAGTCATTGCTCGCCTGAAGAATTTCTTGCACCGTAATGATCGTGCCCACGGATTGAATCTGCTGTGGAGTGGTCACCGTAGTCGCCCCAACCACCTCGTTTCCAAAAACAGACCATCCAGCCGAGTGACGTTGCCTTGCAAACATTTCCAGCTTGGGAAGTCCCGGGAAAAGCCGGTCAATCATGTTGATAAAGTGCTTTGGCTTTTTACTGTGCTCCGCTCGCTTTTCGTGATGCCACGATTTCTCAACCGCAGGCTTATCATGAAGACTCATGCCACGTTTACCAATCATTAAAGTTTCGTGGGCTGGGGAAGTCACCGCCCCTGAAGGAATGGCATTGTCCTTGCACCAGACCATGGTAGACACAAACTCAAAACCCCAGGCAGACAAGACCTCAAGGCCACTCGGGATCAAGCAGTTCGGCACCCACAGAAAAATCACAGCATCCTCGTTGAGACAATTCTTCACAGGTAAGTCTTTGATCTTCTCAAGTGGCATCGTTGGATAATGAATCGTTGGGTCGCAGTATGCGTTATTCGTGTTGCCACCATAGTCCCAGGGTGGGTCTGCATAAATGACGGAGTATTTGCCCGTCAGGGCCTCCATAGCCAGTGGGTTGTTTAATGCAAGTTTGGCGGCTTCTTGCCTCTTCTGATCAAGCTTGTTTTTACGTAGAACCTCTTTCTCGAACTTTTCGATTCCTGTTTCCACCACTTCTTCGATCTGCTCCTTTGTCATCGAAGCAATGTCAGGAACCTTCGTTGCTAGAACTGCTGCTGTTTTTAGGGGAACATCCCCTGCTTTGAAGAGCTCGATCAAGTCCTTGTTTTCACAAGACAACACCTTGTTCGCACGATCAATGCTGTCTGTTGAAATATCGAACAACTTTGCAACTTCCTTTCTGCTCAAACCCTCCCCACTGGTGTGCTGATTTGAGCCCTTTTGTAAATTTGCCAGCTGAGTGCAAATAAGTACCTTTTGTGCGAAATTCAGCTGTCGGCGTGTCAGGTTATAGCTGGTAATAACTGAGAGGGCATCATTCTCGGCACAGTCAAGAACCTGATATTGCGGCGTAATACCCAGTTCTTTACATGCCTTTAATCTTGCACGGCCGTCAACCACGACACCGTTCAACTGAACGAGGGGCACTCTTAACCCATTTTGTTCGATGTCATTTTTGAGCAACTCATACTCGTCGTCCGACATCTGTGGAAGAATGCTATGCAGGGTATTGATGTCAAGATTTGATTTACGGTTATTTTTTTTCATTTGGATCTCCTTTTTTACACAAGGCCGAATTGCCCTGTTGATGAGATCCAGTTTCTGAAAATATCGAATTTCGCAAACCCGGTTACTTAAAAAGTTAAGTCCCGAATAACTTCCTAGGGGTTCATTACAAGCATGACAAAAAGAGGTCAACCCGCGATTGCAGATTGGGAGAGAGCCCGAAGCACCTGTTGGTCACAACTAATTGCATCCAAGGTGCAAAAGCTCATGCTTCAATTTGAAAACAAACAGATTGACAGCCAGCATCCTTTTTTTCAGTCCGCCCAACTGCTACAAGCTAGATGGGCTGTGCCTCAAAGACAAACCCAATACGCACAGACAGTCACCATGAATGATTTGGGCGAAGTATTCTTGGGTAAACATGGCTCAAACCAAACTAGGACAGACTTTTCGTCATATCGCAAGGGTGACAACGCGAGGCCAAAACAAACTCTGTTGGATGCCGTCCACCTGGTCTTACCTGAACTCAAAGTTTTTTATGAATTAGGCCCCGCGGGCTTGCCTTTATGGTCAGCTTTCGCCGGCAAGAACTCAGCTGACGACTTTTGGCACCACCTGAAAATAAGCAAAAACTTCGACCTTAAACGGTGGTCGAATTTGCTGACTCTTATGAAAGACGGATTTCGGAACTCAGCAACAAACCAGACCATCGAATCCACTCCATGGTGGATATGGGGTCAAAGTTTGAAAAAATTTCTGGATACAGCCCCGGCAACACTCACACTTCCCGATACAAAACCTCTGGCACTGATTACGATTGCCATCATCATGGCCAGAGAGTCCGAAAAAGACCCCTCGACGAAGTTTGTAGATCAACGACAAATGATCATGGATTTTCTAGTTGCATCAACTGCAACAGTTACGCAGATTGATGCGGAAATTTTTGGAGCGGAAAGCATTCAGAGCGAAAACTTTAACGCTGAAAACTGGACCCTAACTCGGGTGTTGAACAACCTAATTGATGGTTTGAGAGTAAGGGTCGACGAGGACCTACAGTCACTCGCATAAAACAATCCACGGTATAGTTGTTCACCACATCGCACAAGGAGCTTAACAATCCAAGCTCAGCTACGGTTGAAAACTCGCTCACAGTGCTCCCAATATTTGTGTCGAAGCTCTGCTATTTGGGTTTTAATGATGTCTAGTTCGTGGCGCAGTGGTCTGGTAACTTCGAGCAGCTTACGTTGCTCAGAAATATTCGGAATACGAAAAACAGCTGTTTCGAGTTGCTCTTTGGGGATCCATCGACTGCGATTCTTGGCTTTCAACAAATTAAGGTCCAACAAAAATTGTGCCGACTTGAAGTATTCAAACGCGAACTCTAGCTCGAAACTTTCTCTGTTAGGTCTTAGCAATTCGACGTCATCGTTCAACGCAACCACTTGACCACTCTCACAGACCCCTAACACCGGGACAAACGCACCTGAGCGACGACAAATGAGAATATCGTTGTGGTGGACCTGGACGAGCCTTGCACGATTCTTAACAAAATGAGCCTCCACCAAACGTGCATACTGCTCTCCAAACTTTGAACCGACTTTTAATGTTGCCACCTGCTGAGCAACTTGACCGGAATACATGAATAGCCCCTGCTCTCGAACAACAAGCCCAAGTTGAACCAACCCAAGCCAAGTGCTTTTAACCTCATTTTGCTGAAACATATTGGTGAAGGCCTCTGCCAATGCCATCTGCTTACGCTGAGCAGCATTGGATAGAGCTTCAATCTCCCTTTCGGCGACTAGCAAATATGCAACATCAATTTGCTGATGAGCAATAGAGGGAATTTCAAGCTCAAGGGCACCCAAAACATTTACCGATGGAGTTGACTTGAAAACTTCATGACCGAGACTCGACAATTTATTCAATTGCTGCCTAAGGCCAATACGCAAATAGTCAGCATCCACTTGGGACAAATCAGGGCGAAGATACGCCACACAACCACCAACAACATAGGGACGATCAGCTGAATTAACGCAATGAATGCTTCGGGAAAACGAAACCAAAAGGTCTGCAATTTGAACATGCGGTTTGACACCAGACACGTAAAACTTGGGCATTGGTGAAACCTCCCCAAAATCAGGAACCCCACGTAAATAGGCCAACGTATCATGTTCTGGATTTGATAATTGGGCCTCGGTAGGAACTGATTTCCCCACATGAACCCTTGCGATGCTGTCTAACCTAACCTTATTTGTCACTCGAATTCCCCACACCACATGTGATCATTTCAATCATCACTTAAATATTACAAGACGACACCACCCGTTCTTTGCCTTTCCTTCATTTCTGCAAGAGTCCTTCTTTGCTCAAAGCTTGGAAACTTAATAGATTCGAGCCTTTCAATTTCATTGGTGGGTTTAGGTTTGAAAGCTTTCCTATCCACCCCCCGTGAGGCGGGGGGCTGGGGGGGAGTTGGATTTGGATTTGTTTTTGATTCTTGATTACTGAAAACATTACTGAAGTGAGCCTGAGGTCTAGACTCGGCGGGGCTTTCAGGGTTTTCCACACACAACTTGGCACCATTTGTTGCACAAGCTGCTGCGGGTTCATACGAACCTGAAAACTCGTATGGCTCTGAGACGCCCGCCTGTTGGGCATTTGCGATGGGCAACTTGCTCACACCCTTGGAACATGTCGAGGGCGCGCTGGCCTGATGGATGTCACAACCTGAAGTGGCATTTTCTTGACTATTTCCATCACCTGAATTCAGCTTTAGGGTCACACCGTTGACCTTACAAACCGAAAGGTTCGCTATCAAACCAACTTTAACAAGCCTATCAAGAAGTCTGTGGACGTCCTGGGATGAATATTCTTTACGCTTTGCACCCTTTATTCGCCTTTCAATCAATGAACCCAAATCACAAAGGGTAATTACCCCTCCTGCAAAAGGAGCAACTACACCAGTCTTGAAATTTGCTTTTGATTTCAAGACAAGGTAAAGGGCCAAGCACTCATGGCTCACTTGGCTCAAAGCAACGAGCTCGCGTTGATCAATGATTAAAAACATTGGTTTTTTCTTACCTTCCGTTTTCATCACATTTTCCTCCTTGGGTTATTTTGAGCCGCTTGCTTTTTATTCAACCTCGCATTCAGCTCGGTAATTATTCGCACTCTCAAAAATCCACCGGTCAAGTTGCGAAGCAGCGTAAGCAGATCCTCCGTGGTCATGTCCTCCACGCGATAAGAATCGATTGGTTGCTTTTGGCAAGTTATTTCAGGCGCACTTTTTACACCCATGCTGATGTATTTTTTGTTCATATCCACTCCTCCTTTAATGTTGATTTTTGGGCTCACTGTGATCACGACTCACGGGGTTACCTCATTACATACAGCCATAAAAATCACAGAAGTCAAGTCGTTAATTGACTGGAATACGCGAGCATTTATTTGATATTGAGGAAGAAAAGCGTCGCCCCATTGAGGGGGCAAAGACGCAAGGGGGGGCGCCTCGCAGAGCCGACGAACATGTCCATCGACTGCAGAAATAGCAGACGAGTGGACATGACTAGTCGGTTAACTTGATTTGCTACTTGAGAGCTTGCTATTTGAAAATTTTCATGGCAATCAATTATTAGGGCCACAAGAAAAGGAGCAATCATGAGACCTAGCCTTAAAGAGTTACTACGCATCGACGCCATCACCAAAGCAATCCAAGGCAAACAGAAGCGAGCTGAAATTGCTGATGAAATCAGCGAAGACAAACGACAGTCAAAAATCCAAAAGCAATTGCAAGAAGACGCGCAGCGTTTGAGAAAAGACAATCAGCGAGCCACTCGCGTGGCACGTCAATTGGAAAAATCAACACAAAACCCGCCAAATTCAGCAAAGACGAACCTATCGAGCCGAAGCACTAAACCCCAAAAAAAACCTGCAATGTTTATGCACTACAACGCCTATAGCATTCCGGGAACCACTCAAAAGAGATCAATATCAACCGGCTCAGTTCATAGACGGAAAAGCCCAACGGTCAAATCAACAAAGTTGGTTCGTAAACCATCAGCAACACAAATCGTGAACGAAGCATTGCGTGTGGACCCCAGGGATTGCTTGCACATTAAGAAAATCGAAGAGGCAGAAATTCTCTACGGGGAACAGTCCAGGATTCTTGATATCCCGAATTACCTCGAACAATGGCGTGAAACACAGAGGGACCGGATGGGGCGTAAATTGCGTTCAGACTGCCATGCACTCTTGGCTGGGGTAATTTCAACACCAACAGAAATGGAGGACGCAACGCGTGAAAAATTCTTCCAAAAGTCGATTAAGTATTTGCAAGGGATTCATGGCTCTCAGCTCATTGGAGTTATCGCACATAGAAAAGACGAACCCCACCAACATTTGCACTATTTTGTAGTGCCAAAAATTGGGCAACCATTTACTGACATTCACCCTGGTTACAAAGCATCACAAGCGGTGATGCACAAAGCTGCCGACCGTCAGAAAAATGGGGGCGAAAAAGTTGGAAAGAAAGACTACATCGAGGCTCGGCGAAGTTTCAAAGAAGCGATGAGCAAAGAACAAGACCTGTTCTTCGAAGAAGTAGCAGTGCATTTCGGTCTCTCTCGCCTTGGCCCTGCACGAGCTCGACTTCCACGGCCTGAATACAATTCGCAAAAAACGATGAGACAACGGGCTGAGTTTGAGCGCATCAAAACGGTTGAGGCACTTAGGAAACGACGAAACTTGGAAACTCAAATTCGGCAAGCTGAAAAGCGTTTGAAGGAACTTGAAGATGGAAAAATAACGGCTGTCCTGGGAGGAGCCTTGGGTGTCGCCGGGGCGACATGCACAGCAGTTTCAGAGACCATTGAGCAGACTGTAATCGGTGCATTTAAAGCGTTCAGCAAAGATGAGTCTAGGTTAAACGAGCTGGCACAAAATCATAAAAAGCAGATGGAGGAGCTTAGCTCTCAGCTCAAAGAGTGGAAAGACCACGCGACGGTGCTTGAACGTAAAGCTAAGGCTATTCAGAAACGTGCAGAGGAGGCAGAAGCGTTAAACAAATATTTGGGATCTATGGTTGATGCCAAGGATTCAGAGAGGAACCTGGCACCAACGATTCAAAATATTGAGAGCAGCGCTGCCAAATCTCGAAGAAAACCCTAAACTGACATTCTGGCCACCATAAATTTCAAGAACGCTAGTTAGTTTAACGAACATTGCAAAGTACCTCAGGCTCACACAGCGTTACTCAAAATCTAATAAAATTTGCTGACCAGGTACATAAACTTAAAAACCTGAGTAATCGCTCAGGCCAAGCCGTAGTGCGTTCATGCTACGCGTCACTTAACGGCCCATACCTTGACTGCAATCTTAGCCATTTGTTTTTGGCGTTCCTCAATCGACGTCTTATCCCAAGTAAAGAAATCGCTCAACATTTTTGTGAAGTGAAAGGATGACTTCTTGTACTGCACCTTCTTGGCTGAAAAGCCTTCATTTCCAACGGTACTATTGATCCTCGCTGACATTAGAGCTAAATTACCCAGCCTTCGCTGATAGGCACGCGCATCATCAGCTACCCAGGTATCTTGCCAATCTGCGCCAAGCGTAAGCGGCAAAACATGCTCAAGATTCACCCGCATCGTATCTTTGTTTGGTACCTTCTCACACTCGTCTGTGGAGGCAATTCCTACCTCCAAGCAACGAAGATAATAGCGCGCCAAGTTTTGCTTGGATATTGTCGCTACTGCGAATGCCTGTTCAAACGCAGAGTCGACGGGGAGGGTTGTAAAAGCTTTGATTATGTCCGATGCAGTAGTTAGCTTTCCCTCCGATACCGATTTGGCTGTTTCGCTGTAAATCCGTTCTAGAGTACCCCCTCCGACACCCCCGACAATCTGAAATCGAACAGCAACGGATTCCAGTTTTTCGAATGCCTTCCGGACTTGACCCGCATCGAATCGCTCAAGAATCGCGAGCAATAGTGGTCTAATTTGCGTCATCCCAAGGAGATTAAGCGCGGCTGCGCAATCTCGAACTTTGGCATCGTACTTACTCCAATACTCATGATCGGTATTGATGAGGGCGGAGTAAGTCTTCGCAGTATCCCGCAGATCTGATGAAAACTGCAGTGCGGCTTTCTTGCTCGTAACCTTGCGTTTGATAACCCCAAATAGTTCTTTCTCTCGAACTAGTCCGTATCTGGACATGGCAAAGTGGCGTAGATAAGTAACTACAAGTGGATCATCAGAAGCGCTTTCTAGCACTGCCACCATTGAAAGCCATCGGTTCTTTGTTTCTTCAAGTTTGTCACTAGACTTGTGAAACAGGTAGTTTTTCAACAGGTCCGAGATTGCTAATTCAAGCCCCCGATCATTAAGAGTCTCAAAAATGACGAACGCGTTGCTATCGTCCGGAGCTGTTACAACGATAACCTTGAGATTCGTCTCTAGGTAGTCGAGCCAAGCATGAAGATCCTCCTCTGCGTCCCTCGACTTTGCGCAGAGCTCTTCGATGTAGTTGAAGACGGTTCGCGCTGCCTCAAGTAATCGCTTGTGTGATTGGCGTGTGAATCGATCTGCCTCAACGTTCGGGATGCTGTCGATTAGCTCCTGATAGAGCTCGTTGTCGATTTCATTCAAAACTAACTTTGACTCTTTCTCTTTGGTTTTTCTATCGGTGCTCGCAAGGAATTCGCTACGAACTGAGGCAACTACATCAGTATCGCCGTCACGCAAGAAAATGTCTTTGATGGCTGCGATCAATAAGCTGACAGTAGTTAGACGTTGTTGTCCATCGACAACCTCATATCGCTGATTAATTGGTCCTGTTACGACCACTGACCCAAGGAAGTACTCGTTCTCTTTGTTTCGTATTGCGTCATTAATGTCAGTCAGCAGAGACTCAACGTGCTCTCGCTCCCAAGCGTAGGATCGTTGGTAAGCCGGTACTTTGAAGCGACGCGTCTTCAGTACCGTGCTCACGCCCTCGAGCTGAATTCGAATTTCTTGCATTTGCGACATTGGGCTTCCCTGCTTGACGTAAGTATTTTGATGATAAAGAAAAAATAACGGCGAGTGCCTTGCTCACCGGTTAATCACGAGCAGAGCGAGTAAGTTATCTTTGTCCAGTGACTTGTCAGCCTAATCACGCCTATGGCGACCAATGAGCTGGTTTAATACCCATGGTTCCAATTTTTCCCATAGCAAGCCCATTAGACGGTCGTGTTGCTCTTTGGTTATATTTTCACCTTCTTCTGCTCCGGAATTGGCAAATGCATAGCGAACGGCCTCATCCAGGACTCTTTCCCTTTCTTCTATATGTTGGATTTCCAGCGCTGGGCCTATAACCTCACCCATAGCCTTCTTTAAGGCATCGCCATCCCACTTTTCATCGTCATATGCCTCCCGTATCTCAGTGGAACTCAAATTTAAGTCAACATTGAGATCCAGCTCCTTACCCTTGATCGGATCAATCGAATACGTTGCTGAGAATACACTGCCTGTGTAGCTGCTCGACAAACACATGACAACCCGCATTACACCGAAGTATTCGACATATCCACGAATGAGGTTACTATCTGGGTCGCCATTAACATGAACAATATGAATAGGGATTCCTGGGGGCCTATTAAGCACTAAATCTTTTTCGTAGTAATACCCAAAACATGGCTCATGTTCTTGTTTCTTTAAAAATTGTGTAGCGTGCTCACAGTCTCCCACGCTTGCGCTAGTGGTTGAGACCAACGCGAGCGCTGTTTTAACAATTGAGCGTCCCGCATCTGAACCACCGAAGGAAAAATTGAAAATAACTGGATTCTGAGAATAGCTGGTTGTCATCTGAGCGTTTTTTAGAAGTGCATCAGCATCGAGTTGAGAGTATTTCCTCGCGACACCTTTCAGCATCTTTTTTGCTTCATTCATATTTCTCGCGGAAATGTTAATTTCTAAGCCGTTTTCATTTTTCTTCTCTTGATAGATAGGTCTTGGTAAGTCTAGTGATCCATCAACATTGAGTACCCATTCACCTCCACTGGTGGTTTTGAACTTCTGAGAAGGTGCATCACCACGCTCCCTGCTAATGCGAAAAAATAGACTCAATGGGTTCATTTGGCTCGCAAGTGCAGACTCCCAGCGGTCCCCAGATTTTGAGTTGCAATCCACGCACAGGAAGCCCGAAACTTTTTTTCTCCCTCCAATAGAGTTGGGGATTAAGTGTTCACGAGAGTCTGTTTTTGCAGAAATCACTTCTTCACACAGCAAACATCGCTTTTCCAAGTGGCTGATCAAAAGTCCGACTCCATTTCGCATAACGTTTGGTTAATGGACGAGCATTACCCCGTCTCTGAATGTGACAAACCCTTACCTCGCTTTGGCATCCAATATTCAACATTGCAGTCGTCTGGTGAAGCCAAGCACATGAGCAACTGCCCGCCACAGCTAGGGCAGCGCTCAATGTCACAGAGCGCAGTGTGGTACTCACCTTCGTTGACCCCACAGTCAGGGCAATCTGGGCCCAACTCACCAAGATACCGATCGCGCGGCAAGTACACGAAACCATTCTCTTCAGGTTTGCGAACTGTTGTGTAGCGCTGTGCGATGACGATGTCGAAAGGAAGGCGACTGGGCAGGCGCTTCCCTCGATACGTCACCCATTCATTTGAGAACTGCGCAAGCAACTCGGCCTCAGTGCGCCAGAGCGTCGGATCTATTCGGCCGTGAAGCTCGCCTTGTAGGTGTTTGGCGTGAAAGTAGTGAACGAACTCGAATAATTCGACGTAAACCGAACGGTAGTAATCTTGATTGAGGTCGTATTCGTGGTGAATAATTTTGTTGCGCTGCGCACTGGCTCTCTTAACAACGCGGACTTCCTTCTCATCAATGTGAATATTCGCGATACTCTTTAAACGTTCGAGACAGAGCGTTATGCTGACTGTGTTCTTCGGGTTGTCAATGTTCTCAAAAATGAAGAGCGGGTGTTGAAGTTGCAGCACGTGCTTCATCAGGAGTTCAAGACCCTGGATCAGATGTAGGATTGCAAAGGACCAGTACTGAGGCTCTCGCTTAGCCCTCCGCGCGTTGCGGATCGACTCATTTATGAACACCGAGGCGTTCTCAAGGAGGGTGACCTTGGCTTGGGACATATTTGGGACGCCTAAAGCTTTAAGTTAAGCCATTCCGTAGGTGTCGGCTTGGATGGTTGGCTAGGCATCACGCTTCTCCACTGCAGCTCTCGCTGACTCAGGTAGCTGTGCATAGAGCTCTGCAATCTGCTTAGGTCGTGTAATTTGATCCTCAACAATAAAGTTAATCATTGAGAAGAGATGTTGCCCCATCTCTGGAGTGTCATTCAGATTTATCTCGCCGGGATGAACGGCGTTATTCCCGACGACGCGACAGAAGTCGAAGGCCTGTTGCACTTGAACAGGAAGGCCCTTTGCGACTAATGATTTTATATCACCGTTTATGTTATCGCCCTTTTCCCCCAGTTCCGGCATGAGCTTCTGAATAGCAAGCCTGAGAAGCGCGACCGCAGCTCTTGGCGATCTAGCGAATATGCTGCGAGCCTCATTATACTCATCAATAACTGATGCAGGCATGTCGGGATGAGGGGGGCAGACCGGAGCTTCAGCAGGTATGATCATGCACCCCTGATGCCAGTAGCTAAAATATTCACAGTGCTCACAACGACAATAGGTAATCGGAGAGCTGGTGGTGCTATGTGAGCCGTAATAGAGTTGGCCCCACTTCTGTTTTGCAAAGACTCCGCAATGGATACAGTTGAACTTACTCTCTCCATCTGTCGGCGGGTAATATTTACTCACTTGATTCCCCTGTGATGCCTAACTTGATTGGTCGAATAATGACGATGATATCGATTTATCTGAGCATCAAAAATTTTTTATAACCCAACTGTTATTAATACTCGATCAAGATTGCATGAGGTCGATGAAAAATAGACCGTACTTGTTCGCCAAGAATGGAAAACTTAAAATTCGATCATGATGGCAGTATTGTTGTCAAAACTGTAGTGATGAGGGAAACGCAGGTATGCAATTAGTCCAAGATTTCGTTAGCAAGGTTTTAGTCATTCATAAAACAGGCGCTGCCACCGAGCATTCCTATCGTCCTGCACTCGAAGTTCTTTTAAATTCACTTTCTGACGAAATAAACGCGATCAATGAGCCTAAAAGAGTTGCATGTGGTGCACCGGACTTTATTGTGCAACGTGGAGCGATCGCCGTCGGACATTTGGAGGCAAAAGATCTCAATATCAATTTATCAAAACTCAGCGATAGCAATCTAGCTCAGCAGACTAGATACCTCAAAGCACTTCCAAACCTCATCTATACCAACTGCCTAGACTGGCATTTTTTCCGCAGTGGTGTGTTGATCGCTTCAGTAAGTGTAGGGAAGCTCCAAGACACTATTCATATCGACTCCAGTCAATTCATGACCCTGGAGAACTTGCTTCGAGACTTTATCGCTCAACGCCCACAAACAATTACATCACCACGAGTACTTGCAGAGATGATGGCTGGGAAAGCTGTGCTCATCAAAGACGTACTACGCCAGGCGTTAGAAGCCGATGTCGAAAAGCAAACGCCGTTAGCCGGCCAGTTCCTTGCCTTCAGCGAGCATCTAATACATAACATTACCACCGAGGAATTTGCTGACCTGTATGCCGAAACCATTTCCTACGGTATGTTTGCGGCTCGTTTACACGACACCTCTACAGACAATTTTAGTCGTCAGGAGGCGTTGGACTTGCTACCAAAGTCCAATCCTTTCCTGCGTAGCCTATTTGGCTACATTGCTGGCCCCGACTTAGACGAGCGCATACGATGGATCATCGACGACTTGGCCGACGTGTTTCAGGCTGCCAACGTGCACAAGCTGATGCAGGGCTTTGGCAAATTCACTGGTCAGAACGATCCCTTCCTGCATTTTTACGAAACCTTTTTGGCCGCCTACAACGCAGCCAAGCGGAAGGCGCGAGGCGTCTGGTACACACCCGAGGCTGTAGTGAACTTCATCGTCAGGGCAATTGATGAAGTCTTACAAACCGAATTTGGATTGTCAGATGGACTGGCCGACACCTCCAAGATAACAATCGACTGGGATACTGGACAGGCTGACAAAAAAGGTAAGCCTATTGTCACGCGTAAAGATGTGCACCGTGTCCAGATACTCGACCCTGCCACTGGCACTGGCACGTTTTTAGCTGAAGTCATCAAGAACATTGCACCTAAGGTCAAAAACGTGGCAGAAGGTATGTGGTCCAGTTACATAGAACGTGATCTGATCCCACGTCTTCACGGTTTCGAGTTGCTTATGGCGTCCTACGCCATGTGCCACATGAAGCTTGACATGATCCTTACCGAACTTGGCTATAAGCCCAGCAATACTCCGCCGCGCTTGGGTGTTTACCTAACCAATAGCCTTGAAGAGGGTGAACGCGATGTGCGGGACCTGTTCATGGCCCAATGGCTTACTCGAGAAGCGCGTGATGCTGGCACAATCAAACGGCAGACTCCCATCATGTGCGTGCTGGGTAATCCGCCATACGCCGGGGAAAGCAGCAATAAAGGCGACTGGATCATGGATTTGATGGATGCCTACAAGAAAGAACCAGGCGGCCAACAAAAATTACAAGAACGCAATCCCAAGTGGATCAACGATGACTATGTAAAGTTCATCCGCATGGCGGAGCACTTAATTGCCAAAAACGGTGAGGGTGTATTGGGTTTCATAACAAACCACGGCTATCTTGATAACCCCACCTTTCGCGGCATGCGCTGGCACTTACTGCACACATTTGATAAGTTGTATGTGCTGGATCTGCATGGCAACAGTAAGAAAAAAGAAGTCGCACCTGATGGCAAGCCTGATAAGAATGTTTTCGACATTCAACAGGGCGTAGCAATCTTGGTGGGTGTGAAGAAAAAGCACACAGGCAACTTCCCGAAACCACTGGCGCAAGTTTTCCACGCAGAGTTGTGGGGTGAGCGCGCGGGTAAGTATAAAGACCTATTCGAGGTAGGCTTGACCGGTGCACAATGGCGGCCGCTGACACCACCCGCGCCGCAATATGCTCTAGTGCGGCGGGAATATGGACTGGAGGCAGCATACCGGGCTGGGTTTGGCATACAGGAGTTTATGCCAGTAAACTCAGTGGGTATTGTCACCGCTCGGGATGCACTCACTATCGACATGGATAAGCAAACCCTGTGGAGACGTGTGCAGGATTTTGCTGCTTTGCCACCGGAAATAGCGCGACACAAATACGCATTGGGCAAGGACGTTCGCGACTGGCAAGTGATCTGGGCACAAAGAGATGTGACACTTCATCCTGATGAAACGCGCATCAAACCAATTTCCTACAGACCATTTGATAAGCGATGGACCTACTACACGGGCAATTCGCGCGGCTTTATGTGTTATCCGCGTGATGAGGTCATGCAACATATGTCCAACCACCCCAACATTGCTTTAGGCGTCTGTCGTCAAGGTGGCGTGAACCAGTGGGCGCATGTATCAATTAGCGACACAATCGTTGATGACAGTTATATTTCCAATCGCTCAAAGGAGCGAGGGTATGCAGCACCGCTATACATTTACCCCAGCCCTAAAGATCTCGACCAGCGTCGCCTAGTAAATTTCGATCCAGCACTTTACGCCAAGCTACAAGCTCTTGCTAACGATCCTGAGCGTGGAACACCGGATGAAGTCAAAGTGTTTGACTACATCTACGGCGTTCTGCACCGTCCCAGTTACCGCTGCACCTACTCTGATCTGCTGAAAATCGACTTCCCACGCATTCCATGGCCAACAAGCCCAGCTGAATTCTGGACAACTGCTGACCTTGGAGGCCAGTTACGGCGCTTGCACTTGCTCGAACCCGAAGTAGTTGGCGCTGCCCCTTACCCTTTTAAGGGTGAAGGTCCAGGGGTGGTAGATCAAACAAGCTGCGCAGAAGGCCGAATCTGGATCAACTCTACCCAGTATTTCGATGCCATTCCCTCCGTGGCTTGGGACCTTTTTATTGGTGGTTACCAACCCGCGCAAAAGTGGCTGAAAGATCGCAAGGGTAAATTACTTTCATTCGATGACATCAAACACTATCAACGCATTCTGAAAGTTCTTGCTGAAACAGACCGAATCATGGGGCTTCTGTGAATAAATCCTTTCAGTCTGTACTAATCCGGAAAACAACGTCATCTGCCCAAATTTTCCTGGCTTGTCGCCTGGGCGGCATCCAATCAACAGTGAATGGGGATTACCAGTCATACACTGATTAAAAAATCAGTGGTATTAGTTCTTTGGGCTATCGCAGCCGAATTCTAAAGCTAAACTTTGAGCTAACCTGTTTTTCTGGCCTTATTAGACAACCAAAAAATTAACCTATAGGTTAAGATATTGAAGATTAAGATTATCGTTAAAGATAAGTTCGAAATCGCATCAGTCGTGATCAAGGATTCTTGCTGCGTTGAATCGTTCTTTGCCGACTTGGACAAGAACTACAACAGTAACGCTGCAGACCTATACGCCATGATGGCTCACATCGCAACAAGTGGATTTGACAACCTTCCTCCGAAGTGGATTCACGAAATTGACAAAGTTGAAAAGATTTATGAGCTAATCAAGGGAGATCTGAGGATTCCTTATTTTCGAGGATCTAACGACAGGATCATCATATGTGGACCGGGATTCGTGAAGAAAACTCAGAAGACAGAGGCCTCGACCAAGAAAGCAATGAAGAAGCTGCGAGACGAATATCGTACCAACGAAGCAACTGGGAAGTTGCAAGTAGTCGCAATAGATAGTAACGGGAGTTAAAGATGAGCACATTATTTTTGAGCAGTTCACTGCAGAATCTCATCGCTAGCAAGGTCGGCGCGGAGCAAATGCTCGCATCCAAACTCAAAATGGGGTTCATTGGCGACCTTTGGAATTTGATGAAAGAGAGTAACTTGACCGGGAAAGAACTGGCCAAAAAGCTTGATATCTCGGAGGCTCGCGTCAGTAAAATTCTCAAAGGCGATACAAATCTGACAATCGATACGATTGCGAAGTTGGCTTGTGCCGTTAACAGCGAAGTCAGCCTTTCGATTAAACCTGTGAACGCAAAACCTGAAATAGTTGACGCGTCGAACGTTTACGAACTCATGAAGTATGTGCACGGCAAGCGCGAAATTGAACGGGGAATCCAGCAACAAATCCTACAGCGACAATCAACAGCGGAGTTGGTTACTTTTTCAATGAACGACTACACTGCATGCAGTAACGATGAGTTGGAGCTTCAAAGACATGAAGCCTAGCACTCTGCAGCTCGAGAGATTTGCATTCCTGCGGATATCAGTTGAGCCATTCGTCTACCCTGAGCGGCCCGAGAGTGGAGACTTAGCCATTGGATTTGACTTCGAAGGGGTCAAGTTTGGCGAAAAGTTCGATGTTTTTCCTCTTACGGACCAAGATGACCGTTGGGGACTAACACTGACGCTTAGTATTCCTAATATTGAGGGCGAGGGAAAAACCTGCCCCTACACTATTGATGTTTCTGCAATCGGATTTTTTCACTACGCACGCAAAGACGATCCTGAGCTGGACAAACGCAATATGGTGGTAGTGAACGGTTTGGCGATTCTTTACGCTACCTTACGAGAGCTGGTGGCTCAAATCACGGCTCGTTCAATCCATGGCGAGTTGCTGCTGCCAACGGTCAACTTTCTGGACAAGTTCGAACGCCCCGAGGATCCTGATCAAAACAAGGTAGAGATATCGCAGCCAGTGATCTCGGACAAACCTAAGAAGCCACGAAAGAGAATAACCAAACCGACCAAGAGCACTTGAGTTGAGTTAATCTAGGTTAAGAATCCGGTAGCGAATCCGGTTAGGCATCCGGTTCGCCAACCAGGTTTAAGCGATATTTTTAACCCTAAGGCCCTGATTTTTCTGAGCTTTATGCAAATCGAATGATGACCTGGAGTCGTCTCCCTGATTCGCCACCAAACAAGAAACCCTTCAGTGAAAACTGAGGGGTTTTTTCTTTTGTGCCACGCACTTCATTGTGCTCACAAATCTTCATGAAACAGCCCTCAAACTCACCTATTTATAAGTCACATTACTATTCAATAATAGTATAACAACGATTGTTCAAAACTATAATCACGGTTATTATTTTTAGAAAGATGCATCTAAAAATGCACTTCAACAGTAACAACTGTTAACAAAGGTAAGGAAGGCCAGGTTCAGCGCTATGCGCTTCCTTGGTTCTTTCTTCTACAAAAACAGCTTGCCAGGAGGAGATGACACGTGTTCAAGCTGAATAAACTATCTGCAGTAATCGCCATCGGATTGGGAACTGCGTTACCCGTACAAGCCGGTCTGCTCGATGACCTGATCGGTGCCAAATTTAACCCGGTCAGCACCAGCAAGGGGGCCGCTGCTGAAAACCAAAAGGGCACCTTCAGCAAACCGTTTGCCGAACCGTTTGTTTACGAACGCTCAGTTGCAGATGATAACAATGCCGACTTGAAAGGTTTCCGCACAGACAACAAATGCGAAGGAATTGGAAAGAACGGCAAACTGCGCTGCAAACCAGCCGCGGGTACCATTTCCATGCTACCCAACGGCGACTTCTTGTACTTCAATGCTCTTGAAGGCACTGAAGACTTCGAATTCAGTATTTTGGTGGATTTTGGTCAGAAAGCCATTAACGATCAAACCCGCATGATGCGCATTCCCGAAGGAGCAAACGCCGCCGATTTGTGGACACGCCCGACGGATGTAGATTCCGGCGCCAACCCCAACGGCTATGAAATTACTGAACTGATTCCGGGTTTAACCAACAAGGAAACCAACAGTGCGGACGGCGCCCTCTTCTGCGCCGACGTAGCCATGCTGGCCGATGGCCGTATTATGGCTGTGGGCGGAACTGCCTACTACAGCGAACCAGGCAGCAACCTGATTGGTTATGGTTTGACCGAATTGGAAGGCTTGAAAAACAGCCGCGCCTACAATGCAAATACAAATACATGGAGCCAATTGGCCAACATGAACTTTGGGCGCTGGTACCCAGCGCTGATTACCTTGCCAGACAGCAAAATGTTCGTGGCCAGTGGAGTAACCAAACTACTGAAGCCAATTTACCCACAAGCACCGGAACAAAGCGGACGCAACGTACCACAAACCGAAACTTATGATCCGGTTACAAACAAGTGGACTGTGAACGCTGAGACAGCACAACGTTCGTTACCTTTGTACCCACGCCTGCACCTGTTGCCCAACGGTCATGTGTATTACAACGCGGGTGGCCAGGCTTTCAATCCGTTTGGTCAATCTTATGACCAGCCATTGTGGAATATCGCAGCAACATATAACCCTGCAAATCAAACCTGGTCCGATTTGGCTTATGCAGGCTTTCCTCTGAAATTCAGCGATGCGGGCCTTGAATCACTCACCCAAATTCTGAACCCACAAACTGCACCCAACGCAGCCATTAGCGCACTTACAAAAACATTGATGAGTGCACCCATGAAAAGTCCACAGGCCCTGCAAAAACTGCTGAGCACTGTAACCACAGGCAACCCCGAGCAAATGGTGCAGAAAGTAGTGGGTTCGGGCATGCGCGGCTCCACATTTTCAATCATGATGCCCTTGCGGCCCAATGCACAGGGCCAATACAAGGAAGCCAGTTTCCTAACAGCAGGCGGTGTGCTTCCCCTGGTGGGCTTGACCTCCCCGGGTGGTTACGTGGCAGTTGCTGCTTCACGCATTGACACAGTAAAAACCGAAGGTGACAAGATTGTCGACTACCAAAGCGAGGTGACTGGCTCTTTGAATGAAACCCGCTGGTATGGTTCTGGCGTTTTAATGCCCGATGACTCCGTCATGGTGTTCAGTGGTGGTGACAGGGACGGTGTTGCAGCACCCGGCGTGGAGTTTCCACGTAAAACGGCCGAGCGCTTTGACCCAGTTACCAAGAAGTGGACCCAAATGGCTGTGGCCAACAATCCCCGCACTTACCACAACACAGCTTTGCTGATGCAAGACGGCCGTGTACTGATCGGTGGCCATGCCCCAATTTCCACGCTCTACCTGAAAAATATTAATTTGGCGGCATTTGGTTTTTCACCCAACGATGGTCGTGACCCTTCTTTCGAGATTTACACACCACCGTATGTGACCAACCCAAACCGGCCACAATTGATTGGCTTTGCAGGTGGTAACGCCACACCCGTTGGCAACGGCAAAACAATGATGCGTGAATTCCGCAAGGGTCAACAAGTGACACTGGAAATGGCACCGGGCACCGACATGAGCAAAATTGACTCGGTTACCTTGGTACGTCACACCGTGACTACACACTTGACCGATGCTGACCAGCGCACTGTTGTTATTCCCAAAGGGCAACTGCCCATGAGCGGTCAAAGCGTTCGTTTCACCATTCCCGACCAGGCCGCGGTGGTTCCTCAAGGCGCGTACATGACTTTTGTGCGCACCAAGCAGGCAGACAATTCGCTGCTGCCTTCCAAATCAGTCAGTTTCATGTTGAAACATGGCAACGGACAAGGAGTGATGACCGCCAATGCCCAGAAGAAGTAATTCGAACTGGGTGAAGAAAACGCTGGGCGCCTGCCTGGCGTTTTCTTTTTATGCCCTTTTAATTTCAAGCCCCCTGGTCAGCAATAGCGCCTTCGCCCATGCCGAACATGGCTCGGAAGGTGGCATACCCACCGTTAGCCCGAAAGCCAAATTGCCCAACGGCCTTACCCTGCAAGTGGTGAAAACAAACGCCTACCAGTTTGCGTTGGCCACGGATGGTCAACAGCGTATCGAAATACTGGGTGAAGACAAACGTGCATTTCTGCGTTTTGATCGAGACAAGCTTTATGCTGACCTGAATGCAACCGGTTGGCACCGCTCGAGGCAACCCGGCGGTGGCCCTATTCCTGAGCGACTAAAAAAGAATTCAAGGCTGAAACCCAACTGGGTTCTACTCGACCAGCAGCCTGGCTATGGCTGGTACGATCCCCGCTTGATCAAGGAAGATCTTGCTCACTTTAATCTGTCCATGGTCGCAAATGGAAAGCCTATCAACATTCGAATTGAACGTATCGAGCCTGAACCGATGACAGGCTACTGGCGCCCCAGCCTGGTAAACGAGCCTGAATTCACAGGCTTGAATGCCATGGTACCCGGCTTGAGTGGCAATGCAGTGATGCTAAGCCGCATGGCCACTGCGCAAGGCGAATTTCAGGTACTGGATTCTCAAGGCCAGCCATTCATTGAATTGCGCAAAGACGGCGTGTGGTTAAACACATCGCACGCTTGGGCCAACACAGTGGAATTGTTTCACACACCCGGCACAGCCGATTCACCCTGGGTAAAGGTATCGGAAACCGGCACGGTCACTTATGCAGATCCTAGGCTGAACAAGAAACCCGCAAAAACTTCTGAAACCGGAAGCTGGGCTATACCAGTGAAGTTAAAGCAAAGCGATCAACAAGTTTTGTTGCAAGGCGAGCTAAAGTGGCAAACGATTGCGGGAAACGCAAAATAGTCGCCACATAGTTGCCATCAGTGAGTGGTCGCCTGGGGCACCAGGCGACATTCTTCCTCAAACCCATACTTGCGTGCAAACGGGCAATCCAACACAGGCAAAAACCTCGGGATCTGGTAGTACTTGTTCACCGCTTCCCGCAGCACCACATCCCGGAAGCGTTGATAATTAAAATTGCGGCCATCGACAATAGTAAAAGGCACGCCTTCAATCACTTGGGTTTGAACCGAAATATTGCTTAGGTAATCCTGATAAACAGCAGGGTCAATTGGCTTGGCTTTGGCCACGATCCGAATGGGTTTGCCATTCATTTCACGCCAATCCACAAAGGTGTCGTCATTGCGTGCATGGTATTTACCGGGGCCGAAAACCGGCACTACTTTGCCATAATGGTAGGTCATCAAAGCTGCAGGTGAATAAGCAACGGTGGTAAGCACTGCGTTGGCGGGCATCCCATGCTCAAGCTTTTTCAGAATAGCGGGCATATTACGGTGAAACAGCACATCTTCCTGAAAATCTTTCTTGGGCCAAACCGACACATCGGCATGCATTAGCAGACCAAACAACACCAAGTGCGGAATCGACAACACTGCATTAAAAGCGATATAACGCTTCATCCATATGCTAGGCGTGCATAGGGCCAACAGCACAAAAGCAATCGGCAAGAAGCCCAACACCCAATGTAAACCCACTGTTTTTTCAAGCGAAATCAGCAGAAAAAAAGCAAGCGGAACCCACAAGGCAAAGGCCAGTGCGCCTTGGCGCAACCATACTCGGCTACCCTTGAGCAGACTCCAAAGAGCCCATGGTGTGATCAGATAAATCATCATGCCCAGGTAGGTAAGCACCGTGGCCCAGCCCAACTGCGCATCCCCATGACGGTTCACCAAGTTGAACATGATGTTGTTCCAGCAATTGTGCAGGTTGTAGCCAATATTCACACTGGCAAACGGCAAAACACCGGCCAGCAAAAGGAAAAGGTACTTGAAACGCTGGCGCTGAAAGAGCAAATGAAACCCAAAAGCAAAACCCAATAAAACAGCAAAGTATTTGGATAAAAAGGCCAATCCTAAAAAGCAGCCTGCCAAAAACATGGCCCGGCCCGACTCGGCGCGAATCGCTTTCGCATAGGTGTATGTGGCCAGCCCCATGAAAAATATCAAGGGCGTGTCAGTGGTAACAAACACTGCAAACCATGACACTGGCATGGACAAATAAACCGCCCCCGCCAACCACGCCCTCGGCTCCTGCTCACGAGGTAATAATTCACGAGCCAGTAGCACCACACCAAAAGCAATTACAGTGGTCAACAACAAGGTAAGGCTGCGAACCACAATCGGCTCATTGCCCACATGGCTTAGCGCCCACAACCACCATCCCACCATGGGCGGGTGGTCGTAGTAACCCCAGTTCAAGTTGGTCGACCAGAGATGAAAAAAGGCCTCGTCGCCGGTCATGGGGAAAAACCATGCTAGCCACAGTTTGACCAAGGCGGTCAAAACCACAGTCCAGCCAAACAAACCCTTGGCGGTGTTTAAAGTCAACTCCAGTCCATGAGGCCTTGATGATAAATAATGGCTCGACATACTCGGTGAATATCTCACGAAGCCAGGTACACGAGCGCAGCAACGCAGGCCAGGAAGCCCCAACTTATGCGGTCGTGAATGGCAAAATGCACTGGGTCATCGATCATTTCCTTGCGGGAGGTCATGATCCATATTCTCATTAGCCAGTACAAAAACAAAGGGCAAATACCCCACAAAAACTCTGGTCTTGCATACAGCATCGAACCATTTTGGCTGTCCACATACAATGCGAGCACCAAAACGGCCACAAATCCACTGGAAATGCCCATGGACACCAGGTAGCTCAGGTCGCTCATGCGGTAACCACGCCCTTGTGGCTGAGTGCCCTCGATCTGTAAAAACTCAAGCTCAGCACAACGCTTGACCAAGGCCAAACTTAAAAAAACGAACAAAGAAATGGCCAATAACCAGCTCGAGAGCTCTATCCCGGTGCCAACGCCGCCAGCAATTACCCTTACCGTGTAAAGCATGGCCAATAGCAACACATCAACAAAAGCGGTGCGTTTGAATACAAAGGTGTACAGCAGTGTAACCACGGTATACACCAACAGCACCAGCGTAAACTGCCAACCCACAGCCAACCAGGCGACGGCAAAACCAGTAAAGCCCAAAAGCTTCATGAACACAAACGCCCTACCAATACTGAGCGCACCGCTGGCCATTGGCCTGTGGCGCTTACGCGGGTGTTGGCGATCCGCATTCAGGTCCATCAAATCGTTCCAGATGTAGGTGGCTGAGGCCAAAAAGCCGAATGCCAAAAACCCCCACAACATTTTCCCCCACAAGGCCCAGTCGACCTCATGCGCAGCAATCAGAGGCAAAAAAAGCAAGCCATTCTTGGCCCACTGCTGCATACGCATGGCTTTAAGCCACACCTTGGCGCTTCTGTTGCGAGTATCGACCCTGTTCAACGCAATGCCAGCCACTGCCGCCTTGGTGCGGGTACGAAACGAAGTATTCACCCCGAATGCCAGTGCAGCCTGTTTCCAGACAGGAATGTCAACCGAGGAGTCGCCAAAATAGATGAAAGGCTGACCCTTGCAATCTGCCTGAATGGCAGCCAGTTTTTGCAGCCCTTTCAAATTGCTGTGCTCACTGCCGATCACCCGGGTAAAAATGCCCAAGCGACTGGCAACCTTTTGAACATCGCGTTGCAGGGACGCACTCGCCAACACCAGCTCGTGACCCGCTGCCTTCAACTGGTTCAAACGATCGAGCACCACTGGGTCAATGGGCAAATTATCCAAAACCGGATTGATTCGCTTGGCCACCTCGGTTTTAAACGTCCACGCTCCGCGGATTGCCCACAACAACATCGAAAATGCATAAAAAATATTGCGCTTGAGCAACAGCAAGCAACTCTCGAGAAGAACATCCGAGGGGCTTAAAGTACCGTCCAGGTCGACATAAACGATCGGTTTTATCATTTTTGTTTGGACAAGCCACTGAGCAAGGATTGCGTGGGCTCTTCTTCCCAATGGGCTGCACCAAGAAAAACCATGACAATTTGCTTCACAAAGTTGTCGAGCATTTCTTTCTCGATTTGCGGCTGATCCGCCCGGGCATCCAGAAAATCAGTGGCCGAATTCATCATCAAAGTAACCACCAGGCTACAAATCAGGGTGAGCGTGTGAGTGGAAAGCCCTGGAAAAATATTCAAAAGGCGCAAATCGCTTGTCATTTCATTGGTGAAATGAGCAATCTCATTGCGAATGGCATTTCTCAAAGCCGGAGAGCCACCCGATCGTTCTGAGCTGATGAAACGCCACTCAAGGTGATGCTGCTTTAGGTAAGTGACAAACACACTCACAGAATGCCGAATCATGTCCTCACCTGGCAGGCTGGCCTGCCGAGCCTCCCGCAATAGCCTGCGCAAGGTAATACCGCCGTCTTCGACCAGTGCCAAACCCAATTCATCTGTGGTTTTAAAATGGCGATAAAAGGCCGTGGGCACCACACCTGCTTCTCGGGTTATTTCACGTATGCCCAAAGCCGTGAAGCTGCTGCCATTGCCAACCAGGGTCAACGCGGCCTGCATCAAGTTCTGGCGGGTTTGTTCTTTGCGCCTCACCCTGGCCTGCGTTTCATCCACTGGTTTACTCACGGCGCCTAATCTTGTTCTCATGTTTTTGCTCAAGCCTGATTTGGATCAGCCAACTTCCCGATCTACCCCGTTATTGTAATGAAAAGCCACCCCTGCACAGCTTAACAGCCTGCAAGGCTGAGACATAGGAACAGAACTCGGTAAAAAGATGTGACAGAACCAAGCCAATTCAAGCAATATTTGTTTAAATTTCTTTAATTACTGGTTTTGCCTATTGACTACCTGAACGCGAAACGATTAACTCACCCTAAAGAGGGTTGGAAAAAAGTGTTAATCCAATAAAGATGTTCATATGCTCACACGTGGTGACACCTTTTCAACTAGCCTTTCCTCGGGAGGAGACATTCATGCCATCAAACCAAATTCTGGTTATTGAGGATCATCCACTTTTCGCGACAGGCATCAAAGACCTGGTCGAATTCGTGGCAACGAACGCAGACATTCTGTGTGCTGCCAGCATTGCTCACGCCAAAGAACTGCTCAGTAAAAATTCGCCCGCACTGGTCATCACCGACCTGCGCCTGCCTGATTGTGAAGGGCAAAACGTAATCGACACACTGGCCTTGATCAGTTCCAATTTGCCCACCCTGATCATGAGTGGTGATGACACACTGCTCCACTCTGTAGTGCCCAATCAGCATGCTCCCTCCTGGGTATTGTCCAAATCCGAGGGATTTGAACAAACCTCAGCCATATTGCTGGAAGCTTTGACCCGCGCGGGTGTTCAGGTTCAATGGCGTCCAAACGCGTTGTCCAATCGCCAAACCAATGGTGAGCACATCACTGGGCGACTTGGCCAGAATAATGGCATTCAGTTAACACACAAGCAACAACAGGTAATGCATTTTCTGGCTTCGGGCTTGTCCAATAAAGAAATTGCCCGCAAGCTTGACTTGTCTCCAGAAACGATAAAAACACATTTGCGTGAAATTTTCACACGCATGAATGTGAAAAACAGAACCCAGGCTGTCAGTCTTTATCGCAAAATTCCAAGACTCAACGCATCAGCCGCGGCATAGAAACCAATTGCTGGCAAAAAAGCTGGCAATTACTATAACAATAAAATGACAGACAGTTCACTATCAGGGCTTGCAGTGTTAATGGGTATTGCTTTATACCCATTTTTTGCAAATCATCTCCCCAATCAACGGAAGAATGCTGCCGCTGTGATTGGGGTTGTGATGCTAGGTTTCTTTGTGTTGGGGTATGGTACTCACCAAGAGCTGGAACACGGTAGCTCAATTCATGCAGCCCTGCAGGTGCTATCGTTTCTGTTTTTCGCGACTGCGTTTTTAGGCCGAAAAAGAGGCGCCATTTCCGCAGACCGCTCACCCATGGTGCCGTTTTCAATTGGCTGTTTGGCAGCGGTGGCGGATATCTTCACTGCATCTGGCTTGGTGTACACGGCTTTTGTTTTGGTTCAAGCGATCTGCCTGTTGGCAATTATCAAAACTTACAGTGATTTGCCCAAAGTCACATTGATCAAAGCAATTTATTTCAGTGTGCTTTATTGTTTGGTCAATGGATTGTTTCATGCATCCACTTCAAACGAACTCACAACCAATATAAGCTTCAGTACGGTTGAGGCGCTTTATTATGTTTTGCTGGGCAGCAGCGTTGTCCACATGATCTTTCAGGATTTCTCAAGAACACGAATTAAAAAAGGCCGGGACGGCCAGACAAAAATTGATCAAGACATCATGAAACTGGCTTTTCGGGGGCGTAGAGTGTTGAAAGATTTTCGACACGACCTGCGCCAACCTCTTAGCACCTTGGGTATTTTGGCAAGCGTGGGCAAGGCCATATCCAAAGATCCTGAAGTAACTGCCCGATACCAACACATTCAAACTGCACAAAAAGCCCTGAAAAATATGCTGGAAGATTTTTTCGATCAGCTGGGCAATGCAATAAAATACCCGCAAGATGACAACTCTGTTTCCATGTCACAAGTGGCCATTCACGATGTACTCGGCCCATTGATTGAAGAATACCGATTATTGGCCGAAGTCAAAGAGCTGCAAATTCGGTACGTGCCTAGCGAGATTACGGTAATGAGCAACAAAGACGCATTGACCAAAATAATCCGAAATGGACTGGACAATGCAATCAAATACACGAACAAGGGTGGTGTTGTCGTTGGTGTGCGCATGCGCAAGGGTAGGCCGAGCATTCAAGTAGTGGACACTGGTTCAGGCGTTGAAAACAACAAAGTTGCCGCACACAACAAAGGTTGGGGCCACGGATCCACAATTGTTCGTGACTTGAGTGAGCAAATACTTGCCAAAACAGAATGCCGCAACCGCTACTACAACGGCAAACTGGCGGGGTCAATTTTTGAGGTGATTTTGCCAGAAGAGGCTGAAATCAACCTGCGCAGCAAGCGCACCATTTTCAAAACCAACCCGGCTTTCGAAGCGCAAGTAATGGCGGTGAACCACGAGCAGTTGCTGGAGATACAACGCCGGTTGCCGACGCAGGGCTTTGACAAAGTCGAATTCAATCTCAATGGAGCTTATCGTGCTTACCTGAATGCGCTGCGCAAAGGCATGTCCCCGGTGTACATTTTTTACGCTGGAGAACCCTCACAGAAGGCCTACGCCACGGAGCAACTTAAACTTTTGGCCTCCTTGCTGGATTACGAACCCTGCTGCATTTTGATTTACCATGCGAGCGTTGAAAGCAATCCACAAGTGGAATTTGGGCGTGAAATAATTCAAATTCCTTTGATTCCCGGTCAGGCCGACGCTTGCCTCAACGTCATATCCGAACTGTTTCCAGGCAAGGAGCACGCACCAACCAAACCCACCAGCAGCACCGATAGTTTTCACAAACCAGAAAATAAAGCAGGCAAGTCGTTGCTCAGCAACCAGGTTTAAGGCCGGTAACCAAAAAAATTCACGATGCTGAGTGTAAAGCCCCCAAAACCGCAGTACGGCTTGCTCCGGTCACCGAAGGGCAATTTCCTGCCGCTGTCTGCAAATACTGCCCAGCAAGCCATGCAAATGCCGCAGCCTCGACAGCTTGCGCTGGCAATCCAAGGTTTTCAATTGGCAAAAAATCGGTCGGCGCACACTCGCAGCGCAGCTGATTTACCAAGGCAGTGTTTTTTGCGCCACCACCGCACACATATACCTGCTCAACCAACACAGGCAAACATGACTTTACAGCCCTCACACTCAAGGCCAACAAAGTTGCCATGATATCTTCTGAAGACAGGTGATCCGAGTCAACAAGACAACGATCAAACCATTCTGCACTGAAGTCGTCGCGCCCTGTACTTTTTGGCCAGGATTGACGAAAGAATGGATGAGTCCAAAAACGGTCCAGCAAAGCGATGTTCGGGCGACCAGCCGCTGCAATTTCACCATCCTGGTCCATGGGCAGGCCAAACGCACGTTGAGCCCAAAGGTCCATTAAACAGTTGGCAGGCCCACAATCGCCCCCGGTCAAGGGTTGCTCCTGCCCATTCAAAACCGAAAGGTTTGAAAATCCCCCCAGATTCAATACCGCCGTGTGGTTGTAAATACCCCTGCCATTCAACCACGCTTGGTGAAAAGCCGGAACAAGTGGGGCACCCTGCCCACCCAAGGCAAGGTCTTTAGACCGGAAATCATTCACCACATCAATGCCTGTTTTACAGGCCAGCAATGCGCCGTCCAGCATTTGATAGGTGTAGCCAAGGTCAGGGCGATGCCGAAGTGTTTGCCCATGCGCCCCCACTACGCGAACGTCAGCTGGCTCCAGTCCCAGAAAAGACAGCAGCTCGTTTACTGTACTGGCATACAACTCGGTGAGGTCTTTCCGGGCCTGCAACAAAATGGAGATTGGGTCGGTGCTGGCCGAGAACTTGGGGGGGATTTCCTGCAACCGCAGAAGTGTGTCTCTCAGGGCCTGCGAAAACTCCGCGCTTGTTGCACCGAGAAATCGCATTTCCTGGGTTTTGGGATCAATCTGAATTGCAGCGATGTCGACACCATCAGTGCTGGTGCCGGACATGGCGCCCAAAGCGATCATGACTTACTGGGCACGGGCCAAGCGTTGAGCTGTGGCCAGCTCCATGCGACGGTCCAACGCCAACTGCACACGCTTGAACTCACCGAATGAACGCCTGTCCAGTGGCTCAGTCTGTGCCACATTAACACTGAGTGGGTTTTTCGGAACCCGGTTGACGCGGAATTCATAGTGCAAGTGTGGCCCGGTTGCCCAGCCAGTAGCCCCGACGTAGCCAATTACATCACCTTGCTCTACCTTTTGCCCAACTTTTACACCCCTGCCGAAACGCGAGAGGTGCGCGTAAGCTGTGCTGTAGCCGCTGTGGTGCTGAATTTCAACGAAATTGCCGTAGCCGTTTTGCCAACCTGAAAACTTGACCGTACCACTTGCAGTGGCCATGATGGGCGTGCCGGTAGGTGCTGCATAATCAACACCGTTGTGTGCCTTCCAGCGCTGCTGGATAGGATGAAAACGACGGGGCGTGAAGCCAGAAGAAATACGCGAGAAGGCCAACGGTGAGCGCAGGAAAGACTTTTTCAGGCTACGACCTTCCTCATTGTAATAACCTGCGGTGCGGCCTCCGCCCGGAGCAAACCAATAGGCTTTGTGCGGCTTGCTGTCGTTGACAAACTCAACCGCCAACACCCGACCAGCACGTGCTGAGCGCCCTTCCAAGGTCAAGTCTTCATACACCACCTTGAACTCGTCACCCCTTTTCAATTCGCGGTGAAAGTCGATATCTGAACCAAAAATCTCTGTCAGCTGAATTGCCACGGAATCTGGAACCCCGGCCTTGTCAGCGGCGGCAAACAGTGAAGATTCTATACGGCCTGAACGAAATACGATTTGTTTCTCAAAGTTAACGGACTCCATTTTTGCAACAAACCGCCCATTTACCTTTTGAACCAGAATCGATTCCTGGCTGTCTTCGTCAACAGCACTTTTGTAGCGTAGCCATTCCAAATCACCGTCGGCTGTTTGCTGCACTGTCAAAACACGACCCGCACGCAAATTCACCAGGTTGCGCGCGATTTTATCTTGCGACAAAAGAACCGCCAGCCCTGCGGTGTTAACTCCCATTCTTTCCAACAAACCCACCAAGGTGTCACCACGGCGAATTCTTTCTTCGGCCACCAAGGGATCGAAGGTATACACGCCCTGGTCTGCCAAATTCAATTCAACCGCTTCAACAACAACCTCAGAATTGATCAAGGCAGAGTCGACAGGTGAATTTTGTACAGAGCCAGCGATTGCGACCACCGCGCCAAGAATTGGAAACGAAAAAACCCCTACAATGACCCACTTTCGATGATTGTGAGATTGGGGAAGAGCAGAGTCTGCATATTGCCACCCCGATTGAATTACGCGCCTGGCAAAAGAAAAGCCGTGGTCGCATGCGGCGATTGCTCGCTCTAATAAGTTCTGAAGCATCATGTTTTAGTTTTAAATGTGTGAAATTTCACGAGCCGATCGCCCACAATCAGCTTTATTTTCAAAAATACAACACTGAAGTTTGCCAGAGTGTAACAAAGGATTGCCAAATGAACCAGTCACCTGATAGAAGCTCACCCAAATTTACGGAAATTACTGAAAATTTATCTGATTCCGTCAAATATGCCCTTGAAGTGACCAAGCGTGGCTGCGAAGAACTGCTAATTGAATCCGAATGGGTTCAAAAACTGGTTCAAAGCGAAAAAACAGGCAAACCCCTTCGCATCAAATTGGGACTTGACCCTACAGCACCCGATATTCATTTGGGCCACACAGTGGTACTCAACAAACTACGTCAGTTGCAAGACTTGGGCCATCAAGTCATTTTTTTGATCGGCGACTTCACCTCGATGATCGGCGACCCATCGGGCCGCAACAGCACCCGCCCCCCCTTGACCAAAGAACAGGTGCAGGAAAACGCAAAAACCTACCACCAGCAGGCTGTAAAAATTCTGGATCCAGAAAAAACGGAGATCCGCTTTAACAGCGAATGGTGCATGCCTTTGGGCGCTGATGGCATGATCCGCCTGGCCAGCAGTTACACCGTAGCTCGCATGCTGGAGCGCGACGACTTCACCAAACGCTATCAATCCGGCACCCCAATTGCGGTTCATGAGTTCCTGTACCCCTTGTTGCAAGGCTACGACTCCGTTGCTCTGAAAAGCGACCTGGAACTGGGGGGCACAGATCAGAAATTCAACCTGCTCATGGGGCGTGAACTGCAAAAACAAAATGGCCAAAGCGCACAGTGTATTTTGACCATGCCGCTGTTGGTGGGCACCGATGGTGTAGACAAAATGTCGAAATCCAAAAACAACTATATAGGCGTGACCGAGAGCCCTAGCAATATGTTCGGCAAAGTCATGTCTATTTCCGACGACCTGATGTGGAACTGGTACACCCTGCTTAGCTTCAAATCCCTGGGCGACATCGAGGCCCTGAAAAAAGCCTGTGCCAATGGCGAAAACCCCCGCAACGCCAAGGTAGCACTGGCTCAGGAACTGGTTGCGCGCTTTCACAATCAACAAGCCGCAGTGGATGCACTGGCCGAATTCGAGGCACGATTTAAACAAGGTGCCCTACCCGATGACATGCCTGAAGTGATTCTGACTTTGCCGGAAGGCGATTCCGATGCAGGCCTTGCCTGGGTATTGAAGGCTGCAAGCCTGTGCGAAAGCAGCAGCGACGCCAACCGCAACATACAACAAGGCGGCGTGAAAATTGACGGTGAAAAGGTATCGGACAAGGCAACTCGCTTGGCCAAGGGCAGCTTTGTTATTCAGGTTGGCAAACGCCGCTTTGCAAAGGTGCACCTGAATTGAACACTCAATTGGAGTCCAAATCCCTTGATTTTGGTGCAATTGTCAGTAAAAAACCGACTGGCTCCCGCTTTATTCTGGTGCGCCATGGCGAAACCGACTGGAACAAGGAAAAACGCTTTCAGGGCCACACCGACATTGCCCTGAATACGCATGGTTTGTTGCAAGCGCAGTTGGTTCGCGAATATTTTGACGCTCTTGAAGCCCAAGGAGCGGAAATTTATCACCACTGTTTTAGCAGCGACCTAAGCCGGGCCCACACCACGGCAAGAACAATTCACGGCGCGAAAACACCCGCCATTGAATTGAATACAGGCCTTCGGGAGCGGGATTACGGCCATTTGGCTGGCCTCACAGGCGATGAAATGCAAATTAAGAGCCCGGAAGAATTTTCAGGCCTTAAAAACCGCGTGGTCGATGCCCCCTTGAAGGGCGGGGAAAGCCTGAACCAGTTTTACAGAAGGGTAATTTCAACTTTCGAGCAAATTGCCAACAAAAACCAAAGCAAAACAACCCTGCTGGTGGCCCACGGCGGTGTACTCGATTGTATTTACAGATATTGCACGGGCGAGCCGCTGCACAAGCAACGCGAATGGCAACTGCCCAATTGCGCACTAAATGTGATCAACATTGATTCCCAAGGCAAGAAAAGCGTGAAACTGTGGGCCTGGACTGGTCATTTGAACAACGACAAACCCGGCCAAAACATGGACGAAGTCGATGGTCGAATCGCTTGAAATCAATTAGAATATTGGGCTTGTCTTGAACCCAATCCTTTCCGGAAATCGTTATGTTTGACCGCCAAAAGGGCATCGCCCAAACCGACCCCGAATTGTGGACTGCCATTCAGCAGGAAACAACCCGTCAGGAAGACCACATCGAGTTGATCGCGTCTGAAAACTACGCCAGCCCAGCCGTGATGGAAGCCCAGGGTTCACAGCTGACCAACAAATACGCCGAAGGTTACCCAGGCAAGCGCTACTACGGTGGTTGCGAATACGTAGACGTGGTTGAAGACCTGGCCATTGATCGCCTGAAAAAACTGTTTGGTGCTGAAGCCGCCAACGTTCAACCCAATTCTGGCTCACAGGCTAACCAAGCCGTATTTTTCGCGCTGCTACAGCCTGGCGACACCATCATGGGTTTGTCGCTGGCAGAAGGAGGCCACCTTACTCACGGCATGCCATTGAACATGTCTGGCAAGTGGTTCAACGTGGTTTCATATGGCCTGAACAAGGAAGAAGCCATTGATTACGACCAGGTTGAAGCCCTGGCCCGCGAACACAAGCCAAAAATCATTATCGCGGGTGCCTCTGCCTACGCCCTGCGCATCGACTTTGAACGCTTTGCCAAAATTGCCAAGGAAGTAGGTGCCTACTTCATGGTTGACATGGCCCACTACGCCGGCCTGATTGCTGCGGGTGTATACCCCAACCCGGTTCCGCATGCCGATGTGTGTACATCAACCACACACAAATCACTGCGCGGCCCACGCGGCGGCATCATTTTGATGAAGGAAGAACTGGCCAAGAAAATCAACAGCGCCATTTTCCCCGGTATTCAGGGCGGCCCTTTGATGCATGTAATTGCAGCCAAAGCCGTGGCGTTTCACGAAGCCCTGCAACCTGCATTCCAGGAATACCAACAGCAAGTGGTATTGAATGCCAAGGCATTGGCTGAAACACTGGTTGAGCGTGGTTTGCGTATTGTTTCGGGCCGCACTGAAAGCCATGTAATGTTGGTTGACCTGCGTGCCAAGGGCATCACCGGCAAGGCAGCTGAAGCCGCTTTGGGCAATGCACACATTACCGTGAACAAAAACGCCATTCCGAACGACCCTGAAAAACCATTTGTAACCAGCGGCATTCGCTTGGGCAGCCCAGCCATGACCACACGTGGCTTTAAGGAAGAGCAAGCCCGTGCTGTTGGTCATTTAATTGCTGACGTGCTTGAGAACCCGGAAGACGAAGCCACACTGGCCACCGTTCGCTCCAAGGTCAAGGAATTGACCAGCCAGTTCCCTGTTTACAAATAAGGCAGGGGCCACGGCGTTATGAAATGCCCCTTTTGTGGCAACGCCGACACCCAGGTAGTCGATTCGCGTACGTCTGAAGAAGGCGACGCGATTCGGCGCCGCAGGCAGTGCAGCAGCTGCGGCAAACGCTTCACCACCTACGAACGGGCAGAACTGTTTCTGCCCGCCATCGTCAAGAAAGACGGCTCACGGGTTGAATTTTCCCGAGACAAACTACGCGGCAGTTTAATGCTCGCTTTGCGCAAACGCCCGGTGCGGGCAGAAGCCATTGACGACGCCATTTCAAGCATTGAAGAAAAACTTCTGGTAAGTGCTGCCCGAGAGGTAGACACCAAGCTTTTGGGCGAATTGGTGATGCAACAACTCAAGCAACTGGACACAGTGGCCTACATTCGTTTTGCATCGGTTTACAAAAGCTTTGAAGACCTGCAAAGTTTCTCGGAAGAAATTGCACATTTAACAGCCCCCGCAGAAAGCACGGGCAACAGCAACAAATCCAAGCCCCGCACCGCTTCCAAAAAAGGCGCTTGATCGCTACGCTATGGCTACCCTTCTATCCACCGACGAACACTGGATGCAGCATGCGCTGAACCTGGCCTGGAAGGGCCAGTACAGCACCACACCCAACCCACGTGTGGGCTGCGTGTTTGTTCGCGATGGCGTTGCAATTGCAGAGGGCTTTCATGCCAAGGCAGGTGAAGGCCACGCAGAGGTACAGGCCATTGCCGACGCTAAGGCACGCGGCATCTCACTGCAAGGCAGCACCGCCTACGTAACGCTGGAACCTTGTGCGCACCATGGCCGCACAGGCCCCTGTGCTGAAGCACTGGTGGCCACTGGCGTTGCGCGGGTTGTAGCTGCAGTGCTAGATCCCAACCCGCTGGTGGCTGGCAAAGGCATGGCCATATTGCAAGCAGCTGGCATTGAAACTTCACATGGCATACTGGTTGAACAAGCCTGCTGGATAAACCGGGGTTTCTTCAGCCGCATGGAACGCAAACGCCCTTGGGTGCGCCTGAAAGTGGCCAGCAGCGCCGATGGCATTAGCGCATTAAACAACGGCACCAGCCAATGGATTACCGGCGAAGAAGCCCGGCTACATGGCCACCACCTGCGCGCGCAAGCCTGTGCAGTGCTCAGCGGTATTGGCACAGTAAAGGCTGACAACCCGCAACTGAACGTGCGTGGAATTGACACTGAGCGCCAACCGCTGAAAGTAATCGTGGACAGCAAGCTTGAAATTTCGCCCGATGCACGCCTGTTACAGACCGGGCGCGTGCTGATTGCGCATACTGAACCGCAGGCCCCAGCCTGGCTGGCAACACATCCAAACGCTACAAATATTGAAGCACTGAACGTGGCCCCAGTGGCAGCAGGTTTACATGCTGGCAAAGTAAAAACAGATTTACTGCGCCTGTTGCGGGAACTGGCACAACGTGGTGTGAATGAACTGCACCTTGAAGCCGGTTTTGGGCTGAATGGTTCGTTTCTGCAAGCGGGTTTGGTTGATGAAATTGTGCAGTACATTGCCCCGCGTTTTTTGGGGCCAGGCCAGGGCCTGTTCCGCCTGCCTGAACTGGATGCCCTGCCCGCTTACACAAGCTGGGCAATTGAATCTTTTGAACAAATTGGACAAGACCTGCGAATTACGTGGGTTCAAAACAACCAGGAGTAGTAGCAAACATGTTCACAGGAATTATTGAATCAATTGGCCAAATCAAAACTGTTGAACCCCTTCAGGATTCTGCCTATGCTGGCGTGCGCTTGGCTGTGCATGCCCCCACTCTCGACTTTTCCGATGTAAAGCTAGGCGACAGCATTGCCATTCAAGGGGCCTGCATGACCGTGGTGGCCATGGAAGCCCAAACCTTTCATGTAGATGTTTCTCAGGAAAGTTTGTCGAAAACCGTGGGCCTAAGCCAACCCGGTGAAGTGAACCTTGAAAAAGCCATGCGCCTTTCTGACCGCGTGGGCGGCCACCTGGTTAGCGGCCATGTAGATGGCTTGGGCAGCGTAGTTGATTTTTCACCCGTAGGTGAAAGCTGGCATTTGCAAATTCGGGCACCCAAAACCTTGTCTCCTTTTTTTGCATACAAGGGCTCAGTCACCGTGAATGGCGTCAGCCTGACTGTAAACAAAGTAGATGATCATGATTCAGGCGAATGCGACATTCACATTAATCTGATTCCACACACTGTTCAAATGACCACCTTGAAACACCTGAAAGCAGGCAGCCCTGTGAATCTGGAAATTGATCAAATTGCCAGGTATTGCGAGCGAATTGTTAAAACCATGAATTTGAATCAGGGTTGAGCTTGCACACTGCCAAACAAAGCCTTGGCTTTCGATTTCGTGTTGTCTGAATCTGCCCCAAGCGCAAAACCAGTGAACATCACTGGGCCTTCCGGTAACTCATTGCCAAAGGCCTTGCGGGCATCGGCCTGCAAATCCCGAGTTTCTGAAATCAGCTCAGCGGCGCTAGCAGCATCTCGAATCACAATGTTCTTCACGCGGTCGGTGTAAGGGTTGTCAAACAACTGCCCTACTTTTTCGCCGGGCAATCCCCACACATAACAAAGCGTTGCAGCGGGCAAACGCTCGCCTGACAAAGTACGTGCAGCGGCCAAAGCCAGGCGGGTTCCCAAACCCAGCCTGGCTTCATCAATTTGAACAAAAGCACACACCTTGGCGCCCGCATCGTCACCCGCCTTGGTTTGCAAATTCGCATTGCTTGGTTGAGTTAATATTTGCCATTGCCAGGCCAAGGTTTTCAACTCCATAGATTTGGAAAAGGCATACACCAGCGTGCCATAGGCACTGTCAGCTTCAGCTTGCAATACGGTTTGATTGCCCTGTTTCAACAATTTGAATTGGGTATGCGCAGGAATATCCGGGTGATATTGCGCTTTCCAGGGAGCGGGAATTCCAGTTGCGGGGTCTGCGGGCCATGGTTTCAACGCGTTGGTACCCTGAGCAAAAGCGTTTGTCAATATAAGCAGTAATCCCAAACAAACAGCCGCTTTAACAACAATGATTTTCCGTGCAAAAAAACTCATAGAACACCCTTGAATACCCAGTCATTCATGTGCTGAATAACGCGCAGGCCAATCTGCGGGTACACAAGCTAACCCGATTGCTTTCTCTAGGTCGGCTGGCTCATCAATGTCCAATTGAGGTGGCAACCACAAAGCTTGCAAACCCTTGTGCTGCAGGGCAGTACGGGTTTGCTCAGCCACACTGGCAGTGCCCCATTGAATGGTTTCGGAAAAAATTTCAGGTACGCTTCGATTGCAGGCCAAGGCTACATAGCCACCATCATGCGCCGGTATAAAAGCGAGCCCTTGCTGCCTGGCTGCGCATATTAATTTTTGCAAATCAGCTTGGGTAAACTCAACGGCATCTGGCCCAAGCAGCACCACAATTTCACTGTTGTTCAAGTGGGTTTCAACTGCGGTTTGCATTCGCACGCCCAAATGCCCTTGCGGTTGAATGTAACGCAGCACAGTTCGCCCCTTTAACAGGGCCGCCCATTGCTCAGCACTACCGCCATCAGTCCACACGACCACATTCACTCCCTGTAATTTGTCCAGGGTGCTCAACAACAAATAGCGGGCGAATACGGCACATTGCTCGGCACCCAACAGTGGTGCCAACCTTGTTTTTACTCGCCCAGCTTGCGGATACTTGGCAAACACCGCCACAGTAACGGGCAGCTTTTGCCGGGTGTCGGCGTAAAGCCTTGCCAGCCCAGCGGCAGGCACACCGCGCCAATACAAAAACCGAAAGCGCCACATCAGCACAATGGTTTTCCAGGCACCGTTTAAATCCCATCTGCGCCCCGATGTATACACGGGTGAAGCAATCGCCAAAAATGCTCGCGGTGCAAGTTGCTTTAAACGCTTGCACAACTCAATGTCTTCCATCAGGGGCTGGTTTGGGAAACCGCCAAGCTGCTTGAACAGCCCGCGGCTACAGAACAAAGCCTGATCACCTGTGCCAATTTTTGAAAGCCTGGAACGCTGATTCATGAACCAGGCCACGATTGGCAACCACCGGCTTTGCCCTTCAATGCACACATCAAAACGCCCCCACACGGGCGCACCACCTACGATGGAAAGCCTGGATAAAAAATCACGCCAGCTGTGCTGCCCCAACACAGTATCCGCATGCAAAAAAAGCAGCACATCGCCATGGGCTTTTTCTGCGCCTGCATTCATTTGTTGAGCCCTGCCCTTGCCACTTTGAAGAGCAGTTATTTGTGGGTGCTTTTCGGCCAGTGTTTGCAATACAGGCCAACTGTAATCGGTAGAACCACCATCAACCAACAACAACTCGTCACCTGGCCCAAGCAGCTGAACAAGTGCCTGAATTCGATTCGACAGGGAATTGTCGCCAGCCGCCGGCACTTCGTTGTAAACCGGCATGACAATTGAAACAGAAGGCATGCGCAACCGCAACGCTAAAAGAACACGGAGGCCAGCCCCAGGAAAATGAAAAAGCCCATGCTGTCGGTAGTAAATGTAAGCAGAACGGAGGAACCCATGGCCGGGTCGCGGCCGATTTTTTCAAGTCCCAATGGCACCATAACCCCGATGAACGAACCCACCAACAGGTTTAACATCACCGCCAGGGTCATCAGCAAACCCAACATCACAGCATTGGGCGAACCAAAGTACAAGCCCCACGCAGCCAGGCCGGCCAAACTGCCCCACACCAAACCATTTAAACCGGCAATGGCCAGTTCTTTTTTCAGCAAAAGCTTGAAGTTGGCCGCTGTAACCTGCCCCAAGGCCAAGGAGCGAATCATCAACGTCATGGTTTGGTTGCCTGAATTGCCAGCGATACCCGCCACAATCGGCATGAGTGTGGCCAAAGCGACCACCTTGGCAATGGTGCCCTCGAAACTATCAATGACCCGGCTTGCGAAAAACGCAGTGCAAAGGTTTAAGCCCAACCACAACCACCGGTTTTTCGCAGACTCCCAAACCGATGCAAACAAGTCTTCTTCTTCGCGCAAACCAGCACTTGAAAGCAGATCCGATTCGCTTTCCTCGCGAATAACATCCACCACTTCATTCACGGTCAGGCGGCCAATCAACTTGCCAGAAGGGTCAAGTACAGGTGCGGACACCAGGTCGTAACGCTCGAAAGCCTGTGCCGCCTCGTAAGCATCATCCAGTGCCGACAACATCAGCACCTCGCGGCTCATGACCTCACTCACCAGGGTTTCAGGTTCATTCACCAGCAAACGATCCAAGGGCAAACTGCCCTTGAAATGATCCACACGGTCAACCACAAACACCTGGTCGGTTTGGTCAGGCAGTTCATCAAATCTGCGCAAGTAACGTAGCACCACTTCCAAAGTTACATCGTCGCGAATGGTCACCATGTCGAAGTCCATGCGCGCACCCACGGAATCTTCCGGGTAACTCATGGCAGCGCGCAGTTGTTCGCGCTCTTCCAGGCTCAGGCTGCTGGCCAGCTTTTCCACCACATCGCGTGGCAGGTCTGGAGCCAACTCCGCAATTTCATCGGCATCCAGCGATTCCGTGGCAGCGAACAATTCTTCGCTGTCCATGCTTTTAATCAGGCTTTCCCGTACGGCATCGCTTAGTTCAAGCAGAATGTCACCGTCGCGGTCGGAACGAACCAAGCCCCACACCAGCATACGCTCTTCTTGGGGAAGGCTTTCCAACACATAGGCCACGTCAGCTGGGTGCAGCAAGTAAAGCTTGTTGCCCAATTCGGTCAGGTGCTGGCGGTGTACCAATTCCTCAACCAGGCTTTGCCGCTCGGGGTTAACCGTGGTTTGCTGATTGTGAACAACACTTTCGATTACTTTTTGTTTGCGCAACATGGCCTGCACTTCGGCCAAGGCACGTTGCGCATCATCTAGATCATGGGGCAGTTCGACTGCTGGCTCTTGATCGTGGTAATCCATGTTTTGTTCGTTCAAAACAAAACTCCCGAAAGCGTTTTACAACAATTGAAAGGCGGCAACCGCCACAAGTGTGGGCCCGAGCGCAGCGATAAACAACTTGCCAGCGTTGATAGAGCCGTCGTTGAAATACTTTTGCAAAATGGCAAAACCTGCCGGGTTAGGTGCATTCGCAATCACGGTTAAACCACCACCAGTAACAGCCCCCGCCACCAAGGCGTATTTGAATTGACCATCCACACCTTCTACAAGCGAGCCAAGGTAAGTAAGCGCTGCATTGTCAGTAATTGCTGTTAATGCAGTGGCGCCGTAGTAAAGGGCTGTGGGGCTCATGCCCTTTAATGTATCTTGCAACCACCAGGCTTGCATGCCACCCAGCACCACCAAACCTGCCAGAAAAAATGCAACCATCAAGCCTTCTTTCAAAATCAGTTTGTTTTGGTAACGGCTGTAGGCAGTTGTGTAACCCAGGAAAAAAAGGAACAAACCCATGAACATGGCAGCGTGGTGGGCAAACACCACCACACCCACAAGAAACAGCAAGTGGGTGGCAATAACCCACACTGGCATGTCTTCCTTGAGGCCGTTTTCAGCAGGCTTTTTCATGGCGGTCAATTCTTTTGCAAACAAAAAGGTAAGTACAGTGGCATTTACAAAAACAGCTGTTGCTGCCTTCCAGCCAAAGGTACTCAACATGAATTGCATGTCAAAACCCCACTTGGCCGCTACCATCAATACGGGTGGTGCAGCAAACGGGGTTAAGGTGCCACCAATTGAAATATTCACAAACAGCACGCCGAGTGTGCCGTACATTAATTTGTTGCTGATACCGGGTGCATAAAAACGGTCGCGCAGCAAAAATGCAGCCAGCGTCATTGCAGCAGGCTCAGTAATGAACGAACCCAACAAGGGCACGATAGACAATGTGGTGAAAAAATAAGCCACCTGCCTGTCAATTGGTATTACCGAGGCCACCACGCGCACAATGCGCCCCGCCAAAACCAGAATGGGTTTGCTGGCAGCAATCACCATGATGGCAAACACAAACAGGGGTTCGGTGTAGTTTCGGGTGTCTACGTATTCAATTGCACCGGTTTTACCAATGATGAAGAACATGAACACAACCAGCACCATGGCCCAGAAACCAAACACAGCCTCCACTTCTCCCAGCAAATGCCACAAACCAGAATGGTTGGGTTGTGTGTGCGCCAGGCGTTCGAAATATTTGGTTGAAAAGGTGTGAATTACGGCAATTGCGAAAACAATTGCGCCAATCAGTTCAATGGTGGTCGGGTTCATCTCACTTTCCCTTCTTGTTTATTGTTTTTAGTTGGCAGAAAAAAGCACCCTGTCATGTGCATCTACCACTTTTTCTACAGGCACCCAGCCTCTCAAACTATTGATCAGGCACACTGCCTGTGCGCGCTGCAAGTCTTGCACATTCAATGTGGTTTGCCGAATCGTATTTTCTCTTAAAAGCAGGGCCCGCAACACCCCGGGTAACAAATAAGTACCGGCGGTTTCGCAAATTTGTGGAGTTAACCACTCGCCATCAATTTTTAGCACCACATTGCAGCGGCATGTTTCCGTAATCAAACCTTGCGAATTGAACAGCAGTACATCAAACGCACCGTTGGCCTGTTGCTGAAAATATTCATATTCCGGACGGTATGTGGTTTTGTGCAGAATAAACTCGGGTTCGCCCTGCATGGCTAAATCAGCCAAACGCAACAGCACAGCTCGCTCATTCAATTCAAATGGATGCAATTCAACTTGCAACTCTCCACAAGCATCCAGCAAACAACGCACGCGGAAAATGCCTTGCGGCTTGTTGTTTGCCACATGGCTTAATTGCTGCCGTACCCGTTGCGTGTCAAATAAAAATGAAAAATGGTTGGCCGAACTTGCCATTCGATCCAGGTGTTCTTCCAAATGCAACCATGTTCCATTGTTCAGCCTCAAGGTTTCAAGCACTTGAAAATCGCAGGTGGCCTGTCGTAAAAATGCGGTTTTTTGCCACCACTCTTTTTTTTCATCGTGGGCTGTTGAATACCAGGTAATGCCGCTACCCACGCCATATTCCAGTTCATCATCCTGTTCAATCACAGTTCGAATTGGTACATTGAACTGAACCTGCCCAGCAGGGCCAAGCACACCAAGGGCGCCACAATACAATTTTCTTGGCGCCTGCTCCCACTGTGCTATGCGCCGCATGGCCTGCGATTTGGGCGCCCCGGTAACACTGCCACATGGAAAAAGGGCTGCAAACACATCAACCAGCGTAGTGCCGGGCAAGGTTCGGCCACAAATGCTGGAAGTCATTTGATCCACTGTGGGCAAATGCATCACGTCAAACAGCGAACGAACCTGCACCGACTTGGGCTGGCACACCTTGGCCATGTCGTTGCGCAGCAAGTCCACAATCATCACATTTTCTGCACGGTCTTTTTCACTGTCGCTGAGCACATCGAGGCTACCTGCCACGGGCTTGCGTGTTCCCTTCATGGGTGCAGTGTGTAACTCTTGGCCGTCCCAGCGAAAAAACAACTCGGGCGACAAACTGATTGCATTGAACACGCTACCGCGCAAAAACAAACTTTGTGGTGCAGGCTGGTTTGCATACAAGTGCTGAAAAACCGCCCAAGCATCCAGTTGTGGGCTGCACGCCTTGAGCCGTGTGGTCAGGTTGACTTGATAAAACTCACCAGCCTCGATTGCACGCCTAAGCTGCTGGTAGGTTTGCAGGTAATTCTGGCTGGTTTGCTGATCACGCCAAGGGCTGAATTGCGCATCGTCGGGCAAGCGCTGCAACTGCGATTTGTCCAGCATACTGATCTGGCTGGGTTCAAAGGCGTGAAACTCCAACAAAGGAAAATGATTAGACTCACACACCGGCAAAGCTGCATCAAACACTGGCGCAGCTTCGTAACTAAGCCCACCCACCACATACAAACCGTTTCTGGACAAGTTGTGGGCTTGCTCAATCAGGGTGCGCACTTCTTTCGCATCGAAGGTGCTTAACACCGCAACAGGTTTGCCATGCGCCACGCAAAGGCCATCTGCACCGTCTGCATGGGTCATCCTGGCATGCCAGGCCGCGGAAACCAAAGGTGAGTGCATGAAAAAACGCCTGTACTGCCTTAAAGCGTTGATTGTAACGCGGCTTTGCACCTAACTCAGCGGCCCGATTGGCCCAGGTGAAAGAACTCGTAAACGGCGTCTTTTTTGGCAATGGTGTCGGCAATGCCCATGCGTATCAACTCGCGGGTGTAATTGGCCTCAAACAACAAATAGCTGGCCAAAGAAGAACCGCTGGCCTCCGTGGCACCAAGAGCCGACATCAATGTGCGCACAGGCCTGGGCAGGTCTTGCGTGTGGCGTGCTGCAATTTCATCAATCCGCTCGGAAGGTGAAATCACCAACAGCTCAATCGGCTTCAAAGTGGTTTTGGTGGCCATCTCGGGCGGCAACAAACCCAGGGTTTTGTTCACACGGCTTAGGCGCTCAATGTCAATCGACAAGCTGTCCAGAAAAATTGAGGCCATGGCATGGCCCGCAATTTGCGCCAAACTGGGGTAGGCATTTTGAATTTCAACACGCTCGGTGTGGTCCTGGTCTGATTGACTGGAGCCAATCACCATGACCCGGTTTGCCCCCAAATGAATGGCCGGGCTGATCGGTGCCAGTTGGCGAATGGAACCGTCTCCAAAGTGCTCCATTTTTCCTTCAATGTTCAGTTTGACTGCTTGGAACACGAAAGGAATGGCAGCAGAGGCCAGCAAATGCTCCACCGTAATGCGATCGGGCAATGCCACTCGCTGTGTTCTAGCCCAGCTTTCAATCGCCTTCTGGGTTTGAAAAAATGTGACACTACGGCCTGAACTGTAACTGGATGCAGTAACCGCCAAGGCGTGAATGGTGCCATTCTCAAGTGCTTCATCAAGCCTTCTAAAATGCAGCAACTGGTGCAGTAAATGTGACAACGGCGAATTATCGAGCAAACACTTTGGGCGCTTGCGCAACATCCAGCCGATTGAAAGCGCAGACAACCAGCGCGCACCGGTGCGAATAATTCCTAAGGAATCAGAACGAAACACCTGATCGGAACTAAAGTTTTCCCAAACCTTGAGCATCCGGTCTGTGGACTGGTAAAAGTTGCGCCCTGCACAAGCAAGGGCAGCGGCATTAATTGCACCAGCCGAAGTGCCACATAAAATTTTGAAAGGGAAATCGAATTCACGCTTGTTTTCTTGCTCGAACCACTTGGCAAGCTGGTGTAACACGCCCACCTGGTAAGCAGCACGTGCACCACCGCCCGACAGCACTAGCCCGGTGACATCATCGTGGTCTTCACTGTGAAATGTGTTTGGTTCGCTCATGAAACCATTGTGCGACACATTTTCAATAAGTCAAAACAAAAACAGGCGTGCCTTGCACGCCCATTTGTTGTTTTAAAACGCTGCTTTAAATAGAACTGACCCGCTCTGAGTTGGAGTCAAGAACGGCCAAGGCAGTCATGTTAACAATACGACGAACCGTGGCAGATGCGGTCAAAATGTGAACAGGTTTATCAGAGCCCAACAAAATTGGCCCCACCGCAATGCCGTTACCTGCAGCTGACTTCAACAGATTGTATGAAATGTTCGCAGCGTCAATATTCGGGCACACCAGCAGGTTAGCCTCACCAGTCAGTGTAGAACCCGAGAAAATGGTGTTCCGAACTTGTTCGTCAATGGCGCAATCACCGTGCATTTCACCATCCACCTCTAGCCAAGGTGCAATATTGCGAAGAATTTGAAGCGCCTCACGCATTTTCACAGCAGAAGGTTGGTTGCTGGAGCCGAAGTTGGAGTGTGACAGCAATGCAGCCTTGGGCTGCACACCCAAACGCAGCATTTCTTCAGCAGCCATCAAGGTAATTTCAGCAATTTGCGCGGCAGTGGGATCGTAGTTCACGTGCGTATCTACCAAAAACACCTGGCGATTGGTCAACATCAAGCCGTTCATTGCACCATAAGTGTTGCAACCAGCGCGGCGACCCAGCACTTGGTCCACGTAATGCAAGTGCAGCGAGTGCGTACCAAAAGTGCCGCAGATCATGCCGTCCGCATTGCCTTTGTGAATCATCATCGCACCAATCAAAGTGTTGCGGCGGCGCATTTCAATTTTCGCGTACTCTTCAGTTACGCCCTTGCGCTTGGTGAGCTCATGGTACATACGCCAGTAGTCTTTGTAGCGCTCATCGTACTCGGGGTTGATCAACTCAAAATCAACACCAGGCTTGATGCGCAAACCAAAACGCTCAAGGCGGCGTTCAATAACTGCGGGGCGACCAATCATGATGGGCTTGGCGATGGCTTCATCAACCACCACTTGCACTGCTCGCATTACGCGCTCGTCTTCGCCTTCAGCAAACACGATGCGTGAAGTTTGCGGTGTTTCAGACACACAACGCTTGGCCACCGCAAAAATTGGCTTCATGAAAGTGCCGGAATGGTATACGAACTGCTGCAACTGGTCTTTGTAGGCGTCCAGATCTGCGATTGGACGCGTGGCCACGCCACTTTCCATGGCTGCTTTGGCCACAGCAGGCGCAATGTGCACAATCAGGCGTGGATCGAAAGGCTTGGGAATCAGGTACTCGGGGCCGAAGCTTAAATTCTGTGTACGGTAGGCAGAGGCTACTACATCGGACTGTTCTTTGCGGGCCAACTCGGCCACGGCGCGAACTGCTGCAATTTCCATTTCTTTGGTAATGGTGGTGGCACCCACATCCAAAGCGCCCCTGAAAATAAAGGGGAAACACAGCACATTGTTCACCTGGTTGGGATAGTCGGTTCGGCCAGTACACATAATGGCATCGTCGCGAACTTCCTTCACCTGCTCAGGCAGAATTTCTGGCGTGGGGTTGGCCAAGGCCAGAATTAGAGGTTTAGCCGCCATGGCGCGAACCATGTCTTGCTTCAACACGCCGCCAGCCGACAAACCCAAAAATACATCAGCATCCTTGATTACATCGGCCAGTGTGCGCGCTGCAGTTTCCTGCGCGAACAGTTCCTTGTCGGGGTCCATGTTGGTGGCGCGGCCCTTGTAAACCACGCCATCAATGTCAGTTACCCACACGTTTTTGCGGGGCAAGCCCAATTCAACCAGCAACTCAAGGCAAGCCAACGCTGCAGCACCCGCACCGGAAACCACAAACTTTACTTCATCCAGCTTTTTGCCAATCACTTCCAGACCGTTCAAAATAGCCGCGCCCACCACAATTGCGGTGCCGTGCTGGTCATCGTGAAATACCGGAATATTCATGCGCTTGCGCAAGGCACGCTCTACCTTGAAACAATCCGGGGCTTTGATGTCTTCCAGATTGATACCGCCGAATGTTGGCTCCAGCGATGCGATAATTTCAATTAACCTGTCAGGATCATTCTCGTTGATTTCGATGTCGAACACATCGATACCAGCAAACTTTTTGAACAATACAGCCTTGCCTTCCATCACGGGCTTGGCAGCCAGTGGGCCAATATTGCCCAAGCCGAGTACAGCCGTACCATTGGTAACCACACCCACCAGGTTTGCTTTGGCGGTGTAACGCACCGCAGTTGAAGGATCAGCCTCGATTTCTTCGCAAGCTGCCGCAACACCGGGAGAATAGGCCAACGCCAGGTCACGCTGGTTGACCAGACTTTTTGTCGCCGAAATCTGTAATTTCCCAGGCTTTGGAAATTCATGATATTCAAGGGCGGCCTGCCTGAAGCGCTGATCCATTGGTTGAGCCATATAATCTTCTCTTTGAGGTGAACAACAGAACCGAAAATTATAGGCTTAGCCAGTAAGGCTGTCCCTAGGGGTTTCCACAAATCGCGCAACTTGTTGGCGCCACTCACTCACAATGGTGAATAATTGAAGCAGTCCAGTCTCGGCAATTTAATCCAACCCTTTCATGTCATGGAACTGGTGAAAGCGGCAGACGCCCTGCAAGCCCAGGGAAATCAAGTGATCCATCTTTCGATCGGTGAGCCCGACTTTCCATTGCCCAAACCCATAGAGCAAGCGCTGGCGAGAGCAATTTCCGAACACAAAACACGCTACACGTCAGCCCTTGGCTTGCCAGAACTGCGAGAGGCAATCAGCCAATACTATCAAAGCAATTTTCAAGTACAGGTACCTGCACACCAAATTGTAATTACCTCGGGGGCATCTGCCGCGCTTATGTATGCCTGCCTTGCGTTGGTCAACCCCGCCGACACAGTGCTGCTTGCCGACCCCGGTTACCCCTGCAATAAAACCTTTGTGCAAATGGCAGGTGGCATTCCCGATTTTGTACAAACCGATGAGGCACAAAACTTTCAACCCAGCTGGGGCGACTTGCTGGCGAAGTGGACCCCACAAACCGCAGGGGTTTTATTGGCCTCGCCCAACAACCCCACAGGCACCCAGCTAAGCAAACAGGCCATGCGGGAAATTGTAAGCGGAGTTAGCAACGCAGGTGGTTTTGTGATTGTTGATGAAATTTACCAGTCGCTGTGTTACGACCGCCCTGCGCAAAGTGTGCTTCAAGTAACCGGCGCACCCAGTGAACAAACACCACTGGTGGTGATCAACAGCTTTTCAAAGTATTTTGGGATGACCGGTTTACGCCTTGGCTGGATGGTGGTACCAGAAAGTTTGCTGCCTGCCATAGAACGTTTTGCCCAAAATTTAAGCATATGCCCCAACACGCCCGCGCAATGGGCGGCACTGACCTGCTTCGCGCCAGAAACACTGGCCATTTGTGAAGAACGACGGAAAATATTCAAGGCAAGAAGGGATTTTGTGGTGAAGGCGCTTCCCGAGGCAGGCATCGAATTTCACTCTACACCCGACTCGGCATTTTACGTTTACGCCAAGTCTCCTTACGACAGCGAACGCTATTGCAAGGAACTGCTGAACAAGGTCTGGGTGTGCGCCGTGCCCGGAAAAGATTTTTCGGGATTCCGGGGCAGTGAAATGATGCGGCTTTCGTATGCCAATTCGATGGACAATCTGGAAACCGCCATCGAACGGATACGTCTGTTCAATCAAGGCAAGGCAATGTGAATTAGCCCTCGGTGCCCGCAGCGGTGACTGCGGATACCTTTTGGTTACTTTCACGCGCAGCGACCAAGCCGCCCTGTTGGTAGGCTGAATCAATGCGAGACTTTAGCGCCAACACCTTGCTTGGATAACCGCCGTCGTTGCCATGAACCGCGGCCCCCACATACCAACTCAAGCCAGCACTTACCGAACCTGTGCGGCGAGTGTACTCACGAATAATTTTGGCCCCAACGCGCATGTTCATTTCGGGATTCAGGGGCGACCAATCACCGGGTGACAAGGCCTCGAATTTGTCTTTGTGAATTTTAGGCATCACCTGCATCAAACCGCGGGCACCCACTGGGCTGGCGGCAAATGGGTTATAGGAAGACTCAACACCCACTATTGCCAATATCAATGTGGGCTCAACCTTCTCCTCTTTGCCAACCTTGTAGGCCAATCGAACTATGGATTCAACCGCCTCCGGTGACACGCTGTAACGCTTGGCCAAATATGAGGTGACTTGACGTTGACCTGGTGTAAGCGGTTTGCTCAAATCAATTGAATTGAACTTCACTGGCATCAGATTTTTTGAATCTGATGAAGCTGCAACGGAGTTGGGGGCGCTTTTAAGCGCCTCTGGGCGTGTCGCCACAAGCCCTGCGCTGAGCAAATCAATTTCCGCGGCAAAAATTGCCTGCACAGGGGCCGAGAAGAACACCTGACTTCGAAGTTCAGCATTCGACAACAAAATTGCCACGGCACCTGTCGCCAAAACCGACGTTGCGACGCCCAGACCAGTAACAGCCTGCTTTAAAGATTGAAGTAAATTCCGGGACTGGGCCTGCTGGCCATTGACGCTCAGAATGGTTTCGTACTGCTGCATGCAACCTCCTCTGCTACGCAAACGCAGGCTAAACCCTGCATTGTTTGACTCAGCGGTGCATCTGCCTCCATTTTGTCCGTGAGGCAGAACGTTCTGCTTTAACCAACAACTTCTTTGTACTGCTTGGTTAAAGCACTCTTAAGATGAAGTTAGGCAAACTTAAGTTCCCTCAAGGCTTTGCCCTCCAACTGCGTTTGTGTGACATTGTTGATACCCGTCACAAAGCTGAACGGATTCTAGGGTCAACCTGGCCAGTGGTCAATCCGAAATCTGGTAGAGTCGTTCTACTCAAAGCATGAACTATCAACCGCTTTTTAGGCCTTGCCTCCTTTGGAAACGCTTGTGGAGGCCTTATTTCGATGGGTTGTTATTTCTTGTGAAATGTTCCTTTCGGACCACAATCAGGCAGTTTTTTTCACAATGCGATATAAAAACCTTCGAGACTTCATTGATTTACTCTACAAAGAAGGTGAACTCCAGCGGATACCTGAATCGGTAAGCCCCATTCTGGAAATGACCCACCTTTGCGACAAAGTGCTTAGGGCCGAAGGCCCCGCTTTGCTGTTTGACGCCCCCCATGGTTACAACCATAAAGTATTAGGCAACCTGTTTGGCACACCCAAACGGGTTGCCATGGGCATGGGCGCCAACAACACCGAAGCGCTGCGAGAAATTGGCCGAACACTGGCTTACCTGAAAGAACCCGAGCCACCCAAGGGAATGCGAGACGCACTGGACAAGCTGCCCTTGGTGAAACAGGTGCTATCGATGGCACCCAAGGTGGTCAGCAAAGCGCCATGCCAGGAAAACGTAGTAGAAGGCCCGGATGTTGACCTGAACCGGATACCCATTTGGACATGCTGGCCTGACGATGCTGCCCCCCTGCTTACATGGGGATTGGTAGTCACCAAAGGCCCGAACCGAAAACGCCAGAACCTGGGTATTTACCGTCAGCAACAAATTGGCAAAAACCGGCTCATTATGCGGTGGCTGGCCCACCGCGGCGGTGCGCTCGATTTTCGAGACCATGCCCTGAAGTACCCCGGCCAGCCGTTTCCAATTTCCGTCGCCTTGGGCGCCGACCCCGCCACCATTCTTGGCGCAGTAACCCCGGTGCCCGACACGCTTTCGGAATATCAGTTCGCAGGTCTTCTGCGCGGCAGCCGCACCGAACTGGTGGCCTGCAAGGGAAATGAACTGCAGGTTCCGGCTGAAGCTGAAATGGTGCTTGAAGGCCACATTTACCCCTACAACCACCCAATTGCCGTTGCCGCCCGAAAAGGCCGAACCGATGGCGAGGTACCCGCTATACGAGAGGGTGTCACCGTGCTGCGCGAACCCCCGCCCGTGCCTGAATATTTGAAGGATTGGGACTGCGCCCTGGAAGGCCCTTACGGCGACCACACGGGTTATTACAACGAGCAAGACTGGTTCCCGGTGTTCACCGTAGACCGCATTACCCTGCGCAACGATGCCATTTACCACAGCACCTACACCGGCAAACCGCCCGATGAACCCGCCGTACTGGGCGTGGCCTTGAACGAGGTGTTTGTGCCCATTTTGCAAAAGCAATTTCCGGAAATAATCGACTTTTACCTGCCGCCAGAGGGCTGCAGCTATCGCATGGCTGTTATTTCAATGAAGAAGGCCTATGCTGGGCATGCCAAGCGCGTCATGATGGGCGCCTGGAGCTTCTTGCGCCAATTCATGTACACCAAATTTATTGTTGTGGTGGATGATGATGTGAACGCGCGCGACTGGAAGGAGGTTATTTGGGCGATCACCACCCGAATGGACCCCGTGCGGGACACCGTGTTGATACAAAACACCCCGATTGACTATCTCGACTTTGCAAGCCCTGTAAGCGGCCTGGGCGGCAAAATGGGGCTTGATGCAACCAACAAGTGGCCCGGAGAAACCACGCGTGAATGGGGCCGAAGTATTCAGCCTGACCCCAACCTGGATGAACGTGTGCGAGAACTTATGAGTCGCTTGGGTCTGTAAAAGGCTTAGTCGCCGAACGAGAAGCCCAAGGGCTTCTCGTTTGAAACCAGAACATGCCAGCCGCCAAGGCCACGGCGCCGATGCCCGCACGCAAAGCTACTTTTGAAATGGGTCGGCGAAAACGAAGCAGTGCGGTGGAGGCCAACATACCAAGCAAAGGATACTTTTTCAGCCCCTCTTGCCAAAACTGGCCACCAAGGCTTGCAACCGGGCCCAAGGCCTGCATGTTGCGCTTGCCCAACCAGGAACCGAACTGCCTGAATACATTGACCCAAGCGAATTCTTTTTTCAAAGCATCCACCTGTCCGCCAAACTCCATGCGCTCCAGCTGGGCTTTCATCATCAACAATTCTTTGCGTGCTTCCAAGGCGTCGAATTTTTTGCTCATTGCTGTTCCCTGGGTTCGCTGGTTTCGCTGGCCAAGCTGTCAAGCACGGCCTGTTTGTCACGGCCCAGTTCAGCCAGGGTTGCTTCAAACAAGGGCGGCTGGGAAGCCAAAGTGTCTTTTAGCTGAACATAAAAATACACACCCAACACCGCATAAAAAGCAGCACAACCGGCAATTGCCAGGAAGCGATGAGTATCCCAAGCCAATGCAATCACCAATATGCAAACAAACAGCGATGCAAAAGCTGCTGCCAATGCAACAAGCAGCGACCACAGCACCGTACGTACCGTGGTTTGTCTGGCTTGTGCCAGCTCTACACCCGCCAACTCCAGGCGGGTTTGGGTCATACCCAACAAGCTGGCCACAACCCGCTTCAGAGCAGCCATGGCGTTTGGATTCAGCACGGCCTTGCTTTAGCGGCGGTTAATAATCAAGCCCAACACAAAGCCCACGGCCGCGGCAATACCCACCGCCTTCCAGGGGTGATCGTGCACGTAATCATCGGTAGCACGTGCAGCGGCCTTGCCCTTTTCAACTACGGCAGATTGCGCGTCTTGCATCACTTCTTTGGCACGGCGAAGACTGGTCAGCGCTTTTTCACGAAGCTCAACTGCACGCTCGCCTGAGGAGGAAGCTGCAGCTTTCAACAAGTCTTCGGCATCGCTCAATACAATTTTCATGTCACTAAAGAGTTTGTCTTTGCTGTTGTCCATATATTGACTCCGTGCGGATGAATAAAACTAATCGTTCAGTCTAACAAAGGAAAAACTAGAATTGGCGCGGCTTGCAGGCAAGCGCATTTTTTTTGGCCTGTTTTTACTCCGCTCTGTACAAAAATTCAAGCAGCGTTTCCATCGGAGCCCAACTGTCATGGGCCCTGGGGCTTTTTACCAAAATACCCACCGCCCACAACTGCCCTTCCCGGTCTCGCAAATAACCCCCTAAAGAACGAACACCGCTGAGGCTGCCCGTTTTCAGGTAAGCAAACCCGTCCACATTGTTAACGCGGCGGTGAAGCGTACCGTCTACACCTGCACGTGGAAAGCTAGCCAGAAAATCGGGGAAATCAGAGCGGGCAGCCATATTGCGCAAAAATTCAGCCAGGCCTTTTGCATCAATCCGGGTATTGCGGGACAAACCGGAGCCGTTCTCGAAAAACCAGTCATTCGCCGAAATGCCCTGCAACTTCAGCCAGTCCTTTAACTGCGCATTGAAAGCCTGCGGTGTGCCGGCCACGGCCAACTCCAGATGACGGGCCATCACATTGCTCGACCATTTGTTGATCTGTTTGATCAAATCGCTCAGTGGTTTTCCGTAATGGGTGTACAAGGCAATGGTGCTGGGCGGCGTTACTCCTTTAATTACCTTCCCACCTTGAGGACCAGCGAAGTTGCCGCCCAACTGTAACCATATTTCCTTCACCCACGATTCCCACAACCAGTCTTGTGCAGGCACCCGAATGGGCAAGCGCTGCTGCCCACAACGCCTGGGGTAATTGCCCTTCACTGTAACCACCACATTGCGCCCTGGCTTCGAAAAATCCACCGACATGCCGTTTTTCCAGGCGCCACAAGCACCCGCAGTCAAATTGATTTCAGAAACAAACGCCCAGTCTCTGGGGGCCTCCTCGGGCACCACCACCACGTTGTTTTCATTCACTTTCAGATCAATCGACATGGCGCCAAAATTCAGCAGCAGCGCATCGGGCTGAGCATGGTAGGCGCGGTGGGGGGCGTCATCAAATGCCTCCTCCTCCGCAAGGCCAAGGCTGGGCATTTGCTCGGTGAAAGCAGAATCGTCCAACACAACCGGACCATTAATGACATCAACACCTTGGGTTCGAAGTTGTCGAAGCGAGGCCCACAGGTCTGCACTCAAAAAGGCCGGGTCACCACTGCCCTTGATGTAGAGGGCACCATTCAACACGCCATCTACAGGCTCAGAATCAGCATGAAAACCAGTCTTGAACCGATACGTGGACTCAAGTTTTTGCAAGGCCAGGCCTGTGGTAAACACCTTGGCCACAGAAGCGGGGTTAACCAACTGGCTTGAACCATGGGCATATGCTTGCGGTTTGCGGTCAACAAAAGGAGAAATTGGAAGTGCGTAAGCAGTGAAATCGCCTGCGGCGATGCCGTTTTTAACGAAAGCTTGGGTGATGCTGGCCGGGAAAGCCCGCACCTGCGGATCGCCTGTACTGGGCCATGCGGCTTGCGGAAAAACCGAACACAAGAGAACGAAAACACCACCTGCTTTGCGAACTGACACGCGTGAAATCCTAAAGTGCAATTGTGAACTTTCAGGATATCACCCACGCCACCTTGTGGTATTCCAATACCTCCTCTCAGGTGTGTTTCTTCGGATCCTTTTTACGCTCCCATGGTCTGGGTGGCGCCTCTGCTGCGGGCGCCTCTTTGACAGGCGATTCTTTGGAGTTAACCACCGGGCCTGCATCTGAGGAATCAGCTTTGTTCAACGAGGTTGGTGGGGCCTGCGTAGAATTTGTCTTTGCCGGGTCATCGGCAGCGCCGCCTGAACCACCTCCTCCTTCAATCCCCTTGGGCAACCAGCGCTGTCGCCCCTGCGCCAAAGGCACAGCCTCATCAGGCGTACCCGTCGGGTCAGAACCAGGGTCTACAGGCAAACCCGAACGCTCTGGCTTGTCGTGCGCGGTTTTTTCCTGCTTGAAGGCTGAATTTTGAATTTCAGGCTTTACGACCTCGATTTGATTGGCAAGCATGTAATCGTTCATGTCACGCCACCCCTCAAACACACCAGCCTGCGATGTATTCGGGTTTAAGGTAAAACAATCCTCAAGCGCACGGCCCGAATGCCGGCATGCCGCGCCCACTGCCTTGCTGTCTTCCATGGACAGCTTTCCGGTCAGGCCCGGAATCTGCGACAAATCGCACGAACTCAACATGGTCGCAGCGCCTGCCACCATCAATATTTTCAGTTTTCTCATAATCCAGTCCTGAGTGCATACCTCTATAGGTGATAACGTCCCGATTCCGGAAAAATTGATAGGCAATTGCGGGGATGGTGGTGTTTTTCTACTAATTGTTGGTTTAACCACATTATTTTCTTGTGCAATGCACCTAAACCCAGTAAACTCCGGTCCAGATTGCAAATCAACGGGTCGTTTTACGATTCTCACCATTGGACCGCGTTGGGTTGCCTTTGTTGGCACAAGCTTTAGAAGCTGTGCTTCGCCCATCGCCGCCAGTTCTCTTGCGACCATCCGGAACAACTAAGTTCCAAGCCGCGTCGTCTTATTTCTGTTCGTCGATGAATTTTTAAGTCCACATCGAATTGGAACTATCATCATGTCTATGTCATTTAATGACATGGGTCTTGCCGCGCCTTTGCTGCAAGCCCTGAACGCTTTGAACATTACTGCCCCCACACCCGTACAAGCTGAAGTGGTACCACTCGGCAAAGAAGGCGGAGACCTGATGGTTTCCAGCCAAACAGGTAGCGGCAAAACTTTCGGTTTCCTGCTGCCCGTTATGCACCGCATGATGAGCGGCGAACAAAGCCCCATGGATGCCATGGCCGGCCCAGAGTGCCTGGTGCTTTGCCCCACCCGCGAACTGGCTCAACAGGTTAGCCAAGACGCGATCAACCTGGTGAAATTCACCAAGGGTGTTCGTGTAGCCACCGTGGTGGGCGGCATGCCCTACGGCAAACAAATGGCCAGCCTGCGCGGCGCACGCATTGTGGTGGGCACGCCTGGCCGCTTGCTCGATTTGGCCCAACAAGGCAAATTGAACCTGAGCACGGTAACAACCCTGATCGTTGACGAAGCCGACCGCATGCTTGACCTAGGCTTCTCCGAAGACCTGGAAGCCATCGACCAGCTGTGCGGCAACCGCATTCAAACATTGATGTTCTCTGCCACCTTTGCAAAGCGCATTATTGGTTTGGCTGAAAACATCATGAACAACCCCAAGCGCATTGAAATGGCGGCCCAAAACGAGGCCAATGCCGACATCGCCCAAAAACTGATGTGGGCCGACAACCGTGGCCACAAGCGCAAGCTTTTAAACCACTGGCTGGAGCACCCAGATATGGTTCAGGCCGTTGTGTTCACCAGCACCCAAATTGACGCTGAAAACCTGGCCCGCGACTTGGCAGACGAAGGCGTTCGCGCCTGCGCCCTGCACGGCGGCATGCCACAAGTGGTGCGTAACCGTCGCCTGGCCAGTGTTCGCAAAGGCGACATCAAGGTACTGGTTGCAACCGATGTTGCTGCTCGTGGCCTGGATGTACCCGCGATTTCGCATGTGATCAACTACGGCATGCCCATGAAGTCGGAAGACTATGTGCACCGAATTGGCCGTACTGGCCGTGCCGGCCGCACAGGTGTGGCTGTAACCCTGGCGGAAGCCTGCGACATCATCAGTGTTCGCGGCATTGAACGTTTCATCAATTCACGCATTCCTGAAGAACAGGTTGAAGGCCTTGAGCCACGCGGCAACTTCACACAAGCCCCGCGCGGCGGCAAGCCTAGTGGTGGCCGTGGCCGTTCAGGCGGCGGTGGCGGTTACGCTGGCAACGGTGGTGGCCGCTCAGAAGGCCGCAGCTTTGGCGGCGGCGAGCGCAAATCATATGGCGATAAGCCCTCTTACGGTGACCGCAAGCCCTTTGAAGCCCGCGAAGAGCGCAGCTTCGGCGAACGCAAATCGTACGGCGACAAGCCATCATTCGGCGAGCGCAAGTCGTTTGGCGACAGGCCAGCATTCGGTGAGCGCAAATCGTTTGGCGACAAACCTGCATTTGGCGATCGCAAATCGTTCGGTGACCGCAAGCCGTTTGTTCAAGGTGAAGAGCGCAGCTTTGGCGATCGCAAACCGTTCGGTGACCGCAAGCCCTTCGGCGACAAGCCCTCATTTGGTGATCGCAAGCCCTTCGGTGAACGCAAATCGTTTGGCGACAAGCCTTCCTTCGGTGACCGCAAGCCTTCAGGCTTCAGTGGCAATTCCGATGCGCCTAAAAAGTGGAACCGCGACGCCGAGCGCCCAAGCTTCCCACGTTCGGAAGAGCGTGCACGCCCAGCCTTCCGTGCTGAAGGTGCTGCACCTTCAGGCCCCAAGCGTGAACACGCTTCGGGTGCCCGCAAAGAAAACGCGGCACGCAATATGGGTGACCGTGGTGGCTTTAGCCGCCGCCGCGCTGGCTAAAAAAGCAGCGTAAAAGCTGCAAGGGGCAACACCCAAGAAAAACCCTCAGTCGAAAGCCTGAGGGTTTTTTGTTTTTATGCGACAATTTGGGCTTGTTGACCAAGCAAGCAGGAAACCACTCACAGTGCGGCCAAATTCCAAAAGCAAGTGGCTGGCGCAAGGCGCTCGACTTTCACGTTTCATGGCAGACCGGGGCATGATTGTCTCCGTCATTTACGCCTTTTCACTGCTGGTCGGTTTTCTCGCGGTCGGTTTTGCCTGGATGTCAGACTACGCAGGCGAATGGAACAAAGAACTGTTTGCCGAGCACATGTGGGTTGCTCTATTGCTACCGCCTGTTGTTTTTCCAATTGCACTGTGGCTGGTGAACACCATTTTCTGGGGTGCAGGTGGCAGCGGCATTCCGCAAGCCATCAAGGTAACAAAGCACCCCAAACCCAGGCTGATGCAACGGCTGTTGGGGCCACGCGCTTTTTTGGGCAAACTGCTGATCACCCCGTTCGTGATTGCAGCAGGCGCGGCAGCTGGGCGTGAAGGCCCAACCGTTCAAATTGGTGCTGCACTCATGGCGTATGCTGGCCGCTTTCCCAACATTGCCAAGTTATTTGATACACGCTCACTAATAATTGCTGGCGGTGCAGCGGGAGTTGCGGCGGCTTTTAATACCCCACTAGGCGGGCTGATGTTTGCTTTCGAGGAACTGGGGCGTCGCAAAACGATGCGGCACACCTCGGCACTACTCATGGCAATTGTGCTGGCTGGTTTGGTCGCCCTGATTCTTCAAGGTAACTATTCTTATTTCGGCTATTCAAATGCCACCATTGATTGGGGGCAGGAATGGCTGGTTATTTGCACCTTGGCCATTCTCACGGGAATTGTGGGTGGCTTGTACGGGCGCAGCATGTTGATTCTGGTATCAAGCACCAGTTATTTGGGTGGCTTGCGCAGCCGCTTTCCGTACAGGTTTGCAGCAGGCTGCGGCGTTGTGTTGTCACTTATGGCATTGGTATTTGGTGCTGAAGTGTTTGGTGCAGGCTACGAGGAAACCAAAGCGGCACTTCAAGACAGTGAAGAACTCTCGCCAATGTTCTGGCTCACCAAAATGGTGGCCACAGTAGTTTCATTTGCCAGCGGCGTGCCCGGCGGCGTGTTCTCGCCCACCCTCTCGATTGGTGCGGGTTTTGGTTATTTTTTTGCAGGGCTTACCAATAGCGAAACTGCCCCGCTGATGCTGTTAGCCATGGTAGGGGTTTTATCTGCTGTAACCCACTGCCCAATTACTGCCTTCGTCATTGTGCTTGAAATGGTGGACAACCATGATTTGGTGATGCCGCTAATTTTTGTATCTGCCATCTCTACACAAGTCAGCAAACGAATTCTGCCAGCATCCATTTATCATTTGCTTGCCAATCAAATTAAAGTAACTTTTGCGCAAGCCGAATCAATCACAAACAAAACTCCGGACAAAACACAGGAAACCAGGTTCGAAAATAAGTCAGCCGAAAGCCTTCCGATTGACGACAACGAACTCGACGACAAAAAGCCTGATGGCAAAAAATGAATGGGTGCTCAATGAGCAAGCGCTCTAGAGGAAAAATAATCTCGCTGGCGTGTATTGCTCTATTTTGCGCAACCACGCCTGTGCGGGCAATTGACAACATTGTTCAGCGGTTGAGCAACCCTGATTTACACTGCGGTTACCAACCCACGCTGGACTTATTCAATGGCGTGGTCAATGCGTTATCAGAATCTGAAAGTACAGCGGCTGAATTGACGCTTCGCAGAGAGGACAGGCGACTTGAACTGTTAATCCATTTCAAGCCAAGCCAAACCGAGATTCCACCGAATTGCCTGCCCAAACTGGAGGCTTTGAACAAGGCTATAAAATCGGGCAGATCCGGCCCCATTTTAATTCGATCCAGCACCGAAACAGATGGCAGCGCTGAATACGATCTGGCTGTGGCCAGCCAAAGGCTGGACACTATTCAAAATTATTTCAGGGAAAATCGCCTGGCCCGAAGGGCTTTTGTGCTGGAGCTACACCCAGTTACCTCAAACCCACTGTTTGGCAATTCAGTTCAACTGCCCAATATGGTGGAAATTTATTCCAGCCCAGCCAACTGATCAAACCCAAGGCGATCACCAAGACGGCTTAGCAAAGTGGCCAATTCAGCGGCAGACCGCACCTTGAGCTTGTCAAACACATTTGCCCGGTGAACCTCAACGGTGCGCATGGAGATATCCAGCTCGGAGGCAATTACCTTGTTCAGTTTGCCCTTGGCCACCAAAAACATCACTTCGCGCTCCCTGGGCGACAAACGGTCTATTCGCACAGACCACTGCTTCAACACTTCCAGGTTTACCAAATATTCGCCCGATTTTTGAAGGGCCTGTTTGACCCGCTCGATCAGGCGCTGATCCGTGGTGGGTTTTTCATAAAAATCAAAGGCGCCGTTTTTAACCGCTTCCACGGCGGTGGAAATATCACCATGTCCGGTCAAAAAGATCACAGGCAAACGATCAAGGCTGTAGCCACTGCGCTTGAGCCACTCAAACACCTCCAAGCCAGACATGTCCGGCATACGCAGGTCGAGTAACAGGCAAAGTTCTGCATCGCTGTTGATGTACTCATCAAGTCTGGACTTGAAACTTTCAAAATTCGCAAACCCGTGCATGGGAAGGTCTACGGTTTCGAACATCCATTTCATGCCCTCGCGCAAATCGTCATCATCATCGAGCAGCAACACCTGCACTTTTCTAGTTTGCTCCAACTGACTGCTCCCCTTCCATGGATTCTTTGACCGCCATCGGCAGGTCCATTGTAAAACAGGTGCCACCCGTGGGCACAGCCTCGGCCTTTAAGCGACCACCGTGCGCCTCAGCCACTGATCGGCACAGGCTCAAACCCAGGCCAAGCCCGTCTGGCTTGGTCGACACCAATGCTTCAAACATTTTCTCGGTGTTATTCAAGCTTAGACCCGGCCCATCATCACGCACCGAAAACTCAAATGAGTTTTCCAACTGGCGAGCACGTATCCACACATTGCGAATGCGCTGCGAGGCAGTAAACGCTTCAGATGCATTCTTGACCAGGTTCACCAAAGCCTGCTCAACCATAATTCTGTCGATGTACAACACAAACTCGGGTACTGAGATGTCAAAGTGCAAACGCACCTGATGCAGCATGGCTGTGGAATTCACCATGAACTGAATTGAATCAATCAAATCGGCCACACGAACATTCTCGCGCGTGGGTTTGCGCTTTCGCACCAGGTTCTGTACCGACCCCACCACTCGCCCGGCACGCTGAGCCTGATCACGCAGTTTTTCAAACAACTGCCCGTACATTTCAAGGCTGGCACCACGCTGGCTTAAATTCATACCAGCCTGCGCATACGACACCATGGTGGCCAGCGGCTGGTTCAATTCATGCGCAATATTGGACG
>JAJTEM010000031.1:32669-45184 GCA_021299735.1 Burkholderiales bacterium | reverse complement strand
AAAGGTAATTGAAGGCGTGAAGTTTCGTGACGGAAATGAGGTCAAAGAATCGACGCAAAACAACCGGGTCGCTGCTTGAGAATCAAGCTTGAACACCAGAATTGACAATAACTCCCAACCTTGAGCAGCAAGTTCGATGCTATTTTGCAAACCGCCAATTTGATTCCGCCAATTCCGAAAGCGGTTCAGAATATTCTGCTGTTATTAAATCAAAATAACCTTGATATTCAAGAGCTTGCAAGTGCTGTGAGACTCGATCCTGTAATTTCCGGGCAAGTACTTAAACTGGCTAACTCGGCCTACTTTGGGCGTTCCAAGAACGTGGCAGGTATTGAAGACGCCGCTGTAATCATTGGTATCGACTCAATTAGAAGCATGGTGCTGGCCTGCGGCTTAATGACTTCGGGCAATGCCCTAACAAATTTCAAACTCGATCGTTTTTGGCGTTTGTCGCTGTTGTCAGCTTTTATTGCAAAAGATATTGCGGGTTTGTATGGCCACAATACGGATCAGGCTTACACAGCTGCACTTATTCACCGTTTGGGTGTATTGGCAATACAGCGGGCGGTACCCGAAGTGGCATCGGAGATTGACAAGGTTTGTGAGGACCGATTTCCTTATGACAGGGTGGACATTGAAATTGGCTTGCTTGGATTTGACCATGCCGAGGTAAGCGCAGAAATTGCCAAGCAATGGAATTTGCCGGAAAGAATTTCTGAATCAATACGTCAATATCCTCACCCAGTCATTAGCCAAGCTGGCGGGCTTAGTGCGCTCATTCATCTTTGCGTGGCTATTGCGATTAATATTACAGACGATGTTCCAAGTACAGAATGGGAGAAGACGCTGGATGTTGATGTGAAAGATCTGTTGATTACTTTGATGTCCAACCTCAATCAGCTTCAGGCCAAAATTGATGACTCTCAGCGGTTTGTTGATATGTTGGTGAACGGGCATCAATAAATAAACTTTTTGGTCCACACTTGTTGCCAATAAAAACACCCCAAAAGCGCTGGCTATTGGGGTGTTTTTTATGTGTTCAAGATTATCTGCACGGTATTTTATTTATACAGTACCTCAGGCAGCCACATGCCGATTTGCGGGAATACGTACAGCACGAACATGGCGAAGATTTGAATGAACATGAATGGAATCATGCCCAGGAAAATCTGGCCCAACGTTACCCCGGGTGGCGATACGCCTTTCAGGTAGAAAGCAGCCATTGCAACGGGTGGCGACAGGAATGCTGTTTGCAGGTTCAAGGCTACCAGTAAACCGAAGAACAATGGATCCACATTAAAGTAGGGTAGCAGTGGAATAAAAATTGGCATGAAAATCACGATAATTTCTGTCCACTCCAGAGGCCAACCCAACAAGAAAATAATTACTTGTGAAAGCAGCAGGAATTCAATGGGTGTCAGCCCCAAAGAAAGCACCCACTGTTCAACCAGCTCTTGACCGCCCAACAATGCAAACGCTGCCGAGAAGATAGATGAGCCTACGAACAACCAGCACACCATGGCAGTGGTTTTGGATGTGAGGAAGGCAGATTCACGCAACACATTGAAGTTGAGTTGGCGGTAACCTGCAGCCAACAACAAGCCACCAAATGCGCCGACCGCTGCGGCCTCGGATGGTGTTGCCAAACCGAATACGATGCTGCCCAAAACTGCCAAAATCAAAATGGCCAATGGGAAGAACGAACTCAACAACATTTTGAAAACTTCAAGACGTTCGAAGCTTAGCTTTGAATAGAAGTAAATCAAAAAAGCTGTCACCACCAGCAACGAAATCCAGAAATTTTTGGGTACTGGGGTTGATTCTGCCGCCACGGCTGCTGCTGGTGCTTCTGCTGCAGGTTGTGCTGCCGTTTCTGCCAAAGCTGGTTCTGCTGGTTCTTCAGGGGCCGGTGCCGCTTCAGTAGTTTCTGCGCTTGCAGGTTCTTCCAAGCCAAAGTCGTAGTTGCCAGTGCTGGAGCCTTGATATTCAGAGCCAAAACTAACCAATCCTGACGTGTCAAAAGCCTCTTCTTTGGGGGCTGTTAGTGATGAATAAACCAAACCCAAAACGAAGGCTGCAAAAATTGCAGGCAACATGGCGACAAAGAACTGATTTGCAACCTGCCCAGTAGTCAGATGGCCTTCACGGCGACCTTTCAGGCCATTGACCAAGGCAGATACCGCGCGACTAGAACCGTAGGTACTTTTCAGTGAAGCCAAAACAGGCGTTAAGTTTACTTTGCGGTCTTCTTCAGACAAGGGAGGCGCGCATTTCGGGTTGATTTTCGCGCGGATCATGATGTAGGCAATGTACAACCCTGTAAGCATTAACCCTGGGAACAAGGCACCTGCATATAACTGCACCACTGAGACACCCGCGGTTGCACCGTACACAATTAACAGTACAGAGGGTGGAATCAAAATTCCCAAACAACCGCCAGCTGTAATTGCGCCAGCGGCCATTTTGGTGTCGTAGCCTGCTTTGAGCATGCTGGGCATGGCCAGCAGGCCCATCAGCGTGACCACCGCACCCACAATACCCGTGGCTGTTGCAAAAATTGCGCAGGTTACCAAGGTGGCTACACCCAAGGCACCTGGCAAGCGGGCCAAGGCCAGGTGAAGCGATTTGAACAGTTTTTCAATCAGGTTGGCTCGCTCGACGAGATAGCCCATGAACACAAACAAGGGGATTGAAATGAGCACGTCGTTGGTCATCACCTTGTAGGTGGATTGAACCATTAAATCGAGCGTGTGTTGAACGTTCCCTTCGTAGGCAAAGTAGGTAAAAATAACGCCCATACCCATCAATGTAAATGCCGTGGGAAAGCCCAGCATAATAGCCACAACCACCAGCGAGAGCATTAGAAGACCAAGGTGTCCATTGGTCATTTCGGAAGGTGCAGGCAAGGCAATGGCGACTCCGATCAGGATCATCGCCATGATGGCAAGGCCGAAATATAGTTCTTTTTTCATGATCAGTCCTGTTAGTTCTTGCCGAGTGAAGCTTTCAGCTTTTCTACATCCACTTCTTCCACGTCGTCTTCCCGCTTGGGCCAGGCGCCGTTTTTGATACACATTGCACAGCGAATCACTTCAACAACACCTTGCATCAGCAGGAATAAACCAGCGAGCGGGAGAAATGCCTTGAATGGATAGATGGGAGGCCCATCCGCTGTGATCGATGACATTTCCTTGATCACCCAGGCTTCTTCAGCGAAGGTGTAACCAGCGTAGGTCAGTGCGACAATACCGGGGAAAAAGAAAACCAGATACAGAATCAGGTCAAGGATGGCTTGTGTCCTGGGCTCGAGAAAGCCATACAGAATATCGCCGCGCACATGTCCATTGGTTGCCAGTGTGTAGGCACCAGCCATCATGAATAAAATGCCGTACAGAATATATGAGGCGTCAAATACCCATGGATTTGGGTGGTTGAATGCGTATCGTGAAAACACTTCGAACACAATGACACCAGTCAACAGCACGATGGTCCAGGCAAACAAATGCCCAACCTTGGTGGAAATTTTGTCGACTAAATGAAGGAAAGATAACATGGGGTTAACCTCGGATTCGGTTAAAAAAAAGCCAACACCCGTTGTGCAGGTGCTGGCTTTTTGTTGTAGAGCAAATTACTTCTTTTGTGCGTAGAACGCTTGAGCCATTTTGAAGTCGACTGATGTGTCGGCTTGCCACTTGGCTGCACGGGCAGCAAATGCACGCTGTGATTCAAACACTTTCTTGAACATTGGGTTTGCAGCGGCCTTTTCTTTGGTCACTTCGTCCCATGCTTTCAACTGGGCTTTCAAAATGCTGTCGGGCGTTTTGAAGAACTTCACACCCTGTTTGCTTTGCATTTCAGAGTAGTCTTTGGAGTAGCGGTCAACAGCCTTCCAGCTCATGTCCGCGGAAGATGCCTCGGCTGCGTTCTGGATGATCGCCTTCAATTCGGCTGGTAGCTTGTTGTACTTGGTCTTGTTGAACATGATTTCAAACTGTTCTGAAGACTGGTGGAAAGATTGCAACATGCAAACTTTCGATACATCGGGGAAGCCCAGAACGCGGTCTGAAGACGCATTGTTAAATTCAGCTGCGTCCAGCAGGCCACGATCCATCGCAGGAACAATTTCACCACCGGGCAATGCGTTAACTGCAACGCCCATTTTTGTGAACATGTCCACTGACAAACCAACCGTACGGAACTTCAGGCCTTTCAGGTCTTCAGCCTTGGTTACTGGTTTTTTGAACCAGCCCAGGGGCTGCGTTGGCATTGGACCTGTCATGAATGACACCACATCCATGTTCAGTTCTTTGTAGATTTCTTCTTGCAGCTCTTTACCACCACCGTAGTAGTGCCAAGCCAGCAGCATGTTTGCGTCCATACCGAAAGCTGGACCAGAACCCCAAAGCGCAACGGCGGGATTTTTACCGTACCAGTAGGCGATAACGCCATGGCCGCCGTCCAAAGTGCCTTTGTTCACCGCGTCCAGCAGGTCGAATGCTTTCACAACAGCACCAGCAGGCAACACTTCAATTTTCAGACGACCACCGGCCATTGCGTTCACTTTTTCTGCAAAGTCAACGGCGTACTCGTGGAAAATGTCTTTTTGTGGCCATGTGCTCTGGAAGCGCATGTTCACTGTTTGGGCAGTTGAAATCATGGGGAACGCCATGGCGCCTGCACCCACTGCGGCCACGGATGTGCCCTTGATAAAATCACGGCGCTTCTGGTTGTTCACTGAATCAGTCATTTTGCCTCCTTAAATTGATTTAGCTTTCGACTGTAGTTTTTGGTTTTACTTTTCGAATTTGCATTGTGATGGCCTACACGAGCTAACTAAATAGGAGCAAACCCTTACCCATCGGTACTTTCCCTAGGGTCGAAAAAAAACCGCCGCTATAATTTGCGGCGGTTTTCGGTGTTGAAAAATTTAAAATCAGGCGCTGGCGCTTACCTTGTTATCGTGGTTGGCTTTTGGCGGGCGGTGCTTTGTGATGGTCTCTACCTTGCGTTGTTTTTCGTGCAGGAAGCTGAGTACTTCGTGGCGATAGTGGTTGTAGGTGGGGTCGTCGGCCAAAGCCAGGCGATCGCGAGGGCGGGGCAGGTCGATGTTCAAAATTTGACCAATCGTTGCCGATGGGCCATTGGTCATCATCACGATGCGATCGGATAACAACACGGCTTCGTCCACATCGTGTGTGATCATGACCACGGTGTTTTTCAACTCGTTTTGAATGCGCATTACTTCGTCTTGCAGGTGAGCGCGTGTCAGTGCATCAAGTGCACCGAAGGGCTCGTCGAGCAACAACACTTTGGGTTCCATGGCCAGTGCACGGGCAATGCCCACGCGTTGCTTCATGCCTCCGGATATTTCAGAGGGCAGCCGATCTAGTGCATGGCTCATGTTCACCATGTTCAGATTGTGCAAAATCCATTCGCGTTGCTCGGCTTTGTTTTTTTTGCTTTTGAAAATTTTTTCAACTGCTATTTCCACGTTTTGGTACACGGTAAGCCACGGTAGCAGTGAGTGGTTTTGGAATACCAGCGCACGGTCTGGGCCTGGCGCATTGACTTCTTTGTTGTCCACGATAACGACACCTTCGCTGGCTATTAACAAACCAGCAATGATGTTAAGTACCGTGGATTTTCCACAGCCTGAGTGCCCAATTAGCGAAATATATTCACCTCGGTTGACTTCGAGATTGATGTCTTTCAACACGGGGTTCACGATTCCATTGCGTTCAAATTTCATTTGAACCTGTGAAATACTCAAGAAACGATCGCTCATTTTTAACTCCTTGCGTTTTTAGCCAGCAGCTGTGCCGCGTGTAATTTTGTTTCCTACCCAGGCCACACAGCGGTCGAGGATGAAACCCACAATGCCCACATATACCAGTGCCAACACAATGTCGCTGATCAGCGAACTGTTCCAGGCATCCCAAATGAAAAAGCCGATACCCACGCCACCAATCAACATTTCGGCAGCTACAATCGCCAGCCAGCTAAGGCCAACACCAATTCGCAGCCCCGAGAAAATATAGGGCGCAGCAGCAGGCAGCATAATTTTCCAGAAGTACTCAATGCCGTTGTGCTGAATAACACGTGACACGTTGCGGTAGTCTTCCGGAATGTTGCGAATGCCCACTGAGGTGTTGATGATGATGGGCCAAATGGCTGTGATGAAAATCACAAAAATTGCTGATGGATTTCCATCCTGAAAGCCCGCCAGTGACAAAGGCAACCACGCCAAGGGTGGCACGGTACGCAGCACTTGAAACAGAGGGTCAAGACCGCGCAGCGCCCAGGTCGATTGACCCACCAACACACCCAGCGCAACACCCACTACCACCGCAATGCTGTAGCCAATCGCAACGCGTTCCAGGCTTGCCAGAATTTGCCAGGCCATGCCAACGTCGCTGCCTCCGTTGTTGTAGAACGGATTGGTGATTAGCTCCCAGGTGTCTGTGATCACCTTGCTTGGACCGGGAAGGCGTGCACTTTCACCGCTACACATAATTTCCCAAATCAACAGCAAAATGCTTATGATCACGATGGGTGGAATCACTTTTCCTACGCTGTCCTTTAGTTGCCTGAAGGCCGCTGTTTCAACGAAGGGTTTGCGTTTCACTTTGGCGGCGGTTTGCAGTCGCTCGAGCGTGTCGGTATTCATCATGACGATGTTTCCTTATTGCAGGGTGAATCAAACCTTCAACGCTTTAACGGTCAAGCTGTCGAGGTATGCTTTCGGGTTTTTGGGGTCGAATACTTTGCCGTCGAAGAATTTTTCGACACCGCGCGATGTACTGGCTGGAATATCCTTGGCGGCAACTCCCAGTTCTTTCGCGGCAGTTCTCCAGATGTCTTCGCGGTTGACTTTCTTGATTAACGCATTCGTGTCCAACCTTGTGGGTAGGTAGCCCCAGCGCTGGTTTTCAGTGATGAACCACAAGTCGTGGCTTTGGAATGGGTAAGAAGCCTGGTTGCTCCAGTATTTCATCAAGTGTTTGCTGTTGTCTTCGATACGGCCGGTACCATAGTCAAACTGACCTTTCATGCGTTCGATAATGTCGCCAACTGGTGCATTGATCCAGCGCCGCTGTGAACAGATTTTCGCTACTTCATCTTTGTTGGCAGGGTCGTCGCAGAACATTTGCGCTTCCATCACCGCCTTAAGAAGGGCCTTGGTGGCGTTCGGGTTCGCCTGTACATAGTCAGCACGCAAAGCCAAAGCTTTTTCGGGGTGGTTGTTCCACAGCTCACCAGTTGTTACTGCGGTGTAGCCAATTTTCTGGTGAATCAATTGCAGGTTCCAAGGCTCACCCACACAGAATGCATCCATGCTGCCTACTTTCATGTTGGCAACCATTTGGGGTGGAGGAACCACAATAGTAGACACATTGCTGTTGGGGTCTATACCCGCAGCAGCCATCCAGTATCGAATCCACAAGTCGTGCGTGCCACCCGGAAACGTCATGGCAGCGCTAACTGGTTTGCCACCGCTTTTCTTGGCAGCCAGTGCAGCTTTGAACTCGGTTGCATTGGTACCTACTTTCAGGTCTTTGAATTCATTGCTTACAGAAATACCCTGACCATCCAGGTTCAGGCGGCACAGAATGTTCATTGGAACTGGAATATTGTTGGTGGTGATCGCGCCTGTGGTGAGCAGGTAAGCCATGGGTGTTAACAAATGTGCGCCATCGATACCGTTGCCAGCAGAACCCAGCACCAGGTTGTCGCGGGTGGTACCCCATGACGATTGCTTGAGGATATCAACATCGGTCATGCCGTGCTTTTTGAAGAAACCTTTTTCATCGGCCACAAACAGCGGTGCAGCATCAGACAAAGCAATGAATCCCAACTTGGCTTTGGTGGTTTCCAATGTTGTGGACTGGGCCATAACAATGGAGGGGGTACCAAAACCTGCCAGCAGTGTAGACCCCCATACCGCTGCTGATTGTTTGATGAACGTGCGGCGTGTTTCCGACAATTCTGTTTTTTTGTCAGTGGGTTTTGTGCTCATGGTGTACGTCCTCAAAAGTTTTATTCAAGAAAAAACGGCGTGCATCGCCAGGTTTGCCAAAGCAAATTTGGGATGGACGCCGTTGTCCAGTAATTCAATTACTTCAATTCAATTGACCGGGTCCGTCGTTGGCCAAGGTCTCCACCTTCACTAAGCAGAATGTGTGCCATGCAATAAACCGGTGCATTCGGCCTGATTTGAATGGAATTAGTGCGGGATTTTGAGTAAGTATTGGTGCGTGGTGCCAGTTTGGTGCGGTGCCACAAACAATTCGGTGCGCTGTTTTTGGTGAATGAAGCGCATGCACCGGTTTGATGTATACTCTCGCCCCATGGAGAAGTGCGAGAGCGGCTGAATCGGCCTGACTCGAAATCAGGTAAGGGGGCAACCTCTTCGAGGGTTCGAATCCCTCCTTCTCCGCCACGCACCACTAGGGGTCGCTGCGCTAACTTTACGAGATCCGCTTTTCGGTGCTTCTAAAGCCTTGATTTGATTGACTCTGACCACTCAAAAGACGGACCTGAGCAAGTTAGAAATGCTGGTCACAGCGCCACAAATCAGATGACATTTCATTTTGAGCACGCGATTTGCTCAGAAGCTGTTGACCATAGCGAGTTAGTTAAAACTCAATAAAATCAAGCATTTAGCCTCGGTACGTCTTTTTTTCCGCGTTTTCGCGTGTGCGTCATACCGCTGCGTTGAGGCAGAGTTTTAATATCGCCACCAGATCGAGTGGTCTGATTTAATGGGGGCATACATGACGAATCTCACCGAATTACCTAAGGAACTCCCAGTGCCTTTAGATGATGGAGCTGCTGATCATCTTTTGGGTATGAAATTACCGCAGGTAACGCTACAAGCAACTACGGGCTTGCAGCTAAACGTGGGGCAAATTCCCGGTGTGCTCGTGCTGTATTGCTATCCGATGACCGGCCAGCCAAATGTTCCACTACCAGATGGTTGGGATCAGATTCCAGGGGCAAGGGGTTGCACTCCGCAGAGCTGCTCTTTTCGGGATCACTACCAGGAGATTCGTACTCTGGGTGCTGAAGTGATGGGATTGAGTGTACAGAGCACCGAGTATCAGAGAGAAATGGCCCAGCGGTTGCATCTGCCGTTCCCGGTTTTAAGTGACGACAATTATGAATTTCAGAAGGCACTTAAGCTGCCCGCCTTTCAAGCGGCAGGTATGACTCTTTTGAAGCGGGTTACTCTAATTGCACGGGCTGGGCATATTCTTGCTGTCCATTACCCCGTATTTCCAAGTGACAGCGACCCACAGTGGGTGATTGAACGACTTGTGGATCTGTCCTTAAAATCCTGATCACTTAGACTTCGTCTCATGACCCTTCAGACATTGTCCTCACCTACCGGAATCAGATCAATTGTCAGCTACCTCGGGGGTGCTGGAGTAGCGCTCTTGGCGCTGGTACTCGCGTTAGAACCCGATGTCGGTTTTACGGCGCCCTTCGTGTGGCTGGCACTTTTCTGGGCTTTGCAAATCGGTGTTGGATTAGCCGCGTTGCAGTGTGCACTTTTTCTGATTACTCGTGTTGATAGATTTCAGCAACTTCCTTTGTGGGTAGTTGTATTTGCAAGTGGCATCGCTGGTTCCATTTTTCTTTCACCGATTTACTGGCTGATCGGCGAGGGCCTAATGGAACAGGTTCTTGGTTTTCCTGTCAGAGTCGATGCTGATGGAGCTGTCGAGGTCAGTGTTACTTTCGGTATACCCGCAATATTGGACGAGTTTGTTGACATAGTCGGCCCGGTTACTGCCGCATGGGCATTGATATCTTGGCCACGCCTGCAGCGTTTGGTCCCGCCATTACTGAATACGCCGCTAGCAAAGAGCGCTGAATCTGACCCGCTTATTACATCGTTACCTGAACAAGATGGTGCTCTGTTAAAGCCAGCGTGGCGTGTCGCCCTGCCAAGTGAGTTGGGCGGTGAGCTGATAGCAGTTGGTTCCGAGCTTCAATATCTTCGAGTGTGGACGACCCGCGGCAGCGCTCTGGTGCTTGGAGCCCTTCAGCAAGTAGAGGAGTCTGAGGGCCGAGTGGGTATTAGGACCCACCGTTCTTGGTGGGTAAACGCCCAATACGTTGCTCGTGTTCGCGGAAAGGGTGACGGCGCAGTCTGCGAGATGAGTAATGGTCTCGAAGTGCCGGTGAGTCGCCGCCGCAAGGCCGAAATGCTTGCACGTTTTGGCAACAGCGCGAGTTTTAACTCTGCAGCGATAGCGATAGCCTCACCATTACCTGGTAGCGATCAGAACATTCGCCGCAAGCCCAACTGAACGGATACAGGGTTGTAGTTCGGTTTAGAAAGCCGCCCGGTGACACCCTCTTCAGCCGGTAGTTCAACGCTACCAAGCCGGAGCATTCGAACATCTGCAGTCAGTCTCCAGTCCTTGCTCATGGGTATCTCGGCGCCCGCAATCAGTTGCAATCCAATCTTTCCTTGTTTGGACCATGCCCGATCGGTACCGCTCGAGTTTAGGTCGAAATCAATTTCTTGAACCCAGCCAATGCCCGCACCAACATAAGGTGTCCACCCCCCCGATGCACTGGGGAAGCGGCGCAAACCATTAATAAACAGAATGTTCGATGCGAAGTCTCCATCATTCACGGCGGTATCTGATCCGCTTAATGACTTGAGGTCGTGTCGGCGATAGTTCCATTCGACCTCGGCAGCCCAGCCATTACCGTACCGAAATCCGATGTCTCCGCCAAAGCCAAATCCCATGTCAAATTTGGCTGTCAGTCCAGCTCCAAGCTCGCCGGTGCCGCTCTCATCGAAGCTTGTCGAACTGAGTCGGCTGGCCTGTGCATAAATGGTTGCGTAGTATCCGCGCGGCTCAGTTGCTGCCAGCGTTGGCAGGGTAGTGGCTGCAATGCAGCCTAGCAAGGCGGTACGGCAAATCGGCGTTAGATATTTCATAAGGAACACTCCCAAGTTGATGAACGAACAGTTCGTCGGGCCGGAACTAAGAGTGAATTCTGGGCCGACTTAGGGAATTTAGATTGACCACCGGCCTTGGAGATCTTGCTGTTGAATCAGCGGCCCTTTTTTTGAACGAACGGCGCCGAACTGCTTCGTCAGATTTGGCGCCTGCAGGCTGGTTTGGGTGGGGTTCGAATCCCCGACCCCACCAGAACTTGATTTATTTTGACCTCAGCAACTTAGCGAAGCGACCCTTGCTGGGCCGCCAAAAACAAAAAGCCCCGGAAGGGGCTTTTTGTTTTTGCAGCGGAGAAGAGCAAAGCCCCTGCGGGCTTTGCATGGGGGATTCGAAGCTTTTCGCCTACGAGCGAAAAGCCGGGAGAATCGACACAGCTAGTGACGCGTTAAGCGGCACGCAGGTGTGGCGTGTGGTGAGAAGCTTTTCGCCTACGAGCGATTATTTAGGTTGGCAATCCATCCGTTGGCAAGCCACCGCCCAGCTGCTCACCCAATGCATCTGCACCCGACGAAATTCCGCTACTGACTGTGCCCAGCAAATCGCCTTCGGAAATTTCTGGTAAACCTGAACCTCCGGCACCTTCAAGCGTCGATTGAAGGGTGTCGGCTCCGCCTAAAATTCCATCAACCAAATCAACCAGTCCACCTTCAACATCCGCAGGCAAGCTCGGTGCGCCATCACCAAGGCTGTCCAGACTGTCAAGGTTAGGAACTTCGGTGCTCATTTGGCTCAGTGTACCTTCAAGCAAATTGTCTATTTCTACTGCAACATCTCTTAAGCCCTGCAGCAATTGGTCGTAGGATTCCACTTGTTCGCTGATTGGTTGGGTAATGCCATCGGCCAGGTCAACCACACTGGTAACCAAGCCACCGTCTGTCGGGTCCACATTGGGCAATGCCGCAATAAGTGTATCCAGGCCCAGGTCGGTGTTGACTGCCTCTGCAAGCGGCGCAGTAACAGGGCTCAATGGTTCGCCCAGTGGCGTTTCGTTCAGGCCGTTGACCAGTTGCTGCACGAGGTCTGCTTGCGGTGTACCTTCACCAGTGGTAGCGACAAGCGCATCGTGCACGTTTTCCAGAACACCGAAACCTGCTTGTTCCGCGCCAACCGCGACATTCTCGGGTGTTGATTCCGGATTGTTCTGGCTGTTTTGTGCTGCATCCTGAATGGGTTGAAGAATGCTTTCTTGCAGGTTTTCCGGTGTCAGGTTTTCACTGGCAAATTCTTCCAGGCTTTGTGGGCTGTCCTCAGAAGAAAACTCACCTGGGCCTACGCCACCCAAACCACCACCAGCATTGTTCACCCCGGTAGCGCCGCCAGCTCCAACATCGCCGTTTGAAGAATCGCCAGAGCCGCCCGCGAGAAATGCTCCCGCTGCAATCGCTCCCGCACCGGCCAGGCCACCACTGCCGGCACCCAAGAGGCCTGCGCCAAACAAGCCGGCCACGGCGCCGCCTTCAGCAGCGGCAGAGTTTTCGGCCAGCTCAGTGGTGAACTCAAAACATTCGCCGTCCTCAAGTACCACCATATGTT
>JAJTEM010000031.1:0-32638 GCA_021299735.1 Burkholderiales bacterium | reverse complement strand
AGCTCCCGGAAATTCCAGTGCCAGGCGTCCGTTTGCGCCAGTAACTACTTCGTCACCAGGAAGCAGGTAGTCGCCTGCTTTCACGGCCACTACCTCTCCGTTGCGGCTTACGTTGACTTCGCCTTCGAGGTCTTTGATCAATGCTTGGGGTGCGGCCATGGGTTTACTCCTGCTTGCTAAGTTGTTGTTTGATATTTGTCAATTTTGCTGGCCTGCGAATTTTTTAATCCTCCAATTAGGGGGGGAGTTGTACCCCCAATTGATTAATTTAAGGGTGGCTTTGCTACATTCGGGGTAGTTTTGGACAGAAATAAAAAAGACAAAGCCGGCTGATGGCAAGCCGGTTTTGTCTTTCTCGGAGAGTTTGGTTTTCGGGATACTTAGTGGGTGTTGACCATCATGTCGACAAACTGTTTTGCCTTGTCAAAACGAGGTTGCAGTTCTGGCAATCTGCTTAAGGTGGGGTCTAGCAAGTCGTGAACTGCTGCATCCAATGTGGAGTACCATTTTTCGTAGGGTATGTTGTCAGAAATATCAATAGCCAGCGCTACGCTCACATGTATCAACCCAGCCATATCTTCGGGTTTATTTTGAAGCGAAGGGTGAGGGTAGTGGCGAATGGATTCTCCAATTTGTTCGGGTAAATTCCAGAAACTTGCAATTGCTGCGCTCACTTCAGCATGATCAAAACCCAAGGCCTTGTTCTCGGCATCTGCACGGTCATATGCACAGTTGTCCGCGCAGGTACTGTCAATTTCTGCGGCTACCTCTGGCACTGCTTTGTGAATCGCCAGCACGCCAAGGCCGTGGATAAGCGCTGCTGTGTAGGCTTTGTTGCCATCATGGCCATAGAATTTGGCAAGATCCCGTGCTATGTAGGCTGACAGTAAAGAAAGTCGCCAAAAACGATTCAAATCAAAATTTTTGGTGTTGTCGATCGAGCCCATCATTCCCGAAGCCAGTACCATGGTTCGAATGGAGTCGATCCCGATCAGGTAGGCTGCATCCTCGATTTTATCCACTTGTTTGGAGCGTCCAAAAAACGCGGAGTTCGCCATGCGCAGCACTTTGGCTGCAATTACGGGGTCGAGAGAAACCGCGTCTGCCAGCTCGTCAACTGTCGTTTCATCTTTTTGAAGTAATTTGAGCACTTCTTGAACAGCGCGTGGAATTGCGGGCATGAGGCTTGCAGTTTGCAAAATGGCTTCAAGTTTGTTGCTCATGTCAACACTCCATTATTTTGGAACACCAATCGGATTCGCCACTACAACAACTTCAGCCTAGCAGAAGCGGGAAACAGAGGGTCAAACCAAATAAGGTACCTATTGCCCCTTAATTCCTCTTTTAAATATGTCTTGATTTTAGAGTCTTTCGTACTTTAGTTAATATTGACAATAATCGTTGTCAGATATAAATTCGCCAAATCATACAATTTATACTAGGGTGGTTGGCGATATGAACGAATACACAGTGGTAATCATTGGCAGTGGTTTTGGTGGTCAATGTGCAGCCATCAACCTGAAGAAGCGTGGTATTGACGATTTCATCATGCTTGAGCGTCGCGATTTCATGGGTGGCACCTGGTGTCAGAATTCTTATCCCGGCGCCGCGGTCGATGTGCAATCGTTGCTGTATTCAATCGAAAGCGAACCTTACGACTGGAGCCAAATGTTTGCCGAAGGCGCAGAGCTTCAGCAATACACTGAACATGTGATTAACAAGCATGGCCTTCGCGAAAAAACGCGTACCAACAGCAATGTGCAGCGCACCGAGTGGCATGAAAATGAGCAGCGTTGGCATGTGCATTTGCAAACAGGCGATGTGATCAAGGCGCAGTTTGTCATCAATGCTTCTGGCCCATTGAGCACGCCGGTGATTCCGAATTTCAAAGGCCGCGATACCTTCAAGGGCAAAACCTTTCACACCAATGCCTGGGATCAGAACTACGACCACAAGGGCAAGCGCATGGCGATTATTGGCAGTGGTGCCAGTGCAGCACAGGTTATTCCCGCCATTGCACCTGAAGTAGGGCAGCTGCATGTGTTTCAGCGCTCGCCGCACTGGGTGTTGCCACGCCCTGACCGTGTGTTCAAGCCCTGGCAGCGCGCATTGCTGAAAGTAGAGCCCATTCGCAAGCTGGCTCGTTCAGCCATTTACTGGGGCCTTGAAAGCCGGGTAATCGCTTTCAAGTATTCCGACTTTGCATTGAAAAACATCGCTCAGCGCGAGGCACTGCACCACATCAAAAAGCAAATTAAAGACCCCGAACTGCGTAAAAAAGTTACACCCGATTTCACCATTGGTTGCAAGCGAATTATTTTGAGTAATACTTTGTACCCGGCTTATTGCCGCCCCAACGTTAGCCTTCACGACAAAACCGATGGCATTGCCGAGATTAACGAGACTGGCATTAAAACATTGAGCGGCCAGCAAATTGACCTGGACTGTATTGTGTACTCCACAGGTTACGATGCAACTGACGGTGTTATTTCTTACCCCGTTGTGGGCAAGGGCGGCACCAAATTGGCTGATGTATGGAATGAATTTCCGCGCGCTTATTTGGGCACCACAGTGCCGCAGTTCCCAAACCTGTTTATCGTGACCGGGCCCAACACAGGCATTGGGCACACCAGCGCAATTTTTGTGATTGAAGCGCAGATGCATTACATTATGCGCGCCATTTCAGAAGTGAAAGCCAATAAGGCTGCCGCTATTGAAGTGAAGGCGCAGGCCGAAGAACGCTACACCACCCACATTCACAGCGAAATGGAAAAAACCGTGTGGAAGCGTGGCGGCTGTACCAGCTGGTACAAAAGCAAAAGCGGCCATGTGGTGGCCATGTTCCCCGGCTTTAGTTACACCTACCTGCGCATGGCCAAGAATTTCAAGAGGAATGATCATGTGTTGCAAGCGCCCTTGCCCCAACAGCAGCCAGTGCAATCTGATGAATCAGAAATTCTTACCGAAGGGGTAGCCGCTTGAAGAATTTCAAAAGCAAAGTTGTTGTAATTACCGGTGCTGCCTCTGGCATGGGGCGTTCATATGCGCTGATGTTTGCCAAGTTGTGAAAGCTGCCTTAGGCAATGCGCATGTAGTTATCAACAATGCCGCGCGCGTGTGGCTGGGATCACGACTGATCCCGTTTAAGGGCATGCGCCACATTCTGTGGCAGCAAATGGGGCGCACGCTGAATGAAGAAGATTACAAGGGCATACAAATTAAGTGATTGTTAAAAGCAGGCCTTGCTATTTTTACACCACCAGGTAACCGCCATCTACATTGATGCAAGCGCCGGTGGTGTAGCTGGAAGCCTCGGAGGCAAGATACAGCACAGTGCCCGCCATTTCGCTGGGCTGTGCAACCCGGTTCATGGGCACGTGTTGTAGCAGCGCATTGCGTATGGCATCGTTGTGTACCAGTGCTGATGCAAATTTGGTGTCGGTAGCACCCGGTAACAGCGCATTCACACGCACCTTCATAGGCGCGCATTCCTTGGCGAAAGCTTTGGTCATTGAAATAACTGCGGCCTTGGTGATTGAATAAATACCTTGGTAAGCGCCAGGAATAACACCGTTGACCGAGGCTACATTAATAATACTGCCCCCACCATTCTTGGCCATTAATTTGCAGCCGTGGCTGCTCATGTAAAAGTAGCCGCGAATATTCACGTCGCAGGTTTTCTGGAAGGCGGCCAGGTCGGTGTCGTAAATCGGCCCGAAGTGCGGGTTGGTTGCGCCGTTGTTCACCAAAATATCCAGCTTGCCGAACTTGGCTTCAATTTGTTGGTACAGCGCCTCAATTTGGTTCATTTCGCCCAAATGGCAGGCCATGGGTATTGCTTTCATGCCATCTGCTTGAAATTGCGAAGCAATTTGCTCGCAAACCTCTTGTTTTCTGCTGGAAATAATGACTGTGGCACCTTTGGAGGCCAGCAATTCTGCGCAGGCCAGGCCAATTCCTCGGGTTGCCCCCGTGACCAAAGCCACCTTATCTTGTAAATTGAACAAATCAGTTGTTGTTTTCACATCGCCTCCTTACGTGCATTTTCTAATTGTTTTTCGTTCAAGAAGGTAACATCGCATGGGTCCGGAATTTGAGCAAGACGGCAAGCATGTATTTGTGTACGGATCACTCATGTATTTGCCAGTGTGGGGGCAGGTGGTGAAGGGGGTTTACCCCTGCCTGAATGCGATAGCCAAGGGCTACAAACGCCATGCTGTTCCCGGTGAAACTTACCCGGCCATGGTGGCCCACCCAACAGCGCAAGTGCAGGGTTTGGTGTGGTTGAATGTGTTGCCTGAAGATATAAAAAATCTTGATGCATTTGAGGGCCCGGAATATGAGCGCCGCGAAATCGAAGTGTTGCAGAATACGAGCGGTGAAACCTTGAAAGCGCAAACCTACATTTGGTTGAATCCCGATGTATTGACTGAGGAATTATGGAGCGTGAGCCGCTTTGAGGCGGAGGGTATGCAGGCATTTCTCAATAAACACGTAGGTAGCTGGAACCGCACCGGGCAAAGAAAGTAATAACAAGAAAGGAGACGAATGCATGGGTTTTATCTTGGCACTAGACCAAGGCACCACAAGCTCTCGTGCCATTGTGTTCAACGCACAGGCGCATGTGGTGGCCAGTGCTCAACTGGAATTTGAGCAAGTTTTTCCGAAGGCCGGTTGGGTTGAACACCGGCCAGAGGATATCTGGAATACGCAACTGGCCTGTGCCCGGAGCGCTATCGAGAAGGCAGGCTTGAAGCCTTCAGACATTTCGGGAATTGGCATTACCAACCAACGCGAAACCACGGTGGTTTGGAATCGCAAAACCGGCAAACCGGTTTACAACGCGATTGTTTGGCAAGACCGCCGCACAGCCGCTTACTGCGACAAATTGCGTGAGCAGGGCAAAGCTGTGTTGGTTCGACGTTCAACCGGGCTGGAATTGGATTCTTATTTTTCAGCCACCAAGGTGAACTGGATTTTAAGCAACGTACCTGGCGCACGTGCCCAGGCCGAGGCTGGCGAACTGGCTTTTGGAACTGTAGACACTTGGTTGATCTGGAACCTTACAGGCGGCGCAGTTCATGCAAGCGATGTCAGCAATGCCTCGCGTAGCATGTTGCTGAACATTAAAACCTTGATGTGGGATAGCGAGTTGCTCGAGTTGTTTGACATACCGCCTAGCATTTTGCCGCAGGTGTGCGAATCAAGTGGAGAAATCGCACGTTGTGATTCTGCTGTGTTGGGTGCGGCCATTCCCATTGCAGGTATTGCAGGTGATCAGCAAGCTGCAACTTTTGGGCAAACTGCGTTCAAACCCGGCGAAGCGAAAAATACTTACGGCACCGGTTGTTTCATGTTGATGAATACCGGCAGTCGAGTGGTTGAAAGCCACAACCGCTTGCTAACCACTGTGGGTTGGAAGGTAAATGGCAAAACCAGTTACATGCTGGAAGGCAGCGTGTTCATGGGTGGTGCGGTGGTGCAGTGGCTGCGCGATGGCTTGGGAATTATTGAAAGGTCTGCCGATGTGCAGGCACTTGCCGCCAGTGTGCCCAACACCGATGGTGTGTGCCTGGTGCCCGCATTTGCGGGCCTTGGCGCACCTTATTGGGATCCTTATGCGCGCGGCACATTGGTCGGCATGACACGTGGAACCACCAAGGCGCATATAGCCCGCGCTGCACTTGAAAGCATTGCACTGCAAACCGTTGATTTGGTACAGGCCATGCAGCGAGATGGAGCCAAGCCATTAAGTGAACTTCGGGTGGATGGCGGGGCATCCAACAACAATTTGCTGATGCAAATTCAGGCTGATTTATTGGGTGTGCCTGTTGTGCGCGTTTGCTGGCCAACTGGCAGGTGGATGCGCGGTTTGAACCAAAAATGAGTATTGATGAACGTGGTGCACTGCTTGATCGCTGGCACCGCGCGGTAGAACGTTCCAAAGGATGGGCAGATGCTTAGTCGTAAAAAGCACCTTGAAACATTGAAACTCAAGGCACAAGAACAATATGAATGGGACGTGATTGTAATTGGCGGTGGCGCCACTGGCTTGGGCAGCGCTGTGGATGCTGCAAGCCGCGGCCTGAAAGTACTATTGCTTGAGGGGCACGACTTTGCCAAGGGCACCAGTTCACGGGCTACCAAACTGGCCCACGGGGGCGTGCGTTATTTGGCGCAAGGCAACTTCAGCCTTGTGCGCGAGGCCCTTGAGGAACGGGGTCGCATGTTGTTGAATGCCCCGAACCTGGTGAAACCTTTGCCATTTGTAATTCCAGTGCGCAATGTATTTCAAAAGCTGTTTTACTGGATCGGCCTGAGAATGTATGACATGTTGGCGGGTAAGCTCGGCGTTGGCCCTACCAACATGATGAATAAACATGAGGTGCTGCGCGCAGTGCCCACCATTTCGCAACACAAATTGCATGGTGGTGTGCGCTACTTTGATGCGCAGTTTGATGATGCACGCTTGGCCATTGCCCTAATGAAAACTTTACACAAACTGGGGGGTATGGCGATTAACTACATGCCTGTTACGGGTTTTGTGAAGCAGGGCGAGAAAGTAACTGGTGTTCAGGCTCGCGATGAATTTAGCGGCGAGACTTTTACTTTCAAAGCCAAGGCTGTGATTAATGCCACAGGTGTGTGGGTGGACGACATTCGCAAACTTGACTCAGCCGAGACCAAGCCAATTCTAAGCCCCAGCCAAGGCGTGCATGTAGTGGTTGACCAGCATTTTTATCCCGCAAAAGAGGCTTTGTTGGTGCCTAAAACAAGCGATGGTCGCGTGTTGTTTGTAGTGCCTTGGTTGGGTAAAACATTGATTGGCACTACGGATACGCCGCGCGAGGATTCTCCGTTGGAGCCTGAGGCATTGCCCGAGGAAGTGGACTTTATTTTGAACACTGCAGCCGAATATTTGGCCACTGCGCCCACGCGTGCCGATGTACTTAGCGTGTTTGTTGGCCTGCGGCCCCTGGTGAGTGAGGGTGGTGACAATCAGAACACGAAAAGTATTTCACGCGAGCACACGGTAATTACCTCGCCCAGCGGGTTGGTAACCATCACCGGGGGCAAGTGGACCACTTACCGTAGCATGGCTGAAGAGGTGATTGATTTGGTGTGTGAACAGCAAGGCTGGGCCAACAAGCCAACGCGCACCCGCCACATGCGCCTTGAAGACGATTTGCCATTGCGTAAGCCTGGTTCGGCCATTCATGAGAATCTTGATTTGAATGAAGCGGAAATTGCGCAGGCCGTTCTCGAAGAAATGGCTGTGACCATTGAAGATGTATTGGCACGCCGGAGCAGGGCGCTGTTTCTGGACAGCAATGCGGCTTTGGCCTGCATGAATGAGGTGCGGTTTGTGCTGCAAAACGAGTTACGTTACAGCGATGCTGAACTGGACAGCCAGGAGGCGGAATTCCGTAAACTGGTGGCCCAATACAGTTTGCAAGTGCTTGGTTGAAGTTTTTTGTAAAAAGAATTGGTATTCCCTTGCACAACAGTATTGTTTGGGGCATAATCTCGCTTCTTCACAGCGGCTGTAGCTCAGTTGGATAGAGTACTTGGCTACGAACCAAGGGGTCGTGGGTTCGAATCCTGCCAGCCGCGCCAAATTAAAAAAACCTCGCTCAAAAGGCGAGGTTTTTTTGTTTCTAAAATTACTTTCTGCATGCACGGTGAGTGTAGGCAGGTTTCATCTTTTTCCCAAGGGTGCAAAAGCTTGCTGGCACGATGCAAGGTACAAAATAAAGCATCCGTGTTGTGGCTGCAATTCAAAGGCTTGTAATAGGCGTGAGGGTAACAGGGGGTAAAGGAAAAGTTAAAATGCAAAATCGGTCTTATTTAATACTTAAACTTTCCTGACTCTGTTTTATTCTGGCCCTTTGATAAGCAATAGGGGCACCCCAGGCATGTTGCGTTTGTTTTTCTCCTTGTGTTTGGTGATGGCCACAACGCTGGCAAATGCCCAGCAGCCCGTTTACAGGTTCTCGCCAGTTAATCAGTGGGATATTCCCAAAACAGCGGCTTACTGGAATCCGATTATTCAGTATGTAAGCCAGCAAAGCGGTGTTCAGCTTGAGCTAAAAATAGGCAGAACGTCTGCCGACACCACAGCCTATGTGTTGGCACAGGAGGTGGAATTTGTATTTTCCAACCACTTGTTCAGCCCAGAGCGAGAGAAGCTCGGCTGGAAGGTATTTGGCCGCCGCACAGGGCCAGCCTTGCAGGGGCAAATCGCTGTTCTCGACAATTCGCCCATTCGTACGCTTGAAGAATTGAACCACCAGGACATGGCGTTTGCAGGCCCTGAGGCTTTTGTGGGCTACAGGGTGCCGCAGGCTGAATTGCTGAACCGTGGGGTTGAAGTGAATGCGGTATTCGCAGGAAACCAGAACGCCGCATTTGCGCAGTTGTTGGCTGGTAAAGCAAAGGCAGTGGGAAGCAATTCTGCCTTGATCGATGGTTTCACAGAAAAACAGGGCACCAAATTCAGGGTGCTTTGGACTTCCGAGCCTTATCTGGATTTGGCTTTGATGGCCTCGGGCAAGGTAAACCCAAAAGACGTGCGTGCAGTCAGCAACGCCTTTGTTAATATGCACAAAAGTAAAGCGGGAGCCCTCATCTTGAGGCAGGCTGCCGAGTCAGTGGGAATGGACCCGAATAGCTACTTCTTGCCAGCCACTGACAAAGATTATGAAAGCTACCGCCGCTTCTATGCCACTGCACCCATGGCGGTGCGCTAATGCCAACGTATTGGTTTCAATGAAGCTTGTTCGTTTATTACCATCATCCCTGATTGGTCGCGTCTTCTTGTTGTACACGGTGGCCTTGCTCTTGTTCGTTGCCATCAGTTTTGTGGCGTTTTCCCGCTTTCAGTACCACAGCACGCTTGAGGAAGCGCAAGATGCCGCCAGCATGATGATCGAGGTGGTTGCACAAACTGTGACGGACAGCGCAGTGATCGGCGATTACGACACCATTCAGCGTACCTTGAATAAAGCGATTGCGGGTTCCCGTTTTGCATCTGCAAGATTCATTGATTTAACCGGCGGGATGATTCAAAGCGAGAACTCAGCAATGGCCAAAAGTACAGCGCCTGTCTGGTTGCGCGACAAGGTGGCTGAGCAACTTTATGATGTAAACCGCACCATTAACGCTGGTGGCTACGACTATGGCGTGTTGCGTCTTACTTTTGCAGTCGATGCAATTGCGGAGGGTTTTTGGGGCCTGATTCGCGTGGCGATGCTTAGTGCGGTGGGAGGCCTCATCGGCGGTATGTTGATTATCTGGTTTCCCTTGAAGCGCTGGTTGGGTACGCTTGAACGTGTGGAACGGTTTGATGCTGCACCATCGAGTGAGAAGGGGAATCAGCCGGAATTGCTGATTGAAAATTTGCCAACCGAGTTTCGGCCGGCTTTTGAAAAACTGAAGCGAACCACTGAACACCTGGACGATGAATCCAGGGCCAAAGAGCTTGCTGAAAGTGCGAACCGGGCAAAAAGCGAATTTCTGGCCAATATGAGCCATGAAATACGAACACCTTTAAATGGCATTATCGGGATGACTGAATTGGCCTTGGAAACCAAACTGACCAAGGTACAGCGAGAGTTTTTACAGGTGGCCAATGATTCAGCCAACACCCTGTTACTGATTGTGAATGAAATTCTCGACTTCTCGAAAATTGAAGCGGGCATGATGATCATCGACAATGTGGTGTTCGATCCGAAACGAGTTTTCGAGCAGGCACTTGGCCCGATGATTCCGCGAGCCAAATCGAAAAATCTGGATTTGGAATGCACATTCTCGGAGGGTTTTCCCAAAGAATTCCGGGGTGACCCGGTGCGCTTGTTGCAGATCATCAACAACATGGTGGGTAATGCAATCAAGTTCACTGAACGGGGTGGGGTATATGTTCACGTGCAGGTCGGCAAAGATATAAATGGTGTGCAAGTTCTGAAGTGCTCGATTCGAGACACGGGCATTGGTGTGCCGTTTGAAAAAGTCAGTGCGATTTTTAAACCGTTTGAGCAGGCTGATTCATCGATAACCCGCAATTTTGGCGGCACCGGCCTTGGGCTTGCAATTACCCGCAGGCTGGTAGAATTAATGCACGGCGAGGTGTGGCTAGAGAGCCAGGTTGGTGTGGGCAGCACTTTCCATTTCTCTCTGCCAGAAATGCAGTAGTGGCTAGCAATTACCAGGTGTCAGTTAGCGACCTTCTTTTGCGCCCCACAATTCTTCAAGCCGTTTGTCTCGCCCGCAGCCGTTGCGGTAATAGCCATAGCGAATCGGGTTTTTGGTGTAGTAGTCCTGGTGGTATTCCTCAGCGGGGTAAAACTTCACCACGGGCGCTACCTCGGTGTAAATGGTTTTGAATTTACCGCTTGCCTGTAGTTTGGCTTTGCTGGCCTCAGCAACTTTTTTTTGTTCTTCATTCAGGTAATAAAACCCGCTTCGGTATTGGGTGCCACTGTCGCAAAACTGGCGATTTTTTACCGTGGGGTCTATTGTTTTCCAGAAGTACTCTACCAACTGGCTGTAGCTTACTTTGATGTCATCATAAGTAACTTCAACCACTTCGGTATGGTCTGTGCGGCCTGCGCTAACCACCTTGTAGTCGGGGTTTTGGTATTGCCCGCCTGCGTAGCCAGAAACTGTTTTTAAAACGCCAGGTACTTTGTCGAAATCAGCTTCAGTACACCAAAAGCAACCACCACCAAATACCGCAGTTTTTGTTTCTGCTTGTGCGCTTGCTGCAGCCAGCAAGCCAAGCGTAATCGCCAATGTTGTTTTCAATTTCATGTGTTTCATTTTTTATACCTTGCGCACTTCGGGTAATGTTTTGCCTTGTGGTACGAATGCCAGGGCCAAGCCATTGTTGCAATAGCGCTTGCCGGTTGGGGCGGGGCCATCATCAAACACGTGCCCCTGGTGGCCACCACAGTTGCTGCAGTGGTATTCGGTGCGTGGCAAAATCAGTTTGTAATCGGTTTTGGTGTTCAATGCGCCCTTGTTGGCATCAAAAAAACTGGGCCAACCGGTGCCGCTGTCGTATTTGTATTCTGAGGGAAACAACGGCAGGTTGCAGGCTGCACACACAAAGGTGCCTTTTCGTTTTTCATCATTCAATGGGCTGGAAAACGGGCGCTCAGTGGCCTCTTTGAACAGCACGTTGTACTGGTCTTTGTTGATGATTTTCAGCCACTCGGCCTCTGTTTTATTCAATTTGTTCATACTGGCAATTGAAGTCATGGGTTTGGAGACAAAAAGGCCTGCGCCAATTGCGGCAATGCCTGCGAGAAGGGTACGACGTTGCATGGTGGTGTTTCCTCTTTTCAATTACTCAATCAATATTCAGCTGCACTGGCTTAATGCCCTTGGTACATTCAACGCCTGAAGCACGGTATTGGATTCATCGTTCTCCACAATAACACCCAGCCCCACATTACTTTGGTTCCAGTCCGCTGGAAGGGTGTGGCTAAACATTTGTACTTTCGATGTGGGCGATACTTTTTTTGCTTCGCTTAAATGCCGAACCACACGGTCGTGTTTTAACAGCTCGCCCCTGTTTTCTCCGGCTTTAACCTGCTGGCTCAAATTGTCTTCATACAAAGCGAGAAATACTCGCCCGCTAGAATAGCGTTCGTCGAGCCACTCGGTTTTTATTTTGATTTCGACCTGATTCGCTTTTTTTCGTTCAAGTGAAACGTTCAGGTCAACGGGGGCTTTATCTTCTTGCATAGCCGCCAGCCGCTGGGGAACTACGCCGGCTTGGCCCCAGCGCCGAACTTCACGATTTGAAAATACATATTGTGGTGTGTAAATTTGGCTGACATTGCCAGCCCGCCTGTGTGCATACTGCCTTTCAGTGAATTGTTTTTTGGAGTAGGGGTCTCCCCAACCGATGTAATTCCAGTAATCCACATGAAATGAAAGTGCAAGGATATTCTTGGCACGCTCGGGTGTGCTTAGCTGGCTGCTTAGCCAACGGTCAGCGGGTGGGCAGCTGCTACAGCCCTCCGAGGTGTAAAGCTCGGCTACAAGTACGCGTTCTGCGGGGCTTGTCCAATTGCAAGTGCCTTGCTGGCCTAAAGCCGGGCCTGTGCCCAGGCTAAAAAGCGCCACAGCACCTGTGCCTCTCATGAAGTTTAAGTAATTTGCCATGTAACCCTCCGCTTTCAGCGTTCTGTTCAGGAGGGTATTCGTTGATGGCGCAGGAAAAGTTACACGATGTGCGCGGTTGGAAAAGTCATCTGAAACCGGGTAATTTCAAGTGCTGTAATCACATCGTTGATGTCGAGGTCGGGAAACGCGTCGCCCAGGTTCTGCAGCACATGCACACTGGCAAACCGAGCCTTTCCTTTGGCGCTGGGACTGTACATGAATTCCTTGCCCTGCCAGTGTTGGCCCAGGGTTTTCAGGAAACCTGGTACCAACCCGGTGTGGATTGGAAAAGAAAACCCTTTGCCACGGTAAGCCAGTTCAAATTGGGGCATGCCTTCGTGGTGCAGGTTAATTTCCTGCAAACCGTCCGGGCCCTGTGCAACATCAAAGCTGCACAGGTTTTTAGGAATGCCCCAATTGATTCGACCATTTTTAACGCTGCTTGCGCTGCTCACCACAATGTTGCTGATGGTGGGCAGGCGCTTGCCACCCAGTTTCTCGCTGAACTGCACCGTGCCCGGAATGTAAAGCAATTCCTTGTACGGGCCCGCATGGGAGTGTGTGTAGTCCACGAACATCAACACACTCAAGGGTGTTTTTAGAGTGTTGTGGATGTGTGCCGGAATACGCGGATCAGCAAGCAACTTGTCGGCCTTGCTGCGCATGACCACAATCAAGCCTTTTCCGCTGAGTGTCCAGGGAGCAGGTACTTCTTCAATACCTGCAAGTTCATCAAGGCTGGAATCAATCGAGTTCAAGCTTTAGCCCATTTTGAAAATATTCATTTTGTGGCCTTCCGGTGTGCGAAAGTAGGCTGCGTAAAAGCCTGGCATGCGCTCGCCGGGCGCGCCCTCGCATGTGCAGCCCAGTGCTTTCGCATGTGCATAAAATTCGTCTACCTGTGCGCGGTCTTTGGCAGTAAGTGCAACCATGGTGCCATTGCCTATGCTGGCAGCCTGGCCGTTGGCTGGTTTCATCAGGCCTATAAAAGGGTTAGCCACGCTTGTACCCCAAAAAATACCATGGGGTAGCTCGAGCAAGCGTTTGGCGCCCAATGGGGCAAACAGCTTGTCAAAATATTCGCCACTTTTTGGCAGGTCGTTGGTACCCAATGTGATGTATCCAATCATCGTACTTCTCCCAAGAATTGTTAATTACTGTTTGCTTCAGGTTTTGGCTGGCAGAAATTGCCCAAAGCCCATTTGTTTACCAAGCTCGGGCACAATGGCCTCGTTCTCAACCGCTATCTTGCCATTGATCAGTACATGTTTTACCACGCCAGGGTTTCTGTTCACCAATCGTTGTAGCCCGAAGTTTTCCATTTCACCCCAGCTAACCTGTTCCAGGTTCTGGTTCAGGGCCTCAGGGTTTAGCACAACCAAATCTGCGCGGTCACCCACTCGAATTTTTCCGGCCTCAATACCTAGCCAGTCGGCCTGTTCGCCGGTTAAGCGCCACACAGCATGTTCCATGCTCATGATGGGTTTGCTTTCCTCAATGGTTTCTTTCACCAATTTAAGGAAACGCAAGGGCAGGTTGTAAAACGCCATGTTGCGAATGTGTGCGCCTGCATCGCTAAAGGTAATCAGTGTGTTTTTGTCTTGCACCAGTTCGCGAATTACCTCGCGTTTGTGGTTGCCCACTGTGGTGTACCAGCGCAACTGGCGACCAAACTGCACCACAAGGTCGAGGAACAAATCGACCACATGCACTTTGCGGGCGCGCGCCACTTCGTCGAAGTTTTTACCCACCAGGTTTGCATCGGGGCATTCCAGAATTATGGCGTCGCCGAAATCGCGTTGCCACACACGCGGGCTTAGCTTTTGCCCGTAAAACTTGCGAAACTGGCGGCGATAATCTTCGTTTTGAAGCAGGCTGTTGCGCTCAACTTGCGTGCGTAAATCAAGCGCCATTTCACCAGCGCCAAATTCCTCGAAAAACACCACATCAATGCCATCGGCATACACGGTGAATGGCGTGGGTAGCAATTGCCAGCGGAATGCTCCACCCAGCCAGTTCACCACGCGGCTGGAAATTTGCGCCATGGGGCGCACAGTTTTGTTGCCCTTTAAATCAATCAGTGCAATCAGGGTGGTTTTCAGCGGTTTGCGTATCCAGCCCAGTGTTTCAATCAGGTACTCAAAAATTTGCAGCGGGTTGGCCGCGTTGGGTGCGCCTTGGTGCACGCGGCGGTACTTGCGTAAAATTTTGTTCAGGCGGCGAAGTTCACCCCAGCGGGCGTAGGTGCTGGGCAGGCTTTTTGACCATGCGCGGTCGCCATCAATTTTGTCCCATTTCAAGCACATGGTTGATAAGCCCAGAAAGCCCGCCTCTAGCGCTTCGGTCAGTGTGGCCTCCATTTTTTGCATTTGCGCCTCGGTGGGCTTTATTTTTCTATCGGTTGAATCGAGCAAGCCCATGGTGCCCACGCGCAAGTCGCTGTGGCCCAAAAATGAAATAAGGTTGGGGCCCAAGGGCTGCTTTTGCACAAACTCAACCCACTGGCGCGGTGTACTCCAGGTTTTTTTCTCTTGAAGTATCGGCAGAACTTTTTCGCGAGGCACTGTTTCTACGCGCGTGAAAATATCTGATGCGTCTTCTGCTTCGCTACAGATCATGCTGAGCGAACAACTGCCCACCAACACGGTGGTAACACCATGACGTACCGATTCCGACAGGCTGGGTGCCACGATCATTTCTGCGTCGTAGTGGGTGTGGGTATCCAGAAAGCCGGGTGTAATCCAGTGGCCCGTGGCATCAATTATTTTTGGCGCGCCCTCGAATTGCAACGGTGTTTCGCTCACGGCGGCTATTCGCCCGTTTTTAATGCCGATGTGGCGCAGTGCAGATGGGCCGCCCGTTCCGTCGAAGTATCGCCCGCCGGTGATGAGCACATCGAATGTGCAAGCTGCCATATTTGTCTCCAATTCTTATTTTTTCAAATGTAACAAGAAATCTTGTCGAATTGGAAAAAACTTTTAACGGCGGTCGAAAATCACTTCTTTGCTGCCTGCGGGCAGGCTTATGAAATCGCCGTCTTCACCAATACGCAAGGGGCCCTGGAATATTTCGGGTGCTTTTCCCAGGAATATTTCACGCAAAGGTGCCAAGGGCAGGGGCGGCACAATGTGGTGAAGCACTACATACCCAACCTGGGCTTCTTGCGCCAATACTGCAACATCCAGCGGCGTAGCATGGTAGTTCGGAATGTCGGCAAAAATTTTTGCCAGTTTGCTTCGATTGTTGTCGATGGCGGTTTCTTGCAGGCGTGCTACCAATTCGGGGCTCAGGGCTTCATGCAGCAGCAGGTCGGCATTTCTTGCTGCGTTTTTAACCTGCTGGTCGCTGGTGGTGTCGCCACTCAGCACCACAGTTCGGCCTTTGTAGGTAATTCGATAACCCACTGCCGGGTTAATGGGCTGGTGGTTTACTGCAAAGGCTTCAATTTGTAAGCCGGGTTGTTGCAGCACGGTGGTGTAGTTGCCTTTCCTAACCTCGAATTCATGGGTTTGTGCGCCAGCCAGTTCGGGCGGCATGGTGGCTGCGCCGTGGTGTGCTGTGCGGTAGGCGCTGTCTTGTTGGTACGCAGTTTCCAAACCGTTCATTACCTTGCTGATTCCGCTTGGGCCATGTACGGTCAGTTTTTGCCCCTCAGTGTGCTGTGCCCAGCGTGTCATCAGTACTTCGCCAAGGCCATCTATATGATCGGAATGAAAGTGGGTAATGAACACGCCTTTGAGTTGCCCTGTGGAGAATCCCATGAGTGCAATTTGTTTTGCGGCAGCACTGCCTGCATCGAACAAAAACATATCTTGCCCTGCAATCACCAAGGTGCAGGGCGCTGCGCGGTCGGGGTCGGGGAAGGGCGAACCTGTTCCGCACAAGCCAATGTGCAGGCAATCAGCTAGCGTTGCAAATGGGTTTTGCATTCGTTTGTTGGCCACTTTTTCTACCACGGCCAAGGTGATGGTTTCTCGCTGGACATACGCCACAGTTGCACCTGTGGCGACAAGGGCAAGCGCACCGAGCAGCAGTTTTTTAATCATTGTACTCCCTGTTTATTTTCTGTTGCCTGCTGTTGGGCTTTCTACCCAGATTGGCGAACTCCAGGCCCGTTCCTGTTGGGTAATGAAGCGGAAGTCTCCGCGAAAATTTCCAGGCTCGCCTTCAATTCGGCAGCACCCTTCAAAGCCGGCAAAGCCACTTTGTGCGGAAAATAAGCCGTTACCCGGTTGCAGTGCTTCGCATTGCACACCTTTGGCGGCACACATTTTGGTGGTCCAGCGGCAGGAGTTGTTTTCAAGCGCGCGTGCGTAATAACTTGCACCTGTTCTGGCGTTGTATTGGGTGTCATGAAACACAGCACACATTTGCTCTGGGCCTTGTTGCTGAATACTGCAATCGGAATTGGGCTGTGGTGCTTTTGCATTTTCAGCCAACTTTAAAACCTGCTGCTTCAAATCGCCTTTTGAATCGGCCCAGGTTTTGATCAGCTCAAGGCGTTGCAATGGCACGCCCGCTTCCTCGCCGCCCGGGTCTTGAATGGCATAGGCCACAATGTAAGGCCCTTTGTTGTTGCTGTTGTTGATACTGTTTGGTGTAACTTTAAGTGTGCCGCCCATGGGTACGCCATCTACCAAACCTTCCTCGATTGGGCTGGCACCTGCTGCCAGTTGTTCACAAATGTTACTGGGAAAAGGCTTGCTGGACGCCAATGTGCGGATGCGCATTCTCGAGCCTGAAGTGGCAAAAGTTTCCCTGCGCTTCAAGGCTGCAAAAATTTCTTTTCGTGTGTTTTCACGAGCCCAAACGCCAGCCAAACCACCAGGTGTGAAATTCGATGCCACTGGGTTGAATACGCGTTCTTCGCAATTGTTGGGGTCTGCCGCTGATTCTGTACTGAAGGGCAGTTTGAAACCGGTGATGGAATCGGTGGGCAATGGCCGCTGTTTGCATTCCCAGTTGCCCAAAGCTTCATTGGGTTCGTCATCAAGCACACCACCATGGCCAGAGTTTTTAGCGAACTTTGTTTTGTCGGTGTTGCCTGCAATGCCGTTGTGAGTATCGCTTGAACCAATGAAACCATATTGGTAGGGGTTCACGCCCAGTTTGCGCTGAATAGCACTGCCTTCGGGCAACACATTGCGGGCGTAATCCAGTGGGGCTGTGCAATCAGCCGGTGTTGAACCACCAATATTGCTCCCGGTGCATTCACTGGCTGCATGAATACTTTTTCCAGTTCCTTGCAATCGGTTCACCTGGCAAAACAGGGGGTCGTTGGGTTTGCCTTTGCACACTTTGGCGCATTCGGCTGGGTCATCGGCATTGCCTTTGCACAGTGTTTTCCATTCTTCAAAGCCGCAACCCGATTCTTCACCGCCAGTAAGGCCTTTGTTAAAGCCGGTAATACATTCGCTGGCGCCTTTGTGTTGAACAATTTCGAATAAGCGATCGAAGGTGTTGCGCAACGTGGCATCGGCTGCGGTCAGTGTGGCGTTGTTTCTTGCCAATGGAAGGCCAGTGTCAGCCTGGCGTGGGCGGGCGAAGCGGCCATCGCTTTGGTTGGTGCTATGTGGAATGGTGACCACATCACAACCCTCTACATCGAGGCATTCGGTTTTCAGTCGATCAAACAAACCCCACTCGTCATTGGTGTTGTCGGTGGTGGGGATGGGTGGAATTGAACTGATGACGTCGCCGGGTACTTTGCTGCCTTCAAAAATTACATTGCGGTGCAGTACTTGCCCACCCTTGTTGGATGAAAATTCATAACCGTTGAAGGTGGTGAATTTGCAAGGCTGGTTCTCTGCGTTGGCGATTGCTTGTATTTCTTCCCAGGTTCGCGTGCTGGGTACACGGCTGCCCGCGCTGGTGACCAATTGCAAATACAAAGGCACATTGCCCGTGATGAATACCGACACGTTGTCGCGAATCACCTGGCCCAAGGCCGAGCAGGCTGGGTTGGTGCCGGCGGGAATATTGCCCTGTAGTTCGCAAATGTTGACGAAGGTGCCCAGTTGTTCGGCATGTTCAGTAACAGCAGCGAAATCGAGTGGTCGACCAATGTTGATTTGCCGCATTGGGGTATCGGGATCTTCACCCGATGGCAAAAAAGCATTTTCACCTTTGGCAAATTGGTAAGCCTCGCGTGGGCCATTGATTGAATTGAAAAAGTAAGCGTCGAAGGAAAGTTTGGTGTGAATGTGCAAATCACCAAAGAAAGCTTGTTTGCGCACGCTGCTTCCCATGCATTCCACGTCGCTGGGACGTTCTGCGGGGGCAACGGTGGTGGGTGTTGCTGATTGTGCAACTGGGGTGTCGCTTGAATTCAGGCAGGCGGAAACATTCAGCGCAAGAAGGGCGGGTAGCAACAGGCGCACTTGCTTTAATTTGCATACAACTGTGCTGAGTTCAAACATAGCTGTGAATCCTTTCAAGTGTCCAGTACAGTGCCGCACCGCCTACGCATAAGGTGAGAGCATATTGGGCAAGGCGTGCGTAATTGGGCAAGTTTGCTTTTTCGAGTAGTGTGAATGCCGTGGCCAGCACCGTGACTATCCACAACTGGCCCACTTCGATGCCCAGGTTGAAAAGCAGCAAGGTACTCAGCAATGCGTCTTGCGGGAATCCACGTTCTTCCATCGACAAGGCAAAGCCCGAGCCATGAAGCAAGCCGAACACTGCAATCAGTAGCAAATGGGGCCAGCTTGATTGCCTTGGCGGTTCTGTTCGCACCAGTTCCCAAGCAAGCCATAACACGCTTAGCGCAATCCAGGCTTCAATGGCACGGGTTGGCACTGCAATCAGGCCCAGTACCAGCAGGCCCAATGTAAGGCTGTGGCCCACCGTAAACAGGGTAAATTGTCCAATCAATTGTTTTGTGTTTTGCTTTCGTCTTTTCCAAAGCAGATAAAGCCCGGCAACAAACAACACATGGTCTGGCCCAAATACAATGTGCTCGATGCCGATGAGGAAGTATTCAAGGGTGGGTGTTGATGCGGTTTGCTTACCGAGCGCGATGCTTGCTTGTTTGGGTGTAAGCACCGCGTGAATTCGATCACTTTGCAGTGGCGTTGCAAGAACAATCAGGTCGGGTGCAAGGCGGGTAAAGCCGCTTGCGGTAATTTCATGTTCACCCAGTGATCGACTGCAAAAAAATTCGCCGCGTTGAATCAGTTCTGTGTTGCCTTCCCATTCGGTACTCACATGGCGCAATTCACAGGCTGGTAAAAACTGAAAATCAATTGGGGGAATTTTGTCATCAGAACCCACTGTGCGTTTAAACACAAACTGACCTGTGCCTTGGCTGCTTTCATGCAGAATGAACGCAGAGGTTCCCATCTCGTGTGCGTGACCTGTTTGGGCTACGCCAAGCGCACCGATGAATAGCAGAAAAGCGAAAGCCAACCGTTTCACGGGGCTTCCTTGATGGTGTAGGTAGCGCGCAGGGCAGCCAGGCTGGCTTCGTTCACAGCCTCACGTTGAGCTGCGATCAGGTCAGATCGCAATTGCTCGCCAGCTTCCTCAAGTGTCATGGTACGGCCTGCATTTTTTTGCCTCACCTTGAAAAGATGCACGCCAAGTGAGGAATTCACAGGTTCCGACCACTCGTTTAAAGGCAGCTCAAATATCGTGTTGCTGGTGGCCACACCAAATTCTTTTGCAATTCTTTCTTGTCCCAACAATTCAGAACCTGTTTCAAGCGGAAACGGGTCGGCCACCACCACTATGCCTGAAATCAAATTCTTGCGCGCAAGACCTGCTTGGTAGAAAGCTTCATCGCCCCTTTTGCCGCGGCTAAAAAAGTAATGGTCAAATAAAATTGTTTGCTCGGTTTGATAACGTTGGGCGTTTTGATCCAGCCAGGTTTGAAGTTGCGCCTGAGTGGGTGGTGCAATTGGGGTCATGTCTTCAAGCAAAAAGCGCATTTTCTGTACCACGCGCCGCTTCACGATTAAATCGTCTTTTTCCAAACCCAGCTTCACGCCTTCGCGGTACAGAATTTCCTCATCAATGTAATTGGCAAGTGCTTGCTCATAACTTGCACCGCCAGTGGCCTGCACACCTGTTTGCAGCACCTGCTCGCGCACAAAGGCGCGTTGTGCTTCGGTTACCAACAGTTCATTGCTGGCTGCTTGGTCGCCACTGTGCCATTCAAGCACACCGATCAGCGCAGCCACAGCAATAAATCCAATGACAGAATAGGAGGGTTTCATGGCCTGTTTATTTCATGTAACGCCACACCCCAGTGGGCATGTTGGCCAGCAAAGGTTTTAACAATTTCCACGGGTAAGCGGGTACAACGCCCACGCTGCGGCGCTTTTCAATGTGGTTGGCCATTTCCCGCGCAGCCTGTTCTGCGGATACCAGAAAGGGAAACTTGTCCATGTCATCTACAATTTCAGTTTTCACAAAGCCGGGAAGAATTTTGGTGAAATCAATTTTGTATTTTTTCAGTTCTATTGCAGCTGCATCCAGGTACATGGACAGCCCGGCTTTTGTTGCACAGTAGGCCGCCTGTTTAGGTATTGGGGTGAGTGAGGCCAGCGAGGAAATACCCACCACATGGCCCCCACCCGCTTTTTTAAACCATTCCACTGCGGCATTGACAGTTGCGATGGCACCCAGCAAATTGGTTTGCATCAATGCCAGCTCATCGTTCAACTGACCCTTGCCTACACCAGTTAATTTGTTCACACCTGCGTTCACAATAACCACATCAACCTGGTTCAAATGACTGAATATTGTGTGCAGTGCTGGGCCCACTGAAGCGGTGTTGTTCACATCCAGTTCAGTGATTTCTACCTGCAAATTCTGGCAGCCGGGAAGCAGGGCGATTTCCGCACGAAGTGCTTCCAGTTTGCTTAAGCGGCGGGCAGCCAATCCCAGGTTGTAACCACGCTTCGCAAACTCAAGGGCAAGTGCTTTCCCAATACCCGATGAAGCCCCTGTAATAACGACTGTTTTGCTCAAGCTGCTTTCTCCATGTGGTTGCGTGGCAAGGCGGTAACTGCCACGGTCAGCGCCCTGCGCTCAACGCGGGGCAGGTTAAGGTGCAGAATATGCTCTGCATGGTGCTGTTTTAGCCAATTGCGAACTTCGTTTTGATCGCTGCTGGCCATGTGTTCATAGCAATCCAGAGCGCGTTGCATCATCCAGATCATGTAGGGAAGGGCGCCACGCCTGAAGGGCTTTCCGCCCATGGTGGTCGTCACTTCGCCAATGCGTCGGGGCAGGCGTTGATTCAATCCGTGTTGCTGCGCGTACTGTGTGGCCAATTCGCCGATCTGCGCCACCATGGGTATGAATTCTTCGAATATCGATTTGAATACCGGCTTTAAGGTTTTAGGAATTTGATCGTTGTCCAGAAGATTTTTATTGGCATACACAGCTGGATTCTTCATGCGTTCAAGCCAAGCATGCAAATGTGTTCTGGGTTCGATCAGTTCGCGTTTGGGCCATGGGTCGCGGCCCAAGTGACCATACATGGTGCCCACCAGGCCAAAGTCGCCAAGGCTTGGCCTTGCGCCGAGCAAAAACGGAAACTGTTCAAAATGCCGGTTCAACGCATCCAGCATTTCAACAGTCCATTCATCCATGGTGCTGTATTGCTCAGGCACTATTCCAACAAAGGGCAGCATGCTGCGCAGCATTTTCGCAGGGCGTTGGGCGGCTTTCTTCTGTAAGAAACGTGGAGCCCAAGGCAACAGCGCTTTTCCAGCATCGTGTTCAAACAAAGGAAAGTTCTCGGGGTAATTCCAGCGTGTGTGCATGGCAATCGGAACCCACCATTCGTCCCCCCACGCTTCCAGCAACATGGAGGCAAATTCCTGAACTGGGGTATTGGGTGTCACCGGGTTGTCATGGTGTAGCGACTCGATATAGTCAATGATCTCACTGGTGTCCTGTATCCACTCACCTGAAGGTGTTTTCAACACAGGCATGACAGCCGCACCAGTTTTCCGTTTGATGGTTCGGGTCAGCGTAAACAGGTTGACGGCATCAAGTGCATGGTCAACTTGTTTGTAACGCAAATAACAAAGGGCTTTGCCCGTGAAGTAGGACAAGTGCCAGCCGTACAGAGTGTAGGTGTGTCTCATGTGACCCTTTGCTGTCGGGTTTCGAATAATTGATTAAAACATTAATATTTACATGGTGTCAATTTCTTTGGATGTGTGGCACACTGTGATCAGTTTCAACCTTGCAGTAGATTTGAATGAACCCACGTACTACCCAGGAAAAACGGCCCTACCTTGGTAAGGATGATCGAAGAAAGTCTTTGTTGAATGCTGCGGCTGAACTTGTTGAAGAGGCAGGCTGGGGCGTTTTGAATATGAGTGCACTGGCCGACCGCGCAGGTGTAAGCCGGCAGTTGGTGTATCAACACTTTCCAAACCTTGAAAGTTTGCTGGGTGCCACGGCATGGGCCATTTTTACCGATACCATGCAGGGCACAGCACAGGCCATTGCCAACAATACCAATGATATTAAACAGGCCATACGTGCTGCTGTGTTTGTTTCGTTGGACATGCCGATAGGAAAAGGCGATGCGCTGTGGCAGTTAATTGCGGGTTCCGGTTTGAATTCGCCCGAGCTTAAAACCATTCGAGTGGGAATTCGCGGTGTAATCCTGAAACTTTGGGTACCTACCATCCGAAAAATAAAAGGACTGGATCAAGGTGCGGCTACCGGACTTGCCTGGATGATTATTCTTTCATTTTGGGGCATTCGCCAGCTCATTCGCGATGGTGTGGTATCACGCAGCCAAGGCATTGAACAGTTCGATTCACTGCTTGACAGGCTGCTTTGATTAGCCTGCTGTAACACCCTTGTTGACAGCATTTTGGTTTGGCTGCTATTTCAGCAATTGTTCAACGCTGCGCTGAAGCACTTTCTTTGCAGCTGTTACGCTGAGCTTTTGGTCGCGACGAAGCCGTAACCAGGTTTCTATGCTCAACACCAAATCAAATGCTTCAAACAAGGTTTTGTCGCTCACAATTTCCTTGGGCAGAAAGGCCTTCAGCAAGTAACGTTGTAGCTCCACGCTGCTGGTTTGTCTTTCCCGCAGATAATCCGATTCATGCAAATGCACAAGGCTTGCAGCCTGTAGCGGGGCCAGTTTCTCGAACATGGCAGCGCGGCGCTCAATCACGTTCAACAGTTTTTCATGCAGGTTATTTCCCAATATTGGGGTGGCCAATACAGGCGCAACGATTGCGTCGACCTCATTGGTCATTTCCCGGTAAAGCGTTTCCATGTCCTTGAAATGCCTGAATACGGTGCGCAGGCCCACACCTGCACGGGCAGAAACCGTTTCTGCGGTAGGTGCCGGGTGGCCTTCCCGAATCAGTTCGATAAGGGCTTGAACAATCTGTTTTTTGTTGGCTTGTCCGCGCGTAGTGCGACCGTCTACTTTCACCATGTTCTACTTGTCATTGTTGTGGGGGCCTGAATTGGCAAACCTTTTATTTTTGCCTCGATGGGGCAGTTTACAGGTTGGCTTAATGCGGTGCCCAGTTCGGGAAAATACGTGTTCAGTTCTTGTTGGCTTGTGTGTGCCAGCGATTGGTAGCGCATTCTTAAACGTTGGTAACGCCAGCCACGGTAGCGTTGTACAGGTAGCTTGAATTTCACACCATCACTTGTGAATTCAAATTGGCGCTTGCCCAGTTCAATAGCCTGCTCATTGGCTTGCATATAGGGTAAAAATTCTTTGCATACAATGTTCAGCAATGGCGTTGATGTACCGGGCCATTCCAACGTAACTGGCAAGTTGTTGTAATTGACCAGTTTTGTGTTCCACAAGCGCGCAACCCATTCATGAACAGCGGGGGCGCGGCTACGCATAATTGTTGCGGGTGTTGGGTCGCAAAAGAAGTGCCGGAACATGCTGCCATACAAACCATAATCAGCCAAAGTTGGGCGCTGGCCTAAAATGAAGGGTTGCTTTAGAAGCACAGTCTCAAGCGCATCCAGTGTTTCAAGGTAATGTGCCTCCACTCGTTTCGCAGTGTGTTTACGTACGCCATCAAGCCACAGGAAATGCAAGCGTTGCCTGTTTAAAATTACCCAGCGTCGCATAAAAAATGGCAACGGTACATCACGCATCATTCCATCAGCCAGCCGATGACTCATCAGCCTTGCGTCTTGCGGATTGGCCCAACGGTAATAAAGTGCAGGGCGCCACAACCATTCGTCACCAAAATCTTCCAGCAACTGGGCAAGAAACCGCAGCGTAGGGTGTTCTGGCATGACCGATGTGCTTGATGTCAGCTTTTCCAGAAACTCAATAATCAAGGTGGTGTCGCTTAGCCATTGCCCGTCGAACCACTCCACCTGGGGCATTTGTGCCACACCAGTGGCTTTTCCGCAGCGTTTGAAATCGCCTGTATTCATTTCAATCAGTTCATATGGAATTTGCTTGCCACGCAAATAGGCCTCGAGCTTTCCGGTGAAGTAGGAGAGATCCAGCCCATGAACCTTTAAAACTTTTGGCAGTGCCATGTATTCGACTCCTTGAGATTCGAATTTCTTTTGTATATAGTGGCACAAATAGTGTCACTAGTTAATAGATAAAAAAAGACACATTCAATTCACAGTGGGGACAAATATGGCGCAGAACGGTGATGATCAATATGACGATGGCAATTCAAAAGATTTATCACCCAAACGCCTGAAGCGCCGCGCGTTTTTGTCTGGTCTCGCTGTGGGGGCGGCCACAGTGGGCGTGGCTGCCACTGGTGCCCATGTGGCCAACACCAAAGCCCGCGCTTTGATGACACCGAAAGCATTGCCAGAAGGCGAGGCTGCAAAGGTGGCCCTGTCGTTTCAGGATTCTCGCCCTGCCACTGCAAGCAAAGCAAAAGCCAAAGCAGGCGCGCCGAATGTGGTGGTTATTTTGCTGGACGATTGCGGTTTTTCCGATTTGGGTTGCTATGGCAGTGAGATAAAAACACCAGCCATTGATGCACTTGCAAAAACCGGTTTGCAATACACCAACTTTCGTACCTGTTCCATGTGTTCGCCCACGCGGGCTGCCTTCCTCACGGGCTTGAACCATCATTCTGCCGGCATGGGTTGGTTGGCTGATATTGATGCGGGCTACCCGGGTTATCGAGGTGATTTAACCCAAGAGGCAGCCACCCTGGCTGAAGTATTACAGGGTGCAGGCTGGTCTACTTTCTTAAGCGGCAAGTGGCACTTGAACAATGCACACACAACCGGTGCAAACGGGCCTTATGACAACTGGCCAACACAACGCGGGTTCGACCGTGCGTACTGGTTTCAGGGCCATTCTACGGATTACTTTAAACCTTCAGAATTGTTCGACGGCGTTGCGCCTGTGGAGCCACCGGATACATCAGACTACTTCGTGTGTGACGACCTGACCGAACGTGCCATTACCTACATTCGCACCCAGCAAGCGCTTGAACCCGGTAAACCTTTTTACCTGCACCTGGCATTTCCTGGCCCCCATTCGCCATTGCAGGCCAGGGCACGCGAACGCGATGCCTACAAAGGCCAATACGACAAAGGATGGGACGCCGTGCGTGCCGAGCGACTTGCGCGGCAAAAATCGCTAGGAATAATGCCTGATACCGTTGAATTGCCCCCGCTTTCGTTTGGTTCTGACAGCTGGGACAAACTATCCCAAGCGCATAAAAAAATAACGGTCCGCTACATGGAAGTGTATGCCGGGCTGATGAGCAATATGGATAGCAATATTGCCCGCCTGTTGCAAAGCCTTGAGGAGCTTGGCGTACGCGAAAACACGATTGTGGTGTTGTTTTCTGATAATGGTGGTTCGCCAGAAGGTACACCCACCGGCACACCCAATGTGTTTGCGCCGGCATTTGGTCGCCCGATTCCGGTTGAAGAAGCGGCAAGCTTGTACGATGAGCTGGGCGAAGAGGGCACCTTTCCCCATTACCCCATGGGTTGGGCCAGCGCATCGAATACACCTTTTAAAATGTACAAGCAGTATGCACACCTTGGCGGCGTGGCTGATCCCTTGATTGTGAACTGGCCCAAAGGTATTTCTGCGCGCGGCGAACTACGCAAGAACTTTGTGCATGTTGTGGACTTGTTCCCCACTTTGTTGGAGGCCACAGGGGTTGAACGCCCCGCTGTTTACAAAGGGCGGCCTCAAAAACCAATCGAAGGTCAAAGTGTGTTGCCAACTTTCAGCAAAGCCGAAAGCCCAACCCGCAACGAACAGTATTTTGAGTTGGGTGGCCACCGCGCTTATATGGAAAACAATTGGCGTGCAGTGGCACGCCACACCCGTGGCAAGCCATTCGAGGACGATGTGTGGGAGCTGTACGATTTAAGTAAAGACCCTGCCGAGGGCATTAATTTGGCGCAGCAATTCCCCGAGGTGGTAGAGCGCTTGAAAAGCAAATGGCTACAGGCCGCTCAACAGTACAATGTGCTGCCACTTGATGATCGCAACCTTGTAATTCGTCTCGTTCAAGACAGGCAAGAGAAAGGTTTGAGGTCGCGTTGGGTTTTCCACCCGCCTGTTGAGCGTTTGGCGCGCGATGTGGCGCCCATAGTTTGTGGTCTGTCACATACCATTGAGCTGGAATGCGAGCGCAGCAATACAGCAGGTGATGGCGTGTTGTTGGCACAAGGTGCCAAGTATGCAGGTTGGGTGTTATACATTCAAAATGGCAAGTTGTTTTACGAGCAAAGTTTGTTACCGTATGTAGAACGAATGGAATCGAGCACATTGTTGCCTGAAGGCAAACTGAAAATCAAATATCAGCAGCGCATGACAGGCCGCCCATTCGATGGTGAGGGTGCTTTGTTTGTGAACGGCCAGCAAGTGGCCAGCCACACCTTCAAGCGTGTTTTGTTCTCGACCAGTTACGATGGGTTTACGGTGGGTTCCGACTTTGGCAACCAGGTTTCCACTCGCTACACAGGCCCCAATCCTTTCCAAGGCAAGCTGGGCAAGGTGAGCATTGATATCGACACCAGCAAGGCCAACCCGGTTGAAATGCTGCGCTTTATCAGCCAAATGGGATTGAATGTATAAGCATCGCAAATTGCTGCCAGGTGGCGAGTTTCGAATGGGGTCGAATAGCCACTACCCCGAGGAGCGCCCTGAGCGCACCGCGGCAGTGGCCGCTTTTGCAATCGATATTTTTCCTGTGCGCAATTGCGATTTTGCTGAATTTGTAAAAGCCACGCAGTACCTCACGTTGGCAGAACGGCAAGGTTATTCGCATGTATTTCAAATGACCAAAGGCCCAGTGCCTTTGAATAACCCTGACCTGTGGTGGAACGCAGTGCAGGGCGCGTGTTGGCACAACCCCAGGCCCGGCAGTGAACAGCCTGCCGATTTTGATCAGCATCCCGTTGTGCATATTGCGCTTGAGGATGCAAAAGCCTATGCCGCTTGGGCAGGTGGTCGCCTGCCTACCGAAGCTGAATGGGAGTTCGCAGCACGCGGCGGTTTGAACAATACCCAATTTGCCTGGGGGGAAGAGTTCGCACCGAATGGTCAGCGCATGGCGCAGGTGTGGCAGGGTGCATTTCCCTGGTATTACGCACCCGGCGGCACGCCCGGTGCAGTGACAGTAGGCCAGTTCCCTGCCAATGGTTATGGTTTGCACGACATGATTGGCAATGTGTGGGAATGGACTCAGTCAACTTTTCTTGACCCAGCGCTGAACAAGGCAGAGACCTGTTGTTCCTGCAGCCCTGCCCAAGATTCCAATACGCTGTTTACCTTGAAAGGCGGTTCGCACCTGTGCGCCGCAGAATATTGCCTGCGTTACCGGCCCGCTGCACGCATCGGCGTTGCGGGGGGCAGCAGTACCTCCCATATCGGTTTTCGCTGTGCCTATAACGTGTTACCCAACTAAGCAGGGAATCTTTTTCAGTTGCCGCAGTCCATTCAATTCAAAAACTGTAAATGGAGCTGTATGTGAACTCGAAAAGCCTGATAGATCAACTGCTCAAGGCAGGTACTGGCATGTTGCAAAGCAGTGGCAAAGCCACCAGCGGCATGCAAATGAAAGACGTCTTGGTGGGCNGCCTTGGGTATGCTGTTGGGTAACAAGCGCCACAAGAAAATGGCGGGCAAGGTGATTACTTACGGTGGTTTGGCGGCACTGGGCCTGTTGGCTTATAAAGCGTATGGCAATTGGCAACAGCAGCAGGGCAATATTGCAGCCACCCGCGAACCACAAACCGTTGACCGCCTACCCGAACCACAAGTAGAGCAACACAGCCAGGCCATATTGCGCGCCTTGATTGGTGCTGCGAAGGCCGATGGCCACATTGATGCCAAAGAGCGCCAACTAATTGATAGCGAAATTGCAAAACTGACCAGCGATCCCCACTTGCAGCGCTGGTTCGATCAGGAAATGAACAAGCCTTTGGACCCACTGGAAATTGCGGCTTATGCAACCACGCCCGAGCTTGCGGCTGAAATGTTCCTTGCCAGTGTTTTAATCGTCGATGAAGAGAGTTTTATGGAACGTACTTACTTGCAAGAGTTGGCCAAGCAGTTGCGATTGGATCCTGCACTGCAAGTGGAGTTGCGTGCGCAGGTGGAGCATGCGAAAAAAACGGTCGCGTAAAGCGACCGTTCCAAGTTACTGCCTTTCGCGTGTTTTTAGTAACACTTAGAATCGTTGTGTCAGGCCCAATGAAAAGAATTCAGCGTCCAGGTCGGCAATACCTTTGTATTCCCCGCCAGATACTTCAACGGGCCTGACTTGGGTATTGTTCCCGACTTGACCTGCATCCACGTCAATAATGCCGAATGCCAAGGTAACCGTTTTATCGCGGCTAGGTGTAAAGCTGGCACCCAGGCCGTAAAAGCGGCGGTCGTTGTCAGGCAAAATCGGAATGCGCAGGTCGTCCCCAACCACGCCGTTTTCCATGCCATAACCAGCATGCACTGTCAGGCGCTTGTAGGGTTTGTAATTCAGGCCGATTCGGTAAGCGTGTGCCACTTTGAAATTCTGTGGAACATCTTCAATCAAGCGGCCGTTGCTGACACGTTCATAACGCAAGAATGTTTCTGTGTAATCCTGGTAGGTGTAAGTGGCCATCAGGTCCAGCTTCGGGCTGTAGTGGTGAAACAGTGATACACGGAATTCATCCGGGAAAATAACGCTTTGGCGTGCTTGTTGTTGTGGTTCAAGGTCGCCGGCTGCTTGCGGTCCATTGATGCCCAAAATTGGGCCTGTCGTAGTAATCAATCCACCGCGCAAGAACTGGCGGAAAGCCGCTGTGCCGTCATTTTCATTAATCGTCAACTCACCTTGGTTGCCATTAAACCGGGTTTTGGGACGATAGGATGCGCCGATCCTGGTGCGGTCAGTTGGCTCCCACAGCATGCCGGCCTGAGCATTGAAAGCCCAGCCAAAAATGCGCAGTTTGGCATCTGTTTCATCGGGAACCGGTGGAGCCCCACCCCCTGCGGCAGCCAGATCGAGTGCTGCCAGCGTTCCGGGAGGTCCCAGCTTACTCACCGCATCGCGGAAGTTCACGCGCAGTTTGATGGATTGAAAGTAACGTTCATAGGAACCGTTTGCACCAACAGACAGGGTCGGTGTCAATTTGTAACCAAAACCCAGATTCAAGCGAGTCACTTTCAAATCACTTTCACGACCAGCACCACGGCCGGGGAAGTCTTCCCTGTAACGGGTTAGCAGGCCGTGCGAACCAGATGCACTGAACCCCACCACCAACTTGGGATTAACCGGGATGGCTACAAACAGGCCCGGAATGAACAGGGCCGAGTCATAGCCGTCTTTTCTGGAGAAAAACTCGCCAGCCGAACCTTCGCGGCCATCGTCGGTGGGGGGACCATCGTTGTTCTGTCGAGAGGTGTAATCGTTGTCAAATGTAGCAATGCTGGCCACGTTCAACACTTCAATTCGCTTGAAGCGCGTAAGCGCGGCAGGGTTGAAAAAGATGACCGATGCATCCGAGGCTTCAGCCGCCTGGCCAGCGCCCGCAGTGGCAATGCCCATGGCACTTTGATTGTCGTTGGCTGTGCCGCCCGCAAAGGCTTGTTGGCTTAGCGAAAACGCCGTGAAAGAAAATGCCACGGCGCATGCTCTCCGCAGGGAGCTTTGCTGCAAAAACACCATTGGTCTGTCTCCTGGCTCCGACGAGTGCAAGGTCGCAGTGCGCCCGGCTTTGTGTGTCGTGAGTTTTGTGCTGGTTATTTTTAAAGTATTAGATAGGTTTTACAAAGGCATAGTACCTGAGGAAAGACCCTATGTTTACAACAATTAACTTTGATACTGGAGAAAATGTAACTCAGATTCAATCAATCGTTCAAATTTTTTTTAGACTTGAATTTCGCTGTAACACTTGGAGACCCCACCCGCATGAATCCGATTCAGTTTGTGGCCGAGAAAGCTGTTCGCGCAACGTTGCGAAGCACTTTCAAGGCGCCCGGTAAACTTCCAATTCCGCTCAGTTGGCTAGCGGCCACCATGAACGCCGGCGCACCTCTGTTCAAGGTTCGGCCAGATGTACTTGTTGAACACCTTGAATTGGGCACCTGCATGTGTGCACTGGTTCGCCCAGCGAATGCACACACCGACCAAGTGTTGTTGCACATGCATGGCGGCGCTTTTTTTGCGGGTTCATTGGATACTCATTTGCCACTGGCCAGTGAACTTGCCGTGCGCTGCAATGCGCGTGTATTTTTGATTGACTACAGGTTGGCACCTAAAAACCCTTACCCCGCTGCGCTTGAAGATGGCCTGGCGGCCTATCAGGCATTACTCGATCTGGATGTGAATCCCGAAAACATTACCCTGGTTGGCGATTCCGCAGGCGCCGCGCATATTCTGTCCATGGCCATTTATGCACGCAATGAAGGTCTTCCTTTGCCTGCCGGTTTGGTGATGATCTCGCCTTTTGTGGACATGACTTTGACCGCTGCCTCTATTCAAGGTAAGGCAAAAGCTGATCCCATGCTCAGTGTGGTTCCTTTGCAGCGAGGGGTAAGCGCTTATTGTGGCGATGTGTTGCCAGCCGACCCCAAGGTTTCCCCAGTTTTTGCTGAACTGGAAGACCTGCCACCCATGTTCATTCAGGTGGGTAGCGATGAAATTTTGCTTGATGACGCCCTGTTGCTAGAGCAGCGTGCCAAAGCAGCAGGCATTCACGTAAGCTGCACCGTACATGAAGGCATGTGGCATAACTTCCAAATGTTCAACGCCTATGTAGAAAAAGCTGACAAAGCTTTGTGGGCAATTGCAGATTTTGTTAGAAGAGGGGAGAGGGAATGAAGGCATGGGCGTTGGTAACAGGTGCATCTTCGGGTATTGGTTTGCACTTGGCAGAGTGTTTTGCGAAAGACGGAATATCGCTGGTGCTCAGTGCACGCAACGAGACCAGGCTTAATGAGCTGGCAGAGGACTGGATTAGTCAATACAAAGTTGATGTGGTCGTGATCGGGTCTGATCTTTCGAAGCCGAATGCGGCAAGTGAACTTGTTACGCAAGTGAAAGCGCGCCACATTGAACTGAGTTATCTGGTTAACAATGCCGGTGTGGGCACCTATGGTTTGTTCGAAAACACACCAATTGAAAATACCACCAGCATGTTGCGCTTGAATATGGAAGCACTTACTGTGCTGTGTAGCGGCTTCATGCCAGATTTACTGAGAACGCGTGGAAAAATTTTGAATGTAGCCTCCACTGCTGCTTTTCAACCAGGCCCTTACATGGCAGCTTACTATGCCACCAAGGCCTATGTGCTGAGTTTCAGCGAAGCCCTTGCCGAAGAATTGGCAGACAGCGGTGTGGCCGTGTGTACTTTGTGCCCAGGCCCAACGGCATCCGGTTTTCAAGCTGAAGCAAACATGCAGAAGTCTGCATTGGTACAAGGCAAACACATGCCCAGCTCACAAGATGTCGCTTTAAAAGGTTATGCAGCCATGAAGCGAAACAAACGTGTGTACATTCACGGGGCCTTGAACTGGACCATGGCGCAAAGTATTCGCTTCACGCCGCGCAGCTGGGCCACCAAGGTTGTGAAGTTTATTTCCAAGCCTGTGGCTTGAATGGTACTTACGCTGATTTATTCAGTAATATTCCGCTTCATTCAGTTTACTTAAAACACGCCATGCAATCCCAGCCACCCGTCGAATTCACTGACGAAATCAAATCCCTTTTTGTTGAGAAAAAATTGCCGCAGGCGCGCAAGCGTTTGTTGGAAACCTTGAGTAATCAATGGGATGGGCATTGCAACCTGATTGCTTTCACCTATTTGTATGCCGAAAATCGCAATGCCGAAGATTCCAGGCAGGCTTTGGAATGGCTTGAAAAGGGCGTGGTAGCCGGTGAGGTTGATGCCAAGGTGATTCTCGGCCGCCTGCTGGTTTCGGGTGAATTGGGCGAGCAAAACTTTCCGCGTGGAATTGCCTTGCTGCAACACGCTGCAAAGGCCAATGTATTGATGGCTGTGCTTACCTTGGTGCAAA
>JAJTEM010000011.1 GCA_021299735.1 Burkholderiales bacterium | reverse complement strand
TGGACAACATCACCCAGGGCGAACTTTCCACAGTCTTCAAAGGGCAGGCGGTAATCGAATAGCGTGGCCTCTGGTGCATGGAAATCGGGATAGGTGAATTCATTCAAACGCAAGCCACGGAACCGACCACGCCCCCCGGCAACTTCGCTGAATGCGCGGGCCATTACATCCGAGATGTGAACAGGGCCATCACTCATGGCCAGCACCTGAACGACCTTGGCGTGCGGCTTGTGCGGCGGTGGCTTGGCTGTTAAGCCAATTTTCAACATCGACAGTTCGCCACATCCTGACTTTGGCACCAACATAAACATGTGGCTGTGGAAAATCGCGGCCACGAATCCAACGCCAAATAGTTGATGAATCCACCCCAAGCAGGGCACACAACATTGCCATATGTAACAGCGGTGCAACTTGAGTACCGGCAAGAGTGACGAACCCCACTTGGGATGCCTCATTCTTGCGGCTTTCGTTATGGGCTTTCAAAGACATCTTGTTTCTCCATCTTCAATCAGGGGCAGTTAAGCGCACTGCCGTGTGATCGAATGATGTAAGAAACTTGCGGATCAAAACTATGGGAAAAAATCGGCGAATTTTCCCATTGACATTGAAAAACTATTGTGAGCTAAAAAGCTTCCGCTTTTCTTGCTGAATTTTTTCGTAGATTGAAAAAAATTGTTTGGCCTTGTAAGCAACCACACCTCTGTTATAAGCATCCAGCTTGCCCTTATCATCGGAAAGCGCACTGGCAACGTATGAGGCGCTACAAGGGATCATCTCAGCCATCACCTCATGAACACGAGTGACTTTAATTTTCTTTTCCTGAATCTCCCTGCGTAGCGTGGCGAGTCTTTCAACTTCTGTTTTGTCCTTACTAATTTCAAACCTTTTTTCTGTTTGTTGAAATATTTTTGAGTATGCTTCTTTCAACTCAGGCAAAGGGATTGATTCTGCGGATTCACCGTATTGAGCCATGTGACGAGCACGCCAAGCGTCTTCCTCACTCAAGTTGAGGCTGGACTTCATAAACCATTTGAACAGATTTGCACGACCAAGTGCCTGATATGGCTTATCAGGCTGTTGCTCGGTCTTTGAGACGTTATCTAATTGAACCTTGAGTCGAACATTCCAATTGCTTTGATACATGATTTCATCGAGAAACTAAAATCTTTCATACCATTGAGCAGCAATATTAAAGCTCGCAACCCACTCATCCCTAACAGCTCTAAAGCGGCTCAGAAATTCATGCTCATCTTCGCCTGCATGCCAAGAACAAAGTTGGCAGCTTGCAGCAGCAATGGACCGAAACGTGTCATAAATCGCAAACAAACTGAACCATGCCGCGATGTTATTAGCCCCAAAAAAACATGCAGCCCCCCTTCCTTGATGTCCAAAATCATACGATGCCTGAAAAAGGTAACGGGGCAAAACAACGCCATTCGATTCAAACTGAAGGCAATCTAAAGATTCGTCTTCCATTTGTAATTCAGAAACGAACCTTTCCCACGCATCGATTGAACCATCATCGAAGTCATCTGAAAACACCCTGCACCACACACCATAGGCACGGTGTAGTTGCTCGGCTGTCGGCATCACTGCGTTCTCTCGTTCCTTAAATTTTCCCTTACCAGAGTTCAGCACTCCGAGATGGTCAGCACTTAAAATTTTTCCCCAAAGCTCTACACACTTGGTGAGTTGGTTTTTAATCCAAATACGGTGGGTATTGGGGCTAGGGCTACTGTCGATGCAAGTTAAGTTCAGGTTACTTTTGACTAGATCAACAAACTGCTTTGCATCGAACTGAAAAACGTTGGGGCATTCAAGGTCGGTGCTTTTTGCCCACTCGAATAGTTGTTCCCGGTTGGCTGGACCTTTTGCGAAATCGAACGTAGGTGTGACTGGGGTTGCAATCCTACCCGCGAAGCTCTTCGAATTATCGACACACTTATCCCAAGTATCCCAAGTGGATTCCTGCTCGCCCTCTGACATTTCAAGCCATTCCTTGCGCCTTCAAACAAACGGAACCAGACCAACCTTTGGAAGGGCAAAGGTGTTCGCACCGTCGTGCTAGGTCTGGGCCTTCAGGCTATCACGAGTAAGCCCGGTTAACATCGATTGCAATGAATTGCGGTGCGAACATGGCGTTTTAAAAAGTTACCAACAGCATGGCCAAGCCACAACTTGTTCAAAGCCAATCAAGAAACATGCTTTTCGAATCGAGAAGATAAATCCAAAATAATGTGATTATTTCGAACATATCAAGGTCTGTAACAAGGCGCAGAATTCGTATGGCCAAACAAACAATTGTCCAACGGGCATCAAACAATTGCTTTCTTAAATTGCAACTATGGGCTTTGGTGAGGCGCTTAGAGCCGTAAAAAACTTTCATTTAATTGTGCCTTGATCTCGGAGAAAAAGGCAACGATGCCGCACCCATTCAAATTTCTAAACATTAAATGCAGCGATTTGCACGAATGGCCCAATTTAAAAACCAACTGCAAAAAAGCTGTATCAGCTCACCCCTACGCAATGAGCACAACAAACCATGGTGAAAACATGACCTTGGTGACTACCTAGGGTTACCAAAAACCGGCGGTGGTAACCACACTGACTACCCAGTTTGAACGTGAAAATTAAAAAATTTCCACACGCCCGGAAGGTGCGCAAAGAAAAATTCATTTGCGATTTTTTTACGCCAAGAACAGGGGCAATACGTTGCAATTAAGTGGTGGATTTCCGGCCTTGGTTACCAATAAACGCAGGCTATTGACTACCAAGTGGTAACCGAAGTGGATACCGTTTTCAAAACTTTGTGAGTCGTTACACATTGAGGTTCGCATTACCCTTACTGGCTAGAACGCCCGGAAGGACCCGTGAAATAAAGGGACTACCTTCCACCAGGTGAACAATCAACAACTGAAGGCCGTACCCAACTTGTTCCCATGTTCCCAAAAATGTTCCCAAGAAAATTATATATATTGGGAACATTGGGATTGTTTGTTCATGCGCCTTTCCGTCTGTTTTGCTGGGTTGTTCCCATTGTTCCCAACGTTTTTAAGTCTTCCGGCATTTTTCTATACCCCCCCTTCAAAACTTGCGCACACAAAAAAAGCATGAAGGCAGCGGTCTACAAACCAAAGTGACCAACTTTTACCCCCCTCCCCCTGTTCATTTCGCGGTTGCACAAACAAAGGTAACAAGCCGGTCTACACCTACCACCTTGTAGAGATCCAGAACCCCCCTCCCCTTGGGCAGTAGAATAAGCCCCATGAATAAACACGGGGTAAACCAACTGACCACTGGCGGCACACACACCGTTCAATACTTGGTTTTGTGGGCGCAAGTGGGGCCTCTGCCCCGCCCCCCACGGCGGCACGGTTAGGCGTTCTTAACCAACTTGTGTACAACCTCAGCCTGTTCGCCGTCTACCTTGTCAGTGGTCACAAAGTCGCCCCACTGCTGCATCAGGGTAAGCCGCTGTTCTACATACACAGCGTGGTTGTATGCCTTACGTACCCTGTCACCTTCTTGGTGGGCCAGGCTTACCTCCACCACATCAGGGCGGAAGTTATGTTCATTGGCCCAGGTGGAAAAGGTGGAACGCAACCCGTGAATGGTCGTTTGCCCTCGATACCCCAGCCGGTCAAGCAGTTGAAGCATTGCAGCGTTTGAAAGAGGCTGTTGATCATCATTGGGGCTGGGGAATAGATAGGGTGTGCCTAGCTTAAGCATGCGTTCTGCCAGTTGCACTGCATGGCTTGACAGGTAAACAGTGTGGGGCCGCTTTGCTTTCATGCGTTCGGCGGGAACTACCCACAACCCACGCTTCAAATCCAGTTCATCAGGCACCAGCCCGAGTGCCTCACTTGTGCGGCATGCGGTAAGCATTACCCACTGAATGCAGCGGGCGGCCACCGCCTCCGATACATCCAGTCCACGGTAGAACGTTCGAGCCTGCGCCCATGGCAATGACTTGAAGTGTTCAACTATCTTGGCCCGTGAGGGTGCTTTAACCTGCCCCTGCACCGCCGCCACTGGGTTTGTGACTACAACCTCTTTAAACACCAATTCATCAAACACCGCACGTAACCGCTGAATAACCCGCCTGCCTGTCTCAGGCGTTTGATTAACAACCGCTTGGACGACCTCCAACAATTCGCCCTTGGTTACATCAGCCACAGGCAGCTTTCCAAGCTTGGGGAACACATGGCGTTCAAGGGTGCCAATCCACTGGGCTGCATGCTTCTGGTTCTTGGCTGTGGGCTCAATCTTAGTTTCGTGGTACTGCCTGCATGCCACCGCCAAGGTAAGTGCCTGCCTTGTTGCTTCAGCCTTGGCCAACTGTTGAACCTCGGCCTGTTGCTGGCGTTCCTGTTGGCGAACATTCAATGGGTCCAAACCCTCGGCCTTCTGTACTTCCATGCGATCACGCATGCGCCGGGCTTGGTCGATGCCAATAACCGGGTACTGGCCAAGGCTGGCCTCTCTGGCTGAACCATTGAATGTGTAGCGATACACCCACGCCTTTGAGCCCGAAGCCTTCAATACCAAGCGAAGGCCGCCGCCATCCATCAAGGGAAAATCAGCAGGCTTGGCCTTGCGCACTTGAAGGTCTTTAAGACGATTGCGGGAGGTGTTGCGGGTCTGCTTTGGATTGGTCATTTGCAGCACAAAACAAGGAGGAAAAACGCCAGTGTAACCGGGCTTTTCTGGACCCCTTATTAGACCCCTTATTTGCATGCAATTGATTGCATTTGATTGACTCGCATTGCAATACATGCAGACGTAAAAAAACCCGCCAAAATCGTTATCTGAAGCGGGTCTTGCCACGTTTTGCAACGCATTAACACGTGTTGCAATTGTCTGTTCTGGCGGAGAGAGGGGGATTCGAACCCCCGATAGGCTATTAACCTATACACGCTTTCCAGGCGTGCGACTTAAACCACTCATCCATCTCTCCGCGGTAAGCGCGAGAGTATAGCAAAGAATCGGCTTGGGTATCCAGTGCGTTTTCACCATATCAAACATTTCCATCCGATTCAGGCAGGCGCAGCACGCGCATTACGCCAGGTGCCTCGTCTTTGCGCCCACCCAGCAAAGAAGCCACAACCATGGCAATTGCACTTAGCGGAATGGTGAATACCCCACTGGCCACGCCGCTAAGGCCTCCAATTTGAATGGCATCCAGGTTAAACAAGGCCATGAAGGATGAATTGGTCAACGCCAGGCAAAGGCTTGAACTTACAAACCCGGTGCCCATGGCCCACAGGGCGCCACGGCGTGTGGCACCGCTCCAGAAAATGCCCGCCACAAGCGGCACAAACAGGCTCGAAGCCGCCAAAGCAAATGCGGAACCCACCAGCACTACGATATTGCCAGGTTGCAAGCTGGTAATCCAGGCAGCCATTAGCGCAACGCTTAACAGCGCAATTTTCGACATGGTTACCCGGCGTTGTGCAGTGGCCTCAGGGTCTAGCACGCGGTAATAGAGGTCATGAGACAAACTGCCAGCAATAGCGAGCAACAAGCCATCTGCTGTCGACAATGCTGCTGCCAAGCCACCCGCAGCAATCAAACCGGATAGAAAAAATGGCATGCCTGCAATTTCAGGCGTAATCAACACCAAAATGTCGGGGCTTAAACCGATTTCGGCAAACTGCACCACACCATCCTGGTTCACATCCTGCAAGGTGGCCATACCGGGCATAACCCGCGACCATGCGGCAACCCAATTCGGTACGTCGCTGTAACTTAAACCCACCAGGTTTTCATAAACAACCACCTTGGCCAGCAAACTTAACCAGGGAGAAACCAGGTATACCCCCAAAATACACGCCAAGGCAAACACAACCGACCAACGCGTTTGCGATGCATTCGGGGTTGTAAAAAACCGGGTAATCAAGTCACTGGCTTTGACCTTCTCAAGATAGCGTTGCTTCTCTTGCGACCATATTCTCTTGGCCTGTTGTGGATCACGAGGGTAGTTAGTCAACACACGTTCTGCTGCCTTGATTTCCTGAAATGTAGAACCGTCGTAACGGGTCAGCTCAAGATTCTTGCGCCGAGCCTCATACCCTTCTGCCCATGAAGAAGGTAGCGTATCAATCAACAGCTGGTATCGGTCTACCTCCCGAAGGTAGGCGCTGCGAACTTCTGCCTCGGCCGGGTCGGCAAAAAACTTTCTTTCCTGGGCTCGAACATACTCCGGAAAGTTTCTGGGGCCGCCATCTACAAAACGCTCGTCAGAACTTTTTCCGATATACGCCATCAAGGCGCCCACGCTGATCAGAATGGCAAGAATCATCACAATGTACTGCGCAACTGCTGTCCAGGTTACGGCCCGCATGCCGCCCAAAAAGGAACACACCAAAATGCCGGCCAGCCCGAAGAAAACACCAATTCCGAACTCAACACCTGCAAAGCGCGAGGTAATCAACCCCACTGCGTAAATTTGCGCGATTACATACACGAAAGAAATACTGACCGTGACCAATACACATATAAGCCGCACCGCCCTTCCCTTGTCCGGCCCTGCATAACGGGCAGCCAAAAAATCTCCCACAGAAAAGAATGCAAACTTGCGCAGGTAAGGTGCGATCAGCAATGCAATAAGCACAAAGCCGCCTGTCCAGCCGACCAGCAAGGCCAGCGCTTCGAACCCGCTGTAGAACAGGGTTCCGGCAACACCTAAAAATGAAGCAGCACTCATCCAGTCTGCTGCGGTGGCCATACCGTTGTACACAGAGGGCACGGTGCGGGAGGCCACAAAATACTCGTGCATGTCCGAGGTGCGGCTGAGCAAACCGATGACCGCATAGGCACCCAGCGTCACGAATATAAAAAAGTAGCCAATCCACTGCCGACCGATGCCGTAGTCTTCCATAATGGCGGCGCCCGCAATGCACACCAAAAAGCCGAAGGTCAGCAGCGAAAAAAAACGGGTCAGGCTGTGCGTGAAACTCATACCCTCACCAACGGCATTTGAATTCCTTCAAACGAAAAAAACCAGTCCACGGAAGTGGAACTGGTTCTTCTCAAAGCGGTAGCACCCCTGGTCAAGGAGAGCACCTGATCATTTAAAGCGGTTTGCCCAGTTGATCCAGAATCGCCGGGTTCTCAAGGGTCGACGTATCCTGCGTAATGGTTTCGCCTTTGGCCAGGCTGCGCAACAGGCGGCGCATAATTTTACCCGAACGTGTTTTTGGAAGGTTGTCGCCAAACCGAATTTCCTTTGGCTTGGCAATAGGGCCGATATCTTTGCTCACCCAGTTGCGCAAATCAGCAGCCAGTTTCTGCCCTGCTTCACCGGTTGGGCGATCACCTTTCAACACCACAAAGGCCACAATTGCTTCACCGGTCAGGTCGTCAGGGCGACCCACCACGGCAGCCTCGGCCACCAGTTCATTGGCTACCAGGGAGCTTTCAATTTCCATGGTGCCCATGCGGTGGCCCGATACATTGAGCACATCATCGATTCGACCCATGATGGTGAAATTGCCGGTTTCCTTGTCGCGCACAGCCCCATCGCCAGCCAAGTACAACTTGCCGCCCAATTCCTCAGGGAAGTAGCTTTTCTTGAAGCGTTCTGGATCGCCCCAAATGGTGCGAATCATGGAAGGCCATGGGCGCTTTACCACCAGAATGCCGCCTTGGCCGTTTGGCAAATCGCCACCCACCTCATCCACCACCGCAGCCATAATGCCGGGCAGTGGCAAGGTGCAAGAACCGGGCACCAGGGGTGTGGCACCGGGTAGTGGCGTGATCATGTGGCCACCAGTTTCGGTTTGCCAGAAGGTGTCCACAATTGGGCATCTTTCGCCGCCCACATTCTTGTAGTACCACATCCAGGCTTCGGGGTTGATTGGTTCGCCCACGGAGCCCATCAAGCGCAGGCTTGAAAGATCGTAGCTCTTGGGGTGTACCTTTGGATCCGCCTCGGACGCTTTGATCAATGAACGGATCGCAGTGGGTGCTGTGTAAAAAATGGTGGCACTGTGGCGCTGAATCATTTCCCAGAAACGGCCAGCATTCGGGTAGGTTGGTACACCCTCAAACACAATTTGCGTTGCGCCCACGGCCAATGGGCCATATGCAATGTAGGTGTGGCCGGTAATCCAGCCAATGTCGGCTGTACACCAAAACACGTCGTTGGGCTTGATGTCGAAGGTCCACTTCATGGTCAGCATGGCCCACAGCAGGTAACCTGCTGAGCTGTGCTGCACACCCTTGGGCTTACCGGTTGAGCCCGATGTGTAGAGAATGAACAGCGGGTGCTCGGAATCAACCATTTCAGGCGCGCACACATCGCTTTGCTTGTCAGCCAAATCGTGCATGTAAATATCGCGACCGGCCTGCATGGCCACGTCGGCACCAGTGCGTTTGTACACAATCACATTCTTAACCGCTTCGCAGCCACCCAAGCTTAATGCCTCATCAACAATTGCCTTCAAAGGCAACTGCTTGCCACCACGCACCTGCTGGTCTGCGGTGAACACAGCCACAGCGCCAGTGTCTACAATCCGGTCTTGCAAAGCTTTGGCCGAGAAACCACCAAACACAACGGAATGCGTTGCACCAATGCGCGCGCAGGCCTGCATCGCGGCAACACCCTCCACACTCATGGGCATGTAAATAACAACCCGGTCGCCTTTCTTCACACCCAGGCTTTTCAGGCCATTGGCAATGCGGCTTACCTTGCTCAACAATTGTTTGTAAGTAACCTTGGTCACTTCGCCGCAATCGGCTTCGAAAATAAGTGCAACTTTGTCACCCAAACCCGCATCCACGTTTTTATCCAGGCAGTTGGCCGATACATTCAGTTCGCCACCAGTGAACCATTTGTAAAACGGTGGGTTACTTTCATCTAGTACCTTGTTATAAGCCTTGGCAAACTGAAGGTTTTCTTTTGCCAAGCGGGCCCAGAAACCTTCGAAATCGGTTTCAGCTTCCTTGCACAGGGCGTTGTAAGCGTCCATGCCGCCAATTGCGGCGCTGCGCTGCCAGTCGGCACTGGGCTGAAACACACGCGTTTCGTGTGACACTGATTCGATTGATGACATCCTGTCCTCCAAGGGTTACTTAATTTTCTATAGATTTAGTTTGCATAAACAATAGGCAAAAGCTCTTACTCTCACCTTACACCATGGCGCACCACAGCAATTCGCGTTCCAGCCATGTGGGAGTAGTACTTGCGTAACTTGGTTCTGCTATAGTTTCCGCCATTACCCCATTAACCATTGCTGCACCGCACACTTGTCACAAAATGGAACAACACAACAAACAACCTATTCCCCTGCTGGCCCGACTCATCTTCTCCAGCCGCTGGCTTCAGCTTCCCCTATACCTTGGTTTGATCGTTGCCCAGGTGGTGTATGTGTATCACTTTTTGATTGAACTTTGGCACCTGGTCGGTGGCACAGCAAGCCATCAGCTCGACGAAACCGGGATCATGTTGATTGTTCTGGCCCTCATCGATGTGGTCATGATATCGAACCTGCTGATCATGGTCACAGTGGGTGGTTATGAAACCTTCGTCAGCCGCATGCGGCTTGAAACCCACCCGGATCAACCCGAGTGGCTGGACCACGTCAACGCCTCGGTGTTAAAAGTAAAACTGGCCATGGCCATTATTGGTATTTCCTCCATTCACTTGCTGAAAACCTTCATCAACGCGGAGCAATACGACACCAAAACAATTGTGGCCCAATCAGCCATTCACGTTATTTTCCTGTTGTCTGCAGTTGCAATTGCCTGGTGTGATCGACTGATCTCCCAACCCCCCCATGGCAAACCACATTAAAATAGCGGGCTACGCAGCCAATTTGATCAGGAGCAGTTAATGACCACCATCAAGCAAGAAGACTTCATCAGCTCGATCGCCGATGCCTTCCAATACATTTCCTATTACCACCCGCTTGATTACATCCAGGCACTGGGCAAAGCCTACGAGCGTGAAGAAAGTGCCGCTGCCAAAGATGCAATTGCACAAATCCTGACCAACAGCCGCATGTGTGCCGAAGGCAAACGCCCAATTTGCCAGGACACCGGAATTGCAGTGGTATTCCTGAAAGTGGGCATGAATGTTCGCTGGGACGCCAAATTGAGCGTGAGCGAAATGGTCAACGAAGGTGTGCGCCGCGCCTACCTGCACCCCGACAACAAACTGCGCGCCTCTGTGTTGCTCGACCCCGCAGGTGCCCGCAAAAACAGCAAAGACAACACACCCGCTGTAATCCACTATGAAATTGTACCCGGCGACGATGTTGAAGTCATTTGCGCGGCCAAAGGTGGCGGCTCGGAAAACAAATCCAAAATGGTGATGCTGAATCCTTCTGACTCCATCGTGGACTGGGTTCTGAAAACTGTTCCAACCATGGGCGCAGGCTGGTGCCCACCCGGCATTTTGGGCATTGGTATTGGCGGCACTCCTGAAAAAGCAATGTTGTTGGCCAAAGAAAGCCTGATGGCGCCTTGCGATATTCACGAGCTGTTGGAGCGCGGCCCCAGCAACCGCATTGAAGAATTGCGCCTGGAACTGTATGACAAGGTGAATTCCCTGGGTATTGGCGCGCAAGGCCTGGGTGGCCTGACCACCGTGCTGGATGTAAAAATTCTGGACTACCCAACACACGCGGCATCGCTCCCAATCGCGATGATTCCAAACTGTGCAGCCACCCGTCACGTTCACTTCCACTTGCACGGCGATGGCCCCGCCAAACTGGAAGCACCGAATATTTCCGACTGGCCGCAGGTTAGCTGGACAGCCGACACCGAGAAAAGCAAGCGTGTGAACCTTGACTCGCTCACACCAGAAGAAGTGGCCAGCTGGAAGCCAGGCCAAACTTTGCTTCTGAACGGCAAAATGCTGACTGGTCGAGATGCCGCACACAAGCGCATTGCCGACATGCTGGCCAAAGGCGAAAAACTGCCTGTAGATTTCACCAACCGCGTAATTTATTATGTGGGCCCGGTCGACCCTGTGCGCGATGAAGCCGTGGGCCCTGCAGGCCCCACCACCGCCACCCGCATGGACAAATTCACCCGCATGATGCTGGAAAAAACCGGCTTGATCGCAATGGTGGGCAAGGCCGAACGTGGGGCGGTTGCCATTGAAGCCATTCGTGACAACAAATCAGCCTACCTGATGGCTGTGGGTGGCGCGGCTTACTTGGTGTCCAAAGCAATTACCAATGCAAAGGTAGTCGGCTTTGAAGACCTGGGCATGGAGGCTATTTACGAGTTCGAGATCAAGGACATGCCAGTGACAGTGGCCGTAGACAGCACGGGTATTTCTGTGCACAACACAGGGCCCAAAGAGTGGCAGGCCAAAATCGGGAAAATTCCGGTCAGTGTTTCTTGATATGCTCAACTAAGACACTCAACCCACGCTGGTTTTGCGCCACCACCATGGTGCAGCGCAAGCCAGTATGGCCACCGTCAGCATCACTGACACTTCAAATCCATAAAGAGCCTGTCCGGCATAACCCTCATGCGTCGCGTGTGAGGGTTGCTCCTCTACCATGGCCTTGACCGTTGTATCGTTGGCACCAAACCGGGCTTGACCATTTGGCGCAAGAGCAGCAAACACCTCAGCATCACCCAACTGAATACCCAAATCACTCAAGGTTTTGGAAAAATCCTCTGCCACCAGGCTGTCCTGGCTGGACTTGATTTTTGCCACGCGCAAGGTACCTTCCGGGTGCTGCATGCTTTTGGTTTCACCGAGCAAAAAAGAAGATCCGGACACCGGGTCGCGCCCCAAACCCATCACCAGCTTGGTGCCGAACAAATCGGCTTGCAATTCCATGTCGCGCATTAGCTTTGAATAATCACGCTTCGCATCAAACGGCAACATGAACTCATCCAGGGTGGAAGAAATCCCATACTGCTTTTGAATTTCAAGCGTTTTGGCGGGGTGTTTCAACACAAGATGACCATATTCATGGGCAACCAAAAAAGCCAACTGGTCACTGTTCATGAACTGAATTCGATCAAGCCCGATATTCAAGTTTGCGCCACCCTGTTCATCAACCCAGGTCCCCACCATGGTGCTGTCAGGAATGAAGTGCACCTTAGTGGGTACACCGTTGAAGAAATGTTTATCGAACAGCACGCCAAGCTTGAGTACCTCAAGTTCACGGGGGGAGGCCCCTGGGGAATGAAGATGATTTGGCATTTGAAAACCCTCCAGAACAAGGCCTGCAACTCACCTTCATTAAAGCACGATTCAAGCCAACAGCCCTAGCGGGAAAGGGTCCCCTTGATGGGGCAAATCAAGGGCTATCAAGGGTTAATTAGGCCATCGCATTTTTAATTTGGGTCAGTGCCGTGGGGTCTTCAATGGTGGTCATGTCGCCAGGGTCACGGCCCTCACACACTGCCTGAATTGATCTGCGCAACAATTTTCCAGAACGGGTTTTGGGCAATACATTGACAAAATAAACACGCGCAGGCCGAGCCACTGCACCCAATTGAGAATCCACCACCTTCAAGATCTCGGCTTCCAGTGTTTTTGTTCGGCCTTCATCCAAAGCATCGGCTGACTTCAAAATTGCAAACCCCACAGCCACCTGCCCCTTCACTTGATCGGCCACCCCCACCACAGCCACTTCAGCCACGGCAGGGTGAGAAGAAATGCTTTCTTCAATTTCACGTGTGCCCAACCGGTGACCCGCCACGTTGATCACATCGTCAGTGCGGCCAAGAATGAAGAAATACCCGTCTTCATCACGAATGCCCCAATCGAAGGTGGAATAAACCTGTCGGGTTTTAAAACTCGACCAGTAGGTTTTCACAAAGCGTTCATCATCGCCCCAAACAGTTTGCATACAACCGGGCGGCAGCGGCCCTTCAATGGCCACCACGCCCTTTTCGTTCGCCTTGCAAGGCTGCGCAGTTTCCTCATTCAACACATTCACATTGAAGCCAAAAACCGGTACACCAGGGCTGCCCAATTTACCGGGCATGGCTTCAACTCCGCGTTGCACCGCCAGAATTGGCCAGCCGGTTTCGGTTTGCCAGTAGTTGTCAACAATCGGTTTGCCAATTGCGCCTGAAATCCAGTCTGAAGTGGTTTCATCCAAAGGCTCGCCAGCCAAAAACAGCGCCTTCAATGAACTCAAATCATATTTGCTCAAGTAAGCGGGGTCTTGCTTCTTCAAAACCCGCACTGCGGTTGGTGCAGAGAACAACACCGAGACTTGGTGATCCTGAACAATTTTCCACCAAATACCAGTGTCGGGCCGAATGGGCACACCCTCGTACATCACCGTGGCCATACCGGCAATCAAAGGGCCATAAACTATGTAGCTATGCCCCACCACCCAGCCAATGTCACTGGTGGCAAAAAACGTTTTTCCTTTTTCGCCCATGAAAATGTACTTCATGGAGGCAGCCAAGGCCACGGCGTAACCACCTACATCGCGCTGCACCCCCTTGGGCTTTCCGGTGGTGCCACTGGTGTACAAAATGTAACTGGTGTCGGTGGCAGCAAGCCAGGTAACAGGCACTTTGGCCGTGGCCAATTCTTTGCGCAAGGTGGCGTAATCATGATCACGCCCGGCAACCGCATTAAACGGCACCAAGCCACGGTTCACCATTAATACATGGCCAGGTTTGTAGCTTGAACGTTCAATGGCTTCATCAAGCAGGGGTTTGTAGGCCACTGCTTTGCCAGCACGTGAACCTGCATCGGCCGACACAATCACCTTCGGCTTCGCATCTTCAATTCTTGAAGCCAGGCTGTGGGATGCAAAACCACCAAACACCACCGAGTGAATGGCACCAATTCGGGCACAAGCAAGCATGGCAAATGTAGCCTCGGGAATCATGGGCATGTAAATCAACACCCTGTCGCCTTTTTTCACACCCATTTTTTGCAGCATCGCCGCAGCAATTTGCACTTCCTGGTGCAATTCCCGGAAAGTGTAAACCTTCTCCTGATTCACCTCCGTAGACACATAAATCAAGGCGGGCTTGTCGCCCAACTGGTCAAGGTGGCGGTCCACAGCGTTGTAACACAGGTTGGTTTCGCCACCCACATACCAGGCCGCAAAAGGCGGCTTGCTGTCATCGAGCACCTTCTCGAACGGTTTTTGCCAATGAATCAAATTGGCCTGGCGCGACCAAAAGCCTTTGGGGTTGCGAATGGATTCATCGTACAAATTCTGATACGTCCCATTGGACTGGTAATTTGATTGCTTAACCACAGCGGCGTCTCCTCATTCTTGTTACACCCAATGTAGGAACCCGCGCTTACGACACTCTGACTGCTTCAAAAATTTTTATAAACGAGAACACTTCTTGTTACATTAATGATTACTATTTGATAAACTAGAGACATTAAATTTCAACTAACCACTCGCAGGAAAGTCCTTATCACCATGAATAACACTTTCAAAAAACTGATTTCAGTTTCAATAGCCGGTTTGATTGGCATGAGCGCTGCTGCGCATGCCAACGACCAAGTCATCAACCTGTACTCGGCTCGCCACTACTCAACTGACGAAAGAATGTATGAGGACTTCACCAGGCAAACCGGTATAGCCATCAAGCGCCTTGAACTGGGTGACGAGGCCTTGCTTGAACGCCTGCGCAGCGAAGGTGCCCGTAGCCCTGCCGACGTGGTTCTTTTGGTTGACGCCGCCCGCCTTGCCACTGCTCAACTGGATGGTCTGTTTCAGCCCGTAAAATCCAAAGTACTCAGCGATAAAATTCCTGCGCAATTTACCGGTGAAAATGGCTTGTGGTACGCATTCTCGGCACGCAGCCGCGTGATCGTTTACAACAAAGCGAATATCGATCCAAAACTGGCCCAAAACTACGAAGACCTGGCCAAACCTGCATTGAAAGGTAAAGTGTGCACACGCACGGGATCACACCCCTACATGCTTTCCCTGATGAGCAGCATGATCAACAACCTGGGTGAAAAAGGCGCTGAAACATGGGCAAAAGGCGTTGTGGCCAATATGGCGCGCAGCCCCAAAGGCGGTGACACCGATCAAATTCGCGCAGTGGCCACTGGTGAATGCGGCGTTGCGCTAACCAACAGTTATTACTGGGTTCGTTTGCTGAAATCTGACAAACCTGAAGACAAAGACGTAGTGTCCAAAGTTGGCTTTATTTGGCCCAATCAAAGCAGCTATGGCGTACACATGAACGTATCTGGCGGTGCTGTGGCCAAAAATGCACCGAACCGCGAAGGCGCAATCAAGTTTCTGGAATACCTGGCCAGTGATTCTGCCCAAAAATACTTCGCCAACGGCAACAATGAATGGCCAACCGTGCCTGGCGTGAAGGTTGAAAATGCTGCTTTGGATTCTCTGGGATCCTACAAGCAAGATGTAACACCTGCGAAAACACTGGCTGCCAATACCGCCTTGTCGCAGCAAATTATGGATCGCGTGGGTTACAAGTAAGTAAATTTGTAAATTTACTGACATTCAACCCGTAAAATTGCCTCACATTTTTTGTGGGGCTTTTTTTATTCACAAAACGGAAAGAAGCTTGCTACACTTCGATGCATCAATGTAACCGGCTAGTAAATTGGTGAAAAAAACGAACGAGAAGAATAAAAACACCGTGCCTACTCTCGAGACAAAACGCTTGGGTACACGCAAGGTGCCCAAGGAACAACGAATGAGCCAAATTCTGGACGTGGCTGGCTCTGTGTTTTCTCGCCACGGCTTTCACTCCACCAGCATGGAACAGATTGCCGAAGGCGCTGGCGTTACCAAGCCCCTGCTTTACCGCTACTTTGGCTCGAAAGATGCGCTGTACCTGGCTACCATTACCCAGGTGGGCAATCACCTCATGTCAGGTTTAAGCTTGCTGATGAGCAACCCGAACCCCAAAGACCGGCTGAAACTGATCATGCTCAGTTTTTTGACGTTTGTAGAACGTCACCGGGATGGATGGTCTGTGCTTTATAACGAGGCATTGACCAGCGTTGGCCCTGTTGGTGAAAAAGTAGCATTCTTCCGAACCAGCTTTATTGAAGCAGCGGCCAAAACCATTGAAGAACTCAACGCCCCCCAAAAAAGTAAAAATGACGACAAAGCCGGTGTTCAGGCTGTGGCTTTGGCCAACATCATGGTGGGGGCAGTAGAAGCTGGTGCGCGTTGGTGGATTCAGCACCCGGAAATTCCGATTCGCGACATGCAAAAGTTGATTGAAACCAGCTTGATGCCGGGACTGTCGGAAAGATAGCGGAATTTGTGAATTCGCATGACCGCTTAGTTTTTATTGGCAGCTGGCGATGTGCGGCTGTCGCTAAGCTTTGCAGCAGCGTTGCTCGTTGCGCCGATTAAAGATCAAGTCGCCCAACTTGATTCGCAGCGAGGGGCGACCTGCAAGGTCGATGCGAACACACTTTTGTGTTTCGCATGAACCGAGCCTGAATCAATGTTGGGGAATTCGACTTTGATGAAGGCGCAATGAGTGACGCGCTGCGAAGCAGACACACGAATAAATTACAGCACATCAATCAACTCGAAATACTGCCCACCATCAACACTTTCGAATCCCGCTCAGCCAGCACTTCAAACTTCGAAGCACCACCAGCAGTTACGTGCTTCACCGAAATACCGGATGGCAAAAACACGGGCTGCTTGAAGGACAAATCAAACCTGCTTGCGCGCGCACCCAAACTGGCTTCAACAATGCTCAAGGTTTTTGCTGCAGTCCACATGCCATGCACAATCGCTTGCTTGAAACCAAACATTTTTGCAGTTTGCGCATACAGGTGAATGGGGTTGTAATCATTGGAAACCTTGGCGTACTTGCGGCCCTGGTTTTCAGGCACTTTCACTGCAGCGTATTGCGCACCAATTGCACTTAAAGGCTCTACAGGCGCGGGCTTCGTTAACGGCTTCGGCATGCCTTTCACGCGGCACAGAATGGTCATTACACTGCTCCAGTGAACTTCATCGCCCACCAGAAATTGCGTGTGTACATCAAATTCCAGACCCAGTGAAATACTGCGTGTGTCGCCCACAGTCACCAACACATCGTACGGCACGCCATACTCAAGCGGCTTGGCACATTCAATCGAATTGTGCAGGTGGACCATGCCCAACATCGGCATGGGGTGCTCGGGGCGGCTGAGCAAATACATGTGCAGGGGCGAAGCCACAACCTGTGGCGCTGTCAGGGAAATTTCATCTTCCTTGAAACCACACACGGCGTTGTACTGGCGCACCCACTCACGGTCAATAAACACTTTCTTCACCCGGGCACCCAGGCGCGCGGCCTGTGTGTCGGGTTTCGGTTTTTTATTGGACGTGGTGGCAGCCTTCAGCAGCAGCGCCTTGCCGTTCGGAAACTCAGACAGCTCGAAAAATTTCGCCGCTGCTTTCAGGGTGTCATTCACGCTCATGATTTCACTTCTCGATAATTGCCGTTACACCGATACCACCGGCTGCACAAATGGAGATCAAGCCCTTGCCGCTGCCTTTCTCGTTCAACAGCTTGGCCAAGGTGGCGATAATGCGGCCACCAGTTGCAGCAAATGGGTGACCCACCGCCAGTGAACCGCCTTTTACGTTCAGCTTGCTGCGGTCAATTGAACCCAAAGCAGCGTCAAGGCCCAGTTTTTCTTTACAGAACTTGGGGTCTTCCCAGCTCTTCAATGTGCATAGAACCTGTGCAGCAAATGCTTCGTGAATTTCATAGAAATCGAAGTCTTGCAGTTTCATATTGGCTTTTTTCAGCATGCGTGGCACAGCGTAAGCAGGCGCCATCAACAGGCCTTCTTTGCCTGATACAAAATCAACACCGATTGTTTCGCTGAAAGTGAGGTACGCCAAAGGCTTGATGCCGCGTGCTTTGGCCCAGTCTTCCGAGGCCAACAAAACAGCAGAAGCACCGTCTGTCAGTGGCGTGGAGTTACCGGCAGTCATGGTGCCCTTGCCGCTCTTGCGGTCAAACGCAGGCTTCAAACCTTGCAGCTTTTCAACAGAGGAATCAGCACGCAGGTTGTTGTCGCGAGTCAGTCCGTTGAATGGCACCACCAGGTCGTCGAAGAAACCTTCTTCGTAAGCTTTGGCCGCTTTCAAATGGCTGCTAACAGCCAGTTCGTCCTGCTCTTCGCGGGTAATTCCCCAAGTTTGCGCCATTACTTCGCAGTGCGCACCCATGCTCATTTTTGTGCGGGGTTCGGCGTTTGCAGGTGGCAGTGGTGCCAAGTGCTTGGGGCGAATTTTCAACAAGGCAGCCAGCTTGCCCTTGGTGTCGCGGGCGCGGTTGGCTTCCAGCAAAATTTTGCGCAGGCCTTCGCTTACTGCAATCGGTGCATCGGTGGTGGTGTCTACACCACCGGCCATGCCCACTTCAATTTGACCCAATGCAATTTTGTTGGCGACAACAATTGCCGCTTCCAGACCAGTACCGCAAGCCTGCTGAATGTCGAATGCAGGTGTCATTGGGCTCAAGCCTGAACTCAATACTGATTCACGGCACAGGGAAAAATCGCGGCTGTGCTTAACCACTGCACCGGCAACTACATCGCCCAGTTCTTCGCCATGCAGCTGGAACTTGTCAACAACACCGCGAAATGCTGCGGTCAGCATGTCCTGGTTGGATTTGCCAATGTAAGCAGTATTTGAACGTGCAAATGGAATACGTGAACCGCCAATAATGGCAACGCGACGACCGTGTTTCATAGAATTTTCTCCAAATAATTTTTTTAGTTGCAGGCAGCGAATTTGTATTTAAGCGCCCACCAGGTTTTGTCCGCACACACGCAAGGTGGCACCGTTTACACCAGCAGCCAAGGGGCTGGCCATGAAGGTCACTGCTTCTGCAATATCCACTGGCAAACCGCCCTGGGACAGGCTGGACAAACGACGCGCCACTTCGCGGGTTACCACGGGAATAGCGGCTGTCATTTGTGTTTCGATAAAGCCAGGGGCAATCGCGTTAATCGAGATACCCTTGCCTTCCAGTTGCTTGGCCATGGCGTCCACGTAACCAATCACCGCGCTCTTGGTCGCTGCATAGTTGGTTTGGCCTGCGTTACCAGCAATGCCGCCAATGGATGAAATACACACAATGCGCGCATTCGCGCCGAATGCGTCACCCGCCAGCAATTGGTCATTACAACGAACAATCGCACCCAGGTTTACATCCAGCACCATGTCCCACAAGTGGGCAGCCATATTGCGCATCATTTTGTCGCGGGTAATACCGGCGTTGTGCACAATAATGTCGATCTTGCCGCCCTTATTGGCCACAGCGCCGGCAGCTACAGCAGCCAGCTTGTTGCCAGCATCTGCATCGGTAATGTCCAGCGGGCAGGCAATGCCACCAATGCTGCTCATGGTTGCACCCAAGGTGCTTTCGTCGGCAGGGCGATCCACACCGATCACAGTTGCGCCTTCACGGGCCAATACTTCGGCAATGGCAGCACCAATGCCGCGCGCAGCACCGGTTACAACCGCCAGCTTGCCGGTCAGTGGCTTCTCGGAAAATTCTGTAATTTTCACACCCTTGGGTGCGCCAACCACAGGCAACACCTGACCAGTCACGAAAGCTGAGTGCGGGCTGAGGAAAAAGCGCAGTGCGCCTTCAATGCCGTTTTCGGCGCCGGTTTTTACCTGAATCAAATTGGCGGTTGTACCGTTCTTGCCGCTTTCTTTCGCAAGGCTGCGAATAAAACCGGGCAACGAAGACTGTGCTGTTTCAGCCAAAGCATCTTTGGAATCACCGCGCGGGCGGCCGATGACAACAATACGGCTGTTTGATGGCACCTTGCGCAGGCGTGGGTTAAAAAAGTCGTACAACAAACGCAGGTCGGCTACATTCGCAGCAGCTGTTACGTCGAGTACATACACATTTTCAGGCACACCATTGTCGGCCTGGGAAATACTCACGTCCACTTTGGCATTGGCTGCGGCTTGCTTGACACCATCCAAACCAGCCAAATCAGCAGACACCTTGATCGCTGCGCCCATGGCATTCAACGCCTTGACCACCGCTGTGGCAACGGGGCCAAATGCGCTTGCGCCCACCAAAGCATTTGAATTGGCCAGCGCTTTCTCGGCATAGCCCGCTTTGGCCCGCTTCAACATGGGGGGCACGGGCAGGCCCAGTGCGGCTGCAATTTGTTTACCTGTGGAGGTGTGAACAAATTCAAGAATTTTGTCGGCCATGAGTCTCGTCCTTTTTATAGGGGGAATGTCTTTTTTCAGGGCTTAGCATAGCCCAGCAAGACAATGTTACTGTTGCGTAACTTGGGAGTGTATAGAAACTTGGCGAGAAAATCGTAGAGGGTCGTCTCTAACCCGGAAAGGTTAAAGGCGTATCACCCGGTTGCCAAGGGTTGTATTTCACCATGGCTTGCTCCAGCAGGGGCGATTCCAGAAAAGCCGCCAACCACTGCTTCAATGCGCTGTAACCAGGAGCGGCATCAAACCACGCCTCGTCCGCAATTCTGAATTGGCGCACAAAAGGCAAAATTGCATAATCCGCAAAACTGGGTTGGCCGCCAAACAGGTAAGGCCCCTGCTTTTCAAGCACGGCATTCCAATTCACCAAAATTTTTTCGCAGGCGTCACGGTGCACAAGCGGATCACAGGTGTAGTTTTCGGTGTCGGTTTTTACGTGGTAACGGTGGGGATATTTATAGCGGTCCAGGTTGCGCTTGAATTCACCATCCAGCAAGGCAATCCATTCATCGCACTGTTGCTGTTGTTCTGAATTCAGCGCCAACCAGTCGGCCGGAAAATTCTGCCGCACTGCCCAACGCATCACATCCAGGCTTTCGTCGATCACGGTGCCATCAGTCAACCACAGCACAGGCACAGTACCCTTCGGTGAAATTTCAAGCATGTGTGCCGGTTTGGCACGCAGTACCAACTCGCGAACCTCAACCTTCAAACCAGCCGCAACTATCGCCAGGCGAGCGCGCATGGCGTAGGGGCAGCGGCGAAAGGTGTACAGCACTGGCAAGCCAAGTTGGTGTTCCACCCTGCTTACTCCGTGTGTGTTTCTTGGTGTGGCACTTCCTGTTGTGGTACTTCTTTAGGCAACATCTTGCGGCCAATGTGCTTTTCATTGCGCATCTTGGCCAGTTGAATTTGCTTTTGCCGTTCACCAAAGCGCTTCTTCTGGTCTTCGGTCAGCGAATCGTAGCAATACGGGCAACCCACGCCCTGAATGTACTTCTCGCTTTGTTTTTCTTCATCGGTAATTGGCATGCGGCAAGCATGGCACAGGTCGTAATGCCCCACCTGCAAGCCATGCGTTACTGAAACACGCTGATCAAACACAAAGCACTCACCTTTCCACAAACTTTGCTCTTCGGGAATTTCTTCCAGGTACTTCAAAATGCCGCCTTCAAGGTGATACACCTCGTCAAAGCCTTGCTCCAACATGTACGCAGTGGACTTTTCACAGCGAATGCCACCGGTACAAAACATTGCAATTTTCTTTGGGCGTTTGTCAGCAGGCAGGCTTTTCAAATTCTTTTCAACCCACTCCGGAAATTCGCGGAAGGTGGTGGTGGCGGGGTCAACAGCACCTTCAAAAGTGCCAATCGCGTACTCGTAATTGTTTCGGGTATCAATCACCAAGGTGTCGGGGTCTTGAATCAGCGCGTTCCAGTCAGAAGGCTTCACATAGCGCCCCACCAAGCGGTTGGGATCAATTCCATCTTTGCCCATGGTCACAATTTCACGCTTCAACTTCACCTTCATGCGCGTGAAAGCCTGCTCCGGCGCAATTGAATACTTGGGCGCTAAATCTGCAAACCGGGAATCGGCCCACAAAAAATTCATCAGCGCAACAATACCCGCGCGCGGTGCGCTCACCGTGCCGTTAATTCCTTCCTTGGCCAGCAACAAAGTGCCTAAAACACCGTTTGAAGTGCACACAGCCTCCAGCCTTGGCTTGATTTCCTCGAAATCGGGCAGGCTCACAAACTTGTAAAGGGCCGCAACTACAATTTGCTCAGACTGCGGAATGGTCTCTTCGGTCATCGACATGGCAATTCTTTCTAAAAAATTTCTTTCTGACAAAACAACTTGGCAACTTAGTAACTCAGCCCGCTATTGTAACCGAGCGCCAAGTTTTACCCAATCAAGCAAAAAAGCAAAGCTGCATGGGCTTTGGTAAACTGGTCTCAAAGCACGCCGTGCAGCGGCCTCACCTACTACAAGAAAACACATCATGAATGCCTTCTGGATATTGGTCCTTCTAATTTTGGTTTCAGGCTTTTTCGCCCTGTCGGAAATGGCACTGGCCTCCAGCCGTCGGTCCAAGCTACAAGCCATGGCTGATGCAGGCAACCCGAAAGCCCGAATCGCCCTTCAAATCATGGACAACCCAAGCCGCCTGCTGGCTGCCACGCAAACCGGCATTACTGCCGCAGCCTTGCTCATGGGTATTTATGGTGAATCGGCGCTCAGCGCCACTTTCCAACACACAATCGACCAGCATTTCCCGGCACTTTCAAGCTGGGCCAACGTTATTTCATTCACAGTCACCATTGCCTTGGTAACCGCCTTCTCGATCATTTTTGGCGAAATTGTGCCAAAACGCCTGGCCATTGCCAACCCGGAAAAGGTTGCTGCATTTTGTGCACCCTTCATGGCCATATTCCTGAAAGTGCTCAGCCCTGCCATTGCATTGCTGTCCAAAGGTTCCGACCTGGTGCTCAGTTTTATTCCCTTCAAAGCCGCGCCCGCAGTCAGCACCATCGAAGAAATTCAGGCCTTTCTCGATGAAGGTGCAAAAACAGGCATGCTGGCACCCGAAGAACGACACCTGATGAGCAATGTGTTGCGCCTTGAAGACCGCCGCCTGGCCTCTGTTATGACACCAGTTAGCGACATTGCCTATCTCGATTTACATGCCCCGCGGGAAGACAACCTGCGATTGCTTCGCGAAGCGCCTCACTCCATGCTGCCCATTTGCAAAGGCAGCTTGCAGCAAGTCATTGGCGTGGCCGAAAGCCATGACATTCTTCAAGCCGCCATGGAAGGCGACATTGATTTCGCAGAAATTCCGCTGCAAAACGCCCTGTTCGTACCCGCCTCACTCACGCTGGTTGATTTGCTGCGCACTTTCCGTCAACAGAAAAAAACATTTGCCTTCGTAGTCAGCGAATTTGGCATGACTGAAGGCATTGTGACTATCGATGATGTACTTTCAAGTGTAGTGGGCGATATGATGCCCATGATGGACACACCTGAGGAAGCCCTTGCCGTAAAACGGGATGACGGTTCCTGGTTACTCGATGGCCTGCTACCCATTGATGAAATGAAAGTCAAACTGGGAATTCGCGATTTACCCCAGGAAGACTTGGGTAACTTTCACACTGTGGGTGGTTTTGTGCTGGCTTCACTGGGTCGAATTCCGAAAAAAACCGAGAAGTTCGACTGGAATGAATGGCGCTTTGAAGTGGTTGACGTTGACCGAAACAGAGTTGACCAAGTACTGGCAACACCCAATGCAGCGACGCACAAGTCAGCAATTTGATAAACACATACTGATAATTGTCATACCCCCCAACTTCACGCATGCAGTGCTTAGCCTGCCAATCAAAGTTATCAGACTCATCCGGTTCTAGGTCGTTTCGCTAAAGGCGGTTGCTGTGCCTCGTCATCGCTTAGGCCCAAAAGAACCTCGACCAAGTCTTGATCATAAACCGACGATCCATCCTGACTATCCCAAGATTGAGATTGCTCCAAACCAACATCCTGTTGAGCCTCAGGCCCGTCAGGTTTATCGGAGGCCAGCTCAAGCAATTCTTGCAAAAACTGTTCGTCCTCGTGATCGACGTGCGATAAAGAATCGGAATCCGCGCGCCCACGGCGCTCTACAACAGCCTCCGCTGAACCTTCAGGAGAATGATCACTCCTCATTTTCTGGATCACGCTCCCGATATCAGAACGCAGAAACTTCCTGATCAACTCTGCGGCACTTAATTTTTCACTGGTAATTAATCCGAGTAAAAATTGCCTGTTCTCGCTCAGAAGACCTATCACTCTGGCGACTTGTGAGCCATATTGATTCAAAAGCTCAACAATAGAGGTCGGCGAGAACTTGCCTGGGCCAATTAGCTCCAATAACGCATCCTTATGCTCGCCAAGCGCTGTTAGACCCTCAACTACATTGGCCCTGCTGCGTTGCAATGCAAAGGTCAGATCTTTTGCACTAAATTTATACGGCCCAATTAACTGAAACAAGGTATCTTTATTCGCACTTAGCGCCTTGATCGCCTGTTCCAGATTTTGGCCAGTGCCCCCCAAAATAAAAGCAATCTGGTTAGAGGAAAATTTGTAATCGCCAATTAATTCAAACAAAAGATTTTGGTTCACCAAAATTAGTTGGATCGCCTCATTGATAGTCGCAGCCCGACCACTAAGTATCGTAGCCAAATTGCTACCTGTAAACTTCCCGTGGCGAATCAGATCAAACAATTCAGCCTTATGCAGCTCCAACGCAGAAATAACATTCTCTGTGTTCACACCAGCACCGGTCAATAGATGAGCAAGATTACTGGTCGAGAATTTATTGGACCCCAACAATTCCCTCAAGACTGCTTCGTTGGTATTCAACGTTTGCAGAACCCACGCGCAATTGCAACGTGATTTGGACAACAAGAAGGAAACATTTCTGGAAGTGAAGCCCAAACCATTTTTCAACGAATCGATAATTTCGCGGTTTTGACTTATCGCTTGAGCGACCTTTTTGAAACCACTCTCACTACGTACCGAACCAACAATACTGGTCAAGTTTTCTCGAACAAAACCCAATTCAATGATCTCGGGATAATCCCTGTGCAGAATTTCGTTTAATACAGTGTGGAGAGTTTTTGTAGGAGACATTGAAAAAGTCAGCACAAACAAAGGCTAAGCACTTTAGCATCACTCAAACTTTATTCGTACTGATCACCTGAAAATGCCGCGATCAATCAACAACAAGGATACGGTCACTGTTTAGTGCCTACTATAGTACCCACTACAGCAACGGCACTCGAGCAAAAGCCGCAAAGGCTTTAATCAGAACCTTTGGTCAAGCCCTTGGGCATTGGAAAAGCAATATTCTCCTCCACTCCCTCCAGGTTACGCACCGACAAAGCGCCCCACTCTTTCAAACGCTTCACAACGCCTTGCACCAAATGCTCGGGCGCAGAGGCACCGGCAGTAAGGCCTACGTGCTTTACACCATCGAACCACTGCTGCTGAAGGCAATCTGCATTTTCAATTAACTTGGCTGGTACTCCCAACTTCTCAGCCACTTCGCGCAAGCGGTTTGAATTCGAACTGCTGGGGCTTCCCACCACCAGCACCAAATCAACTTGTCGGGCCATAAACTTCACAGCATCCTGTCGGTTTTGCGTGGCATAACAAATGTCTGCCTTCTTGGGCTCACGTATATTTGGAAACTTGGCCTTGAGTGCTGCAATTACCTTCGAGGCATCATCCACGCTCAAGGTAGTTTGGGTAACAAAAGCCAGTTGAGTACCTTCAAGAAGGTTCAGTTTTTCAACATCGTCCTCGGTTTCCACCAGGTAAATACCGTCTTTTACCTGGCCCATAGTGCCTTCCACCTCGGGGTGGCCTGCGTGGCCAATCATGATGATTTCACAACCTTGCGCACGCATTTTGCTCACCTCCACATGCACCTTGGTCACCAGCGGGCAAGTGGCATCAAATACTTTCAAACCCAAACTTTCAGCCTGAGTTCGAACATCTTGCGACACGCCGTGGGCAGAAAAAACAACCGTAGAACCGGTGGGCACATGTTCCAGTTCGTCCACAAATATGGCGCCTTTGCCACGCAAATCCTCCACCACGGTTTTGTTGTGAACAATTTCATGCTTCACATAAATTGGCGAACCAAATTGCTGCAACGCGCGTTCCACAATTTCAATGGCACGGTCAACGCCCGCACAAAATCCGCGTGGCTGGGCCAGGCTAATTTCCATACTCACCTCACAACACCCCTATCAACTGCACCTCAAAAGTCAGCGCCTTGCCTGCCAGGGGGTGGTTAAAATCAAACAAAATATCGTCTTCACGCTCTTCCACAACCGTACCAGCAAACTGGCCACCATCCGGCGCCGGAAAATGCACAAACTCTCCGGGCTCAAAAGTAGTGCCCTCTTCGGCATACTTCGCCAACAAGGCCTTGCTCACAGGGCGAAATAAATCCGGGTTGGTATCACCATAACCATTGCCAGCAGGCAAAGTAAAAATATCGCGCTGCCCCGCCTGCATGCCAAACAGGCAACGCTCCAAGCCCTCAGCCAACTGGCCCGCGCCAATGGTCAGCGTGGCGGGCTTATCCTCAAATGTTGAAACAATCACCTGCTGGCTTTCAGCCAAGCGAATGCGATAATGAAGGGTCACGAATGAAGATTCGTTCACCACGGGCTTGGGCTGTACTGCATCGGTCATTTCAAGATCCTGAATTCATTTCAAAAACCGCTCTATTCTACGCCTTTGAAAGTATTCGGGCAGCCACTGGCTGGCGCGAATGATTCAAGTTACACACCACATTGTGGTAATAACTCAGGGGTAAGCCTTTAATAATCGCATTGAATAACCAACACAGGAGTTTGAACGCCATGGCCTTTAACACGGAAAACCACCCGGGAGTCAGCACCGAAGTGCCTGCTGCTACACAAGGTTTTGTGCTAAATCACAGCATGTTGAGAATCAAAGACCCTGAGGTATCGCTGGATTTTTACACCCGTGTACTGGGCATGAGAGTACTTAGAAAACTCGACTTCGAAGAAATGAAGTTTTCACTGTATTTTTTGGCGCGAATCAATGCGAACGATCAGATACCCCAAGATGAAGGCTCACGCACGGCGTGGACATTCAGCCAGACCGGTATTCTTGAGCTGACCCACAACTGGGGTACCGAAAACGAGCCGGAATTCAAATATCACGATGGCAACCTGCAACCGCAAGGATTCGGCCACATTTGCTTTTCTGTGCCAGATCTCGCCGCCGCCATCCGCTGGTTTGACGAGAACCAGGTCACCTATGTGAAACGCCCCGAACAGGGCAAAATGAAAAACGTTGCCTTCATCAAAGACCCCGACGGCTACTGGATCGAAATTGTCCAGCCATCACTGCTTCACACATTGGGAAATCCTGTTAAGTAAGAAGCGTATAGTTCAAAGGATTACGGGAACTTGGATGCACCGAGGGCCACCAAGTGGCTTTCAGGTTCAACTCTCCATGAGCATTCAAAGCTGGCCCAAACACGACCGCCCACGCGAGCGACTCATCAAACAAGGAGCTCAGGCGCTTTCCGACGCAGAATTGCTGGCTATTTTCCTGCGTACAGACCTGCCCGGTAAAAGTGCTGTCGACCTTGCCCGTGAAATGATTACGCAGTTTGGCGGCTTGCAAAATCTGAACCGTGTTTCATTGGCTGAATGGGTTCAAATTCGCGGCCTGGGCGAAGCCAAATATGCCCAATTGCGCGCCTGCCTTGAAATGGCCAAACGCTGTCTCAGTCATCAATTAAGCCATGAACTGCAAGAATCACCAAACGGCACGCTGGCCTCCCCCGACCTGTTTGAACAATTTGTTCGTGCCCAAATCGGCCTTAGCGACATCGAAAACTTTTTGGTAATCGCCCTGGACAGTCAATTAAAAGTACTGGAACACAAAATCCTGTCCAGTGGCACTGTGAACAAAACCGCGGTTTTTCCGCGTGAAGTGCTTAAATTTGCCATACAAACCAATGCGCCCCGCGTCATGGTGGCGCACAATCACCCCAGCAATTGCTGCACGCCCAGCAGCGCAGATGACCGCCTTACCCGCGAGCTTTTTACAGCCCTGGCGCTGGTTGACATTGAATTGGTTGATCATTTGGTGGTCGGCCTCACCTGTGGCTACTCCTACCGCCTGCACAATCGCCCACCTTTTTAAGCTTTTCCGCAAAAAAGGCTGGGCAAAACATTCGTAATTGGTTACAATCTTGGACTTCGCCGCAAATCCATGGTTTTATCAGTTCATTCCATGTGGTTTTGCAGATACACTAATTTGCTGAATTTTTTGGGGTCATCATGGCTCGCGTATGTCAAGTAACGGGTAAGCGCCCGATGGTTGGAAACAAAGTTTCCCATGCCAACAACAAAACAAAACGTCGTTTCCTGCCTAACTTGCAGTCACGCAAGTTTTGGGTTGAAAGCGAAAACCGCTGGGTTCGCCTGCGTTTAACAAACAACGCCCTGCGCACTATCGACAAAAACGGCATTGATGCTGTTTTGGCCGATCTCCGTGCACGTGGCGAAATCTAAGCAGGAGTAAATCATGGCTAAAGGTGGTCGCGAAAAAATCAAACTCGAGTCTTCTGCTGGTACTGGTCATTTTTACACAACGACCAAAAACAAGCGCACGAAGCCCGAGAAAATTGAAATCATGAAATACGACCCAGTGGTTCGTAAACATGTTTCATACAAAGAAACCAAGTTGAAGTAATTTGATCTACTTCGCTGTTTCAATAGAAACCCGCTACTGAAATTCAGAGCGGGTTTTTTGCTGCATTTTTACCAAAGTAACTCAATCACTCCATCTAAAACAAATACCCCCTATCTCCAAACGGGGGAAAGTATTAAACACTCACCTGTAGGCGTACACATCGCGAAGTCAATTTATGCTGAAGTGCAATTTACAGCAAGCACACTCTCAAACATGACACAGAAGCCTATCCGAATTGTACATTCCTGGCTGATCGCAAGCGCCGTCCTAACACTGCTCACGACCGCATCTGCAACACAAGAAAAATCCCTTCGAAGCGAATTCGAACGCGTTGTTGGTTCTGTCCTTGGTAGCGAAATGTTCGTCTCGTGCGGACACAGCAGCTCCTTTAAAATCACGTCACATATTATTGGTAGCCCTAAGCTTGTACTGGAAATCAGGTATCGAATGGGTACCCCTAGAGGATGCTAACTTCAAAGATGCCGGCGTCGTGTTTAAAGGACTAGGAATCGAAGGTGGGGTGCCACTTAAAGATCTGAAAATTGATGCTGATCTTCCAATCTTCAATTCTGGTACTGGTCACAAAAAAAGGACAAGTAAAGACTATTTTATAAAAGGCAAAGAGTCGGACATTACGCCTTATGAATATACGCTTGACATGGTTCGAGGTCGCCTAATCATCACCAACTCAATTCCGATTAAAAATTACCTACGACTTGATGTAGAAAAATACACCAAAGAACAATCCATACTTGACACTCCACGGATTCAAACCGACGAAGAAAAAGCAGAAGAGAAAATCAGGAGAAAGGATCGCGATGATGCAATCAAGGCAGCGATAGAACAATACGAAAAGGAGCTGGAAGTTGTGACTCCAGCACGAAGGCACCAACTCACCGAATACTGCAATCTTGAAAAATAGATGTCTATGTGACAGGGGGTAGTTTGCTGCGCGCCACCACAACATTAATCCACAACCATCAAAAGACAAGCCGCTGACTCTCATCAGCGGCCGCCCAAAATCACAAAGCCTTTAAATTAATTACGCAGCGTATCGGCGGATTCGAATGGACATATCCTCCAACCAACGAATGCCGCTTTGCTCAGCACGCTCACACCAGGCTTGCAGCTGAACTAGCATTTGCTCCCGGCTTAAATTAGTTCGTTCCCAGATTTGCCTAAGCTCAGCGCGCATTTCAACCAAAGTGTTGATCATCTTGGATTGTGCACATAGCTGGGCGAGTTCGGCTCGCTGTACATCGCATAATTTGGCTTCATCCATCGACAACAACTTGGTACCCTTCGCCAGCACTTTGCGCTCTTGCGCGTTGGAGGCTTTCAATTTCAGGGCAGCCACTTCTGAGCGGAATGCCTTGCGCATGGAACTGGCATAGCGTGCCATCACATCGTAACGGTGGTTAACAACAGCCTGAACAGTTACCAAACTGAGTACAGGTTTGTTTTCAGAAGAAAACTTCGGTGATTCAGCCACTTTTTTCACTTTGGCCAAACCCAAGAAACTGAAAATTCGGATGTAAACCCAACCAATGTCAAATTCGTACCACTTGTTACTCAATTTGGCAGATGTAGCATGAGTATGGTGGTTGTTGTGAAGCTCTTCACCACCAATCAAAATACCCCATGGGAAAATGTTACGGCTCGCATCGGGACAATCGAAGTTGCGGTAGCCCCAATAGTGACCAATTCCGTTGATCACACCCGCAGCCAACACAGGGATCCACAACATCTGAATGGCCCAAATGCTTACGCCAGGAAAACCAAACAAAATAACGCTGAGAACCAGAGTAAAACCTACACCTTGCCATGGAAAACGCTCGTATACCTGACGCTCCAGCCAATCATTCGGGGTTCCATGGCTGTATCTAGCCAGGGTTTCAGGGTTCTTGGCTTCGGCGCGGTACAACTCGGCACCCTGCCAAAACACGGTTTTCAAACCACGGGTTTGCGGACTGTGAGGATCATCAGGGGTTTCACATTTAGCATGATGCTTGCGGTGAATCGAAGCCCAAGCGCGGGTGCTCATTCCGGTGGTTAACCACAACCAGGCACGGAAAAAATGAGCCAAGGCCGGGTGTACATCCAATGCACGGTGGGCCTGACAACGATGCAAATAAACAGTTACAGCCACAATGGTAATGTGAGTAACAATCAGGGTGTAAATCACCATTTGGCCAATGCTTGCACCGGTAATACCCGAGGTCAAAAATTCAATCATATTTTCACTAACTCTCAACAGGTCGTATTTCAAGGGTTACGGCCATCTCAATTTGCTTCTGAAGGAGCCGTATCATATTTTCAGTGTACAAGTGTACTTTTAAAGCCGAAACACATTTGGAAATTATATTCAGTTCAGGCTTTGGAACGTTGTAACACTGCCGCAAAAAAGCCGTCCGATTCACCATCTTCTGGCCACAATCGAAGCATGTCGTCGGTCGTGTTTGCCTTGACAGGCCGCTCTCCAGGGTTCAGCACCTCGGTCCAGCGGCGAAGCCGGAATTCCGGATGACTTTCCAGGAACGCGTTGACGATGTCTTCGTTTTCATCTCGAAGAACACTGCATGTGATGTAAACAAGCCGACCATCGGGCTTTACCAGTTTGGCCGCATGCTCGATGATGGATTTTTGCTTCGCAGTTAATTCTGCCAGACTCTGCAGGTTCTGTCTAAATTTAAGGTCCGGGTTACGCCTTAATGTGCCCATGCCACTGCATGGCACATCGGTTACCACGCGGTCAGCCTTGCCAAAATATTTGTTCAGTCGCGGATCGGCCTCGTCGTTAATCACCATGGTGTAAAAGTTACTTAAACCTGAGCGGGCGGCACGGGGCTTGAACTTCACCAAGCGTTTTTCAGAAGTATCCAGCGCCACAATCCGGCCGGTGTTCTTCATTTGCGCACCAATCGCCAGGGTTTTACCGCCCGCACCAGCACAAAAATCGATCACCAAATCACCACGGCGCGGCGCAACCAAGCGGCTAACCCACTGGCTGCCGGCATCTTGCACCTCAAAGTAACCCTCTTGAAACACTTCGGTTTTACCCACAATCGGCTTGCCCACTGCACGCAAACCTTCCGGCAGGCCCTCAATCGGATTTACTTGAATACCCATATTAATCAATGCGGCCAATAAATCGGTGGTGCTGGCCTTTACTGTGTTTACGCGCAAATCAAGCGGTGCTGCACTTAATACCGCCTGCGAGAATGATTCTGCACGTTCAACCCCAAATTGCTCTGCCAGCTTGGTGTAAAACCACTCAGGCAAACAGGTGCGCGCTTCAATGCCAAGATTCTCGGCCGAAATATTGATAACACGGCTTAACCACTCATTGTCGGCCTGCTTGCCTGCAGACCAAATTTGCTCGGGTGCACCCGACCACAACAGGGCCAACTTGGCCTGACGAACCACGGAAGGACCCTCGCCAGATTGAGCCAGGTGGTTAATTCGGTAGCGATAACGCAGCCAGCAATACACAGCCTCGGCCACCATGGGGCGGTCGCGACCACCCAGTTCGGGATGGTCTTTGAAAAATCGGGAAATTGCCGCATCGGCCGGGCCTTCAAACTGAGCCAACAGGTCGATTAACTGCGCAACCGTGCTAACCAAGCCGTAACGCGACTGCGCGCCCTGCCGCTCAACCTTGCTGTCGCGCCTAGTGCTGGGTTTGCGAAATGGGGTGTTTTTACTAGACCCGGCCATATTGAATATCCTGTTTTATTGAATTGCGTGAACCAGGGCTGTGGCCAAAGTGCCTTCCAGCTTGCCGTTCACCATTTTAATTTGCCCGGTGGCCAGCGCCGCCAGTGCACGGGGATAAATTTGATGCTCTAGCACCAACACCCGCGCAGCCAGTGTTTCTGCGGTATCGCCGGGCAGTACCTGCAATAGCGCCTGGTCCACAATTGGGCCGTGGTCCAATTCTGGCGTAACCAGGTGAACCGTTACCCCATGTACCCGCACCCCAGCATCAATGGCCTGCTGGTGAGTTTTCAAACCGGGGAAGGCAGGCAACAGCGAGGGGTGGATGTTGACCAGCCGCCCCAAATACCGATTCACAAAGCCTTCAGTGAGCACGCGCATAAAGCCGGCCAGCACAACCCAACCAGGCTGATACTGGTCCACCAAAGCGGCCAACGCTGCATCAAAAGCCTCACGGCTTTCGTATTCGGTGTGATCAAGAACAGCCGTATCGATTCCTGCAGATTGCGCCAAAGCCAAACCAGCCGCCGCAGGGCGGTTGGAAATGACAGCACGAATTTGATAGGCCCCGGTCTGTTTGGCGTGATCGATCAGGGCATTCAAGTTTGAACCCCGCCCCGAGATCAAAATGACGACGGAAGGTATGGAATTTTGCATGGCGCGAGTTTATCACTGTGCGGGCGAAAAAGCCCTATGTTTCACCATTCAGGGCTTATAATGACCGGTTGTTTTGCAACCACTACGAGCCTACCACCTCGGTATGAAAATCATTCGCCGCCCCCGGCCACACACATTTTCCAAGGGCACTGCGCTCACCATTGGAAACTTCGACGGCGTTCACTCCGGCCATGCCGAGCTGTTCCGCCGCGTGGTGTCGGCTGCACGTGCGCAATGCCTGGTGCCCACGGTGGTTACTTTGCACCCGCACCCGAAAGAATTTTTCAATCCCGCGTTCAAGCTCGACAGAATTTCCACCCTCCGCGACCGAATCATCGAAATGAAGCGTTGCGGAATTGAACAGGTTTGCATTCTGCCTTTCAACAAACACATGGCAAGCCTTAGCCCCGAAGCGTTTGTGCAAGAGGTGCTGCTAAAGCAGCTGAATGCCAAGCAAGTGTGGGTGGGCGACGATTTTCGCTTTGGTGCCAAACGTGCAGGCGATTTCGCCTTGCTAAAAGGTTTGGGTGAATTGCACGGCTTCACCGTGAACGATCTTGCTGAGGTTCAAACCGATGGAAGCCGGGTTTCAAGCTCGAACATTCGGGAAGCGCTTAAGGCTGGTGATGTGGCCAAAGCCACCCATATGCTGGGGCACCCCCTTGTTTATTCCGGGCATATTGTTCATGGCAAAAAGCTGGGCCGCACGCTTGGCTTCCCAACCATGAACCTGCGAATTACCGGGCGGGCAGGTGCCCTAACAGGCATTTTGGCAGTTTGGGTGCACGGCTTGGAGCCACATCCGCTTCCAGCCGTGGCCAGCATGGGTGTACGCCCCACCGTGGAACAATCTGATCAAATTCTGCTCGAAACATTCATTCCAGAATGGCAGGGCAATGCCTACGGCAAACTTTTGCGAATTGAGGTTCTGGCGCACATTCGGTCAGAACAGCACTTTGATTCGCTAGATACGATGGTTGAGCAAATGCACAAAGACACGGCCAAAGCACTGGCCTTGCTGGCTGCCAACCAACCCCAGATTTCAAATACAGGCTGTTAACCCAATATGGATTACAAAAACACACTGAACCTGCCAGACACCCCCTTCCCCATGCGCGGCAACCTGCCTGCTCGGGAACCGAACTGGGTTGAACAATGGTGCAAGGAAGATTTGTACAAGGCGATTCGCCAGTCCAAAACTGGCAAACCGAAATTTGTGCTGCACGATGGTCCGCCCTATGCCAATGGCGACATTCACATTGGCCATGCGGTTAACAAAATACTGAAAGACATCATCGTGAAATGCCGTTGCCTGGCTGGCTACGATGCACGTTATGTACCCGGCTGGGACTGCCATGGCATGCCCATCGAAATTCAAATTGAAAAAACAATCGGCAAGGGCAAGCCCACCCTGGAAGTACAGGAAAAAAGCCGCGCTTACGCAGCCGAGCAAATTGAACGCCAGAAAAAAGACTTCATTCGCCTAGGCGTGCTAGCCGATTGGGACAACCCCTACAAAACCATGAACTTCGGCAATGAGGCTGATGAACTGCGGGCCTTGGGCAAAATCATGGAAAAGGGTTATGTGTTTCGTGGCCTGAAACCTGTGAACTGGTGTTTCGATTGTGGCTCTGCCCTGGCCGAAGCCGAGGTGGAATACAAAGACAAGCAAGACATCGCGGTTGATGTGGGCTTTGCCTTTGACGACGCCAACCTGGACAAGCTGGCAACTGCATTCAATGTGCCACTGGCCACCTTACAGGCCAAGCCAGGCCAACTTGTTATTTGGACCACCACCCCCTGGACTTTGCCCGCCAACCAGGCGCTCAACATGCACCCAGAACTGGTGTACAGCCTTGTGGATATGGGCAACAAGTATTTGTTGTTGGCTCAAGAACGCGTGAAGCCTTGTCTGGAAAGCTACGAACTGGAAGGAAAAGAGCTAGCCACCACCAAAGGCGCAGCGCTGGAAGGCATTGCCTTTAAACACCCGTTCTACGACCGCTTAAGCCCAGTGTACTTGGCTGAATATGTAAGCACCGATGCGGGTACAGGTATTGTGCATTGCTCCCCTGCCTATGGCGTGGACGACTTTTTGACCAGCAAAGCCTATGGCATGAAAGACGCCGACATCATCAACCCGGTGATGGGCAATGGTGTATACGCCGATTCCCTGCCTTTCTTTGGTGGCCTGCACATTTGGAAAGCCAACCCATTGATCGTAGACAAGATGATTGAAGTGGGTTCGCTTGTAAAACAAGTGAAATTTGGTCACAGCTACATGCACTGCTGGCGCCACAAAACCCCGATCATTTATCGCGCTACCTCGCAGTGGTTTGCTGGCATGGATGTAAAGGCCAACGACGGCAGCGGTAGCCTGCGCGAGAAGGCACTGGCCGGCGTAGAGGCCACCGAATTTTTCCCCGCCTGGGGCAAGGCACGCTTGCATGCCATGATTGCTAACCGCCCAGACTGGACACTGTCACGCCAACGCCAATGGGGTGTGCCCATGGCATTCCTGGTGCACCGCGAAACTGGCGAATTGCACCCGCGCACGCCCGAGTTGATCGAGATCATTGCCCAACTGATCGAGAAAAGTGGAATTGAAGCCTGGCAGCATGTGTCGGTTGAAGAACTGATTGGCGACGAAGCACGTGATTATGTGAAGAACCCGGACACACTTGATGTGTGGTTCGATTCAGGCACCACCCACGAAACAGTATTGCGCGGCAGCCATGCCGATGAAAGCCATTTCCCTGCAGACTTGTACCTTGAAGGATCCGATCAACACCGCGGTTGGTTCCATTCCTCCTTGCTGACCAGCTGCATGATCAACGGTGTGCCTCCGTATAAAGCCTTGCTAACCCATGGTTTTGTAGTAGATGGCCAGGGCCGAAAAATGAGCAAGTCAGTGGGCAACGTGATTGCCCCCCAGCAGGTTTCCGACAAAATGGGTGCTGAAATTTTGCGCCTGTGGGTGGCCAGCACCGATTACTCCGGCGAACTGACGATTTCCGATGAAATTTTGAAGCGCGTGGTTGAAAGCTACCGCCGCATTCGCAACACCCTGCGCTTTTTGCTGGCGAATATTTCCGATTTCGATTTCGCCACCGAAGCTGTTCCAACCGAGGAACTGGCTGAAGTTGACCAATACGCGCTCACCCTGCTTGCAAAACTTCAAAGTGAATGCGAAGCGCATTACATGAAGTATGAATTTCACCCGATCGTCAGCAAACTGCAAATTTTCTGCTCCGAAGACTTGGGCTCGTTTTACCTGGACATATTGAAAGACCGCCTGTACACCACGGGCGAGAATTCCAAAGCCCGCCGCAGCGCGCAAACCACGCTGTACCACATCACCCATGCCCTGCTCCGCCTCATGGCACCAGTTCTCAGCTTTACAGCCGAGGAAGCCCGGGAAGTAATGGGCAATGTAGAGCCCTCCATTTTCTGCAACGAGTTTTACAAGGTGCCTCAAGTTGCTAAAGCCGAGGAACTGGGCAGCAAGTGGACTGAACTGCTGGCGCTTCGTGCACGCGTGGTGAAAGAACTGGAAAACCTGCGCACCGCTGGAAAAATTGGCTCGTCCCTGCAAGGTACAGCTACACTCCATTTGCCCGCGAACCTTTACCAGGCCGCCTACAGTTTGGGTAGTGACCTGAAATTTCTGTTTATCGTGTCAAACGTGAATATTGCGCTGGCCAGCGAGGAGAAAATTGAAGTGGGTATTGCAGAAGGTGAAAAATGTGAACGCTGCTGGCATGTAAGGCTCGATACCGGAGCAAATCCTGAACACCCAGGCGTTTGCGGCCGCTGCGTGAGTAACCTTTTCGGTGAAGGCGAGGTGCGCAATCATGTCTAAACCCATGCCCAAACCCCTTGCAAAAAAGCCCCTTAAAAACTCAACTGCCGCGAAGCCAGCGCGCAAGTCCATTCTTCCCTGGATAGGCTTTTCGCTTTTACTGATCCTTGCCGATCAAATCAGTAAACTGTGGATTCAAGCGCGCCTCGATTTGGGAGCTGTTGTAGAAATCACCAGCTATTTCAATCTGGTCTACGTGCTAAACCCTGGTGCAGCATTCAGTTTTTTGGCTGACCAGGAAGGGTGGCAAAAAAACTTTCTCTCTGCTGTGGCAGTGGTTGCGTCTATCGTCATTATTTTGATGATGCGCTCTTCCAGTCATCGCAAATTCGCAATGTTCTGCCTGGCCTGTATTCTGGGAGGAGCAATCGGCAATCTGATTGACCGTGTTGCACACGGTGCGGTTATTGACTTCCTTGATTTTTATGTTGGAAATTACCATTGGCCCGCATTCAACGTGGCAGACGTGGCAATTACCCTGGGAGCGATCGGCTTGATTATCGACGAACTGTTCTTCAACAGAGAACAGAAAACCCCCGACCCCGCCGAAAAAATCGAATAAGGTTCAAAGCCCATGCGCCCAATTGAATTGCCACAGCTTCCTGGCTTGAACCAACTGCGAGTGGTACTAGGCGTGTGCGGGGGTATTGCGGCCTATAAATCGGCTGAATTGGTTCGCCTGCTTGTGAAACAGGGTTGTACTGTGCAGGTGGTCATGACCGAATCGGCCACACACTTTATTGCTCCGCTCACGTTTCAGGCCCTCTCAGGTAAGGCAGTGCATGTGTCGCAATGGCCCGCTGAAAACGGCAATCAGGGCAATCTTGACCGTGGCATGCCGCACATCGACATCAGCCGGCACGCCGATTTTTTGTTGATCGCGCCTTGTACAGCCAATTCCATGGCCAAGTACGCGCACGGGTTTGCTGACAACCTGCTTGATAATTTGGTGTTGGCTCGCAATTGCCCAATGGCCATAGCGCCCGCCATGAATGTGGAAATGTGGAATAACCGGGCGACCCAACGCAATATAAGCCAACTGCAAACTGACGGTATTCATGTATTTGGCCCTGCTGCTGGCGAACAAGCCTGCGGCGAGGTGGGCAGTGGCCGCATGCTGGAACCCTTTGAAGTTGTGTTGGAACTGGCACGGGCAGTTAACCCCAAACCCTTGGCTGGAAAAAAAATATTGTTAACTGCGGGGCCAACCTTTGAAGCCATTGACCCGGTGCGAGGTATTACCAATCGTTCCAGCGGAAAAATGGGCTATGCCTTGGCGCAAGCGGCCTGGTTAATGGGTGGCGAGGTTACTTTGGTGAGCGGCCCCACCGCACTGCCGTCCCCCTATGGCGCACACATTTTACAGGTGCAGTCAGCCAAACAAATGCACGCCGCAGTGTTCGGCCAAATTGAGCAAAACGACCTGTTCATCGGTGTTGCTGCAGTGGCCGACTATGGTATTAAAAACCCGAGCGTGCAAAAGCAGAAAAAACAGAGCGACCGAGCTGTGGGTTTGCACATGGAATTCGAATTGAATCCCGACATACTGGCCGAGGTGGGCGAATTGGCCAGCAAGCGAACAAGGCCACTTACGGTTGTTGGTTTTGCTGCCGAAACAGAAAACCTTGATGAATACGCAAGCCGCAAACTTGAGAGCAAGAAAGCACAATTCATCATAGGCAATTTGGCCCAGCATGCCTTGGGGGCTGACCAAACCCGGTTATCCATTTATAGCAAGAGGCAGCCGCCCGAGCGCCTTGACAGCATGGACAAGCTAAGTGCTGCCGAAGCGGTTTTGTCCTTCATTTCCAAACATACCCAAACACACACATCATGAAAATTCAAGTTGAACTGAAAGTACTCGACCCACGCATGCAAGAACAACTGCCCGCCTATGGCACCCCCGGCAGTGCAGGCATCGATCTGCGTGCCTGCCTTGACGCGCCACTCACCCTTCAACCCGGTCAAGCTGAGCTGGTGCCTACAGGACTTTCCATGTACATCGGTGACCCGAATTACTGTGCCACCATTCTTCCCCGATCCGGTCTGGGTCACAAAAAAGGGTTGGTACTGGGTAACCTGGTGGGTTTAATTGATTCTGATTACCAAGGCCCGTTGATGGTGTCCGCATGGAACCGCAGCCAGTTGCCAGTGACCATTGAACCGATGGAGCGAATCGCCCAGCTCGTGATATTGCCTGTGGCCCATGCCAATTTCAAAGTGGTCAGTGATTTCACACCCAGTGAGCGCGGCGAAGGCGGGTTCGGCAGCACCGGAACAAATTAAAGAGACACGCACCAAAGGAACCTATTGCGCAAATTTACCACTGAGTTTCATTGTCAATAACTAGGAAAACGATGGACTCAGTGGACAACGGGCCAGCCACAACGAAAGGCCAAACTTGGTTGATTCACACAATAGACCAACTGCGCCTCTGTTCTGAAAAAACCGTCCGCTATTTCTGGTTGGTACTCTGCGTAATACTCACGGCTGTAGCTGTAGTCAACTACGGCAAAGCCGAACAAATTCAAGCTGATTTAACCAAACGACGACTACTCGAAGTATCCCTGCAAGACCTCATCATACAAAGCACGGCTCTACAGCACCTGGACAAGGAGCACGCTTATGAGACAAAACTGGGACTTGAAGCGCGTGGATACAGCTCACCACAAGAATTGTTCAATCAACTTGCTGCCAGGTTGGCGGTAATCGAGACAATCAATACTGAAATAGAGCTTACTGAATCCGCAGCAAACCTGCGTGAACACCTTGTTTCCATGGACCAGCAACTTGGAAAGTTCGGTAAACCCAATCCCAGAAACATAGAACTTTGGTTTATCGAACTGGGAATATTCAACAACACGTTGAAAAAAGCTGCGGAGGTAGCCGACGAAAAATTCAAAGAATTACAGCGCAACAATTTGATACTCACATTAATTGTATTGGTTCACTCAATAAGCTTTGTGAGCCTTACTTTGTGGAGACAATCTGCCTTGCGAAAGCGCTTCGCAAACGAATTGACTCACCTTAGCAACCAGGCACGCTGCGACGCACTGACAGGTCTGCTCAATCGCCGTGGCTGGCAGGACATGAGCGGCGCCTATTTGCGGAAAATGCAAAAGGAAAATCAGCTTCAGGGCAGCATGGCGATCATCGACATCGACTACTTCAAACAATACAACGACACTTACGGTCACGAGGCTGGCGACAACCGGCTGCGCGAGTTTGCAGAAACACTTCGAAGCAATTTCAGACCAGGTGATCTTATTGCACGCATAGGTGGAGAAGAATTCGCAGTGCTCTTGCCGAACTGCACCGCAGATGATGCACAAAGAATTGTTGATCGAATTCGACACAAGGGTACTTGCAAGGTTGGTTTCTCAGCTGGCATTTGCGACATCGCACATTCAGACAGCATAGACCGCACAATGGCGCGGGCTGATCAGGCACTCTATCAAGCGAAAAACAAAGGCAGAAATTGCAGCTGCCTTGGCAAAGTAAGCAGCTGAAAAAACAAAAAGCCTGAGCAATCCCGAACGGGACCACTCAGGCAAATTTTTTAAAACTGAAAAAGGCGGTTAGCAGTCTTTCACCGCTTGGCTGAAGAGTTTCAAATCAACGTTGATTTTTTAATCAACGGTTACTTCCGCTGTACCACTCTCCGACTCCTGCCCTGACGAGCCTTCATCAAAGGTTAGTAATACTTTGTCATCTTCAATGTTGTGATCAACAGTCACTTTTCCACCATTGACAAGCTTGCCAAACAACAACTCGTCGGCCAGTGCCTTGCGAATCGTATCTTGAATCAAGCGCTGCATTGGGCGGGCGCCCATCAAGGGATCAAAACCTTTTTTGGCCAAGTGCTTGCGTAATTCATCGGTGAATACTGCATCCACTTTTTTCTGGTGCAGCTGTTCTTCAAGCTCCATCAGGAACTTGTCAACCACGCGCAAGATGATCTCTTCATCCAGCGCCCGGAAAGAAATAACAGAGTCCAAACGGTTGCGGAACTCGGGGCTGAACATGCGTTTGATGTCTTCCATCTCGTCGCCCTGCACCTTCGATTCCATGAAGCCGATGCCACGCTTGGTCAATGCTTCCGCGCCCGCGTTGGTGGTCATGATGATGATCACATTGCGGAAGTCAGCCTTGCGACCGTTGTTGTCGGTCAAGGTACCGTTGTCCATCACCTGAAGCAGAATATTAAATACATCAGGATGCGCTTTCTCGATTTCATCGAGCAGCAACACACAATGCGGCTTCTTGGTAATGGCTTCGGTCAGCAGACCGCCCTGGTCAAAACCTACATAGCCAGGGGGCGCACCAATCAGGCGAGACACCGCGTGGCGCTCCATGTACTCCGACATGTCAAAACGCAGCATCTCAATACCGAGTATGAATGCCAACTGCTTGGCCACCTCAGTTTTACCCACACCGGTGGGGCCACTGAACAGGAACGAGCCAATCGGTTTGTCGGCCTTGCCCAAACCGGCACGCGACATCTTGATCGCATTGGCCAATGCCTCAATGGCGGGGTCCTGACCGAACACGGTGGCTTTCAGGTCGCGGTCAAGTGTCGCCAACTTGTTCCGGTCATCGGTATTAACCGACTGTGGCGGGATGCGGGCAATCTTGGACACGATATCCTCGATATCGCCCTTCGTAATTGTTTTGCGCTGCTTGCTTTTCGGCAAAATACGCTGTGCGGCACCGGCTTCGTCAATCACATCAATTGCCTTGTCTGGCAAATGGCGATCATTAATGAATTTGGCAGACAACTCAGCCGCTGCCGAAATTGCGGCGCTTGAATATTTAACACCGTGGTGATCTTCAAAACGGCTCTTCAAGCCACGCAAGATTTCAATGGTTTGCTCTACAGTGGGCTCGGCAACATCAATTTTCTGGAAACGGCGCGACAGGGCGTGGTCTTTCTCAAAAATGCCCCGATATTCAGTAAAGGTGGTTGCACCAATGCACTTTAATTGACCTGAGGACAAGGCTGGCTTAAGCAAGTTGGACGCATCCAGCGTTCCACCCGAAGCGGATCCAGCCCCAATCAAGGTGTGAATTTCATCAATGAACAAAACGGAATCCGGGTTTGCCTTCAACTGTTTCAACACCGCTTTCAAACGCTGCTCGAAATCACCGCGGTATTTTGTACCGGCCAGTAGTGCGCCCATGTCCAAAGAATGCACTTGAGCTGTTGCCAGAATTTCAGGCACATCGCCTTGAACTATTCTCCAAGCCAGCCCTTCGGCAATCGCGGTTTTACCCACGCCAGCTTCGCCCACCAACAGCGGGTTGTTTTTGCGGCGGCGGCATAGCACTTGAATGACACGCTCTACTTCATGTTCCCGGCCAATAAGCGGGTCAATTTTGCCCTCCTTGGCCAAGATATTCAAATTCTGGGTGTACTGGTCCAGTGGCGATTGCTTGTCGCCAGTGGCTTGGGTTGTTTCAGCCTCCTGCTCCTGATTCTCGTTTTGAGAGTTTTCAGGCTTTGGTGCAGGTGCCTGCGGTGTTTTGGTGATGCCGTGAGAAATGTAGTTCACGACGTCAAGGCGGGTAATGCCCTGCTGGTGCAGATAGTAAACCGCGTGAGAATCCTTCTCGCCAAAAATTGCGACCAGCACATTGGCGCCAGTCACTTCTTTTTTACCGTTCGAGGTGCTTTGAACATGCATGATGGCACGCTGAATAACCCGCTGGAATCCCAGCGTGGGCTGCGTGTCCACCTCATCCTGGCCGGACACCACTGGGGTATTGTCCTTGATGAAGTTTTGCAGGTTTTTGCGAATCTCTTCCACATCAGCCGAGCAGGATCGCAAAACCTCTGCCGCGGACGGATTGTCGAGCAACGCCAGTAGCAGATGCTCTACCGTGATGAATTCATGCTTTTGCTGACGTGCATCAACAAATGCCATGTGCAAACTTACTTCCAATTCTTGCGCAATCATGTTTCCTCCATCACGCACTGCAGCGGGTGTTGATGCTGCTTTGCGAAACCGCATACCATTTCGACTTTTGTCGAGGCTATGTCCTTGGGATATACCCCACAGACCCCTTTCCCTTCCCGATGCACTTTCAGCATGATCTGGGTGGCCTGCTCCCTTCCCTTTCCAAAAAACTTCTGCAAAACAATTACGACGAACTCCATGGGGGTGTAGTCATCGTTCAAAAGCACGACCTGATACATCGGGGGCAGCTTCGCTTTTTGCGTCTGCGACTCTAGTACTGTTGATGGATTATTTTGCGAACTCATAACTTCATTGTAATCACTTCTAAGGGGCATGCAACAAGGATTAGAGAGCAATACACCGCCTTTATTAACAGCTAGAAATTTTTCCTGAAAATTCAATCAGGAACGCCTCAAAAATTATGCAAACCCAATGTCAAATTTGCAATCGATCGCCATCGTGGTCAATCACCCGAAAAGCCTGAATTGGGTAAATGTGGACAAAACGCCCTTAATACAAGGGGTAAACCCGTAAAAAATGTATCTATTGTATGGTTGACCACAACTCAAACAGGTCAAAGAATAGAAGCCAAGCTGGTTCTGACTGGCGAGTTGTCGGAAAGTTCGTGCGTTCCGATCGAAGTATTGTTTTTTGAAGGAGGTCTCGCGATGGCGACCGGCACCGTAAAATGGTTCAATGATGCAAAGGGTTTTGGTTTTATCACTCCAGATCAAGGGAGCGATGAACTGTTCGCCCACTTTTCAGCAATCCAGGCATCTGGATTCCGCACACTAAAGGAAGGTCAGAAAGTGACTTTTGAAGTGGTGGATGGACCAAAGGGTAAGCAGGCTCAGAACATCTCTGTGATGGACACAACCAGCGCCGCCTGATAATTAAAAGAATCAAGCCACCTATCAAGAAAAAAGCCGGTTTAAAAACCGGCTTTTTTCTTGGACCAAACCCAATGTGTATTACATGTGATCGATCATTACCTGGCCGAAACCCGAACAGCTGACCTGCGTGGCGCCGTCCATCAGGCGTGCGAAGTCATAGGTTACTTTCTTGGACGAAATGGACTTTTCCATCGAGTTAATGATGAGGTCGGCTGCCTCAACCCAACCCATGTGACGCAACATCATTTCTGCCGACAAAATTTGTGAACCTGGGTTCACGTAGTCTTTACCAGCGTACTTGGGCGCGGTGCCATGGGTAGCTTCAAACATGGCGATTGAATCGGACAGGTTTGCGCCCGGAGCAATACCAATTCCACCCACTTGCGCAGCCAAAGCATCGGAAATGTAATCGCCGTTCAGGTTCATTGTCGCAATTACGCTGTACTCGGCGGGGCGCAGCAAAATTTGCTGCAAGAAGGCGTCAGCGATCACGTCTTTGATCACGATGTCGCCATGCGCGGCCTTGATTTTCATCCAGGGGCCGCCATCCAGCAACTCTGCGCCAAATTCATTCTTGGCCAATGCGTACGACCAAGCGGCGAATGCGCCTTCGGTGTACTTCATGATATTGCCCTTGTGAACAATAGTCACTGAAGGCTTTTTGTTGTCGATTGCGTACTGAATTGCTTTACGGAACAGGCGCTCGGTGCCCTCTTTGGAAATTGGCTTGATGCCAATGCCTGAGGTTTCCGGGAAGCGGATTTTGCTCACGCCCATTTCTTCGCGCAAAAACTTGATCAGTTTTTTGGCTTTGTCGGTTTCCGCTTCGTATTCAATTCCAGCATAAATGTCTTCCGAATTTTCACGGAAAATCACCATATCGGTTTTGTGCGGCTCTTTGACTGGGCTGGGCACACCGGCGAAGTAGCGCACGGGCCGCAAGCAAACATACAAATCAAGCTGCTGGCGCAGGGCGACGTTAATTGAACGAATACCACCACCTACTGGTGTAGTCAGTGGACCTTTTACAGAAACCACGTACTCTTTCAAAACTTCCAAGGTCTCTTCTGGCAACCAAACGTCTGGGCCATACACTTTGGTTGACTTTTCACCCGCGTAAATCTCCATCCAACTGATTTTACGCTTGCCACCGTAGGCTTTGGCAACAGCAGCGTCGACCACGTCGATCATCACTGGTGTAATGTCAAAACCAGTGCCATCGCCTTCGATGTACGGAATGATGGGTTGATCGGGTACATTCAACGAGTAATCACTATTGACCGTGATTTTTTCGCCGACTGATGGGACTTTAATATGTTGGTACATGGTCTCTCCGCTGCTTCTCTGGTGTGTTAGAGGGAACACTCTAGTGTATCCCTTCACTACGAAAATCACAATTATTTCGCAATATGAAATTGCATTCCTTATTGCGCCAAGCCGTATAATAACGCTATCTTCTTTCAGATCTCTGACAGGAACCAGATTTCATGCACTTTGATCGGCTCGAGAAATACAGTGGAGCATTAAGGCTGACCATTGCGACAACTGCACTGGGCTTGACTGCCTGCGTGAGCAACGCTGCTGGGCCGCTCCAGACACAGTTGCCTGCAATTCAAATGCGCGTGGGTGAATACACCGTGAAAGCAGAGATAGCCAATACCGATTCAAGCCGTCAAATCGGGCTGATGAACAGAAGGGAACTTGACCACAACTCAGGGATGCTGTTTGTGTTCAGGCGCAGCGAAACCCAATGCATGTGGATGAAAAACACCTTGATTGATCTGGATGTTGCCTTTGCGGACTCTAGCGGCAAAATTCTCAATATAGAACAGATGAAAGCGGGCACAACCGACATTCACTGCTCCAGCGGCAACGCCAAGCTGGCGCTTGAAATGAACCGGGACTGGTTTTCAAAACACGGTATTGAGACGGGCGAGAAACTGCATGTGCCCGAGCGGGTAATGGAAACGAAAGAATAAAAAACAAGGCCATTTATAGCACCATACGTGCAATAAATGGCCAACTCTTTAAATCAAATTTCGAACGGTTAGCCTTCGAAATTCTTCGATGCAAATTCCCAGTTCACCAAGTTCCAAAAAGTTTCAATGTACTTGGGGCGAGCATTGCGATAATCGATGTAGTAGGCGTGCTCCCACAAATCGCAGGTCAACAACGGTTTGTCCTGTGTAGTCAAAGGAGTTGCAGCATTGCTGGTGTTCACAATGTCTACTGAACCATCTGTTTTTTTAACCAGCCATGTCCAGCTGGAACCAAAGTTGCCAATTGCGCTTTTGGTGAAAGCTTCCTTAAATGCATCGAAGCTGCCAAATTTGGCGTTGATGGCATCGGCCAGCTTGCCTGAGGGCGCGCCGCCTCCATTGGGAGACAAGCAATGCCAATAGAAAGTGTGGTTCCAGATTTGAGCTGCGTTGTTAAACACGCCGCCAGTCGACTTCTTAACAATGTCTTCGAGGCTAGAGCTTTCAAACTCAGTACCTTTGACCAGGTTATTCAGGTTGGTTACGTAAGCAGCATGGTGCTTGCCGTAGTGGTACTCCAAGGTTTCCTTGGAAATATGGGGGGCCAGAGCATCCATGGCGTAGGGCAATTCAGGCAGTGTGTGTTGCATATCAGTATCCTCTCTCACTTCAATCAATACAAAATCTTCAGCTTGGGACAAAACCCAGCATTTCAACCCCATTGATTCTATCTTGAATTTTTGCTGTCCTCGGTGAAGGGTCCGCGCAGCTCAGCTTTCTCGCGCACATTCACTAAAATTTCACCATCGGCCAGCGTGGCACGCAAGGCATCACCTGTTTGAACGTCCATGACAGAGCGCACCACCGTGCTGCCATGCTCAGGCTGTAAAAACGCATAGCCTCGCTCGAGGGTGCGTTGAGGCGATACGGCCTCGACCACCGAGCTCAGGCGATCCAGGCGTGAATCCAAAGCTGCAATGCCGCGTCTCTGCGCCGACGAAAGTGCACCGTCAAAATACTGAATGTTTCTCTCGGCCGCGTTTTGTGCAGCATTCATTTCAAGTGACTTCGATTCCAACAAGACCTGAACAGCATTGCTCTCTCGCGCAATACCCCGATTAACCACATACGGCAAACGGCCAGTTGCGTTGGCCAGGCGCGATTCCAGACTATTCAGGTAGGCGGTTGGCGTTAACAACCCAAGTTCAGCTCTATCCACTCGTTGCACCAACATTTGGGCTCGGTGGCGCAACGCTTTGCGCAACCCGGTATGCAAATTGTCGATTTCGGCCAACAATTCACGGGTGGGTCTGCTGATCAACTCTGCGGCAGCAGTTGGTGTCGCAGCACGCAGGTCGGCGGCAAACTCGGCCAAAGTTACATCGGTTTCATGCCCAACACCCACCACGATCGGTGTTTTACAAGCAGCGACTGCTCGCACCACTGCCTCTACATTGAAGCTCCATAAGTCTTCAAGACTGCCCCCCCCGCGGCACAGCACAAGCGCTTGGTGACCCGCTGAATCGGCTTTGCGCAAAGCCTCGACAATTTGAGCTGCAGCCTGATCGCCCTGTACAGCGGTGTGATAAACCGAATATTGCACATGGGGCGCGCGCCTGGCCAAGGCTTGCCTTACATCGGCCAGTGCTGCCGCCTGCAAGGAAGTAATCACTCCAAGGTTAAATACCACCGAGGGAAGTGGACGCTTACGCGCGGAATCAAACAAACCCTCTTGAGTTAATTTGGCTTTTAACTGCAAGTACTGTTCATGAAGATTGCCCTGCCCGGCCTTCTTGATGACGTCGATCATCAGTTGCAATTCGCCACGCTGCTCGTACATGGCCAGTTGGGCCAGTACCTCAACCTTGTCGCCTACCGCCGGAAAAAAACCTGCCAGAACATTGCGTTGTCGAAACATGACCGCCTTCATTTGCGCAAACTCATCTTTAAGGGCCAAATACCAGTGCCCAGAAGTGGCGCGAGTAAAAGACGCCACTTCACCCTGAATCCGGATAGAGCCAAATTCATTTCGAAGGTGATCATTCAGATACCTGGCAAGCTGGCTAACCGAGAAAACCGTTTTCAAGTCAATCATTTATAGACCAAATTGGCAAAAATCCAGAACATTTCCACATGCGCTAACAAAAAGCCACTCTCTACGCAATATGGCTGAAACACAATAAGAAAAACACAAACTATTGATTAAAAAGGGAAAAAATAACAAAATACGATACACAAAAAGTTCATTTTTCTCACAAGCAACTGATTTTTCGAAAATTTGATAGGCTTTTCCCCAAAGTTATCCACAATAAACAAATAAAATCATTTTTGTCCAATTTGTGTAATGTTTGTTTTTTCGCTAGAGTCCCCAGTCTTACTGAATAGGAGTCTACTTGTGTGGTCAATCATTTCTGCAGCGGGCTGGCCAATTTGGCCTTTGATTTTTGGCTCGGTGGTCGCATTGGCAATTGTGCTCGAGCGCACTTGGGCCTTGCGTAAAAAAGATTTGATCCCGGAAGCACTGGTGGCAGATGTATGCAAAACACTGCCCCAGTTCAAAGACCGCCAAAACATAGCCCGCCTGGAAGCACATAGCGCACTGGGAAGCCTGATGGCCGCGGGGCTGTCTGCGTTCTACAAGAATGAGGATATAGAGGCCGCCATGCAGGATAAATCTGTCGGGATCCAAAATACACTTGAAAAACACCTTGATGTGTTGTCCATGATCGCCAGCGCTGCGCCTTTGATGGGCTTGCTGGGCACTGTGATTGGCATGATCGAAATATTTGCCGTCCAGGGTTCTGGTACCCAAACACCTGAGGCCATTGCAGCCGGTATTGCTGTGGCCCTGTACAACACAGCCTTCGGATTGATTGTCGCCATACCGGCATTGGTGGCCTATCGACTGTTCAGGATAAGGATCAACAACCTGCTCGAACAAATGGGCGAATCACTAAAGCCTTTTGAAGATGTGCTGAAACAATATGCGAATTCGCGCAAGCCAGGCCAGGGAGCGGGGCATTGAGAATCAAGCGAACAACAAGCACTGAAGCGCCGGACATTAATTTGATCCCGCTGATCGATGTGTTGCTGGTCATCGTTATTTTTCTGGTGGTGTCCACCACATTCATGCAACCAAACCAACTGGAAGTTGATCTGCCGGGCACGCAAAGCGCAAAGGAAGACACCACAACACCCGAAGCACTCCGTATTCGCGTTGGGCGAGACGGAAACTATGCTCTGGGCACACAGGCTGTATTAACTGAAACTCAATTGCGCTCCGAGTTAAGCAAGGTGATATCAGGCAAACCCGCTGGCGAAGAACACAAGGCAATCGTAGAAGCAGACGCAGCAGCCACACATCAGTCAGTGGTGTTGGTCATGGACATGCTGGCCTCACTGGGGGTTGCAAGAGTGTCTATTGCGACTGCGGGTGGCAAAGCCCCATGACCAAGAGTGGACGCAAGGCCAGAGTTGAAAAGGCCCTGCTCGAAATTTGGTACGCGGGGCAGACGCCTGGTTTGTTGACAGCTTTTGCCTTGAGCACACTTGAATCGCTTTACAAAGGTTTGCGCTGGGCAACAGGACAACACCGAAAGTCGATTGCAGCAAAAAAAAAATGCCAACCACCGTTGCTGGTGGTTGGTAACCTGATTGCAGGTGGGGCCGGTAAAACCCCGATCGTGATGGCAGTTTGCCGGCATATTTTGGCCTGTGGTTTCAAAGTGGGTGTTGTTAGCCGCGGATATGGGCGGTCTACCAGCGCACCCTTATTGGTCGATCCACGCCAAGGCACAACCGCCGCAAGCGAAGCCGGCGATGAGCCACTGTTTCTGAGTCGGGAAACAGGCTGCCCGGTGGCTGTTTGTAGCGATAGAACACTGGCGGTCGAACTTTTGTTAACCCACTTTCCGGATTTGAACCTGATTGTGTCTGATGATGGCCTGCAGCACCACCGCCTCGCACGGCAAATTGAGTGGGTTGTTTTTGACAGGCGCGCCCATGGCAATGGCCGCCTGCTGCCAGCGGGCCCTTTGCGCGAACCGCTTTCCCGACTGAGCACAGTGGATTCTGTCCTTTGCTCCAACATTTCTCCACAAGCCTTAGGCAAGGCCTTGAATTTAGCCCCTCAAAACAACTGGCATGCCATACATGTCGGGCTCACTGGCTTTCGGCAATTGAGCACTGGCAGTTTTTTGCCCCTTGAACAAGCCGTTGAAAAATGGAAATCAATGACGCTGATGGCGTTTACCGGAATTGCCGACCCGGGAAAGTTGTTCAATGCAATTCAAACTGCGGGCATTCATCTTGATGCTAACCTGGGACTGCCGGATCATTTCAACTACCCGGAGGACTTTTGCGCGCAGTTCGATCAACAAGTGTTGATAACAAGCGGCAAAGATGCCGTAAAATTAAAGCCTTCAAACCCCAAAGTTTGGGTGGCGGAAATCAGCGTGAAATTGCCACCAGCCCTGACCAAAACCCTAGAGAACTGTATTGGACCCACAATTGATTGATATTCTGGTTTGCCCCATCTGCAAAGGGCCCCTTGAAAAACGCCCAAGCGACGGGCACCTGGTGTGCAAAGCAGACAAACTCGCATTTCCCGTGCGGGACGGAATTCCCATTATGCTGGTGGATCAAGCCGAATCCCTTTCAACTGACAACAACTAAGCCACCATGTTCAAAGCAGTCATACCAGCCCGCCATGCGTCAACGCGCCTGCCAGGCAAACCGCTACTGGATATTGCCGGTAAGCCCATGGTTGTGCGCGTGGCCGAGCAGGCATTGAAGTCTGGTGCCAACGAAGTATTGGTGGCCACAGACCATTCGGAAATTGAAGCCGTGTGCAAAGCCCATGGCCTACCGGTTGTCATGACCCGTGGCGACTGGCCAACCGGCACTGACCGTATCGCAGAAGTGATCCATCTCAAAGGCTGGAGCGACGATACTGTTGTGGTGAATGTACAGGGCGACGAGCCCCTGATCGATCCTGCGTTGATTGACCTGGTAGCCAAAGCATTGCTCGACGATGAGCAAGACATTGCAACTTGCGGGCATTCAATTGATAACTGGGAAGAATTCAAAAACCCGAATGTGGTGAAGATCGCAATGCGGGAAAACGGTGAAGCGCTTTACTTTTCCCGTGCACCCATTCCTTATCCACGAGATGCGTTTGCCAGTGAAACGTGGCCCAGTGGAGCACCAACCGGGCAACTGGGTATTCGCCACATCGGTCTGTACGCTTACCGCGCGCGTTTTCTTAAAATGTATCAAACGCTGCCTGCAGCTGGAATTGAGGTGCTCGAATCACTTGAACAACTCAGGGCGCTGGCCAATGGCTTCCGCATAAAAGTGTGTATGATTCAGGATGCTCCTCTTCCCGGGGTAGACACCGAGCAAGACCTGGAGAAAGTGAGGGCGTTGTTCGGGTCTCGTTAAGGCTGAAACGACCATGAAAAAATATTCGAGCCTGCCAGTAGTGGGTAAGTTTTCTGCAAGTTGAACCACCCATAATCGCAAAGGCCTCGAATAAGAAAAAACGGCCAAAAATATTGCCTGTTGTAAACGACGCATCTTGTACAGCAGGCCAGCAGATCTAAAACTCTTGAGGCGACTATGCGTTTAATTCTATTGGGAGCGCCCGGTGCTGGTAAAGGCACGCAGGCGACATTCATCAAGGAAAAGTTTGGCATTCCCCAAATTTCCACTGGCGACATGCTGCGCGCTGCGGTGAAAGCCGGCACGCCTTTGGGCATCGAAGCCAAAAAGGTTATGGACAGTGGTGGCCTTGTTTCAGACGACATCATCATTAATTTGGTGAAAGAGCGCCTGAAAGAATCCGACTGCGCCAACGGCTATTTGTTTGACGGCTTCCCACGCACCATTCCACAAGCCGAAGCCATGAAACAGGCTGGTGTAAAAATTGATTTCGTGCTGGAAATTGATGTTCCCCATGACGCAATTATTGACCGCATGAGTGGCCGCCGCACGCACCCCGCTTCCGGGCGCACCTATCACGTGAAATTCAACCCGCCCAAAAAGGAAGGGATTGACGACCTGACCGGCGAGCCTTTGGTTCAGCGCGACGACGACAAGGAAGAAACCGTTAAAAAACGCCTGGATGTGTACGAAAAGCAAACACGCCCATTGGTAGACTATTACGGGCAGTGGGCAGCCACTGGCGACAACAATGCGCCGCAGTACCGCAAGATTGCGGGTGTTGGCAGCGTTGAAGAAATCAAGGCGCGCGCCTTCGATGCGTTGAAGTAAAACGCATTGAAGTGAAAATTAGTACCCGGTTGCGGCACCTTCCTTGGGTGTTGCAACCAAGTTCTACAAATACCAAGCACCCTCTTAGACAGCAGGCTTTCGAATAAGGCGTTTTGGGTTCAAACCCAAGGCAGCCAGCACTGCGAAGTAAAGCAATCCACACACCCCGATCACCCCTAGCACTGCACCCACGCGCACAAGTGGAGAAGACGCCATGCCCAGCCAGTCAAACTGCTGGTTCATGAACCAAAGTGCAACGCCCATGGCAACTGTAGCCACCAACACTTTGATGAAATAAAGCCCCCAACCGGCGGAAGGGGTATACAGACCACGCCTGCGAAGCCCCCAGTACAACACCGATGCGTTGAGCACGGCACCTGCACTAATGCTCAACGGCAAACCCGCATGGCCTAACCACGGCACCGTAAGCAAGTTCATTAACTGCGTAACACATACAACCAGGATTCCTATTTTTACCGGGGTACGTATGTCTTGCTTGGCATAAAAGCCAGGCGCCAGAATTTTAACCAACACCAAGCCGGCTAACCCAAAGCTGTAAGCAATCACTGCTTGGCTGGTCATGGCCACGTCGTTCGCATCAAAGCGCCCATAGTGAAAGAGCAAAGCCACCAATGCGTCTGAAAACAAGCCCATCCCTACAGCGGCGGGTAATACAAGTACAACCGTCAGTCGCAAACCCCAATCCATGAGGCGTGAATACTCTTCATGGCTGCGTGTGGCTGCGGCAGAAAGCGAGGGCAGCAACACAGTGCCCAACGCCACACCCAGCAAAGCGGTGGGAAATTCCATTAAACGGTCGCCGTATGAAATCCAGGACACACTGCCCTGGTCCAAATGCGAGGCAATGTTGGTATTGATGATCAAACTGATTTGCGCAACTGACACGGCGAGTGTGGCGGGAATCATGTTTTTCAACACCCGGCGAACCTGTTCGTCTTTCCAGGCTGCCTTAATAGCACCAAACCCGGCAAAAGGATTGATCATGCAATCAGTGCGTGCCAAACCATACCAAAGCACAGCAACCTGCAAAACGCCGCCCACCATGACGGCAATTGCGAATGCCTTCACCGCTTGGTCAAAATACGGGGCCAGCAGCAAAGCGCCCGCAATGAAGCTGATATTTAGCAGCACCGGCGCAAACGCGGGCAGGGCAAATGAACGAAAGGTGTTCAGCAAGCCCGAAGCCAAGGCCACCATGGAAATTAAAAGAATGTAGGGAAACATCCACTGAGTCAGCAGCACCGTGAGTTCAAACTGTTCACTGCCACGTTCCAGCCCGCTGGCCATGCCAATGACCACCCAACTGCCGCCCAATACACCGGCTACGACAATCAGCAACAAGGCGATGAACAACAATGAACTGACTCGCCGCGCCAGGTCTACTGCAGCAACTTTGCCCTGAGTTGCATTGGTTTGGGCCAATATTGGAATAAAGGCTTGAGAAAAAGCGCCTTCAGCGAATAACCTGCGCAACAGGTTGGGAATTCGAAAAGCGATGAAAAAAGCATCAGACTCCGCCCCTGCCCCCAAGAGTCGCGCGGTGATTGTCTCTCGGATCAGGCCTGTGATTCTAGAGAGCATGGTCATGGCGCTAACTGCGGCTGCCGACTTCAATAAATTCATATAGTGATTGTGAAAGGGCTGGTATTTTGTTAAAATTGCGGGTTTTCGAATTCTACACCCCTTGGAGCCTCAGTAACATGGCCAATACAGCACAGGCGCGCAAGCGCGCAAAACAAGCCGCCAAAGCAAATGCGCACAATTCAGCCATTCGCTCAGCGATGAGAACCGCAGTAAAGAAGGTACGTGCTGCTGTTGAAGCAGGCGACAAAGCCGCCGCTCAAGCAGTTTATCGCGAAACCACAAGCATTCTTGATCGCGTGGCAGACAAAGACCTGATCCACAAGAACAAAGCTTCCCGCAACAAGTCACGCTTGTCAGCACTTGTGAAAGGCATGGCTGCTTAAGATCAAAGTAGCCAGCGATACATCAAGGTTTGCCTTGGTTTAGTGTTTTAAACCCAGCAGTATCTAACCAAGCTGTATCTAGCCAAGCCGTATCAAGCCAAGCAGTACCAGTACGAATACTGAAGCATTAAAAAGCCCCTTGATTGAAAGGGGCTTTTTGTGTTGATCAATCCGCAGTGAGCTTTGCTATTCTGGATCGGGCAGCAAGCAGGCATCCAGCACCTGCAAGTCATTGTCTCGTGCGAAATTCAAAACAAAAGTCATGGCCATGGGTTCAATGTCGCGCAAGCGTTCATCAACCACAACGCATTTGACGTTGTTCATCACGATGGGTTTTGCGTACGGACTGTAAGCCAGGTGTTGTTGATTTTGTTGGCGACCCGGCGGGCGATAGCAGGACAACACGCCGCACAGGCGCTCTGCCCAGTCCGAGGGACGAAAGGTTCTCCCGGCTGACGTCAGTCCGAGAATGAAAAATTCCTTGGGCTTGACCTTGGGTGGTTCAGCCATAAACAGTTTGCTCCTGAGGTTTACTCTCACCCCGACATGTAGTTTTGTGTGTATTGTCGGGGTTGATTCTTACAGCGTGCTGAAGAAGCGGCGAGAGTGTCGGCTTATTGCCAACGATCAAATATTTCGATCAATACGGGCGTAAGCAGAGTGGTTGTGAATTGACTCGAAGTTTTCAGCTTCTACTGTGTACTGGCCAACTTGCTTGAATTTGTTCATTGCAATGGCCACATCACGCACCAAATCTTCAACAAACTTTGGATTGTCGTAGGCGCGCTCAGTCACATACTTTTCATCCGGGCGCTTGAGCAAACCATACAGCTCACAAGAGGCCTGCTGCTCAATTGCAGAAATAAACTGAGCGATGTCCACATCTTCTTTCAGCTGCACGCGCGCGGTGACATGCGAACGCTGGTTGTGCGCTCCGTACTCTGAAATTTTCTTGGAGCAAGGGCACAAGCTGGTTACAGGTACAACCACGGTCAGGTAAATATCTTGCCCTGTTGCTGTAGCAGACCCTTCAAGGGTTAGCTGGTAATCCATCAAGCTGGAAACGCCGCTAACAGGTGCAACCTTGGAAAGAAAGTAAGGCAGCTCCATCTTGATACGACCCGAGGGTGCATCCAGGCGCTGCAACATTTCGACCAACATGGCGCGGAAACTACTCACCGTCAGCACATTGCCTTGGGCTTCTTCGAGCAGGGCAATAAAGCGGGACATGTGCGTGCCTTTTTGATCGGCGGGCAGAAACACGGTCATCTCGAACTCGGCCACGGAGGGCATGGGCTTTTGGCCCTGAAGCTCGACAAGAACTGGATATTTGACAGAACGAATACCCACCGATTGGATTGCAATGTGGCGGGTGTCGATGGTGCTTTGGACATCGGGAATTGCCTGGTCTGTTAGGTTGTTGGCCACGGCATTCTCCAAGCCTTTGTCACGTGTATTCATAACTTCCTCATGTGTTCGCGGCGCGCCCTGCTACATGGCGTACCACATTGGTGTGGCGATCAAAGAGCTCGCCATAGTGCTGCTTGATGGACGTTTCTATGCCTTGGGCGTCCAGGCCAAGATTCTTGAGCAGGAGAACCGGGTCCCCGTGGTCGATGAATTCATCGGGCAAGCCGAGTTGCAATACGGCATTGTTAAAACCTTGCGCGTGCAGGTGCTCAGTAACAGCTGAACCTGCACCACCCATGATACAACCCTCTTCCACAGTCACAAAGCTGTAGCGTTGCTCGGCAAAGCGCTGTAACAATTCTGCATCAATAGGTTTGACCCAGCGCATGTCCACCACGGTGGCATCCAACGCCCGGCCAGCCTCAAGGCTTGGTTCACACATGGAGCCAAATGCCAGAATTACAAGCTTGTGTTCACTCTCTTGTGGCGAATAACGCACGACTGCCTTGCCAATTTCAAGTGTATCCAGCGATTCATCAGCCACCACGCCAGGGCCAACACCGCGCGGGTAGCGCACGGAAGCACAACCTGGGTAGCGGTAAGCAGTGGTCAGCAACTTACGACATTCGTCTTCATTGGAGGGGGCTGCAATCACCATATTCGGAATACAGCGCAAATAGGCGATGTCGTAATTGCCGGCATGGGTTGCGCCATCTGCGCCCACAAGCCCTGCGCGGTCCAGTGCAAAAGTTACATCCAGGTTTTGCAAAGCCACATCGTGAATTAACTGGTCGTAAGCGCGCTGCAGGAAGGTGGAATAAATGGCCACCACAGGCTTCATGCCCTCGCAAGCCAAACCGGCAGCAAAAGTTACCGCGTGTTGTTCGGCAATACCCACATCGAAATAACGCGATGGAAAGCGGCGTTCGAATTCAACCATGCCGGAGCCTTCACGCATGGCTGGGGTAATGCCCACCAGCTTGCGATCGGATTGCGCCATGTCGCACAGCCACTTGCCAAAAATTTGGGTGTAAGTGGGTGGTTTCGGCGTTGTGGATTTTTGAATGCCAATGCTGGGATCGAACTTGCCTGGACCGTGGTACAGCACCGGGTCTTGCTCGGCCAGCTTGTAGCCCGCGCCTTTTTTGGTGATGACATGCAGGAAAATCGGGCCTTTCATGGCGCGCAAATTCTGCAAGGTGGGCACCAGGGCATCCAGGTCATGGCCGTCAATCGGGCCATAATAATTAAAGCCAAATTCCTCGAACAGGGTGGCTGGCGTCATCATGCCTTTTACATGCTCTTCAAGCCGGTGTGCCAGTTCATACAAGGGTGGCGCCACACCCAATATGCCCTTGCCCACTTCCTTCACATTGTTCAACATGCGGCCGGATAACAACTTGGCCAGGTACTTGTTCAGCGCACCCACGGGTGGTGAAATCGACATGTCGTTGTCGTTCAAAATCACCAGCAAGTCAATGTCGGGGGTAACACCGGCATTGTTCAGTGCCTCGAAAGCCATGCCTGCGGTCATGGAACCATCGCCAATTACTGCAATGTGCTTGCGGTTTACGCCAAGGTTACGGGAAGCAACCGCCATGCCCAGAGCGGCAGAAATGGAGGTGCTGGAATGCGCTGTACCAAAAGCATCGTATTCAGATTCCGAGCGCTTGGGAAAACCTGAAATTCCGCCGTACTGGCGCAAGCCTGGCATGGCATCGCGCCGGCCAGTCAAAATTTTATGTGGGTAGGTTTGGTGGCCTACGTCCCAAACCACGCGGTCGTTGGGGGTATTGAATACATAATGCAAGGCCACGGTTAATTCAACCGTACCCAGGTTCGATGACAAATGCCCGCCTGTTTTGGCCACTTGCTCCACAATGTAATTGCGCAACTCGTCCGCCAGCTTGGGCAGCTGGTTTTCAGACAGTCGCCGCAGGTCTGCGGGGCAATCAATTTTTTTCAGCAGATCGGTCATGATTTCCGGTTTGTAATCAGTTCTACAAGGGTTTCCAATGGAGCGCGCCTGCTGGGCTTGATCACTTCGCAGGCCACAAAAGCCCGCTCCCGCAATTGAGCCAACAGCTTTTTGGCATTGCCTAGTCCCATCAAACTCACCATGGTGGGCTTGTTGTTCAGTGCGTCTTTGCCCGATGTTTTGCCGAGCACCTCGCTGGAGGATTCCACGTCTAATATGTCGTCTATTACCTGATATGCCAAGCCCAAACAATGGGCATAGGCCTCTAATCCGCTTTTTTCAACTGTGGTGACGGCAGGGTTACTCAGATACCCCATGCGCACGGAGGCTGTAATTAAATCGCCGGTTTTTCGGGCGTGCATGTGTTCAAGTGAATCAAGATCCATGGGTTTGCCCACATGCGCAAGGTCAATGGCCTGCCCTGCGGCCATGCCCTGTAAGCCAGACGCATTGGCCAAGGCAGCAATTTGCTGCATGCGAACCTGCACGCTGCCCTGGTTCGATTCGGCAAGCCACTGAAAAGCAGCGGTTTGCAGTGCATCGCCAGCCAGCAAGGCAAACGCCTCGCCAAACTTGACGTGGCAAGTGGGTTTGCCACGGCGCAGTACGTCGTTGTCCATGCTGGGCAAGTCGTCATGCACCAATGAATACGCATGCATGGCCTCAATGGCACAGGCCGCATCGCCCAATTCACTGGCTGGCGTGCCCACTGCATGGCCTGCAGCAAATACCAGCATGGCGCGCAAACGTTTGCCGCCATCAAGCAATGCATAAGCCATGGCCTCATTCAGCTCGCTGGAAGGCCCTTTGAAGCGCTCCAGCTTGTCTGCCAGCGAGGCTTCAAAACCGGCTCGGGTTTCGTCAAACCAATTGGAATGAATGGGTTGGGCCAAGCTCACTGGTCACCTTCGTCAGCGGGTTTGTTCAAGCTTTGTTCAATCTCGGTCACTTCTTTGCGAACCTGGTTTAAACGGTCCCTGCAATACTTCACAAGGTAAGCACCGCGTTTGTAATCGGTCAGCAATTGGTCAAGCCCCAGATTCTGGGAATCCATCGTGTTAACCAACGCCTCCAGCTCGGCCACTGCATCTTCGAAAGAGGCCGGTACGGCCTGGGCGCTGTCAACAGGCTTTGTTTTTGGTTTGCTTGGGCTCATTGTGCTGCTGTGCGTGGTGCAAAGTCCTCCATTTTACTGCGACTTTGCCCAAAGGCGAAAAGTCTTTGGCCGGAATGCAGACTAAAGGGTACAATCCACTTTCTCTTTTTGTTCAACAGGTTAATTTGCATCAGTGTCGATCAGGGACACTGTTGGAGGAGGTCCCCGGGATCATGTCCGATTTGAGTGATTTGTCCAAGGTGTCACATGCTGTGACGCAATCAAGTTTGCAACCTCATGTTTCAGCGTATTTCGATGAACATGTTTTGAAGGATGAAATCCAACTACTCTATCGAGACGGACCGGGTTACGTCGGCCATACCCATTGGGTACCCGAGCGCGGCGACTGGAGGTCACTTCCGTGGGAAGGCGACGGCCGAATTCTGGTGAACAATGGCTCGGAAATCGAGCTTTTGTCCAATGTATGTCGCCACCGTCAAGCCATCATGCTGAAAGGCCATGGCAATTCCAGCAATATTGTTTGTCCGCTTCATCGCTGGACTTACGATTTGAAAGGTGAATTGCTGGGCGCGCCTCATTTTGCGCAACAACCCTGCACGAAGCTTCAGTCATATCCACTACAGAATTGGCGTGGGTTGCTATTCAATTCAGGGCGCAATGTGCTTGAGGAGCTGAAAAAGGTGCCTTTTCTCGAAGAAATTGACTTTTCGGGATTTCAACTGGACTCCGTGAAAACCAATGTGCTGCCTTACAACTGGAAAACCTTCATTGAGGTTTACCTTGAGGATTACCATGTAGAGCCATTCCACCCTGGGCTGGGTCAATTCGTAAGCTGCTCTGATCTGCAATGGTATTACGGTGACAACTGGAGCGTTCAATCGGTGGGCGTCAAGGCCGGTCTGCGTCGCCCAGGAACGCCTGTATACAAGCAGTGGCACGAGGCGGTAAAAAAATTCAGCAATGGCGTAGAACCCAAATATGGTGCGATCTGGTTTTGCATGTACCCCAACATCATGGTGGAGTGGTATCCGCACGTGCTGGTGGTTTCAACCCTACACCCCAAGGGTCCTCAGGAAACGCTGAATGTGGTTGAGTTTTACTACCCTGAGGAAATTCGCCTGTTTGAAAGGGAATTTGTGGAGGCCGAACAGGCGGCCTACATGGAAACCGCTGTTGAAGACGACGAAATTGCCGAACGAATGGACGAAGGTAGGCGGGTATTGATGGAACGCGGTGAGCATGATGCTGGCCCATACCAGAGCCCAATGGAGGATGGGATGGCCCATTTTCATGCGTGGTATGGGGCTCAAATGAACCCTGTTCACAACCAGTCCGGAAAACTCAAAAAAACCCTGTGATTGTCGAAAACTTGCATCATTGAAACCAGTATCGCGATTTGTATTTTTGTTCAACGTTTTTCTGGTACATTTGTTAGACAAAAATAAAACTCTGGATCTTTCATATGATGCCTGGCGCCAATTCTCCAGAAGGAGCCGTCGCACGCAGCGGCGGCCCTGCCTATCAACAAATCAGGGACGTGCTGGCTGATGAAATTTCCAGGGAAATCTGGAAAGTGGGTTCAACCTTGCCCAACGAAAAAAGGCTGTCAGCCCGTTTCAGGGTGTCCATTGGCACCATTCGACGAGCAATTGAATCGCTGGAAAAATCAGGACTTGTTACAAAAATGCAGGGGCTGGGTACGTTTGTAGCTGCCAAGTCTCTTCCGCAGCCTGTTTATGATCGAGCGGTTCCCTTCAAGCTTAACAACCATTGGGCAACCGAGTATGTAGGCACCGAGGTTAAAACCGAGCTGATCAGTTTGGAATGCATTGAGGCTGATGACGAGGAATCGCGTGCGCTTGGTATTGAAATGGGTGATCCAATCTGGCTGATTGAGGTTCGCCACATGCTGCACAGCCAGTTAATTGCCTACGAGCAATTGTGCCTTTCCAAAAGGCTTTTTCCAAAATTAAGTATTGCAATGCTGCAACAGTCGGAAGGTAACCTGTACCGCCTGGCCTCTGAGGTGTTTCAAATGCGAATTGGCCAGATGACTGATGAGGTATCAGTCACGTCGATGGAACCTCGAATTGCCAGCCTGTTCAATAAAGTTCCGGATACGCCCAGCTTGCGAGTGTTTCGGATTACCCAATCCATGGACAACACACCCATCGAAAAGCGGGAGGTTTGGCTGGATCCAAGTTTTGCTCATTACAAAGCCACCCCTGAATTGTCCTGACCAACCACCCCCAGGGCCTTCAAGCCGGGCTACAATTCCAACCCATGCAAGCACTCTGGATGTTAGTGGCCTGCCTGTGTTTTGGCACCATGGGCCTGATGATTAAATTAGCGGGCGCCCATGCCTCGCTGGGTGAAATCGTGTTGTTTCGCGGGGCAATACCGCTGATCGGAATTTCCGCATGGGCTCTGTTTCAGGGCCTAAGTTTGAAAAGCCCGGTTGCAGTGCTTCATTTGAAGCGGAATGTTGCTGGAATTATTGCAATGTGGTGCGGTTTTTATGCCACCACACAATTGCCACTGGCCACTGCCACCACGTTGATGTACACCTCACCGCTTTTTATTGCCCTTATTTTGTGGCTTTGGTACGGGCAATCACAGAACCGGCTTGAACAAGGTGCAATCGCAATTGGATTCGCAGGTGTTGTTGCAGTTCTTCAACCCGTCATGGCCAGCGACCAGCTTCCCACCGCCCTCCTTGGCCTCGGTGCAGGTGCCGTTTCTGCGGTGGCGTACATGCAGTTAAAAAGCTTGGGGCAAGCTCGCGAGCCCGAGTGGCGTACCGTGCTGTATTTTGCAGTCACCGCCACCGTTTCTTCACTGGTGTACCTTCTGGGTTTTGGGAAATTTGAAGCACTGAATGTTTCAAATGCGAACTGGTCGCTGCTGTGGCTTGTGGCTTTGGGGTTCTTTGGCGGCGCGGGCAACCTTGCGCTAACCCGCTCGTTCGGAAGCGGCTCGGCGTGGCTTTCGGCTGCGCTTCAATACTGCACCATTCTGGTATCCACATTCTTCGGAATTGTGGTGCTGGGCGACATTCCAAGCAACACAACCTGGCTGGGAGTGTTGCTGATTATTGCCTGCGGTGGCATTTCTTCTTATGCCACACACAAGCGAAAACTGGAAAACGCCTGATTGCGCTTTAGTGATGGTGATGCAATATTTCAGCTAGAATGGCGACCAAAGCCACGCCGGAACCAATGCAAACCAGCTGGACTATGCTTTCCTTTATTTTTACACGTTGCTGCATTTGGGGAATAAGGTCGGCAACCGCCACATAAATAAAACTGGCTGCAGCAAAAACCAGGGCGTAGGGCAACAAGGCCTGCAATTCAGTAAACAGGGTATAACCCAAACCTGCTCCCAATACGGCTGCCACGCCAGCGACTGACATCAGCTGCAAAGCCTTTTTCCGGGTAATGCCGGCATTCACCAACACCAGGTAATCGCCGGTTTGTTGGGGAATTTCGTGCAGTACCACACTAAGAGTGGTAACCAGGCCCAACTTGAAATCAACCAAAAACGCACTGGCTACTAACAGGCCATCGGCGAAGTTGTGAATTGAATCGCCGACCACAATCAGTAAACCGCCCCGCCTTGCTTCGCGCTTGTCGAAACCGTGGTGGTGATCGTGGCCGTCGTGTTCGTGGTGGTGGCTGTGGCGGAATATTGAAAATTTTTCCAGCACAAAGAAAAACAGCAAACCAGCCAGCAGCAAGGCAAACAGCTTGTGGTGATCCATTCCTTTGTCAAGCGCTTCTGGCAGCAAATGCAAAAGCGAGGCTCCTAAAAGCACCCCAGCCGACACACTGACCATGGGCTCAAGTGAGCGGGCAATGTGGCGAGCAGTTAATAAGGCTGATGCAAAAATGGCCAAGGCCGTGCCCAAGGCAGCGGCCAGGAGAACTAGCGGTAAACTGGATTGCACGATTTGGATTGGTCCGAGATTAGATCAGGTTCTTGCCCCGCAAGAACTCAAGCGCTTGATTGTACGCCTGTTTTGCCACGACTGAATTGTAGGTGGGGCGATAATCCGCATGGAAACCGTGCTGGGCTTTGTCAAACACCATGATGCTGCTGGCCTTTGCGAAAGGGTTGGCTTGGGCGGCAAGCAATGCGCTTTTCATTTGTTCGACAGTGTCCAGCGGAATCGATGCATCTTCCGAACCGTACAAACCCAACACCGGGGCTTTGAGTTGCAAAGCGACATCCACAGGATGAGTCGGAGTCAGTTGGTTTTTTGCACCCACAAGGCGACCATACCAAGCCACACCCGCTTTCACAGCAGGCTGATGCGCGGCATACAGCCAAGTAATTCGCCCGCCCCAGCAAAATCCGGTTACCGCCAGTTTTTTGGTGTCTGCACCTTCAGTGCCTGAAAACTCAACACACTTGTCGAGGTCGGCCATGACTTGTTTGTCATCCATTTTCGAAATCACGTTTTCTAAAATGGCGGCCACAGTGGCGTATTGCCCCGGCTCGGAGTGACGAAAGAAAATTTCGGGAGACAAGGCATAAAAACCTTCTTGGGCAAAACGACGGCACACATCCTCGATGTACGCATGCACCCCGAAAATTTCCGGTACGACCAAAATAACGGGTGCGTTCTTCTTGCCTTTTGGATAAGCGCGATAGGCAAACATGTCGTCGTCGCCCACATTCACAAGAACACGCCCTTCTTCAAGGCCCTCACCGGAAGTTGTGATGGCTTGGGCCAAAACAGGCGAAGCCGCTGCCGCAAAGCCACCCACAGTGAAACCTTTCAACACCGTGCGGCGGCTCATGGGCAGTTTGCCACCACCTGTAAGTGCTTCCAGGTGTTCCTGATTTTCCTTGTTTTTTATGTCGTTTGCCGTGTCGCTCATCCCGTTCTCCCTGTTTTTAATGCGCTTCTTCCCAGTTATTGCCCACACCACAGCCCACTTCCAGCGGAACGCGCAGCTTGGCCACCTGAGTCATGATTTCGGGCACTCGCTTCTGGATCAATTCAAGTTCCCCTTGGGGCACTTCAAAAATGACTTCATCGTGCACTTGCATAATCATTTTGGTGTGCAATTTTTCTGTTCTCAGCCAGGCCGACAAATTCACCATGGCCATTTTGATCAGGTCTGCTGATGTACCCTGCATCGGCGCGTTAATGGCGGCGCGCTCAGCCCCTGCCCTTCGCGGGCCATTGGGACTTTTAATTTCAGGCAGCCACAAACGGCGGCCAAACACGGTTTGCACATAGCCGTCTTCCTTGGCCTGTGCGCGCACATTGTCCATAAAATTTGCAACACCGGGGTAGCGCGCAAAATACCGATCAATGTAAAGCTTCGCTGCCTCGCGGGTGATGCCGAGGTTACCAGCCAATCCAAATGCACTCATGCCATATATAAGGCCGAAGTTGATTACCTTCGCAGTGCGACGATGATCCGACGTAACCTCGTTCAACGCCACGCCAAAAATTTCTGAAGCAGTGGCGCTGTGAATATCCAGACCTTCATTGAAAGCGTGAATGAGTGCCTCGTCGCCCGAAATATGCGCCATGATGCGCAATTCAATTTGGGAATAATCGGCCGAGACCAACACGCAACCCGGCGCGGCAATAAACGCTTCACGCACGCGGCGCCCTTCCGCAGTGCGCACGGGAATGTTCTGCAAGTTCGGGTCGTTGCTGGCCAGGCGGCCTGTAACAGCCACAGCCTGTGCATAGTTGGTGTGAACGCGCCCGGTGCGGGCATTTACCATGCGTGGCAATTTATCCGTGTAAGTGCTTTTCAGTTTTGCAAGCGATCGGTGTTCCAATAACTTGGCTGGCAATGGATAATCTTCTGCCAGTTTACTGAGCACTTCTTCATCGGTGGAAGGTGCGCCGCTCGCGGTTTTTTTCACCACGGGCAAACCCAGTTTGTCGAACAGCAGCTCACCAATTTGTTTGGGTGAATTCAGGTTGAAACTGCCACCGGCCAACTCGAAAGCCTGCTCTTCAATCAGTTTCAGCTTGTCTGCAATTTCTGCACTTTGGGCTTCCAGTTTTTCTGAATCAATCAGCACACCATTTCGCTCAACCTCGAACAGCACCTGCCCAAAAGGCAATTCCACATCCCGATACAAGTTGGCCAGTTCTGGCACTTTGTCCAGCTCGGCTTTCAGGGTATGAGCCAGGCGCAAGGTTACTTCCGCGTCTTCAGCAGCGTACTTGGTGGCGGTGTCAATTGGTACCTGGTCGAAATTAATTTGGCTGGCGCCTTTGCCCGCCACTTCCTCGTATTTGATGGTGTTGTAGTTTAACCAGCGCAGGGCCAGGGCGTCCATGCCATGGGGCTTGTGCGCTTCAAGAATGTAGCTGGCCAGCATGGTGTCTTCTACCAAACCTTTCACCCACACATCGTGGTTGGCCATTACATGCAAATCATATTTGGCATTCTGGGCAATTTTGGGTGAATCGGTGTCTTCGAACCACGCCTTCAGAAATGCCAGCACATCGGCCAGCGGCAGTTGTGGCTCGGCGGTAAGGTCTTGGTGGGTTAGCGGAATGTAGTAGCCCACACCAGGCTTCACTGAAAATGAAAGCCCCACAATGCGCGCATTCATGGGCTCCAGCGAATCGGTTTCCGTGTCGAAGGCCACGGGTATTTTTTTGGCTGTAGCGGCTTTTAATTCGGAAAGTAGCGAATTAAGCTGCTCCTGTGTTTGCACGCAAATGGTTTCTATGGAATCAACAGCTTGCGTGGGCGCATCAAACAGGCTCATGGAAGTGCCATCGGGCGGGCCATCTAATTTCGGTTTGGCCGCGGCTTCATCTTCAGCCACACCGCCGAGCGCCCTGAACCAGGTTTTGAATTCAAAGCGTTGAAACAGCTTTTTGAGCTCCTCTTTGTTTTCCGGGTGGGCTTTTAGCTGTTCCTCAATGTGCCGGCGCAGTTCGAATTCGCAATCGGTTTTAATAGTCACCAAAATCTTACCAGTGGGCAGCCAATCGAGCGCTTTTTGAAGGTTCTCGCCCACCTTGCCGCCAATTTTGTCGGCATTGGCTACCACGCCATCCAGCGTTTTGTATTCAGCCAACCACTTGGCTGCGGTTTTGGGGCCAACTTTTTCAACACCGGGCACGTTGTCCACGGTGTCGCCAACCAAGGTTAAATAATCAATAATTTGCTCCGGGTAAACGCCAAACTTTTCAAACACAGCGTCACGGGTCATTACCGCATTTTTCATGGTGTCTACAAGGCGTACCTTGTCGTTTACCAACTGGGCCATGTCTTTATCGCCAGTGGACACAATTACCTCATCGAAACCCTGCTGCAACGCAACTTGCGCCAGGGTGCCAATCACATCATCGGCCTCGATGCCTGGCTCCATCACGATTGGCCAACCCATGGCACGGGTTACTTCATGAATGTGGGGGATTTGGGCGGCCAGGTCTTCAGGCATGCTGGCTCTGTTGGCTTTGTATTCAGGGTAGATATCGTCACGAAAAGTTTTGCCCGGCGCATCGAATACGCAGGCGATACAATTGGAAGTGATATCGTCGGTGTTGTAATCTGCACGCAGGCGTCGAAGCATATTGACCATGCCATAAATTGCCCCCGTGGGCTCGCCCGCGCGGTTTCGCAAATCGGGCATGGCGTGAAAGGCACGGTACAGGTAGCTAGACCCATCAACCAGGAGTAATCGCTTCATATGACAACCAAAAATAAGAATATTCCAACATTGCGCCACCTTCCCTCGAAAGAACAATCCACCACAGTCAAGGCTCGAGAGTCATGGCATGTGCTGGGGATTATGGCAGAGTTCATTGAGGCGACAGAGAAGCTGTCGGCAATTCGCCCCTCAGTGTCCATTTTTGGCAGCGCCAGAACGCCCCCAGATCATCCCTATTACACGCTAACCGAGAACATTGCCCGCGCTTTGTCAGATTCAGGTTTTGCGGTAATCAGCGGCGGTGGCCCAGGCATTATGGAAGCTGCGAACAAAGGCGCATACGCAGGAGAGTCGCCCAGCGTGGGGCTGAACATTGAACTGCCGTTTGAGCAAAGCGGCAACCCCTACCAGGATATTTCCCTGACATTTCGCCATTTCTTTGCCCGCAAGGTTGCTTTTGCAAAGTACGCCAGTGCCTATGTGGTAATGCCCGGCGGCTTTGGCACGCTTGACGAGATGTTTGAGGCGCTCACCTTGATCCAAACCAACAAGGGTCGGCGAATTCCTATTATTCTGGTTGGCTCCAAGTTCTGGGCAGGCCTGATTGATTGGGTAAAAAGCCATTTGCTGGGCGAGGGAATGATCAGCCCAAGCGACATGGACCTGTTTGAAATTGTGGAAACACCGGAAGAGGTTTTGCGGAGCATATTCCACTTCTACGAAAAACGAACCTTTAATCCGTCAGACAGTGAAACAGAGAAGCTGCTGGACTTATAAAGCGAGAGCAAAACACAGGTAAAATCCGGGTGCATATGACCTTACTCAGGACTTTGAATGGCTGTTTTTACACGCATTACCCAAACAGAACTGCAACAATGGCTACATGGCCGGGATTGCGGTGAACTGCTTTCCTTCGAAGGCATTGAGTCGGGCATTGAAAACACCAATTATTTTGTGAACACAAGCACGGGTAGGTTCGTGCTTACCCTGTTTGAAAAACTGAAGGCTGAAGACCTGCCCTTTTACCTGGGCCTTATGCAACACTTGGCGAAAAAAGGCCTTGCTGTACCGGGGCCCATACCGAACGCGCAAGGCGAATTGTTCAGTGTACTGAAAGGCAAACCAGCCACGCTTGTGAATTGCCTCAGTGGCAAATCAGTTGAATACCCGAATGCATCACAATGCCGTGAAATTGGGAAATTTTGTGCCCAAGCCCACTTGGCAGTTGCCGACTTTCAAGGCAACACCCCCAACCCACGTGGCTTAGCATGGATTGAAGGTGCGATGAACGACCTCAATTCTTATCTGCCAGCCGAAGTTCAAGAACTGCTGAGCAGCGAAGTAAGTCACCAAAAAGCCGTTGCTGAAAGCCATGCCTACAACATGTTGCCCAAAGGTGCTGTGCATGCCGACTTGTTTCGCGACAATGCATTAATGCAAGGCGATACGCTTGGCGGCGTGATCGACTTTTACTTTGCCGGTGTTGATACTTTTTTGTTTGACCTTGCAGTTACCGCGAACGATTGGTGTATTGAACTATCCAGCGGTACGCACGGCGAGAACAACAACCAAGGCGAACTGAAACCCGAATTGCTGGCTGCTTTGCTGGCCGGTTATCAGGAAATCCGCACATTGAACCAGCACGAGTGCGAACTTTGGCAAGACATGCTGCGTGCCGCAGGGCTTCGGTTCTGGACATCGAGGCTGTACGATTTTTACATGCCACGTAAAGCCGAAGTTTTGAATGTAAAAGACCCTAAACATTTTGAACGGGTATTGCTTGCTCGCAGGCGGGCTATTCCGCTTGCCCCACAACCGAATTAAGGACGTATCAATTGGCCAACTACGTACACACTTGCCCACCCAGCGCGGGATGGGATTGGCTGATGCAAGGCGTACAGCTTTTCCGCAAAAGGCCGGGTGAAATGTTTCTGTTTGGCAATACCTATCTGTTCATTATTCTTTTTGTTGGCGTCCTGATTCCTTTCATTGGCGCTGCAGCAGTGGCTGTTGCATCGCCCGCTTTGGGTTTTGGCATCATGCTGGCTGGAAGAATGGGACAAAAAGGCCTGAGAGTCGGCCCCAGTGTGTTGTTTAATGCTTTTAATCAGAAAAACAGAAAACACCTGCAATCCCTGTTGATTTTGGGTGCGATTTACACCGCCTGTTTTGCAGTGATTCGCCTACTTGCACACCTTGTTTTGGGTGCGCAACCAGCGATGTCGGTTGAAGATCTGCAAAAGGCCGATGCGGCCGCCAACGCGGCTTTCATGGAATACATCGTGGTGTACATGGTCTTTGTCGGAATCACGAGTATTCCAGTGTTGCTTGCATTTTGGTTCGCACCTGTACTGGTGGTTTGGCACAATATGAAACCCTTGCAGGCTTTGTTCTCAAGTTGGGTTGCAGTGTGGCGCAATAAAAGCAGTTTTTTAATTTACGGCATGGGTTGGCTTATTCTCGGCTTGGGTTTTTCATCGGTGTTTTTGGTTATCTTCACCGTAATGGGCTTGCCCGCCCCCCTTGTCAGCGCCTTGAACATGATGTGTGTTGCGCTAGTAATGGCTGTCTCGCTGTGCACTTTTTACCCAAGCTACAAAGCGGTGTTTGAACACGATCCAGGCCCTTTTGTGAATAGCTGAAAATTTGGGGAACTGTGAAAGAGACATATGTTACTACGGGGTCCTTTAACAAGCTTATGAGTAACATCACATGCAAACTTCACTTCCGACCCACTTACCACACGCCGCTATGGAGCCTGAAGCCCCAATGCTGCATTTTGGACCCGTCTGTAGTGCGATAAGCGCTGCGACTAGCTCTGTTGGTGCGGCAATTATGGTAACTGCATGCACCACTCTTGGCGCTACAATTTTGCACGCAGCGGGAAAAGAGGTGGCTGCCATGCCAAGTTATGCTGATTTACTGGTTCCGACACTTGTTGGCACCTCAGTTGTATTTGGAGGTTTGGGATTTCTGGCTGGTTGTATTAGCCCAAATCCAAAAACATGCTGACCTGTTTTTTTTGATCAAACTTTATCAAGTTTAGCCAAACTAACCATCAGCCACTTCATACCCTGGCGGCCAAAGTTGATTTGAATTCTTTGGTCGTCACCTTCTCCTTCATAGGCCACCACCACACCGCTCCCGAACTTGGCGTGGTTTACACCAGTACCAATGTCGTAAGGGCGCTTGGAAGTTTTGTTGCTATAGCCCACACTCAAGGTTTTGTTCTGCCCCCACACTTTGGAATCGAGCGCGTCCCAGCCCTGGCTGGCAATGTGCGCACGCTTGGGGGTAAGCCACTTCAATACCTCTTCCGGCAACTCATCCAGAAAACGGGAACGCAGGTGATAACGAATTTGACCATGCAACATGCGTTGTTGCGCATGGCTTAGAAACAATTGTTCCCGTGCGCGGGTAATGGCCACGTACATCAAGCGACGTTCTTCTTCTACCGCTTCAACGCTGGTGCCATCGCCGCCCTCTACTGAATTGCCGATGCTGTTCTCGTGTGGAAACAAGCCCTCTTCCAAACCGGTAACAAACACACACTTGAATTCCAACCCTTTCGCAGAATGCGCGGTCATCAACTGAATGGCCTCTTGCCCGGCCGCAGCGGCGTTGTCACCGGCTTCAAGCGATGCATGAGAAAGAAAATCAGCCAGCGGGGTGATCAACTTTTCTTCATCCACCATGGTGGCTGCGGCATCTTGATAATAGCCTTCTGCAATTGCAAACGATGCGGCCGCGTTCACCAATTCTTTCAAGTTTTCAACACGGTCTTCGCCATCTTTGTCCGCCTGAAAATGTGCCATCAAACCCGATTCATTGATTACTTTGTCCACCAAATCAGCAAGGCTCAAACCGCGAGTTTCGAAGCGCATGCGTTCGATCAAATCGGCAAACTTTTTCAAACCGGCCTGCGCGCGGCCTTCCATGCGGTGAATGGCGCGGTAAAGCGAAGTGCCCTGTGCAGTAGAAATATCCTGAAGTTGTTCAACACTGCGCGCACCAATGCCACGGGCCGGAAAATTCACCACACGGGAAAATGAATTGTCATCATCTGCGTTGTCCATCAAACGCAAGTAAGCCAGTGCATGTTTAATTTCAGCACGTTCAAAAAAACGCAGGCCGCCATACACGCGGTAAGGCATACCGGCATTGAACAAAGCTTGTTCCACAACTCGCGATTGCGCATTGGAACGGTACAGGATTGCAATATCAGATCGGCTATAGCCTTCCTCAAGCACCAGTTTTTTGATTCGGTCAATAATAAAAGCAGCTTCGTCCTGATCGCTGGTGGCTTCGTACACGCGAATGGCTTCACCTTCGCCTGCCTCGGTCCACAACTCCTTGCCCAAGCGCGCCTTGTTGTGCGCAATCAACACGTTGGCTGCTTTCAGTACATTGCCCACCGAACGGTAGTTTTGTTCAAGCTTGATTCGGTTTTGTACATTAAAATCATTTTCGAACTGCACCATATTGGCCACACGTGCACCGCGAAATGCGTAGATGGACTGATCATCGTCGCCCACCGCAAAAATACAGCCCTGTGGCCCAGCCAAGCGTTTCAACCAGTTGTATTGCAAACTGTTGGTGTCTTGAAACTCGTCGACCAAAATGTATTTGAAACGGGCCTGGTAATGCTCTCGCAGTGCCGGGTTGGCTCCCAGCAACTCGAATGAACGCAACAACAACTCGGCGAAATCGACAACACCTTCACGCTGGCACTGGGCTTCATACGCTTCATAAAGCCGAACCATCATGCGGTGGTATTCATCATGTGCTTCCACATCTTTGGGGCGCAAGCCCTGGTCTTTAGCAGAACCGATAAAGTAGCTCAGTTGCTTGGGCGGAAATTTTTCAGCATCAATACCCAACACCTTGTACATGCGTTTAATGGCCGACAACTGGTCTTGTGTGTCCAGAATTTGAAATGCCTGCGGCAAACCGGCTTCCTTCCAATGCGCACGTAACATGCGGTTGCACAAGCCGTGAAAAGTACCCACCCACATACTGCGGGTGTTAATCGGCAACATGGTTGAAATGCGGTGAAGCATTTCCTTGGAAGCCTTGTTGGTAAACGTAACCGCCAACACGCCATTGGGGCCCACCTGCCCGGTTTGAATCAACCAGGCAATGCGCGCTGTAAGCACCTTGGTTTTACCGCTGCCCGCACCAGCCAAAATCAAGGCTGATTCGCGGGGCAATGTTACGGCTGCCAGTTGTTCGGGGTTCAGGCTATCGAGTAAAGACACGGCTTCTCACATTCGGTTTGGTTTCGCTGTTGATTTTAACAGTGTTTGCAACAATGACCCGAACCCGGAATATCCATTGACCGAGATTTGAACGGATAATCACAGCCTTACCGCGCAAGCCCGCACAAGATGGAATACACCAACAAAAACCTGACCGTGATGTTCACCGACATTTGCGGCTTCACCAAACAAACCGGGAAAACCAGCCGACGAGACATGATGCAGCGCCTGGCAAAGCACAACGCCTTGCTGTTGCCGGTGATCGAGGCATGGGGTGGCACCTTGATCAAATCAATTGGTGACTCTTTTTTACTGACCTTCGAAAGCCCAACCGATGCACTGCACTGTGCACTTTGCCTTCAACACACCTTGCGGGAATACAACCAAACCGCAAAAGAAACGCAGAAAATTCACCTGAAAATCAGTGTGAATTCAGGTGAGATCACTATCACTGATGATGATGTGTTTGGGGACCCCGTGAATGTGGCTGCCAAAATTGAAAAAGCCACCCAGCCCAACGAAACCCTGTTCACGGAAGCGGTTTTTTTGTCGATGAATCAGTCTGAAGTACCCTGTGAGCCAGCAGGTTCCTTTGCAGCCAAAGGCGAGAATTCAGCCGCAACGGAACTTTACCGCTTGGTAGCGGATGAATCGACACCCAGTTACCAATCTATCTTGAGCGAATTTCGTGCGCGAATACCGCAGAAAGCAACTACTCGCCCAAAATTGATTCTTAAAGGCTACGGCAAAATCGCGGGGCTGGCCTTGGCAGCAAGCACGGTGGCGGGAGTGGCATTCTCGGTGTTTTACAGTTCAAGTCAAACCGTGGAAGGCACCACCCCCGGCAATATTTCTATTGGCGACCAAATCAACATATCGGTTGAACGGCTTCAACCGGCACCAGCCCCGGCGCAAAGCCAGCGTCCGCCTGAATTGGAATGGGCGAAATTGATTGTTAATGACCCTGTACAGTTGAAATTGCACAGCAATGTAGTGATTGAAAAAATAAGCAATACTTTTCAAACCCGGCTAGACAGCGACGTTGAATTGCAAAATCTGCTTCGCACTGCCATGGCTTCCAGAATTTACTGGGAGGCACGAGAGAAATCTTTCTCTGAAGCGGGAAAACTGGTGGACGCGTACAAAGGCAAATACCTCTGGATCAAGGACTGGGGGAATTTCGAGCGTGAACAACACCTTGGTGGCCTACACAACCTGACACGTGATCAATGGCGCAGCCAGTGGAGTGAACGCTGGTTTGAACACATGAGGGAGCTTTATCAATACGCTGAAAATGATGCAGATTTTGGCATGCGTGTCGCGCTTGAAGTCAGCAGCATCAATCGCAAGTACAACAAAGTGGCCGCCCCGGAAGAACAAGACCTGGTCAGCAAGGCAATCAAAATGAAACCTGAATTGCTGACCAGCGAGCGTAAAAACCTGATCAACCTGACGCAAAGCTGGCTGAAAATTGAACAGGAAGACAAAAGTTTTGCGCGCGAATTGGCTAGAAAACATCTGTACAAGGAACTGCGCCCCTGGCTGATAACTGGCTTGCAAGCAGAAAACACCTATCGAAGCCCGCCTGAGCCCGATTTTCCATTGCGGCAAAACTGCCTGGCTTTGTTGGCCGACCAAAAAGACCTGGATGCAGTGGGCAATGTGTTGGCTTACCTTGAAAACAACATTCCGGTTTTCATGCGTGCCACCGAGACGGTGAAATGGGGCGACGGCACGATAAAAACCCTGGTATTTCTAACGGAGGAGCACATACGGCGAGTGCTGCAACTGCCCATGAACGAGAAGGAAAAAGCAGCCACTGAGCAGCTGGTGGGCAAGTTAATTGCTGATATTCAGGCAGACAATGGCCCTTGGGGCAAGAACAACGATGCCCTGCAAGCGGCTAAAACCATCGAAGCCGCGCTTTTGATGCGTTGAACCGCCGGGTAAGCCCGGCCCAAGCCGTAAAAAACCAAAACCCCGATATAATGAAAGATTGCTCCGGCCCTTCGGGTCGGCGCCCGCTCGCATTCAAAATTCACACCCAGGTTTCAGCACCACCATGTTCGATAAATACGCCGCCCAAGACATTGAAAATGCCGTACAAGGCCAATGGAAAGAATCAGACGCCTACAAAGCCGAGGCTTTTGCGAAAGATGCAAGCGGCAAGCTGAAACCCAAGTATTACTGTGTGTCCATGCTGCCCTACCCCAGTGGCAAGCTACACATGGGCCATGTGCGCAACTACACCATCAACGATGTGATGATTCGCCAAAAGCGCATGAAGGGCTACAACACCCTGATGCCCATGGGTTGGGATGCATTCGGCATGCCTGCTGAAAACGCCGCCATGGCCAACGGCAAACCGCCTGCCGCCTGGACCTACAGCAACATTGATTACATGAAAAAGCAGATGGAATCGATGGGTTTGGCCATTGATTGGTCCAAAGAGGTTGCCACCTGCAAACCCGATTACTACAAATGGAACCAGTGGCTGTTTTTGAAAATGCTTGAGAAAGGCATTGTGTACAAGAAAACTGGCACCGTGAACTGGGACCCCATTGACCAAACTGTACTGGCCAATGAACAGGTCATCGACGGCAAAGGCTGGCGTTCAGGCGCAACAGTGGAAAAGCGTGATATTCCCATGTACTACATGGCGATTACCAATTATGCCGATGTACTGCTGGAAGACCTGAATGGCCTGCAATGGCCCGACCGCGTGAAAGTGATGCAGGAAAACTGGATTGGTAAATCCACAGGTGTGCGCTTCGCTTTCCCGCATGAAATCAAAAACGCTTCGGGTGAACTGGTTCAAGACGGCAAGCTGTATGTGTTCACTACACGGGCAGACACCGTCATGGGCGTTACATTCTGCGCCGTGGCCGCCGAACACCCGCTGGCCGCACTGGCCGCTGAAAACAATCCTGCACTTCAAGCATTCATTGCTGAATGCAAGGCAGGTGGTGTGGCTGAAGCCGACATGGCCACCATGGAAAAGAAAGGCATGCCCACTGGCTTAAGCGTAACCCACCCGCTTACAGGCGAAAGCGTGCCGGTGTGGGTGGGCAATTATGTGTTGATGAGCTACGGCGATGGCGCCGTGATGGGTGTGCCCGCGCATGACGAGCGCGATTTTGCGTTTGCACTGAAATACGGCATTGCGATTAAACAAGTCATCGAAGTGAAAGGCGAAGTATTCAACAACGCCGAGTGGGCTGAATGGTATGGCGACAAGGAACGCGGTGTTTGTATTGCCAGTGGCCCGCTGGATGGGCTAAATCATACAGCAGCTGTGAACAAGGTGGCCGAACTTCTCGCCGCCAAAGACCTTGGTGAAAAACGCATTCAGTTCCGCTTACGCGACTGGGGCATTTCCCGCCAGCGCTACTGGGGTACCCCAATTCCCATTATTTACTGCGACACCTGCGGTGATGTGCCCGTGCCCGAATCAGACCTGCCCGTGGTGTTGCCTGAAGACTTGGTACCCGATGGCAGCGGCAACCCTCTGGCCAAAAGCGCGGCATTTTATGAATGCAAATGCCCCAAGTGTGGCAAGCCAGCCCGCCGCGAAACCGACACCATGGACACCTTCGTGGATTCCAGCTGGTACTTCACGCGCTATGTGTGCAACGATTCAAACACCATGACCGACGAGCGCAGCGATTACTGGATGCCCATGGACCAGTACATCGGTGGCATTGAACACGCTATTTTGCACCTGCTGTACAGCCGCTTCTGGACCAAGGTGATGAACGACATGGGCTTGGTGAAATTCCGCGAACCCGCTACCGCCCTGCTAACCCAAGGCATGGTGCTGAACGACACCTATTACACCGAAGAAGCCAATGGCAAAAAAACCTGGATCAACCCGGCCGATGTAGCTGTTGAGTTTGATGAAAAAGGCCGGCCTGTTTCGGCAAAACTTAGCAGCGATGGTACTCCCGTGCACATCGGTGGCGTTGAAAAAATGTCGAAGTCGAAGAACAACGGCATTGACCCACAGGCGTTGATAGACCAGTACGGCGCGGACACAGCTCGCCTGTTCACCATGTTTGCAGCTCCGCCCGAGCAAAGTCTGGAATGGAGTGATTCAGGCGTTGAAGGCTCACACCGCTTCCTAAAGCGCCTGTATCAACTGGCTCTGAACCAACAGGATGCCATTAAGGCACAACCCACGTTGAATGCTGCGGAATTGAGCAAAGCTGCACAAAATGCCCGCCGCGATGTGCATGAAATTCTGAAACAGGCCAACTTCGACTACGACCGACACCAGTACAACACCGTGGTGTCTGCTGGCATGAAAATGCTGAACACACTAGATACATTCGCCAGTGAAGCGAACACGCCCGCAGACCAAGCTGTGCTGGCCGAAGGCCTTGGCATTTTGTTACGTGTGCTTTACCCAATAGTGCCGCACATAACCTGCCACCTGTGGGCAGGCCTGAACTACAGCGCCGCACACGGTGAGCTTCTGGATGCACCCTGGCCCGAAGTCGATGAAAAAGCCCTGGTGCGTTCAGAACTCACTTTGATGGTGCAAGTGAACGGCAAACTGCGAGGCAGTATTGAAGTACCCGCCGAGATGGACAAAGCCAGCATTGAGGCCATCGCCTTGGCCAGCGAGGCTGCGCAAAAGTTCATGGAAGGCAAGCCCGCCAAAAAAGTGATTGTGGTGCCCGGCAAACTGGTCAACATCGTTGTTTAAAATTGCCCCTACTGATAAGCGAGTGCGTATGAAACGATTCATTCAAACCATCGCCCTGCTGGCAACCACGCTGGCACTGGCTGCCTGTGGTTTTCAGCTGCGCGGCCAGTACAACTTCGATTTCGAGAAAATCGAATTGCGCGGCATGGAAAATTCTGAAATGAATCGCAACATGGACTTGCAACTTCAAATTCTGAACCTGAAAGTGAACCCGCCGGGGGGCGCGCCGCTGAAGCTGAACCTGATCAGCGAAACACGCGACCGCAGTATTGTGACCTTCAGCGCAACAGGCCGAGCACGCGAAGTGCGTGTTACCTATAATTTGGTCTACAGCGTGGTCGACAAAAATGGAGACTTCCTGATCGCGACCAGCCAGCTAAGCCAGCGCCGCGAACTCACCTACACCGACGATCAGATTCTGGGCAAGGAAGCCGAAGAAAACCAGCTTTACACAGAAATGCAGCGAGACATTGCACGCCAAATTACAGGGCGGCTTAGCGCCTTGCAATTGGACAAAAAAGGGCAAGCGGCCAAGTGAAACAGATTGCGCTTGACACCTGGTTGAACGATGGCGCAAACACCGCTTTGCCACAACTGATGTGCGTGTTCACGGATGAACCACTGTTTGCAACCCAAGCTGCCGACCTGTACCGCCAACGCTTGAAAAAGCAAACCGATTACCAGCGTCAAATTGTGGAAGTAGACCGGCAGTTTGATCCGCAGGAATTTTTGTCTCTGTTCGCAGAGGCCTCTTTGTTTGGCGATGTTTCTCTGGTTGATTTGCGAATTAATCAACCCAAACTCAGCAAGGAAGCCGCTGAAGCCTTGAGCAAAGCAGCTGACTGGATTTCAGCTGGCGACACAGGGCACTACCTGTTGGTGAATGCGCCAAAACTGAATAAAACCCAGGAAAAAAGTGCGGGTTTCGCAGAGTTGTTAAGCAAAGGATGCGAGATTGCCTGCCGCCCTGTGGGCGCAGACACCCTGCCCGGCTGGATAGCACAAGCCGCAAAGCGCAAGGGCGTACAATTGAACCGTGAAACCTGTGCCTGGTTGGCTGAGAAAACCGAAGGCAACCTGCTGGTGGCGCACCAAACCATTGAAAAACTCGCGCTTGAGCACCAAGGGGCCGTGGATATTGAACAGGTGCAAGGCATGGTGGCCAATTCTGCGCGTTTTAATGTGTTTGACCTCGGCGGTAGCCTGCTGGCGGGTGATGCCAAACGAATTACCCGCATGATGGAAGGACTGGAAGCCGAAGGCGAGGCCCCCACCCTAGTACTTTGGGCCTTACAGGAAGAAATTCGTGCAATTCGCGACACCCAGCAAGCCATGCGGCGCGGAATGTCTTTGTCGGATGCCTGCCGACAAAATAGAATCTGGGGACAGCGGCAAAATCATATTGCAGCTGCCCTGAAACGTCACAGTCCTGGCAGCCTTCAAAAACTGACCACATGGTGTTATGCAGCTGAAAAAACCATCAAGGGCATGAAACAGGGCAACCCCTGGACCCTGTTTGAAATTATAGGCCTGGGCTTGGCGGGCCTTGATCCCCCCGAATTGTGGATCAGTTGAACCCTTCGAACCGAACATTCGTACCGAACATTCGTACCGAACGATAGTACCAAGTGAGCATGATGAGTATTGAAGAACAAATTTTAGCCATTGGCAAAAAAGCCCGTGTAGCTGCCGTTTACATGGCCAAGGCCAACACGCAGGCGAAAAACAAAGCCCTGCTTGAGACAGCCAAGTTGATTCGCGCCAACAAGGCGGCACTCAGCAAAGCCAATGAAGCCGACATGGCACAAGCCAAAGCCAATGGCCTGGATGCAGCGCTGCTTGATCGCCTGGCTTTAAGCGACAAAGCCATTGAAACCATGGCAGAGGGCCTGGAGCAAATTGCACAACTGCCCGACCCAATTGGTGAAATGACCGACTTTAAAAACCGCCCTTCCGGCATTCAGGTCGGCAAAATGCGTGTTCCTTTGGGCGTTATCGGCATCATTTACGAAAGCCGCCCTAACGTAACGGTTGATGCTGCCGGTTTGTGCATCAAATCGGGCAATGCCACCATTTTGCGCGGCGGCTCCGAAGCATTCCGATGCAACCAGGCCTTGGCTGCGATTGTTGCCCAGGGTTTGGAAGCGGCTGGTTTACCTGCGGACGCTGTACAAGTGATCGACACCACAGACCGCGCAGCGGTGGGTACATTGATCACCATGACTGAATACGTCGATGTCATCGTGCCGCGTGGCGGCAAAGGCCTGATCGAGCGCATTTCCCGCGACGCCAAGGTGCCTGTGATCAAACACCTGGATGGCATTTGCCATGTGTACATCGATGAAAGTGCAAACCTTGTTCATGCGGCCAATATTGCAGACAATGCAAAAACACACCGCTACGGCACCTGCAACACCATGGAAACGCTGCTGGTCCACGCCCATGTGGCCAAGCCTGCTTTGGCGGAACTTGCGCAGCGTTACGCTGCCAAAGGCGTAGAGCTTCGCGGATGCAAACGCACCATGGCCCTGTTGCCCAGCGTGAAAGCAGCGTCTGAGGAAGACTGGGGCACCGAATATTTGGCGCCGATTTTGTCGATCAAGGTCGTCGACAGCCTGGATGAAGCAATCGCGCACATTAATCACTATGGTTCGCACCACACCGACAGCATCGTGACTGAAAACCACAGCCATGCCATGCGCTTTATTCGGGAAGTGGATTCCGCCTCCGTGATGGTCAATGCATCCACACGGTTTGCAGACGGATTCGAATATGGCCTGGGTGCTGAAATCGGTATTTCAACCGACAAAATCCATGCGCGTGGCCCCGTGGGCCTTGAAGGCCTGACCAGCCAAAAATACGTGGTGTTCGGCCACGGCGAAACAAGAAACTGATTAACTCACAACGAACCAAATTCAAAACCAACTGGAGCAGTACATGGACGGTTACCTTTGGGTGAAAGCCTTTCACATTTTGTTTGTTGCATCCTGGTTTGCAGGCCTGTTTTACCTGCCCAGAATTTTTGTAAACCTGGCCATGGAAACCGAGCCTGCCGCCACAGCACGTTTGCTGGAAATGGCAAAAAAACTTTACAAGTTCATGACCCTGTTGGCGATACCTGCCTTGTTGCTCGGCTTTGCGTTGGTTGGTGTTTACCAAATTGGTGTGGGCGGTCAAAGCGGCTGGTTGCACGCGAAAATCCTGATCGTGTTTGTAATTGCAGGTTACCACTACAGCTGCGGGCGCATCCTGCGAAAATTTGAAGCAGGCCTGAACACACGCACCCACACGTATTACCGCTGGTTCAATGAAGTACCCGTGGTGCTCATGGCGATTGCAATCATCCTGGTGGTTGTTAAACCTTTCTAATTTTTTAAAAGCAATTCATGTCCAATTCAAGTCACCGTACCTCCAGACCCGGCAAAGCTGGCCAGGAACACAACTCCACAAAGCAAAGTGTGTTCAGGTGTTTCGCCAGCTGCCCGCGCGGTCTGGAAGAAATTCTTGTGGCTGAACTGGAAACCATGGGTGCGCAAAAAACCCGTGCTGTTACCGGCGGTTGCACATTCGATGCAAGCTGGCGCCAAATGCACAAACGAAGAACAGTTCTACAACATCGCCAAGTCGGTGGACTGGTACAACTGGTTCAAACTGTCCAACACATTCCGGGTGGACTTGAACAATTTGGGTGCGGACATTCAAAGCGTTCGCTTCACACAGCTTCGCCTGAAAGATGCCGTATGCGATTCATTCCTTGAGCGCTTCGATGAACGCCCGAATGTGAGTGTTGATGCACCCGACGTTCGAATTTTTGCAGCCATTTCCCCCACAGAAGCCATGGTGTACATCGACCTGGCTGGCGAAAACCTGTTCAAACGCGGCTGGCGCGAAGAAGCAGGTGTTGCACCGCTGAAAGAAAACCTGGCTGCAGGCCTGTGGCACATTGCCCGCCAAAGCGAGGCGGGAAAAAATGCCAATGTGTTTCTCGACCCGTTTTGCGGCAGCGGTACATTGGTCATCGAATCACTTTCCCAGCTGTGCGACCGCGCACCCGGGCTGGAACGCCCATTCGCTTTTGAAAACCTGAAACCCTTCACGCCAGAATGGGGCAAAGAACTTCAAGAAGATGCCAACCGCCGCTTCAATGCTGGCCTAGACAAAGCGCTGAACACACCCTACTTTCACTGGTATGCCAGCGACATCACTGAATTGCTGATCGACATTGCTCAAGAAAATTTGGTGCGCGCCGGTTTCGAGGAACTTCTGGATGCCGGCATTGTGCAGTTTGCACAGCGCGATGCACTCACCGTGGAACCACCAGCCCCAACCGGCATTGTGTTCAGCAATCCGCCTTATGGCGAGCGTGTGCGCGCCAAAGGTGCCGATGTACCGGAAGACGAAGCCTACGAGCGCCTGTTCAAGGCCTATGGCGACCACCTAAAGATGAATTTTTCCGGCTGGACCGCCTTCTTGTTCTCAGGCGACCTGGAAATCAAAAAAACACTGGGCTTAAGTCCCAAGCGCAAGCGCCCGTTGTTCAACGGACCCATCGAATGCCGTTTGTTTGAAATTCCGCTAACCCGTGGCGTGTATCGACCACGGGCCAATACTGAGCAATCTGAAGAAAGCCCAGCAGAAAATCCAGACAACTAAAAACAGCGAAGTTTACTCTGCCAACAACTTGGCAATATCAGCTTTAAGATCTGCCGGCTTGGTGGTGGGGGCATAACGGTCGTACACCTCGCCATTTTTGCGCACCAGGAATTTGGTGAAATTCCACTTGATGGCCTCGGTGCCAAGAATGCCCTTGGCCTGAGAAGTCAGGTACTTGAACAATGGGTGTGCATCGATGCCTTTCACATCCACCTTCTCAGCCATCAAGAAATCAACGCCATAGTTTTTCTGGCAAAAGCTGGCGATCACCTCTTCAGTGCCGGGCTCCTGACCGCCAAACTGGTTGCAGGGAAAACCAATAATAACCAGGCCCTTCTGGCCCAATTTTTTGTGCAATTCCTGCAAGCCCTCATACTGCGGCGTGAAGCCACATTTACTGGCAGTATTGACAATCAACAGCACCTTACCTTGAAAATCGGCAAGGCGAATGGGCTTGCCGTCCAGGGTTTTACTTGAAAACTCATACACACTGCCTGTCATGGGAATTGCCTTTCCAATATTTGTTGAAAGGCAAGTTTACCTGCAAATTCCGACGGTTCAAATTTGGTTGACGCCTGACATAGTGCTCATGGCCACATCGCGCGTAATCTTGCCGGTAACCAAAAGCCTTTGTACTGCCTGCTCCATGGTTTGCATACCATGCTGAGAACCAGTTTGTATTGACGACACCATCTGCGCAACCTTACCCTCCCGAATCAAATTTCGAATCGGTGGTGTCACCATCATGATTTCATGCGCAGCCACTCGGCCACCTCCCTGCTTTTTCAACAGAGTCTGGCAGATCACAGCGCGCAAGGACTCGGACAACATTGAACGCACCATGCTTTTGTCTGCCGATGGGAATGCATCAATAATACGGTCGATTGTTTTTGGTGCCGACGATGTGTGCAAGGTTGCGAATACCAAATGCCCGGTTTCAGCGGCGGTCAAAGCCAATTGAATGGTTTCCAGGTCACGCATCTCACCCACCAGAATCACATCCGGGTCCTCACGCAAGGCCGAACGCAGCGCTGCTCCAAACGAATGAGTGTGCTCACCCAACTCGCGTTGGTTAATTACACAATTAATTGGCATGTGCGTAAATTCAATCGGATCCTCGATTGTCAGAATATGGGCCTTTTGATGACGGTTCACGTCATCAACCATCGCAGCCAGGGTTGTACTTTTACCAGAACCGGTAGGGCCAGTTACCAAAACCAATCCGTTGGGCTCACGCGCAATTTGGCGAAATACTGCGGGTGCCTCCAGCTCGTCCAGGCTTTTTACACGGCTGGGTACCACACGAAATGCGGCCGATGCGCCCCTGCTCTGCATGAAAGCGTTAACCCGGAACCGTGACAGGCCCTCAATTGCGAAACTGTAATCACATTCATGCGATTGTTCCCAGCTTTGCAACTGGGTATCCGTCATCGACCCCTGAATCAATCGATAAACCTCTCGATGCCCTAAAATGGCATCGCTTAGCTTGCGCATTTCTCCGTTCACACGGATCATCGGAGGCATTTCTGCAGATAGGTGCAAGTCTGACGCTTTTTCATCCACAGCCCAAGTCAACAAATCGGTTAGTGTCATGTGGCTATAATCTCCCTTTAAGCATTAAATCGATGCACCATGAACCGAGCCACACAACTGGCTGATATTCAGAGCCGAATTGCCACCGCCTGCAGCAAAGCCGGGAAACCGCGCTCTGCCGTAACGTTGTTGGCAGTGAGCAAAACTTTTCCCTTGAGCGATATTCTTGAGTTTTACAGCTACGGGCAGACAGCCTTTGGTGAAAATTACCTGCAGGAAGCGTTAGATAAAATCACCCAGCTGGCTGATCACCCCAATGCGCAAACAATTGCCCCCAACCTTCAATGGCATTTCATTGGCCCTATTCAAAGCAACAAAACCAAGCCAATTGCAGAAAATTTTTCATGGGTACACAGCGTTGATCGCTTAAAAATTGCACAGCGTTTATCGGAACAGCGCCCCACCACACTGCCGCCTTTGAATGTGCTAGTCCAAATCAACACCTCGGGCGAAGAGAGTAAATCGGGAGTTCACCCAGAACAGGCCGAGGATTTGTGCAAGCAAATTCATGGCCTGAAAAATATAGCGTTGCGAGGCTTGATGACCATTCCCAGCAACACTGACAACAGCAATCAGTTAAAGGCGGAATTTTTGAAGTGCAAGTCCATCTTCGATTCGCTTAACTCAAAAGGCTTTGGGCTGGATACCCTATCCATGGGCATGTCTGCGGATCTGGAATTGGCCATTGAATGTGGCTCAAGCTGCGTGCGCGTGGGCTCGGCCTTGTTTGGCGCACGTGACTATTCAAAATAAACACACGGAATCAGTATGCAAAAAACCTTATTCATCGGCGGCGGCAACATGGCATTTGCCATTCTTGGCGGATTAATCAGTAGTGGAGTGGCAGCCAGTACTTTCCATGCAGTCGACCCCAGTGCTGAAGCAGCGTCGAAAATTTCCGCACTGAATATTCAGTGCACTCCAGAATGGCCAAGCAACTTCACGCCGGAAATTGTGGTGCTTGCCGTGAAACCCCAGTTAATGCAAAGCGTGCTGAACAGCCAAGGCGCAAACCTGCACAACAAACTGATCATCAGCATAGCGGCTGGGGTCAGCGTGGCTCAAATTCAGCAGTGGAGCCAGCAGCCCAACGCGCGTGTGGTGCGCTGCATGCCCAATACACCCGCCTTGGTGTCGCAAGGCATTTCAGGTTTATTTTTCACCGCGAATTGTTCAGAAGCAGATCGCAACACTGCGGGACAAATTTTCAGCAGTTGCGGAGAAGTGTTAGTGCTCAACAAAGAAGAAGAAATTAATGCAGTCACAGCCATTTCAGGCAGTGGCCCTGGCTATGTATTTTTTCTCATGGAAGCTTTATCACAGGCTGCGAAAAACCTGGGATTCAATGAAGCACAAGCCAACCTGTTGGTGAGCCAAACTTTTTTGGGCGCCGCCACACTGGCCAAACAATCGGACGATTCATTTGCCACACTTCGGGAAAAAGTGACCAGCAAGGGAGGCACTACATTTGCTGGCCTGGAACAGCTGCGAGCACTGGGTGTGTTTGATGCCGTAGACAGCGCGGCCAAAGCAGCCTGCGCGCGCGCAGTTGAACTTCAGAAGGGTGCTGGCTAATTCTTGTTAAAGAAACTCAAGCACCAGGCCGGCGAATAACACCGCGCCCAACCAGTTGTTGTGAAGAAATGCCTTGAAGCACCTTGCACGATCGCGATTGCGAATTAGCGTGAAGTGATACACAGCAATACCAACCGCGCAAACCCATGCCAGCCAGAAGAACGGGCCATACGCCTGTGAACTGGCCACCCAGGCCCAAATCAGCAGGCTGACCGCATAGCACATCACAATGCCAGCCACATCGTACTTGCCCAGCGTAATGGCCGAGGTTTTTATATTCAGCTTCAAATCATCTGGTTTGTCGACCAATGCATACTCGGTGTCGTAAGCCACTGTCCAGGACACATTCGCCAGAAAAACCAGCCAGGCATGCAAGGGCACACTGCCCTGCACCGCCACAAAAGCCATCGGAATCGAGAAGCCAAATGCAATTCCCAAATAAGCCTGCGGCATGGGAAAAAAACGTTTGGTAAAGGGGTAACTGCCCGCCAGAAAGGCTGCAGGAATACTCATCAAAATGACCGACCAGCCCAATGGCAAAGTGATCAGCAAGGCCACAATTGCCAAGGCTGCGGCTAACCATAGTGCTTCCTTGTCGGTAATTCGCCCGCTGGTTAATGGCCTGTTGCGAGTACGTTCTACATGCAAATCAATGTCGCGGTCTGCATAATCATTGATGGCACAGCCCGCAGACCGCATCAACACCACACCAGCTACAAAAATCAAAAGCACATGCGGCGGCGGCAGGCCCTCTGCAGCCATCCACAAACCCCACAGCGTGGGCCACATCAAGAGCAAAATTCCGATGGGTTTATCCAGGCGTAACAGCAGGTAGTAATCCCGCAAACGCGCCTTTGTCAGAACAACCATCGCTTAACGCACCATTTGAGGCGCATTCAGAAACTCAACACCATTCAGTTTGCATTCCATGATCGCATCACGCAAAGCATCCAGTGCCTCGCGCCTCCCAAAGCTTTTTCGCCACACCAAAGCCACTGTGCGGCGAGTGTCGTCATCTGCCAGTGGAATGTAAGTCAGCAAGCTTTCCTTGGGAACAGGATTGGGCACAGAGCTTGAAGGCAATACAGTGATCCCAACGCCCGAAGCAACCATGTGCCGAATGGTTTCAAGAGAACTGCCCTCGAAAGTGCGCTGAATGCCTTCTGACGATTGAGAGAATCGGGACAACTCCGGGCATACACCCAACACCTGATCCCTGAAGCAGTGTCCAGTGCCCAACAACAACATGTTTTCGCTACGCAGGTCATCCGATTGAATGGCTTTTTCATTGGCCCAGCGGTGTGACTTGGGCAAAGCTACCATGAATGGCTCGTCGTACAAAGGCTGAATCACAAACCCCGATTCATTGATAGGCAGCGCCAACACCGCCACATCAATTTCCCCCTGCTTCAACAACTCCAGCAGGCGCACCGTAAAGTTTTCCTGCAACACCAGGGGCATGGAGGGCACACGCTCTATCATGCTGGAAACAAGGCCCGGCAACAAATAAGGCCCAATGGTATAAATAACACCCACACGCAACGGGCCAGCTAACGGGTCCATACCCTGCTGCGCAATGCTTTTGATTGCCGCAGCCTCTTCAAGCACGCGCTGCGCTTGAACCACGATGCGCTCACCCACCGGCGTTAACGACACCTCGCTGGAACCTCTCTCAAAAAGAGAAACATTGAGCTCCTCTTCAAGCTTTTTAATGGCCACAGACAAGGTAGGCTGACTGACAAAGCAGGCATCGGCCGCCCGGCCAAAATGCTTTTCGCGGGCCAAGGCAACGATGTACTTGAGTTCGGTAAGGGTCATTTAATTTTGCTATCAAGGCGGCAGGTGCGATTATTATTGCAAACGCAGCCACATCAAGCAACACATGTTTTAGAACAAAACCTAAAGCCGCATGGGCAAAATAACCATTTGCTGACCGGCATTGTGCAAGCGGCGTTGAAGTTCCAAAGCAGCCTGGTTGTGCAACAAGCGGGTCAGAATGTTTTCATTTTCAAACACCAGTTTGCTGGTGAAGAAAATTGCATTGGGATGGTTCACCGCAACCTCTTTGGCCAGGCTAGTCAACTCTTCAACAGCATCCGTTCCGAAAGACAAATAGCTTTTGGCCCGCAAACCGTGGCTGCGGCAAAAATTCACAAAGTAATTCAGGGAAACAGAAGCGTCCACTCGCATGGCTTCCAGTGCTTCTCGACCACCGTAAGCCTTTGAATCCACAGTGCGCGCGTTCATGAACACGAAATTTTGGAAGTGGTTGGGAAACATGCGTTGCACCCACAACAAAGCATGCAAACCACCACCACGGCTGTTGCCAACAATAAAAACCGCCGTGTTTCCATCTGGAATCAAATCGGGGGGCGAATGTGCCGAGCCGTATTGCGCCATGGCAAACACCTCGTCAATTTTCGCGATTTTTTCTTTGGTTTCCCGGTAATGATTACGCACCCACAAACACACCAAAACAACCAGCGTAGTGATCAACATCGTGATCCAACCACCCTGAAAAAACTGCGTAATGATGGTGCCCAACAAAATAGAGGCAGAAACAGCGAAGCCCAACGATGCTGACAAAAAGCCTTTTACGAAACGTTTTTCATGTTGGTTTTTAAGCCAGTAAACACACAAGCCCAGCATTGAAAGGCTAAACACAATAAACACATTGATGGAGAACAGCACCACCAACAAATCCACATTCGCATCGCTTAGGTAAATGGCCAGCAAAGCAAAACCGCCCATCAACATAATGCCGTTCTTGGTCACAAAGCGATTGGACAAATACCGAAACTGGTGGGGCAACCAGGAATCAATCGCCATCGTCGACAACACGCGGGGCCCCACGGCAAAAGCCACATGTGCGGCCAACGCCAGCACAGCAGTTTCTAACCCCAGCATTACCACCAAACCAAGAATTACATAGGGCCAATCCCAGCCAAGGTCAGTGAACACCCTTTCAAACAACACACCGTTCAAAGCCATGGTGGGCTCGATATCCACATCCCACAAGGAATACAAAGCCGCAAGACTTGCTGCCGCAAAAGCCAGCGCACAGGCCACATAGGCCAACATTTTGCGACGGTTCTCGCTGCTTTGCCTGTAGCGGCTTAACTGCACTGTATCGGAGGCCGCCTCAATGCCGGTGTAGGTGCCCCCCCCCAGAAAAAACCCGCGTGCGAAAATAGCCAGTACGGGCAACCAACCCAAGGTATTCAAGTCAGATTGAGTGGTTTCAACACTGCGCTTCACCACACCGCCAATGTCCTGAAAATGATCAGAAAAACCCACCAAAATAAAAACCAGGTGGGTTAACAAAAAAGCCACGAATAAATACTTGAAAGGTTTTAAATTCAGGTGCCGCCCCTGAATGTGAAAACTCATCAAGCCAAGCATCAGTACCATTGAAACCCACACACGGTACTCGTAAAAATACGGCGGCAAAAAACTGAACATCAAGTAGGTTGATGCGCTAATGCCCAAGGCCACCATCAGCACATAATCAACCAACAAGGCCGCGCCAGCGATCAAACCAACCCTGGGGCCAAGCAAATTGGTGGCCATGGCATAACCGCCACCGCCCTTTGGAAAAAGCTCGGTAACACGAAAGTAGGTGAGCGAAACAAGAAGAATGGACAGCGCCGTCAGCACGCCCAGAAATAGCAGCAAGTGGCGTGAATCGCCGAGCGCCTTGAAAGACTCCTCTGGGCCAAAAGCCACGGAAGCCAAACCACAGGCGCCCACGGCAACCCATGCATACTTCTCCGAGAAAATATCGTCGCGTTCGTTCGCATCAATGGAAGCCGCCCCATTACGCGGCACGGCAGATTGTTGACCAAGCGAAGCACCAGCCTTGCCTGACTTTTGGGTTTCACTCATGCGTACATTGCAGTGCAACAAACAAGTCGAGTATGGTATACCGTCCCCATGCGCAACACAATGCACCTCTCGGCGTTATCATTGCAGCTGAGCGAATTTAGATTCATTTCTCCAAACATTCACGATATCCCATATGACTCAAGCCACCGTTGTTTCTACTCCAAAAGCCCCCGCCGCAATCGGCCCCTACAGCCAGGCGATTAAACTTGGCAACCTCGTATTTACTTCAGGGCAAATTGGCCTAAACCCGACCACAGGTGATTTGGTAGGCCCAAGCACTGAGGAGCAGGCACGCCAAGCATTTGCCAATTTGAAAGCCGTGGCCGAGGAGGCCGGTGGCAGCTTGGCCAATGTGGTGAAGTTCACCTTGTTCCTGACCGATCTCAGCGAATTCGCCCAAGTTAACGCGATTATGCAGGAATATGTGTCGGCTCCCTTCCCCGCGCGGTCGACTGTAGGTGTGGCCAGCCTTCCCAAAGGCGCACGCTTTGAAGTTGAAGCCATTTTGGCCCTGTAACAGCACACGCATACCAAGCACTTGACCGCAGCAGCCCCCAACAACCTACCCGGCTTCGAGGAGCTGCTGCCGCTGCCAACATCAATTGCAGATGCAGTGGGTGGCCTGCTGCTTGCCCCGCACTGGATGGGGCTTGCACTACACCTGCCACTTCGCTTCGAAGACAAAGCCTCAATTACAGCCATGGACTCACTTCAAGTGGGCCAGAAAGTGAATTTGCTGGCCACAGTGATTGGCAGTGAGGTGCAGTACCACCCCCGAAAGCAACTGCGGGTTTGGGTAGAAGACGGTGACACAACACTACTGTTGCGCTGGCTTCATTTTTACCCTGGCTTGCAACAAAAACTCAGCGAAGGTAGCCGAATTCAAATCAGCGGCCAAATACGGCAAGGCTATGGCACCTTCGAAATGGTGCACCCCACGGTGAAAATTGCGCCGCCAGGAAGCCTTGAGGAAACCAACAGCCCCAAAGCGCAAACAAGCAACGCGAATGCGGTGCTGGAACCTGTTTACCCCAGCACTGGGCAATTGAAACAAAGCGATTGGCACCGCTGGATGAAAAAACTGCCGGCAGCCTGTTTCATCGATACCCTGCCCACAGCCCTGTGTAAAAAACACCAACTGTTGTCGTGGCCCGCTGCCTTGAAAACCCTGCACGGACAGGCCAAACCCGAAGAACTTTACGACTTGAATTTGCGCACCCACCCAGCCTGGACAAGGGTGAAGGTGGACGAACTGCTGGCCCAGCAACTGTTGTTGCGCGAGTACCGCCAACAGCGCACCCAAGAAAAAGCCAGCCCGCTGAAGGCCGTAAAAACCGCGAAAAACAGCCTGGTTCAACAATTCATTTCACAGCTACCCTTCAAGCTAACAGGGGCACAGCAACGCGCCTGCCGAGAAATTTTTGAAGACCTCGCCCAGCCCTACCCCATGCAACGCCTGCTCCAAGGCGACGTGGGAAGCGGAAAAACGTTAGTAGCCGCACTGGCTTGTTTACGCGCCATAGAAAACGGCAAACAGGCCGCAATTCTGGCCCCCACCGAAGTATTGGCTGCGCAACACCACCACAAACTGACCCCTCTATTTGATGCAGTGGGCGCACGCTGCGCGAAGCTTCAAGGGGCCATGAAAAAAAGCGAAAAAGACCGCACCCTGAAATCACTTGCTGCAGGCGAAATTGATGTGATTATCGGCACCCATGCACTGGTTCAAGACCATGTTGACTTCAAGGCACTGGCGCTAGTTGTTGTTGATGAACAGCACCGCTTCGGCGTGGCCCAACGCCTGTCACTGATTGCCAAGGCAAACAACGGGCAATTGGCCCATCAACTGATGATGAGTGCAACACCCATTCCCCGCACGCTGGCGCAAACTTATCTGTCCGACCTTGCCGTGTCCAGCCTGGATGAAAAACCGCCGGGAAGAAAACCGATTGTCACCAAACTTCTTTCCCAGAAAAAAAGGGATCAACTGATTTCAGCCATTGAAGGTGAAATTGCGAAGGGACAGCAAGTGTATTGGGTTTGCCCGCTGATCGAAGAAAGCGAAACACTCGACCTGCAAGCTGCACAAGCAACCTACACCGACTTGTGCGAACAATTGCCGACACGGCGTATTGGCCTGCTGCACGGCAAGCAAGACAACAAACTAAAACAGGCCACCATGGCGGCATTTGCAGCAGGTGAACTCGATTTGCTGGTATCAACCACGGTAATTGAAGTTGGCGTAGACGTTGGCAATGCCAGCTTGATGGTTATTGACCAAGCCGAACGTTTTGGTCTGGCTCAACTTCACCAACTCCGCGGACGTGTTGGGCGTGGCTGCGTACAAAGCGTGTGCGTGCTGCTGTACGGCGGGCCTTTGTCGAATACATCGAAATTGCGCTTAAAAGCCATGCACGAAAGTGACGATGGATTTTATCTCGCTGAAAAAGACCTTGAAATTCGAGGCCCGGGCGAATTGCTGGGCAAAAGGCAATCTGGCTTGCCCATGATGCGCTACGCAGACCCACTGGTAGACAAAGACTTGCTTGAACTGGCGAGAACCCTGGCTCAACAAATGCCACCTGATGCAGAAAACACCCGCCGACACATACAGCGGTGGATTGAGGAAACGCCTTGGTGGCTGAGTTGACCACTAAGTTGACTATTTGAGCTAGAAGCAAAAAAGCCAGTTCGCGACGAACTGGCTTTTTTAGTTGTATCCCTGCTGAGTTACTTCAGCATTTCAGCCAAACAATCAACAAACTGCTTATTCAGCAGATTGCTTGCTTGCACGGTTGGGCAACTTTTCCTTAATACGTGCAGACTTGCCTGAACGATCGCGCAGGTAGTACAGCTTGGCGCGGCGAACATCACCACGACGCTTCACTTCGATCTTTTCGATGGTGGGTGAGTACAACTGGAATGTACGCTCAACACCTTCGCCAGATGAAATCTTGCGAACGATGAAGGAGGAATTCAGACCACGGTTACGGCGGGCAATCACAACGCCTTCATAACCCTGCAAACGTGAACGTGTGCCTTCGATTACACGAACGCTTACGATCACTGTGTCGCCAGGGGCGAACTCGGGGATTTCTTTACCCAAACGAGCAATTTCTTCTTGCTCAAGTTGTTGAATCAAATTCATATATAGCTCCAAGTCATCATTCACGGGCTATTTTGCTCAATAAATTGAGTGTGCACCGCCAGAGGATGAAACAATTAAAAAGTACCTGCTTGAAAACTTATTGCACAACAAAATACAAGCATGGCACCAACCTAACCCTTCTTGCTGTTCTTGACTGCTCGTTCGTTTGAATTAGTAACAAGGTTTTCCAGCAATTCAGGTCGAAAGCGTTTTGTGTAAGCTTTCGCCTGCTCAAAACGCCAACTATCTATTTTCGCATGATTTCCAGACAAAAGCACGTCTGGAACCGCTTTATTTTCAAAAACTTCCGGCCGGGTGTAGTGCGGGCAATCCAGCAAACCCGCCTCAAACGAATCCTGGGTGGCCGACAAGGCGTGGTTCAACACATCGGGCACCAAACGTACCCAGGCATCCACAAAACAAGCCACAGCCAATTCACCGCCAGAAAGTACGAAATCGCCCAAACAGTAAGTTTGGTCCACGTACTCATCGATAAAGCGCTGGTCTACACCCTCGTAACGACCGCACAATAAAATTGCACCCATACCTTGTTCGCTCATGGCCCGAACATCGGCCTGTTTCAACAAGGGTCCATGCGGAGTCAAAAATATCACAGGCGCCTGATCTGCGCGGGCAGCGCGAATCGCCTTCACACAGCGCACCAAAGGCTCGGCCAGCATTACCATGCCAGGGCCACCGCCATAGGGCCTGTCGTCCACGGTGCGGTGCAGGTCATCGGTGAAATCACGGGGATTCCAGCAGTGCAATTCAAACAGTTGCTTTTTCAGCGCCCTGCCGACCACACCCAACTCGAGCAGATTCGGAAACTGATCGGGAAAAAGGGTGATTACGTCAAAGCGAGGGCCCGACATCAGTAGTCTTCCTGCCAATCCGCTTGAATTTGTTTGGCCTGAGTGTCTACATTCAGTACGTATGCAGCCACGAATGGAATCAGCATTTCCTGCTCAGCCTCGCCCTTGACCGCCAAAATTGGGTGCGCCCCATGGTCAACAACCTGAACAACTGTGCCTAGCACTTTGCCCTGAAGGTTGGTCACCAGGCAGCCCACCAAATCAATCCAGTAGTACTCACCTTCCGCCGGGGCAGGAAAGCGTGCGCGCGACACATAAACCCGGCGCCCCTTAAATTGGGCGGCAAGTTCGGGCTGCTCAATACCCTCCAAATGCGCCACAATACGGCTGGAATGTGGCTTGCTTTGCAACACCCGAAATGGCTCGAATACCAGGTCTTCGAATTTTGGCTGTGCTGTGCGGCGAACCGCTGCACCTTCAACCGCTTTACCTGCAGCAGTTGGCAGGCGTGAAACCCACCATTGCTTGCTTTTCAGCAGTACATCCGGCTCTTCAGACGAAGGCAACACATTGACCCAGCCCTTTAAGCCATAGGGCTCACCAATGCGGCCAAGTTCTACCAAATCGTCGGGTACATTCATTCTCGGTGTCCAAATGGGGAACCATCAAACCAAAAACAAAAGTCCGCGAACGTAGCATCCACGGACTCTGTGTAATCACCTGTTTTTTAACCGGGGCCCGGTCTGGTGTTCACCAGACCAAAGCCTGTCAAATTCAAGCAGCTTGCTTTGCGGTGTACTGACCAACAAGACGATCTACTGTAGAAGAGCATTGTGCACCAACGCTTTTCCAGTAGGTCAGGCGATCCATTGCAATGCGCAGGCCTTCTGAACCTTCGGGGGCCACCGGGTTGTAAAAACCAATGCGCTCGATGAAACGGCCATCGCGACGGTTGCGTGAATCAGCAGCCACCAGGCTATAAAATGGGCGCTTTTTAGAACCACCACGTGCGAGTCGAATGACGACCATAATTTCCTCTATTAAATTAGTGCTTGTAGCGCAAACCTTGGCACCACAAACGAATGAATCATTGGGATTTCGAGACACGAAATCTGATAACCCGCTATTATAGCCAGCGTAATCCAATCTAACAAGCAGTGTTTTTAAAAATGAACGCACCACCTCAAGAACCTTTCAAATCAAAGCTTTTCTTCTGCTGGCTAGCCCTGTTTACAGGCGCTATCGGTGGCCACTGGATCTACGCCGGCAAAAAACGGTTCTGGTTCTACATGCTCACCTTCCCACTTTCTGCATTTGCTGGCTGGATAGACACCATGCGCTACGGCTTGATGAAAGACGAGCAATTCAATGCCTTGTTAAACCCGGAATATCCGCAGGACACCAAGCAAACCACAGGTGCTGTGGTTGTATCCATCGCCTTGTCGCTCGCTTTTGGGATGACTGCACTCATGGCCACGCTGGCCATGGTGTTTCAATGGTATTTCAGCGGGATGGTCAGCTGAAGCCACCAGTGGCCTGATTGGGACGCACCTGCCCCGCCCGGAAAAATATGCAAAAAAAAGCCCGCTTAAAAAAGCGGGCTTAACAGGGCTTGAGGAGACAGAGACACTTGCTTGGTCGCAATGCTCGCCCCTAAGGGAAGTATGCGATTCCACAAGCAGTTGGCCTACCCTTAAAACGTGGGGGGTAACCCCCGCGATTCTTGGGCGACTCGGTTCAAGAGGCCGAATCAACCAACAATAGTAAGTGTCTTTGCCACTACGTTAGTTTCATTGTTTTTGATATTTTTTTATTAAACGCCCAACATATCGCGCAACACCCTCTTCAACACTGTAGAAACTGCCGGTGTAACCTGCGGCGCGCAAGTTGTTTAGATCAGCCTGGGTGTAACTTTGATACTTGCCTTTCAGCGCATCCGGAAACTCAATATATTCAATAAAACCACCTTGTACCGCTTCCTTCAAGCTTAAGGCTGTATTGCCCTGGCTTTCGCGCAGGGTGTTCAAGGTAGTGAGGGCTACGTCATTGAATGTTTGGGCACGCCCGGTACCCAAGTTGTATACACCGGAAGGTGCAGTGCTGGCATTTTCAAAGAAAAACATGTTGACCTTGACAACATCTTCGATCGAAACAAAATCTCTTTGTTGGCAACCAGCTTCATAGCCGCCATAAGGACCAAACAGTTTCACGGAACCACCTTGACAAAACTGATTAAAGTTGTGAAAGGCCACGGAAGCCATACGACCTTTGTGTTGCTCACGATCACCGTACACATTGAAATACCTGAAACCAAACACAGGTGCTTTCAACCCGGTTTTCATTTTCCTACGCAGTACTTGATCAAACAAAAACTTGGAGTAACCATATACATTTAATGGTTTTTCAACCTCACGGTTCTCGATGAACTCGGTGCTGCCGCCATAAACAGCCGCCGAAGATGCATACAAAAATGGCGTACCTGTGCGTTGTGCCCACTCAAACAGAGTTTGGGTGTAGCGGAAATTGTTGGCCATCATGTAATTGCCATTGTGCTCCATGGTGTCCGAACACGCACCCTCATGAAAAATCGCATCGAATTTGCCAAACTCGCCACGCTCAATGCGTGCCAGAAAATCAGCTTTGTCGAGGTAATCGGAAATTTCACAATCCACCAGGTTCAAAAACTTGTCACCTTTGGTGAGGTTGTCTACCGCCAACACATCGGTAATGCCACGCTCATTTAGCGCCTTCACCAAATTGCTGCCAATTAAACCCGCAGCACCGGTCACAATCACTTTCATCATCAAATCCTTTAATTTAGCTCTTCCGGCAATATCACCGCTGTGCCCAATTTACCCACCACAACACCACCAGCTTTGTTAGCCAAAACCACACTGTCGGGCAAACTCATACCAGAACCCACAGCACAAGCCAACGTGGCAATTACGGTATCACCTGCACCAGACACATCGAAAACCTCACGGGCCTGGGCGGGAACATGGAAACTTCCGTCCGCGGTAAACAGCGTCATGCCCTCTTCAGAGCGTGTCAGCAACAAAGCCCCCAAGCTCAAGCGTTCACGCAAAATTTGTGCTTTCTCAACCAACTGGGCCTCAGTTTTCCAACCACCCATAACCTGCTTGAACTCGGAACGATTAGGCGTTAGAACCGATGCACCGGCGTACTTTGCATAGTCATCGCCTTTCGGATCGACCAAAGTCGTTTTGCCCGCCTTTTTGCACAGGGCAATCATTTCGGCAACATGCTCCAGGCTGCCCTTGCCATAATCAGAAAACAGCACCACATCGTGATTGGCGTATTCCTGCTCAAACAACTCCATTTTGGTGGTCAATTGTTCAGGCGAGGGGCGCTCTTCAAAATCAATTCGCACCAACTGTTGCTGGCGGGCAATCACGCGCAACTTCACAGTGGTGGGGAAATTCGGGTCTTTCAGCAACCGCGAACGTACACCACTTTTCTCCAGCAACGTCTCGACCGTGTGACCGGGCTCGTCATTACCCACCACGCCCATCAAGCAAAGCTGTGCGCCAAGAGAACTGGCATTAATCGCCACGTTGGCAGCACCCCCCAAACGCTCGTCTTTCGTACCCACCAGCACCACAGGCACAGGAGCCTCCGGAGAAATACGCTCTACGTCACCAAACCAATAGCGGTCCAGCATCACATCACCAACCACTAGAATTTTTGCGTCTTTAAATTGTGACCTGTCGACCATGGTTCGCCTGTCTTGTTAGATATTTGCCTGGATCTTTGCCGGGCTATTTGTTACTACCGGTGCTGCTTTTTTCGCAGACACGGGGTAAAAATCCAGTTCTTCTGCACGGCGCGGCACAATTGAATCCCAATTGGCACAACCCGGGCATTGCCAGTAAAACTTCTTGGCCTGAAAACCGCAAGACTGACAGCGGTAGCGGCCAAGGCGTTGGGTGTGTTTTGAAATCAACTCTCGCGTGAGCCGCAGGTCTTGCATGCGGTCATCATCAAGCTTGCCACGCAGCTGATGCTCCAGAAGCTTGTCAAGACCCAATAAACTTGGCCGAGCACGTACCTGCTCACGAAGCAACTCAAATGCCGCGAACGGCCCCTTGGTTTCTTCAACCGCTTGCGCCAACACAAGCAATAAATCGATCGAAGGGTACATGGTGCAATATTCCAGCAATGCTGCAATGCCCTCTTCGTCACGCTCCAGTTTTTTGAAAGCGGCCCACATATTCGGCCCAACCAATGGTAAGTACCAAGGGTTTTGCCGCTCAGCTGCACGCCATTGGCCAATGGCCTCGTCAAACTGATGTTGTGTAAAGTAAATATCGCCGAGCAACAATGACGCTCGCACGTTCTGCGCATCGGTCAACAAGGCATTTTGCAACTCGGCTTTTGCCTTAAGCAAATCACCCGCATCAATAAATTGGGCAGCCAATTCGCAGTAGAAATGAGCGATGTCGCCGGCAGGCACATCAGCACCATATTCACGAAGTTTGTGCGCTTGTGCAATGGCTTTGTCCCAGGCTTTCTCCAACTCGTACAACTCGAGCAACTGGCGCGATGCTTCGGCTTTCATGTTTGAGCCCGACAAACTTGTAAAAGCCTGTTCCGCACGGTCCAGAATACCTGCTCGCAAGAAATCTACGCCCAGCTCATAAGTGGCTTTTTCCCGATCTGCCGGCGTAATCTGTTCGCGTGTGGTTAAAAACTGGTGGACCCGAATCGCGCGATCAATTTCACCCTTCTTTCGAAAGAGGTTGGCAAGCGCAAAGTGCAATTCAACGGTGTGAGTATCAATTGCAGCCACTTCAAGAAAAGCATCAATCGCTTTGTCCGGCTGTTCACTCAGCAAGAAATTAACGCCTTTGAAATAAGAAGCCGGCAATTGGCCTCGCACTGATGCATCTGAACGCTTTTCAAGGCGCGCGGCCATCCACCCCAAACTGAAGATTAGCGGGATGAGTACCAGCCACCAGGTTTCAAATTCCATGGCTTGGGCCTATCGGCAATGCGGGGCTGGGTTCTTCAACAACGGCTGGCATATTGCCTTGAGATTTAAGTTGATTCAACTCTCGCTCCAGACGCTCCGCATTTTTCGAGGCTACGGAGGCTACACGTTTGGCTTTTAGCCAGGAGGGCAACAAGGAGACCCATGCGAACACCGCACCGAGCAACAAGGCAATCAACAAAGCCACTACAAGCTGCACCTGAATTTCAAGACCAGGCAACCATTTCACGGTGACTAAATCAGTATTTCTAATGGAGAAGGTAAGAACGACAAGGAAAAGTGCAACTCGCACTACCCAGGCAAGTATTTTCAAGGTGGTCCCCTGTTTTTAGTTGGATCAACACCGACTCATTCATCGGCGTGATCACTCAGGCTTCACCGAAGAATAATCGATTTAACTCTCTTTCTTGGAGTATAAATCAACTCGCTCGCGCAGCTCTTTGCCGGGCTTAAAGTGAGGCACACGCTTTTCGGGCACCACAACTTGTTCACCTGATTTTGGATTACGACCCACGCGCTGAGGGCGGCGGGTTAGAGAAAAACTACCGAACCCACGAATCTCTATGCGCTGACCTTCTGCCAGGGCTTGAGTCATGGAATCGAGAATGCTTTTGACAGCGAAGTCTGTGTCCCGCACAGGCAACTTTGGGAAACGTTTGACCAGCTGATTGATGAGTTCTGATTTTGTCATTGTTCTTAGAATAAAAAGGCGCTTCCCGAAAGGGAAGCGCCACCTCTACAGACTGATTACTGGTTGTTACCCAGTTTTGCTTTCAGCAAGGCGCCCAAGCTGGTCGTACCAGCAGAACCGGCGCTTTCTTCAGCGATTTTCTTCATGGCTTCGTCAGTATCAACCTGATCTTTGGCCTTGATGGACAAAGCGATTGAGCGGGCCTTACGGTCCACGTTGATCACCATGGCTGTAACAGCGTCACCTTCCTTGTATGCATTGCGGGCATCTTCAACGCGGTCGTTGGAGATTTCCGAAGCGCGCAGGTAACCCTCAATGTCGTCGCCCAAGTCGACTACAACACCTTTGGCATCCACAGATTTGACTTTGCCAGTTACCATGCTGCCACGGTCATTTGACGATGCAAACACTGTGAAAGGGTCGCCAGACAACTGCTTGATACCCAGGCTGATGCGCTCACGCTCTGTGTCGATAGCCAACACCAAGGCTTCCACTTCATCACCTTTCTTGAAGCGACGTACAGCTTCTTCACCAGTTTCATTCCAGGACAGGTCAGACAGGTGCACCAAACCATCGATGCCACCAGGCAAGCCGATGAACACGCCAAAGTCAGTGATCGACTTGATCGCGCCAGACACTTTGTCGCCTTTCTTGAAGCTTGTAGAGAACTCTTCCCATGGGTTGGCTGCGCACTGCTTCATGCCCAGGCTGATGCGACGGCGTTCTTCGTCGATTTCCAGAACCATGACTTCCACTTCGTCGCCCAAAGTAACCACTTTCTTGGGGTCCACGTTCTTGTTGGTCCAGTCCATTTCGGATACGTGTACCAAGCCTTCAATACCTTGCTCTACTTCAACAAATGCGCCGTAGTCGGTGATGTTCGTAACTTTTCCGAACAAACGTGTGTCGGCTGGGTAACGGCGTGACAAACCTACCCATGGGTCTTCGCCAAGCTGCTTCACGCCCAAGGACACGCGGTTCTTTTCCTGGTCGAACTTCAATACTTTTGCTTCGATTTCTTCGCCAACTGTCAGCACTTCTGACGGGTGACGTACACGACGCCATGCCAAGTCGGTGATGTGCAACAGGCCGTCGATACCGCCCAGGTCTACGAATGCGCCGTAGTCGGTGATGTTCTTGACGATGCCCTTGACCACAGAACCTTCCTGCAGGTTGGACAGGAGCTTGTCGCGCTCTTCACCCATGGTGGCTTCAACCACCGCACGGCGTGACAACACAACGTTGTTGCGCTTGCGGTCCAGCTTGATCACTTTGAATTCGAGGGTTTTGCCTTCGAATGGGGTGGTGTCTTTCACGGGGCGCACATCTACCAGAGAACCTGGCAGGAAAGCGCGGATGCTGTTTACCATCACTGTGAGGCCACCCTTCACCTTTCCGGTAATGGTACCTGTTACTAGCTCGCCAGATTCCAGCGCTTGCTCCAGGCTCAGCCATGCGGACAAACGCTTGGCCTTGTCGCGAGACAGCAATGTTTCGCCGTAACCGTTTTCCAGTGCTTCGATGGCCACGGAAATGAAGTCACCATCGTTGACTTCGATGTTGCCGTGGTCGTCTTTGAATTCTTCAAGAGGGATGTAGCTTTCGGATTTCAGCCCGGCGTTCACAACGACGTAGTTGTAATCAACACGAACAACTTCTGCTGTGATCACTTCACCTGCACGCATTTCCTTGCGATTCAGGCTTTCTTCAAACATAGCTGCAAAGCTATCTGGGGCTTGGGTAATTTCAGTTGTGGTCATAAATTTGAGATTTAACACGCCACTGCGGGAAGCAAGGCGGAGTTCAAAAACGTGCCTTTCGGGATTGAAAAACACGGCATTCTCTTTTAACGAACAATTGCCAACATTTGGCAACGTTCTTCAAACGAGGGTTGTGAGTGTAACAAGAAAGCCTTTGCTGATCAAGCGTTTAAATGCGTTCCTGAGCCCATTTCAGGATGGTCACAACCACTTGATCGATCGTCATGTTGGAACAATCCAACACCAAGGCATCTTCGCAGGGCTTGAGTGGCGCCACTGCACGCTCGGAGTCTCGTTTGTCGCGCGCCATCAGGTCGCTGTAAATCGCCTGGAAATCAGCCTGTTGCCCCCGTCCTTCAATTTGCTTTACACGGCGCTCGGCCCGAACCTGAGCACTGGCCGTCAAAAACACCTTGAGAAAGGAATCAGGAAACACGACAGAACCCATGTCGCGACCATCAGCCACCAGCCCAGGGCTTTGTCGAAAATCGCGCTGCCTTTGCAGCAGACCAGCACGAACTTCGGGCAGCACAGCCAACCTGGAAGCCATCACACCGGCCTCCTCGGTGCGGATGACTTCGGAAACATCTGCGCCATTCAGCAATACACGCTCACCATGAAAGTGAACCGGCAAATTGGCCGCCATAGGAATAATTTGTTGCAAATCGACCTGCGAATCAGGGTTCAATCCCGATTGTTCTACAGCCACCGCCAACACCCGGTAAATGGCACCGCTGTCAAGGTAATGATAGCCAAGCCGTGCAGCCACCAAAGCAGCCACGGTTCCCTTGCCCGAGGCAGTGGGACCGTCAATGGCAATGACCGGGCAGTTGGGAATAGTCATGAAATTCAACCCTTGCGGACCGATTGAACCTGCATCCCCAGGGAATTGGCCAGGGCTACAAAACCCGGGAAAGAGGTGTCAACAGTTTGTGCACCATGAATAACCATGGTGCCTTGGGCACGAATGGCTGCCACACTGAAAGACATGGCAATTCGGTGATCACCTTGCGATTCGATGTTGGTGGCTTTGTAGCGCAAACCATCCACATGGCCCAAGCCCTGAATAATCATGCCGTCCTCGGTAGGTTCAGCATCAATCCCGCACTTTTGCAGGCCATGTGCCATTACAGCAATTCGATCCGATTCCTTTACACGCAATTCTTCGGCACCAGTTAACACCGTGCGGCCGGTGGCATTGGCTGCGGCTACGAACAACACTGGAAATTCGTCGATTGCCAAGGGCACCAAGTGCTCTGGAATTTCAATCCCTTTCAGGGCTGCACTGCGAATACGCACATCGGCCACAGGTTCACCGCCCACCTCGGCATGATTGCTCAGCTCAATATTGGCACCCATCAACTTCAGAATATCAATCACGCCTGTGCGTGTGGGGTTCAAGCCCACGTGCTTGAGGGTAATGTCTGCGTGCGGTGCAATGGAGGCGGCCACCATGAAAAACGCTGCGGACGATATATCAGAGGGCACATCAATTTTTGTGGCCTTGAGGGTTTGACCACCTTTTACGCTGGCCTTGGAGCCTTCCGTGATTACTTCCACGCCAAAACCGCGCAACATGCGCTCGGTGTGGTCACGGGTTACTGCGGGCTCGGTTACTGTGGTAGTGCCCTCGGCGTACAAACCAGCCAGCAACACACACGATTTTACTTGTGCTGAAGCCATGGGCAGCACATAGTCAATCGCCTTCAAAGTTGGACGCCCATGAATATGCAGCGGCGGGCGCCCACCCTCCTGTGCTTCAATTCGCGCCCCCATCAACACCAAGGGGTCGATTACCCGCTTCATGGGGCGCTTGGCCAGGCTCGAATCACCGGTCAACATGCAATCAAAATTTTGACCGGCCAACAAGCCAGACATCAAACGCATGGACGTACCGGAATTGCCGCAGTCTAACACCTGGCGCGGTGCTTTCAAGCCATGCATGCCCACACCATGCACTTTTACCCTGCCTTGATCAGGCCCTTCAATATTCACGCCCAGCGCACGAAACGCATTCATGGTTGCAAGGGCGTCTTCGCCCTCAAGAAAACCCTGAACCTCGGTGGTGCCCTCGGCAATGGAGCCCATCATGATTGATCGATGGGATATCGATTTATCACCCGGCACTCGGGCAGACCCGGACATACTCCCAGTGCTGCTGGCGTGGAATTCGATCAAATTCAGATCTGACATAACAAGGTATCCGTTGAATAATTGGGCTGAATCAATTCTGTTTCCATTGGCTGCGGTACTCCGATGCCTGACCAAGAATGCGTTCAAGTGTGGCGCGGTCGTTGCTCTCGATCGCTGTTCGCAGGTTCGCGATATTCGCTTCGAAACCACTTAACATGCTCAACAGGGCAGCGCTGTTGTTCTGAAAAATATCAGCCCACATTTCAGGCGAGCTGGCGGCGATTCGAGTGAAATCACGATAACCTGCGCCACCCTCTTTCATGAACTCTGCACCCTTGGGATGGCCCAGCACGCTGGCCACATAACTAAAGGCCAAAAGGTGTGGCAAATGGCTGACGGCACCAAACATTTCGTCGTGATCCATGGCATTCATGGTGCTTAATTTGGCACCTATTGCCAACCAAAAGCTTTCTACTTTCTTCAAACCTGTGGGGTTGGTTTGCGGCAAGGGGCACAGCACGCAATTGCGGCCTTCAAACAAATTGGCCACCGCTGCGGAAGGGCCATGCGACTCGCCACCCGCAATCGGGTGCGCCAACACAAACCTGGATTTCAAACCCGGAAACTGTGGCTCAAGTTCATCGAGCATCACGGCCACATCGGATTTGGTGCTACCCGCATCGAATATTAAACAATTGGGCGGCAATGATGGCAAAAACTGGGTAAGCACCTGCTTGTATTGCTGAACCGGAATGGACAGCACCACTGCATCTACATTGCGCACGTTCGAATCGCCCGGGCCTGCAATGCATTCATCGACAATGCCCAACTTCAAAGCTGCATGAGCGGTTTCAAGTTTGCGTGAATAACCCAGCACATGCCCAACCAAACCTTTCTGCTTGGCGGCCAAACAAATTGAACCGCCAATCAAACCCACACCAATTGCGAGCAATCGATTAAAAATTATGCCCTTGGCCATCACTTCGCCTGCAGGGTGGCAAGTGCTTTGGGCAAGGCCACCAAAAAGGCTTCGTTTTCGTGAGGCAGGCCAACGGACACACGCAGCCACTGGGGCAAACCATAGCCATTCACTGGGCGAACAATAACACCCAAACGCTGCAGGGCATCGAACACTTTCATGCCTGCATCATCGGTATCACCTGCCTTGAACAGCACAAAATTGCCATAGGAAGGCACATATTCCAAAGCGAGTGACTTCAAACCGCTTTCAATTTGCTCAAGCCCTTTGAGGTTCAGCTCATAGGTTTGCTGCAAAAACTCAGCATCATCAATCGCAGCCTCAGCGGCTGCCAGCGCCAGGGAATTGACGTTGAAAGGCTGGCGAACACGGTTCATCAAATCAGCCACTTCAACGCTGGATACTGCATAGCCAACACGCAGGCCAGCCAAGCCATAGGCTTTGGAGAAACTGCGCGACACCAGCAAGTTGGGGAATTGTGCAACCCATTGAGTGGAATCGTATTGATCCTTGGGCTTCAGAAATTCGTTGTAGGCCTCATCAAGCACCACCAACACATTCGAAGATACTTGCTTCAGAAAGGCCAGCAGCTTTTCCTGAGGCAAAAAGGTGCCTGTTGGGTTGTTGGGGTTTGCAATAAACACGACTCGTGTTTGCGCATCAATGGCTTTCAAAAACCCATCCAGATCATGGGTAAAACACACCGCTGGCACCACTTTGGACTGGGCACCACAACCCTGTGTGGCCAAGGGGTAAACCGCAAATGCATACTGGGAAAACACGGAATTGGTGCCGTGGGTTAGAAAGGCTTTTGCAGCCAGTTCCAACACATCGTTCGAACCATTTCCCAGGGTAATTTGCTCGGGCTTTACGCCATGCCGTGAAGCCAACTTTGCTTTCAATGCAAAACCGTTTGCATCGGGGTAACGGCCCAAATCTGCAGCAGCTTTCGCAATGGCTGCCTTGGCTTTTTCACCCAAACCCAAAGGGTTTTCATTGGACGCCAGCTTGACCACAGTGTTCGGGTCCAGGCCCAGTTCACGGACAACATCAGACACTGGCTTGCCCGCCTTGTATGGGGCAATGGCGCGTATGAATTGAGGTGCTTGCTCAGTCAGTTTTTGCATGGTGCTGCTTTCAGTTGCGTTGTGCGGCCGGGTAGGAACCCAGCACTTTCAAAAAAGATGCGCTTTTTCTCAATTGATCAAGGGCCTTGGCCACAGCTGGCTCGGTTTGATGACCTTGAAGATCAATGAAAAAATAATATTCCCAGCGCCCGTTGCGTGCAGGGCGGGATTCCAGCCGGGTCATGGACACATTCTCGGCGTTAAAGGGCTCCAGCATTTTGTACACAGCACCCGGCTGATTGGGTACTGATGCCACCAAGCTTGTTTTATCCTGCCCGGAAGGCCCTGTAAGCTGATTGCCGAGCACCAGAAAACGGGTGGTGTTGTGAGCATCGTCTTGAATGTGTTCCTGGAATGCTTTCAAACCGTAACGCTCACGTGCAGCCTGGCCTGCAATTGCAGCCACTTTTGCGTTTTCACTGGCCAATTGCGCAGCCACACCGTTGCTGGCCACTGTTTCTTGTTGAATATGCGGTGCGTACTGCGACAACCAACCACGGCACTGCGCCAAGGCTTGCGGGTGAGCACAAATTTTTTCAATGCCTTCCAGCGAACCGGTTTGGCACAACAACTGGTGGTGAATGGCCAGTTGCACTTCTCCACACACCAAGGCATTCGATTCAACCAGTGCATCCAGTGTGCGGGCCACAGAACCTTCTGTGGAATTTTCAACAGGCACCACCGCGAAGTCTACCTGCCCTGCTTGCAATTGCCGGAAAGCTTCTTCAATTGTTTCAACCGGCTCAGCCTGAATGCAGTGCCCGAAGAATGACCACACAGCCTGTTCGCTGTAGGTGCCCAGGGGGCCTAGAAACGCCACATGCACCTCGCGTTCAAGCGAACGGCAGGCCGACATGATTTCCTTGAACAATGTGTTGATGTGCTGCGAATTCAGGGGCCCTGTGTTGGCTGCATTCAGTTTGTCGAGCACCTGCGCTTCACGTTCAGGGCGCATTACCGGGGCATCGGTTTTTGCCTTCACATGCCCAATTGATTGGGCCAGGCTTGCGCGCTTGTTCAGCAGCACCAGCATTTGCTGATCAATGTCATCAATTTGGTCGCGAAACTTCAGCAGCTCGGCATTGATATCAGGCGTGCTCATCAGGCCTCCGTCTTCTCGAATTCACGCATGAACTCCACTAGTGCCTTGACTCCTTCAAGAGGCATGGCATTGTAAATAGAAGCACGCATACCACCCACTGATTTGTGTCCTTTTAATTGCACCAGGCCACGCTGTGCGGCAAGGCTGAGAAACTTTCCGTTCAATGATTCATCGGCCAAGGTAAAAGGCACATTCATGCGGGAACGATCTGCTTTGCGAACGGGGCAGTTGTACAAACTGCTTTTATCAATGGTGCTGTACAACAAGGCAGCTTTTTCTTGCGCCTGGGCTTGCGCCCAAGGCACACCACCCATTTCGATCAACCATTCAAACACCAAACCAGCGATGTAAATTGAATACGTGGGCGGCGTGTTGTACATGGAGCCATTCTCGGCCACGGTGCCGAATGCAAATGCCGATGGGCAAATTGGCAGGGTGCGATTGAGCAATTCTTTATCGACGATTACGATTGTGACACCCGCAGGGCCCACGTTTTTCTGTGCACCACCGTAAATTAAACCGTATTTGCTCACATCCAGCGTTTTCGACAAAATATTCGATGACATGTCTGCCACCACTGGGCAGTCCAGCTGGCCAGCCAGGGCTTCAAGTTGCCCGTTGAATTCAACACCACTGATGGTCTCGTTGTCGCAGTAATGCAGATAAGCCATTTGCTGGCCATTCACGCGGTCAATCAACGGTGCACATTCGGGCACGTAGCACGCGGCCGCCGTGTTGGCCAATGAATTGGCGTTGTCGAGCACCACACGGGCAAGCCCATACTTTGAAAATTCCTTGGTGGTTTTTTTCGACCAGGCACCGGTGTTCACGAATGCAGCCTGCTCAAACCCTTGAAGCAAATTCATGGGCACAATCGCATTCATGCCCACAGCGCCACCTTGCATGAACAGCACTTCATGCGTACTTGGTACATTCAATAGCTTGCGAAAATCGCTGCGGGTTTTCTCAAAAATGCTTGTGTATTCAGGGCTGCGATGGCTCATTTCCATCACAGACAAACCCTTGCCTTGCCAATCCAGCATTTCCTCGGCAGCCCGGCGCAAAACTGATTCAGGCAAAGCTGCCGGACCTGCTGAAAAATTCCAAACTCTAGACATGCTCGCCCTGTGCAATAAACCGTTCAACCCACATACAAACTATTCACCTGCTGGTGCCGAATCGCCCGAGCCTTCACCTTCCTCAGCCTCTGGCACTTCCTCAACATCCGACTCAACGATGCGCTGCAAACCAGACAACCAAGTGCCTTCATCCACGCTGATCAAAGTCACGCCCTGGGTGGCGCGGCCCATTTCACGAATTTCCGAAACCCGGGTGCGAACCAATACACCGCCAGTGGTGATCAACATGATTTCGTCGGTGGGGTTCACCAGCACTGCGGAAACAACTTTGCCGTTGCGCTCGGAAGTTTGAATAGCGATCATGCCCTTGGTGCCCCGGCCGTGTCGGGTGTACTCGGCCACTGGTGTGCGTTTGCCATAACCATTTTCAGTTGCTGTAAGCACAGACTGCTGTTCACTTTCAGCCACCAACATGGCAATCACGCGCTGACCTTCCTCCAGGTTCATGCCGCGAACACCGCGCGCATTTCTACCCATGGCGCGCACGTCGTTTTCATCAAAACGAACTGCTTTTCCAGAATCACTGAACAACATCACATCGTTGCTGCCATTGGTCATGGCGGCGCCAATCAGGAAGTCGCCTTCGTCCAGATTAACAGCAATAATGCCGCGCTTCATGGGTCGGGAAAAATCGCTGAGCTTTGACTTTTTAACCGTACCCAGGCTAGTGGCCATGAATACGTATTTGTCGTCGTCTTCAAAAGTTTTCACCGGCAACACAGCGGTAATTTTCTCGCCTTCCGCCAAGGGGAACATGTTAATAATTGGGCGACCACGTGAAGTGCGCGATCCTTGCGGTACTTCATACACCTTCAACCAGTACACACGGCCTGCATTTGAAAAGTACAGAATGGTGTCATGGGTATTGGCCACGAATAGGTAATCAATCCAGTCGTCGTCTTTCGTGGTGGCGGCCTGCTTGCCGCGACCGCCGCGTTTCTGGGCACGGTATTCAGTCAGGGGTTGACTCTTGATATAGCCTGCATGCGACAAAGTCACGACCATATCTTGCGGGGTGATCAGGTCTTCTGTACCCAACTCAGTGGCATTGAATTCAATCATCGAGCGGCGTTCGTCGGCAAACTCATTGCCAATCGAAGTTAATTCATCTTTGATGATCTGGTTGATGCGCTCGGGCTTGGACAAAATATCGAGCAGGTCGGCAATTTGATCAATCACCTCTTTGTACTCGTTCAAAATTTTGTCTTGCTCAAGTCCGGTCAAGCGCTGTAAGCGCATATTCAAAATTTCCTGCGCCTGCACTTCGCTCAGGCGGTACATACCATCGTCTTGCAAGCCCAGGCGTGCTGGCAAACCTTCCGGGCGGAAAGCCTTTGCGCCACCTGAATCACCCAGTTCAGTGCGCGAGAGCATTTCCCGAACAATGGAGGAATCCCAGCTTTTTGCAACCAAATCGGCTTTCGCCACAGGCGGCGTGGGCGCAGCCTTGATGATTGCAATGAATTCATCAATATTGGCCAAAGCCACGGCCAAACCTTCCAATACATGGCCACGATCGCGCGCTTTGCGCAATTCGAATACGGTGCGGCGGGTAATTACTTCACGGCGATGGCGCAGGAAATAGAAGATCAGATCGCGCAGGTTCAACAAACGGGGCTGGCCGTCCACCAACGCCACCATGTTGATACCGAAGGTGTCTTGAAGCTGCGTATTTTTGTAAAGGTTATTCAAAATAACCTCGGGCACCTCGCCGCGCTTCAATTCGATTACAACGCGAATACCGTCTTTGTCTGATTCATCGCGAATGTCGGAAATGCCTTCAATTTTCTTTTCGGAAACCAGTTCCGCGATTCGCTCGAGAAGCGATTTCTTGTTGACCTGGTAGGGCAGCTCGTCGACGATGATGGCCTGGCGACCCGCCTTGTCCATGTCTTCAAAATGCGTTTTTGCACGCATTACCACGCGACCACGGCCGGTGCGGTAACCTTCGCGTACACCTTGAATGCCGTAAATAATGCCGGCGGTTGGAAAATCGGGGGCTGGGATCAGTTCGATCAAATCCTCGACCGTGCACTCAGGTGCATCAATCGCATAAAGGCAGGCGGCAACGACTTCTTTCAAGTTGTGCGGCGGCATGTTGGTGGCCATACCCACTGCAATACCGGAAGAACCATTAACCAGCAAATTGGGCAAGCGGGCGGGCAGCACTTTGGGCTCACGTTCACTGCCGTCGTAGTTGGGGCCGAAGTCGACTGTTTCCTTGTCAATGTCCAGCAGCATTTCCTGGGCAATCTTGGCCAGTCGAATTTCGGTGTAACGCATGGCCGCGGCATTGTCGCCATCGATTGAGCCGAAGTTACCCTGACCGTCGACGAGCATGTAGCGCAGGGAAAAATCCTGAGCCATGCGAACAATGGTGTCGTAAACTGCGGAATCGCCGTGCGGATGGTACTTACCGATGACATCACCCACAATACGGGCCGATTTTTTGTAAGCCCGGTTCCAGTCGTTGTTCAACTCATGCATGGCAAACAGCACGCGGCGGTGCACGGGCTTTAAGCCATCGCGCACATCAGGCAGAGCCCGCCCAACGATCACGCTCATGGCGTAATCAAGGTAAGACCTGCGCATCTCCTCTTCAAGACTGATCGGGAGCGTTTCTTTTGCGAATGAATCCATGTTTCTTCTTGTGTTGAATTATTTGACTGAAGGAATAACAATCCTGGACGCTGCCATTGACGGCGGCGTCACATCCCTGGCGCTACACTTGCAAGCTTTCGATTGTATCAGCCAAAATCGCTGAAACTGGGCGCAATGGTGCGTTCCAAATCATCTAGTGAACCTGCCTATGCAACTGCTAACCCCCCAATGGCTCTTGTGCCTTAACCACACCACTGAAGTGCTTGAAAACCATGCAGTTTTGATCAATCAAGACAAGATTCAGGCAATTGGTCCTCGTGATGAAATGTTGCTGACACACCCTGACGCAGAAAGAGTCGACCTGCCGGGGCAAGTGCTGATGCCAGGACTTATTAACTGCCATACCCACGCCGCGATGAACCTGTTACGCGGAGCTGCGGATGACCTGGCTTTGCATGACTGGCTTCAAAAACGCATTTGGCCGCTTGAGGGTGAACTGGCCGATGCAGAGTTTGTATACGATGGGACAGTGCTTGCAGCCGCCGAAATGCTTCAGGGCGGAATTACCACTTTCAATGACATGTATTTCTATCCAGACCAGGTTGCCCAAGCGGCATTAGATGTGGGCTCACGGGTATTTGCAGGGATCACTGTGATCGAATTTCCGACACGCTACGCGGCGGATGCCAAACAATACATCGAACTGGGGATAGCAGCCCGCGACAAGTTCAAAAACGAAAGTACTGTGCATTGGACCATTGCTCCGCACGCACCTTACACAGTGAGTGATGACACCTTCAAGCACATGGCCATGCTGGCTGAGGAGCTCGACCTCCCCATTCACTGCCACCTGCACGAGACTGTCAGCGAAGTCAACGATGCTGTGAGCCGCGACGGCACCAGGCCTTTTGCACGGTTTGAACAACTGGGCCTGATTAACGAACGTTTGATGGTGATTCACGGAGTTCATCTGAACGAGCAGGAATTGGAAACTATGGCCGCCAAAGGCGCAACGCTTGTTCACTGCCCGGCCTCCAACCTGAAGCTGGCCAGCGGCATAGCACCTGTGGCGGCGGCACTAAAAATGGGGGTCAACACTGTAATCGGTACCGATGGCGCAGCCAGCAACAACAAGCTCGACATGTGGGAAGAAGGCCGCCTGGCCTCCCTGCTGTGCAAGGGTGCCAGCGGCGATGCCACCGCCTTCAATGCCGGGGAATTGCTGAAAAGCATGACCTGCAATGCAGCCAAAGCCTTGGGCGCCGATCACTTGATTGGCCGCATCGCGCCCGGCTTGCAAGCAGACCTGATCACCGTAGCAATTGGGGAGGCAGCCCACCAGTTACCAAATCACAATCTGGTCTCGAAACTGGCTTACAGCGGGGCTTCCCGAGATGTAAAGCATGTTTGGGTGGCAGGCGTTCAAGTTGTGCAATCGCAACAACTTGCGGGCAAAAGGGCAGAATTAGTCGGGGAAATCATGCGGAAAACCCAACGAGTGTGGCAGACTCGTGTCGAGAAAGTTGGTTGAGAAGTTGTTAACAATGACAGCGTCTGCTGTAAACTATCGACCAGCTTGAACCCCTATCTAACCCAAGGAGCAACAATGAAAAAAATGTCGACTCTCACGCAAGTTCTGATGGCTATGGCCATTGGTACAGCGTCTACAGCCGCTATGGCCCACACAACAGACAAAGGCGAAGGCCTGTCAGGCTACGTAGTGGATGCCAGCGGCAAAGTTGTCAAAGACGGCTCCGGCGAGTGCATTCGCACCAGCTACTTCACAGCCGCTTTGGCCATTCAGGAATGTGATCCTGACTTGATCCCCAAGAAGCCAGCACCAGCTCCAGTAGCCGCTCCTGCACCAGCTCCTGAGCCAAAGCCTGCACCAGCAGCACCCACTCCAGTGATTACCAAGGTAAGCCTGGAAGCTGACGCATACTTCGATTTCGACAAGGCCACCCTGAAGCAAGGTGGTAAGGACCGTATCGATGCGGAAATCGCAAAATTAGGTCAGGTTGACTTGAACAGCGTGATTGCAATCGGCCACACCGACTCCGTCGGTTCCGATGCTTACAACCAGAAACTGTCTGAGCGTCGTGCGCAGGCTGTTAAGGATTACATGGTAAGCAAAGGCGTACCAGCCGACCGTATCCAGATCAAAGGTATGGGCGAGAGCCAGCCAATCGCTGACAACAAGACCAAGCAAGGTCGTGCCAAGAACCGTCGCGTTGAAATCGAATTCAACGCAACCCAGAAAGTTGCCAAGTAATTAGCAGCTTCCTGTTCTGAACAAAAAAGCCCGGCACCGCCGGGCTTTTTTGTTTCCGCCTTCGGTTAAACTACATGCAGTTGAACACGCACCATGGGCGTTTACGAAGGAAGACAAGCATGAGCAGTATCGAATCCAACAACGTTGACCATGCCGAATTGGCAAAATTTTCAGCCTTGGCCAGCAAATGGTGGGATCCCAACAGCGAATTTCGCCCTCTACATGAAATCAACCCCCTTCGATTGAACTGGATTGATGAACGCGTTAGCCTGAAAGGCAAGCGTGTTCTTGATGTAGGTTGTGGCGGCGGTATTCTTGCTGAAAGCATGGCGCGACGCGGCGCAGATGTGTTGGGCATCGACCTTGCAGACAAATCTCTGAAAGTGGCCGAACTGCACAAGCTTGAAACCGGCGTGAGCAATGTGAACTACCGCTTTGTTTCAGCCGAACAACTGGCTGCCGAGGAGCAAAGTACTTTTGACGTGGTCACCTGCCTGGAAATGCTCGAGCATGTGCCCGACCCGGCCCAAACCATTCAAGCCTGCGCCGATTTGTGCAAACCAGGTGGCTGGCTGTTTTTCTCGACCATCAACCGCAACCCGAAAAGTTTTGTTTTCGCAATTGTCGGTGCGGAATATGTACTTAACCTGCTACCAAAAGGCACGCACGAGTACAAGAAATTCATCAAACCGTCGGAGCTGGCACAATATGCACGCCAGTCCAAGCTCGATTTTTCCGAGATCATTGGCCTGGTGTACAACCCCTTGACCAAGGTTTACAGGCTGGCCCGCGACACCGACGTGAATTACATGGTGGCTTGCAGAAAAGCGGCCTGAGGAAAATACCAATGCCTTTGAGAGGAATTTTGTTTGACCTGGACGGTACGCTGGTAGACACAGCGCCTGACCTGTGCGGGACCATTCAGGACATGCAAAGCGACCGGGGTGTTGATATTACTCCCTATCGTGCCATGGAGCACCTGGCTTCGGGCGGGGCACGTGCTTTGCTAAAAGCAGGCTTCGGCCTTGAAATGCACTATCCGGAATTTCCAGCCATGCGCGCAGAATTTCTAGAGCGCTATGAAGCCAGAATCGCCCGCGAGAGTGCGGTTTACAGCGGAATTATTCCCTTGCTGAATGAGATCAAGGCACGCGGTGCCCAATGGGGCATTGTCACCAACAAACCCTATTACCTGGCCGAGAAATTGGTGCATGAACTGGGCTTAACCCAAGGTTGCAGTGTGCTGATCGGTGGGGATACTGCTGAAAAGCCGAAACCCTCCCCCATGCCCTGCTTCATGGCTGCGGGGCAAATGCGCCTGCCCACTGAACAATGCGTGATGATTGGCGATGACGAACGCGATGTAATCGCGGGTCGAGACGCCGGAATGGCTACCGTTGCGGTGGAATACGGCTACATTGCCAGCCCAATTGAACAATGGGGAGCAGACGCCGTTGTGAAAACTGCCCATGATTTGGCCAAGTGGCTTGAAATTAGAATATGAGCCCCCATATCAACAGTGTTACAATTGCTTTTCCAATGGGGTCGATCTGGTTTCGACGTGGGTTGCAAAGCTATTGGGGCGTGTCGAGGATCAGTTACCTCGTAAATCCATCTGAAAAACTTTAAACGCAAACGACTCTTCGTTTAGCCCCGAACTCAAACTAGCTGCTTAAGCTAGTTTAGTTTGGACTTCCTACACCAGTTCGCCGATGGGCTGGGCGGGGTCAAACCCGCAGTGGGATCATCTACATCGGACCGCTTACCGGAATTCCGCCGGCTGGTAAGTTAAATTAGGTGGATCGCGGGTGCTGAAGAATGTCGCTTTTCGTCAGTAACCGTTAAACACAAAGAAGACGACTACACACGTAGAACTGGTAGTGGAGGATTTGCGGACGCGGGTTCAATTCCCGCCGGCTCCACCAAACAAAACAGAAAAGGCTACCCTTGTGGTGGCCTTTTCTATTTTGGGTTGACGAGATTGAGGGAATGGAAGCCACGGACGCAAGCGGCGCGGGGTGAGCCCGGTGTTTTCACGGGCCCAACAGTTTGGGGCCGTGCCGGGCGAGCGTCCGAGCCCTGCAAGGCAAGGGCCGGGAAATTCCCGCTGCTCTGCGTCGCGCACTTTCTGTTTGTAATAACAAGCGATCAAATCAACACGAACAATTCACAACATGCAACAAGGCATTTTCCTCTCCATTCTCGCCTCCATGCTGTTCGGCAGCATGTACTACTACACCACCCTGCTTGAGCCTTTAAGCGGTGAGGAAATTTATGGCTGGAGAATGCTGCTGACCCTGCCTGTGATGACCCTGTTCCTGATTTCAACGAAGGAATGGGGCTTGGTCAAATCAATCGCGCTGCGCTTGAAAACCGAGTGGAAACTTTGGCTGGCCTTACCGATATCTTCGCTGCTGCTCGGCATACAACTGTGGCTGTTTCTTTGGGCACCCTTGCATGGGCACGCCATGAATGTGTCGCTGGGTTACTTCATGATGCCGCTTGTGATGGTTTTAATTGGTCGCTTGTACTACAAAGACAAACTGAGCAAGCCACAACAACTGGCGGTGTTGCTTGCGCTGTTGGGCGTTGCAAACGCGATGTATCAGGCCGGTGGGTTTGCATGGACCTCTCTGCTGGTTTGCTTGGGCTATCCCTATTATTTTGTACTTCGCTCGAAATTAAAAACCGACAACCTTGGCGGCTTGTGGTTTGACATGCTGCTGATGGCGCCACTGGCACTTTACTTTGCGCTAACTGGCGCAGGCTTGGCGCAAATGACAGGGCTTCAGCTTCAACTGCCTTTGCTCATTCTGCTATTGGGTGTTTTAAGCGCCTCAGCCTTGGTCGCCTATATTCTATCGAGCAAACTTCTGCCTTTTAGTTTGTTCGGTTTACTCGGCTACGTGGAACCAGTGCTTTTGGTCATCGTTGCTTTCTTGCTTGGTGAAACAATCACCAGCCAAGAATGGCCAACTTATATTGCTATTTGGCTATCGCTGAGCATGTTGGCGCTGGAGGGTTTGATCAAGCTTTATAAGACCGAATCACAGTCGACAAATCCGGGTCTTGATTAAAAGCGTTTGTGAAAAAATCCACAAAACTGCTGATCTTGATGGAAGGCCTACGCTCGGGTTGATACACCACATTCAAAGGCAGTGTGCTTGGTTTGTAGTTGTTCAGAATTGTTCCAACACTGCCTTCACGAATGTCACGACCATAAATCCAGGTGGGTGAATAGCAGATGCCCAGCCCCTCAAGCACACCTTGGCGAATCGCCTCGGAACTGTTGGATTGAAAGTTGCTGCCCACGCGCACAGTAATTGCTTTGTCTTTGCTGCCGTAAAAAGTCCATTCATTGAAGTTGTCAATTCCCGTGTACAGCAGGCAATTGTGCCGCGCCAAATCATCGGGTTTCTGCGGTGCGCCATGGCGTGCCAAATAGGCAGGCGACACAATCACAGCCCTTGCCACAGAACCAATACGCCTTGCAATCAAACGGCTGTCTTTTAATTCGCCCACACGGAAGGCCACATCGATACCGGCGGCCACCAGGTCTACAAAACTGTCATCAAGTTGCAGGTCAATTCGCATTTTCGGATAGCGCTCATAAAAGGCAGCCAGGCGGGGCACAATGTGAATTCGGCCAAATGCCACAGGTGCAGCCACCCGCAAAAGACCACTCACTTCGTGTTCAGCGCGTTGTACTTCACTGCGTGCCTCCTCCAGGGTATCCAGAACCTGCCTGCAACGCTGGTAGTAAATACGCCCTGCTTCAGTTAAAGCATGGCTTCGGGTCGAGCGCACCAACAGCAACACGCCCACATCAGCCTCCAGGGCTTGTACCTGTTTGCTGATCGCCGACTGCGTGGTGTGGGCCTACCGGGCCACCGCCGAGAAATTGCCTGTTTCCACCACCCTGACAAAAGTTTCCATCAGCCTCAAGCGATCCATTGAACAATTCCTTTATATATTCCCGGCAGGAATAAATACTATAACAACTGTTCCGTTTACCTGTAGGCTTTGAATACGCATAATGTGCAGCATTGCACTGCAACACAAGAGGAGTACCAATTCATGAATGCACCCACCCCACATGTGAACGAACAAATTGCCAACGTGGCTGATTTAAAACTGTTTCAGCCTGGAAAAATTGGCAGCATTGAAGTGAAGAACCGCGTTGTAATGGCGCCGCTTACCCGTTGCCGCTCAGACGAAGCCGCAGGCGACATCCCCGGCAGCGCAATGAACATCGAGTATTACCGGCAACGCGCCAATGCAGGCTTGATCATCAGTGAAGGCACACAGGTTTCACCTGCAGGCAAAGGCTATATGGCTACTCCTGGCATCTACTCCGAGGCGCAGGTGCAAGGCTGGAAACCGATTACCGAAGCTGTACACGCAGCGGGCAGTAAAATCATTGCCCAAATTTGGCATGTGGGTCGCATTACCCACCCAGACCTCACCGGTGGTTTGAATCCAATTGCACCTTCTGCTGTGAAACCCAATGTGGTTGCTTACACCCACAACGGCAAGGTGGATGTACCCGTACCGCATGAACTCACTGCGGATGAAATCAAGGTTGTTGTGAATGAGTACCGCCAAGGCGCGGCCAATGCAATCAAGGCGGGTTTCGACGGTGTAGAAATTCACGGTGCTAACGGTTATTTGATCGATCAGTTTTTACGTGATGGCGCGAACAAGCGCACAGATGCCTATGGTGGCTCTGCTGAAAACCGCGCTCGCTTTGCACTTGAAGTGGTTGATGCCGTGATTGCAGAAATTGGCGCAGGCAAAGTGGGAATTCGTTTGTCCCCTGTAACACCTTTCAACGATTTAAGCGATAGCAACCCACAGGCTGTATTCGGTTATTTGATTGAAGAACTGAACAAGCGTGGAATCGGCTTCATTCACATGATTGAAGGTTCAACCGGCGGTGACCGCGATGTGCCCGGTTTTGACTACGCTTGGGCTCGCAAAACATTCAAGGGTACCTACATCGTGAACAATGGCTACACCCGTGAAATGGCAATCAATGCCCTTGAAACTGGTTGGGCCGATGCGGTTTCATTTGGCAGGGCTTACATTTCCAATCCGGACCTTGTGCAACGCCTGAAACTGAATGCACCTTTGGCGGAAGGCAATCCGCAAACTTATTACGCACCGGGGCCGCAAGGCTACATTGATTACCCATCACTGAAAGTGTAAATAAAAAGCGCCAGCCACAAGCTGGCGTTTTTTTTGATATTCTCGGTGCATGAACAAAGACAGCCTTAAACAACTTCAACAGCAATTAATCGAATTTTCCAATGCACGGCGTTGGGAAAAATTTCATTCGCCGAAAAACCTCAGCATGGCTTTGTCAGTGGAAGTAGCCGAGTTGCTAGAGCACTTTCAATGGCTGACCGAAGAAGAATCCCGACTTGTGAGCGGCAACAAGCTGGACGAGGTCAAAGAAGAAGTGGCCGATGTGCTGCTTTACCTGCTGCAAATTTGCAATCAGCTAAAAATTGATCCCGTGGATGCCGCCCAGAGGAAACTGGTAAAAAACGCTGTGAAGTACCCCGCAATAGATTAGGCTTGCGCGGCGGCCTCTTTGGAATCTGGCAAACGCGCACCAGTACCACAGGCGTGGCAGTATTTCGAAAATGTACTTTTGCGAACACCACAGTTCGTACATTTGTCGTGAAGGCCAATTCCGCAGTGCGGGCAGAAATCAATGCTGGTGTCTTTTAAATCCACAGTGCGTTCGCAGCCCGGGCAAATGCTTTTTGCCAGGCGAGCCAAGGCGGTGTCGTACTCCAGCACCTCTCGCCGTTTGGTTTCCGGCTGTGCCTCGGCCAGGCGTTGCTGTTCAAGGTAGCGGTTCAGGGCGAGAATGGCCTGCCGCCCAACCAGCACAGTGATCAGTATGCCCACAAGGTAGCGAATGTAGCCACCGTAGCTAGGCAAGTACGGCACCAACTCGACGAAGAATGCAAACAAGGCGAAGTAAATAAAACCCCAAACAAAAGGCCAATAGGTGCTTTGGCGTTTTGTTTTGTAAAGCCAACCCGCCACCAGCAACAAAGGCAGGGTTAAGGCCAGGCGGTAGCCAAACACGCGCAATTGCTGGCTTTGAATCGCGCTGTCGTAGCCACCTTGCGCAGCACGCTCCAGTTCATTCAAGCGCAATTGTGCTTTTCGTTTGGCTTGTTGTGCATCCAGCTGCAATTTTTGCTGCATTTCCAGCTGAGCCAAAGCCACTCTTTCCAATGCCTGCAAATTATCAACGCGCTCAGTTCTGGCTATCAACTCCCGATCTTGATCGGGCTGTGCAGTGGCTTTGCGAGTGGCCACCCACGCCATGAATTTTTCTCGCTCGGAATCGGTATCGGCCTCGGCTGCACTGTGCTTCAACCTTGCCTGCTCCAGTGCATCACCCACCTCACGCTCGTTCAGTTCGGCCTTTCGAATTTGCTCCCGAACTGTTTTCAGTTCGATGGGATCCATGAAATCCTCAAGCGTTTTGGTTTGCTCAATTTGGGGCAAGTCACCCACTAGCGTGCCACCCAAACCAATCAAGAACCAGGCAAAAACCACCGCCACCAACCACAATCCGCGACGAAACCATTTTTCTGACAACCGCAGTGATTTGCTCATCTGAATCCCATCCTGTTCTTATGTGGTTTCAACAACGCGCGAGAATCTTATTTCAGGTACTTCGCATGAAAACGCAAGTGATCTTCAATAAAGCTGGCGATAAAGTAATAGCTGTGATCGTACCCAGGATGGTAGCGAACCTCGGCTTTGTACCCGGCTTCCTGCAAGGCCGCCTCCAACAATTCGGTTTTCAGCTGCGTAACAAGAAAGTTGTCCGCCAAACCTTGGTCAACCAGCATGGGAAGTTGCTGCGCACCTGCACGAATCAGCGCTACGGTGTCATAGCGTTTCCACGCCTCTGGGTTGTTACCCAGGTATAAACCCAAGGCCTTCTGCCCCCAGGGGCACTGCATGGGGCTGACAATTGGAGAAAATGCACTCACGCTGGTGTAACGGTCAGGGTTGTTCAATGCAATGGTTAGCGCACCATGCCCACCCATGGAATGGCCAAACACAGATTTGCGTTGACTGACAGGCAAGGCAGCTTCAACCAAAGCCGGCAACTCATCAACAATGTAGCTGTACATTTTGTAGTGGGTGCTCCATGGCGCTTCTGTGGCATCCACATAAAAGCCGGCGCCCAAGCCAAAATCGTAGGCCTTGTCGGCGTCATCGGGTACCCCCTCGCTTTGGTGGCAAAGTTCTGATCAGTGCAGGTTAAACCCGACAACCAGTAAGCCACAGGCACCCTTTGTCCAGCCTGTGCTTGGGGTGGCAGGTAAACGCTGAACTGCATGGTGCAATTCAGCGCTTCTGACACATGTTCATACTGGTTTTGAAGACCACCAAAACATTGAACGCTGCTGAGTAATTTCATATCAGAAATGGATTACGGTGCGAATGGACTTGCCTTCATGCATCAAATCAAATGCCTCGTTAATTCGCTCCAAAGGCATGGTGTGGGTAATGAAGGTGTCCAGATCAATTTCATCATTCATGAACCGGTTCACATAGCCCGGCAGTTCCGTGCGCCCTTTCACACCCCCAAACGCACTGCCACGCCACACGCGGCCGGTGACGAGCTGGAATGGGCGAGTGGAAATTTCCTGGCCCGCTCCGGCTACACCGATAATCACCGACTCACCCCAACCTTTGTGGCAACACTCCAGTGCAGACCGCATTACGTTTACGTTGCCTATACACTCGAACGAGAAATCCACGCCACCGTCGGTCATCTCTACAATCACTTCCTGAATGGGTTTGCTGTAGTCCTTAGGATTCACGAAATCGGTGGCACCCAGTTTTTTAGCAATCGCAAATTTGTCTGTATTGATATCAATCGCAATAATCCGGCTTGCTTTGGCCTGCACCGCACCGATGATTGCGGCCAGTCCAATTCCACCCAAACCAAATATGGCAACCGTGTCGCCCGCCTTGACCTTTGCAGTGTTGTGTACAGCGCCAATTCCTGTGGTTACGCCACAGCCTAAAAGGCACACTTTTTCCAGGGGCGCTTTCGGATCAATTTTCGCCAATGAAATTTCAGGCACCACAGTGTGCTCTGCAAAAGTAGAGGTACCCATGTAGTGGTAAATCGGTTTGCCATCCTTGGAAAAGCGTGTGGTTCCATCGGGCATCAAGCCCTTGCCTTGGGTGGCCCGAATGGCCTGGCAAAGGTTGGTTTTACCCGAGGTACAAAATTTGCAAACCCTGCATTCAGCGGTATACAGCGGAATAACATGGTCACCCACCGCCAGGCTGGTCACGCCTTCGCCAACGGCTTGAACAATGCCAGCACCTTCATGGCCAAGAATCGCCGGAAAAATGCCTTCGGGATCATCTCCCGACAAGGTGTAAGCATCGGTATGGCACACACCGGTGGCAACAATACGAACCAGAACTTCTCCTTTTTGCGGAGGCATCAAATCGACTTCCTCGATTGATAGAGGCTGGCCAGGCCCCCAGGCCACAGCAGCGCGTGTTTTGATCGATTGCAACATATTGTTTTCCCCCAATGCTGGCGAGTGTTTGAGACAGAACCCATTATAGGGGTTCACGGCCAACCCGCAGGCCGCAAGCGGCATTTGAAGTGTGGTAGTGTCTAGAAACAATAAAAAGCATACCGTTGTAACCAAATGACCCCTTCTGGCGAATTCAATACCGTATCTCCTCAAGATGAGTTCGAGCTTTCGCTCAAACCCTTGTGGATGCGCGCGCAAGTCGGTGACAACGCAGCCTATCGGGATGCGCTGTCAAAAATTGCCCAGCGCCTGCGTCGCTTTTACAGCCGCAGGCTTCAAACCCTACCCGACGAGGTTGAAGACTTGGTACAGGAAACCTTGCTTGCTTTGCATATGCAGCGAGGAACGTATGACGAAAGATTGCCGGTGAGCAGTTGGGTATTTGCAATTGCGCGGCACAAGTTGGTTGACTTGTGGCGCAGGCGCGGTCGAAGAGACAATCTGAACTATTCTCTGGACGATCTGACTGAGGACCAGCACCCGACCACGCAAGAGGAACTGCCCTCGAAACGTGATCTGGGAGTATTACTTGAGCAGCTGCCGGAATCGCAGAAACAGGCAATTGTTCTTACGAAGATCGAGGGCCTGTCGCTGATTGAGGCTTCCGAACGCAGTGGTGTGTCCGTGGCCGCATTAAAGGTGCAGGTGCACCGGGGGTTAAAACAACTGGCGGCTTTGGTCAGGAGTGAAGCGTGAAAACTGATGAACTGATCACCATGATTGCGAACCAGGCAGGCCCAGCACCAAGGGTGTCCGTGGCCAAACGGTTGCTGCCGGTTACTATTGCAGGTGGACTTTTTGCTGCAGCAATTGCTTTGGGAATTCTGGGCTTGATTCCAGCTGCCATGTTTTCCGAACCTGGCCCCTGGATAAAAATTCTGTATGCCGGCACGCTGGCCTTTGCGGCTGGCTGGCTATTTTCTCGTCTAGGTAAACCAGGCGCTTCTGGCAAACAGGCTACCACGGCAGTTATCGGCGTTGTTTTTGTGATGTTGATGGCCGGGGTTCTTTCTTACCTGGGCACTCCGCAAGCTGAACGGGCTACTGCGCTATTGGGGCATTCCTGGCTGGTTTGCCCTTGGGCCATACTGGCACTTTCACTTCCACTCATGGCGGGTTCATTTTGGGCCATGCGGGGCTTCGCCCCAACAAAACTGCCCTATGCCGGTGGCGCCTGCGGATTGTTTTCTGGCTCAGTAGCAGCCTTGGCTTATGCTTTGGTTTGCACTGAACCGGCCACACCTTTCATCGCAATTTGGTACACACTTGGCATTGCATTGTGCGGTTTGTTGGGTGCAGCGCTTGGGCCAAAACTACTACGTTGGTAAGCGCAACAATTTAAAAACCGTTTTAGGCTGGTGGGTCAACACGCAAGGTACTGGATGTATTAACCCGGTACCAACCTGCAATGCTGTAGCGGTCGCGCCTGGTGGGCAATACTTCATGCGGAAAATCTTCACTTAAAAACACCGCAAGGGTTCCACCCAAAGGCTGAATGGTTTCCAGCACACACTGAGGATCCTGATCCGAGTACAGCACCATTTCTCCGCCATCGTTCGCGCTCCATTCCAGGTTCAAGTAAAGAACCACAGACAGTACGCGATTGGCCTGCCCCTTGAATGCGTCAACGTGGGTTTTATAAAATGCACCTGGTGCGTAATGGGCGAAATGAGATTCAAATGAGAACAGGCCCAACATCAATGCCCGGTTCAAGTGATGCTGCAACTGTGCACTGAATTGAAGCCACTGGCCGGCTGCACCGCTATCGGCGCTTTCAATCCACGCAATTTCATCTCGGCGAATTTCTGAATTGGCTTGCAAATCACACGCACGTCCAATACCAGCCTGTTTCAGCCCTTCGGGAGGGATCGATTTGAATGTGTGAAGCAGTTCTTCAATCAAAGCTGGGGGCAATGCGTGTTTTTGAACACTGTAACCCTTTAAGCGAAGATCATTTGCGATTAAATCAAACATGAAACCTGACACCCGAAAGCACTCACTTCGAATGTTCGAAGTGTAGCGCTTTCAGCATCTTGAAAATCAGGCGTGCGCCAAAAGCTGGCCGATGGCGTTCGAAAGTGAAGTTGAATCAAATTTCTTTACGTAAATATTCACGCCCGCTTCAATGCCCCTGCGGGCATTTTCCTCTGAAGTCAGCGAGGAATACATGATGATCGGAATGTTCTTGAATCGTGGGTCGTTCTTGAGCTTTCGAGTCAAAGTGCAACCATCCATGATAGGCATCTCCTCGTCGACCAGCACCAAAGAAACACGCTCCTCAAGTTCTTGCGCATTCTGGCTTGCACTGGACGCAATCGCCAACAGCTTCTGCTCGGCCTCCACGCCGTTTACGGCGTGGCTGTGTTTCAAGCCCATGGTATCCAGCACTTCACTGATTTTGCGTCTGGCTACAATCGAATCGTCCACGAAAAACACAGGGCCAGCCTTGTTCAGTTCAAAGCCGGTGCTTACTTGAGTCGCGTCTTTCTCGGGCAGCACCCTGTGACAAACACTTTCAATGTCCACCAAAGAAACCAGGCTACCGTCTTCAAGCATCACCACACCGAAAACTGATCCTTCTTCAGAATCGTACTTTTGGGGAGGCTTTACATCGGACCAAGGTACACGAATTATTTTGTCTACATCGGTGACTGCGAATGCCACGGAGCGAGACGCAAATTCGGAAATAATCATTTTGGAATTGGGCTCTCCTGTCGACATACCAATGGCGTCTCCCAGCGACACCACAGGCAACACTTGCCCCCGCAGGGAAATGACACCATTCATTGCGCCTTGCTGCCCGGGAATCTGGGTAACTTGCGACAGTTCCGTCACCTCCCGAATCTTGAATACGTTCAAACCGAAAGTTTCCTGACCGCCCAAAGAGAACAGCAGAATCTCGATCATCTCGGTAGATGATTCACCAGGAGTTCGTTCGTTGTTGTAGTTCATGAGTAGATTGACCATTGATATAGCTCAAACTTCATTTTGAACCAGCTTGCAACGAAACAAATCCTTAGGAAGGGGGATAAAAGTGGTCTTTTACGCTTTTAAAAATGCGCACAAATTAACTGAAGTAAGCTGACAACTCTTCGCGGGGGTTGGCAAGTAGAGGGCCCAACTGGGGTACGGCCACTGATCCAATTGGCTGTACAACGGTCTCGATAACACCATTCAGCAGTTCAGCAGACCGGGCATAATAATCAATATTCAAAACAGGACTCACGACGGGTTCGAGTAAATCCACACCCGTTGCATCAACAGTAGAAGACAACAAATCGCGCCCAGAACCTGCAATATTGTCTTGCAAAAACTCTCGAACCGCGGCTCCTGACTGCGTGCCGAGACCAACCAGTAACTCTCGAAACTCACCCTGACGACTGCCGTCAAAAGTAGTCTCGAATTGTTGTTGGGATGCTTCAGCCTGCGCAATAGCCTGTTCAATAAAATCAAGCAAGGAAAATCCGTTTCCAGCTATCGCCGTCAACTCTTGACCATCATCTGCATTTGTAGAAACAACCGGAAAAGCTGTTTGTCCAACTTCAGTCGAGCTGTCCGCGCCGAAAGAAATATTTTCAAAACGTGACATCAACTCTGAATTCTGAGTTTTAGAGTCAATTAAACCTTTGGGCTGCTCAATCTGATCTTCCAACACAGTCATCGAAAGAAACTTGGAGGACATAAACTGGACCGAAGTATCAGGCAGTGGTTTGTCAGGCAATTGAGAGCCCGCTTCGCTGTGAGCTCCGGAGCTTTTCCTTAGCAAATCAGAGGATGCCATGCCCGCACCTGCACTGGTTACCTCAAACACTGCGGGTGATGCATTCAAACTCACTGTTCTGTAGGACTGGCCCGTGGCACCACCCAAAAGCGCCACCGCTTGGTTGGTTTGATGCGAAGCTCTGTATTTAATGACGCCCATCGTTATTAGAAAACCCTTTAGCAGAGCTTTCATTTAAACAAAGGCGGACTGAAGACTCAATCCGGAAAGTGATATATTTCAACCACTTGTTTGTAGGCATTTGATGCGTTTTATTAGGAAAAATTACTTAATTTTTTCCTTTATTGCTTAGTTGGTTTGCGACCGCTACGTAAAACCATTCCTGACCAGCTTGGGATAAAGTGTTCGGGAAAACAATAAATCCATCCCGACTGGCTCTCACCTCTTCTCCGCTTTGTCGAATGCCGATCAATTCGCCCTTGCATATTGAATCAAAACTAGACCACGCCCGCACAAACTGATCCTCAAAATGTTGCTTATCGATCACCTCGACCAAACTAAGGTGTTGGTAATCACTCACCGGTGACACAGGCGGCCCATCAATCAAGCCCAAATGAATCAAGGTATTGGAAATGGCGTTGTAAGCCACACTTGGGCCGCTGGGGTCGTCATGCTGCCCACACTCCAAAGTGACGGCATAGCCCCCACTCGCTCGCATGCATTCCGTTGTGCCCATGCCATAACGCGGGTCGGTATTCAAACCTTCGCCTGTTCCACCCGTCGCCTTCAAATGGGCAACCCGGTTAGCAACCCCTTTGGCGTAAGTATCAAGCCAACCATCCACAAAACGGTTCACACCCAATCGCAATGCCAAACTGCGCTCGGCACTCTCGTGCTCGAACGATTCAAGTTCACCCTTATTGTTCTTTGGGCCGAACAAAGCAAAAGGCACATCTCCTTTTTGAAAGCTGTGAATATCCAGCAACACCTCATGTGAAGCCAGCAAAGGGCAAAGCCAATTGGCCACATGGTCTTCAAAGTCAACAGGGGTATTGGTGGGCGTCAAATTACGATTCAGATTTCTGTCGCCATTTCGCTGCTTGCGGTTATACGCCAGGGGGTTGGTAATCGGCACGAATGTAACAGCCCCTTTCGCCAATATTCGTTCACCAGCTTCAAACTCCTGAATCATTTTCAGAATGGCCTTACTGCCCGATACTTCGTTGCCATGCACCGCCCCCAAAACAATCAACTTTGGGCCAGGCTGCAAAGCAGTGAATGTGACCGACTTGAACTGCAACGGGTGAGGAATGGCTGGAAGTGCTGGAAACTGCATGGCAGAAATCGACAAGTGAAAATGATTTGTGGAGGTTACCACAAACCCGTGAGCATAAAAAAAGGGCAGCCGAAGCTGCCCCAGAGTTCGTGACAACACCTGTTATCGGCCTGGGGCCTCCACCGAAGGACCAAACCGTTTTTTAACCGCACCATATGCAAACAAACGTATCAGTGCGGGAATCAAAATGACAGCACCCACCATGTTCCAAAGGAACATGAATGCCAGCAACATGCCCATGTCGGCCTGAAACTTGATCGCTGAAAACGCCCAGGTAAACACGCCCAAGGCCAATGTAACAGCGGTTAGCGCAACGGCCACACCCGTTGAACGCAGGGTTTCAAAATAAGCATCCTTGAAATTCAATCCTTTGGACAGGAAGCTTTCAAGACGGTTGTAGATGTAAATACCATAATCAACCCCGATACCCACACCCAATGCAATCACCGGCAGGGTTGCAACTTTGATACCCAGGTTCAACTGCACCATGATGACCTTGCACAATACTTCCGTAATGAACAATGGGATCATGATTGCCAACATCACACGGAAACTCTTGAACTCCCACCACACCAGTGCACCCACAATGCTATATACCAACAGCAACATGGTTTTCTGGGCCTGCTCCACAACAATGTTGGTGGCAGCCTCTATACCACTGTTGCCCGCCGCCAAAATAAATTTGGCATCTTGGGAATCATTCTCCGCTGCAAAAGCCTGAACCTTGGCCACCACGCGCTCAAGCGTCTCAGCTTTGTGATCTGACAAAAACAGAATCACGGGCGTCATCGAACATTCAGAGTTATACAAAGTGGTAGGAATGTTTTTGTGCGCGCCATTGGAAATGAAACGGTCGCGGGAAATAGCCAACCACTTTGGGTTTCCACCGTTGAAACCAGCGATGATGTTTTTCATCACTGTGAACAGGGAAACCGTACCTTCAACACCTTCCAGGTTTTCCATTTCCCATTGGAAACGATCCACCGCCGAGGCCACTGGATAAGCGCCGCATTCACCCGCAGGTGTCTCCACCATCACCACGAACACATCCGAACTGGTGGAATAGTTTTCTACCAAGAATTTCACATCCTGGTTGTAGCGTGAATCAGGGCGCAGTTCAGGCGCACCAGGGTCCAGGTCACCAATTTTGATGCCAGCAGAAGCAAACAAACCAACCACTAAAATCAGTGCAGCCGCAGCACTCACACTGTAGGCCACTTTCTTTTCCGTCAAGCGGGAAAGCAAATGGGACACTGTGTGTTTGCTGGCCTCTTGTTTGGCCACCTGTTTCAAGCCACTTTCAGTGACATCGGTGTAACTCATCAGCACCGGCAGCAAAAACATCTTGGTGAAAATAATCACCGCCACGCCAACTGAAGCGCTGATCGCCAGTTCACGAATCACACCAATTTCAATCACCAGCAAAGTTGAAAAACCCACAGCATCGGCCAACAAAGCGACTGAGCCAGGAATAAACAACAAGTGGAAAGTAGCCTTGGAGGCAGCGATTTTATCAGCGCCGTGGAAACGCTCCGATGCCATGGTTCGCACGTTTTGAATGGCGTGGCTTACACCAATCGCAAAAGTCAAAAACGGCACCAGAATTGAATAAGGATCCAGCCCGAAGCCCAACAAACTGACGGACCCCAAATGCCAAATCACTGCGAGTGAACAACAAAAAATTGTGGCTGCGGTGCTCTTCCAGCAACGGGAATACCACAACAACAAAATGACTGTGAGCACAAAAGTAATCGCGAAAAATCCCGCAATGTCCTTGGAGCCATCAATCAAATCACCCACCACTTTCGCAAAACCCGTGATGTGAATTGAAATTTCGTCGCTTTGATATTTTTCACGCACCACTTCCTCGATGCGCTCAGACAGCTTTCCGTAACTCAGCTTTTCGCCAGTATCAGGATCCACTTCCAGCAGTGGTGCCAAAATAATCGCAGAACGCTGGTCGTTTGATACCAAAGAACCGATTCTTCCAGAACGTTCTACGTTCGCCTTCACCGCTTCGATTTGCTCGGGCGTACCCGAAAAGCCCTGACCAATCACGGGCCCCATACGCAGCCCTTCTTCGGTCACCTGTCTCCACATCACGTTGGGGGTCCAGATCGAACTCAAATTGCCGCGATCAACGCCGGGAATATAAAAAACCTCATCTGTGATCAAGCGCAGTTTCTCCAGAAACTCCGCCTCATAAATAGTACCGTTCTTGTTGTGAACAGCAATTCGAAGCACGTTACCCAAGGGGCGCAGCTCGTTTTCATATTTCAGGTAATTGGCGATAAACGGATGCGTCACAGGTACCATTTTCTGAAACGATGCATCAGGCTTCAATTGCACTGCATGGTAGGCAAAAAAAACCGACAACAATGCAAATACCGCAATAACCAGTTTGCGATGCCCAAACAAAATCGACTCGAAAAACCGCTCGACCTTACCCAATTCTTCTTGATTGCTCATAACAGTTCTTCCAGTTAGCGTGGCAGCGCCAGGGTTCTTGGGCCATTCTGGCCGCTCAATACCAAAGTGTTATTCACAAGGGCCATGCCCGTTACTGGCTTACCCTCCGCGGCGCTCACCATTTTCAGCGTGGTACCCGTTTCATCCGTACTCACCAGGCGACCTTTCTGATCCACAAACAAAGCTGTCTTACCACGGGCCAAGCCTTGTACAAAGCTCTCCTTGCTGGGGCTTTGTAACTGCCACCATGCGCTGGCACCCGCCCCCAAACGGTAAACATTTCCGCCGAAACCATATGCAAAAACATTCGGCTGTCCGGCTGCATCCCGAATTACTACGGTGCCGTAAAAATGGCCGTTGTAGCCGGTGTCCGAACGCACCCAAGTGGCGCCGAAGTCTTTGGACATATAAACTCGCCCGGCTTCACCCGCAATTAACAACAAACCGGTTTCATCACCGTACAAGCCGTTGTAATGGCGAAAATCCGGATTATCCAACCGGTTTGCAATCAGGGTCCAGGTGTTACCCCCATCGTTGGTCTCAAATATTTGCCCATAACTGCCGACAACCCAACCTGTATTGGCATCCTTGAACCACACATCCAACATGGGGCGTGCAGGACCAAACCGGGCACCAGCCTCAGCGTCTTCAAATGCAAAAGTTGCAGCCTCTAGTGCTTCATTAAGGCTTTCCTGCTCGGCAGAGCTTGCAGCATCAAAACGACTCTGCATGTCATCCATTTTCTTTTTCGCCGCAGCGACCACTTGCTCGTTGGCTTTGTTTCCATCAAATACTTTGATCCAGCTTGCGCCGGCATCAGCCGACTTCAACACCACACCATCATGGCCAACCACAAATGCCAGCTTGTCATTCACGAACTGCACACCAGTCAGGTTAACTGACACGGGCACTTTGGCTTGCGTCCACACCTTGCCCTCGTTGTCTTTAACACCCTGCGCAGCATCGCCAGCAGCGAAATCCCGCTTCAAAATAATGCCTCGCTCACCCACCACCAACACATTGCTGCCTTGTGACGTCACGTTAAGCGACAAAGCCTTCGCAGCCTTTGGTGCCTGAATCGCTGGTAATTCCAAAGGGTCTTTAAATGCATAACTAAATTGACTTGTGCACAAACCCCAAGCAAGTAAAGTTGCGCCCAGCAGTGGCTTTCTCATGCCATCTCCAATTTAAAAAACCCAGAGAAGTGGTTTCTCTGGGTTACGAAAAAAATTTGAATTTCAGGCGTTTGGAGCCGAATACGCCCCAAACACACTGAAACATCATTACCTACCCATACGGCGCAAAGCGGCGGTCGAGAAATCAGCGTTGCTGTATTTCTTGCCAAATTCCACGGGCTTCTCTTCATTGGTCAAGGCATTCACCAAATAGCGGCGTGCCTGCAGGTCATAAATTACTTCGCCTGCGGGGCCAAAAGCAGGGGCGTCGTACAACTGAACACCATACACCTCACGAACACGCCACAGACCTCCGCGCGCGTCGTATTGGTCTGCATGCAGCACTGCCCATGAATCTTCATCAATGAAGAACACGCGCTTGGAGTAAATGTGTCGAGCACCCGGCTTCAAAGTGGCTTCGACTACCCACACACGGTGCAACTCGTAACGCAAATGGTCAGGGTTTACATGGTTGGGCTTAACGATGTCGCTGTACTTCAAGGCCTTGCTGGTCAGCTTGTAGTTGTTATAAGCCACATACATTTCCTTCTTGCCTACCAACTTCCAGTTGTAACGGTCTGGTGAACCGTTGAAACCGTTGAAGTCATCATTGGTGCGCAAGCCGTCTGCACCAATACCCGGTGAGTCATAAGCCAATTCTGGCGCACGAATTACTCGACGCTGCCCAGGGTTGTACTGCCAGGCCAAACGGGGTTCCTCAACCTGGTTTAAAGGCTCATGGACCAAGGCCACTTCACCAGCCGCGTTCGCAGGCGCTGTGGTTTGATTCAAGTAATAAAAAATACGGTTCGGCTCAGGATCAGCCATAAACGATGCATAGGAAATTGTTTCCGTACGTTTACCCACGGTGAAACTTCCGTTGGTTTGCACAGGAAAGTCGGCAGAGTAGCGAGTAATAGAGCCGCCAAGGTCACGCATCAAATGGTTCCAGATCACCTGAATACCATCGGTAGGGATCGGGAACGGTACATTTGATTTCTTCAAATTCAGAATACCGTTACCACCTTCGGCCAGTTTAATACCGGCAGCTTCTTCTTTGGCAAACTTGTACACATCAGCACGGTAAGCTGCCGTGCGCTGTGTCGGGTATACGTTGATCTTGTAAGTTGGGTAGCGCTTCATCATCTCCATTTGCCCGGGCGCCAACTTGTCTTTGTGCTGCTCCATGTTTGCGGCTGAGATGGTCAAAACAGGTTTGTCGGCGGCAAACGGATCAAGATAACCCTTGGCTGGATCAAAGCCAGCTGGAGGCTTGCTGATGCCACCCTTCCATTCAGGAATCGTGCCAGCAGCATTACCAGCCTTCTCCGCTCCGATCGGTGTCAGGGTAGTACCTAACTTTGAGAAATCTGCCGACTGCGCATGCACATTGGCGACAGAACCTAGCAGGGCCAGGGACACGGCCAGCTGCGTGATTTTCATCAATTTCATATCTACACTCTCCTAAAAACAAACCTCGAATGGCTCACCCTCATCATTCCACCTGTTACAGGTTGGCGCCCACTACCAAAGAAAGAAAATCACGGTCTTTGAATGGGTCAAAATAAGCCTTGTCATTGAACATGCTGTAGTTCATCTCAGCAAAATACCTCGCGGACTGAATTTCAGCACGCACACCCAAGCCCAAATTCATACGGTCTTCAAGGAACACACCATCGGCTGAATAACCCTTGAAGTCATGTGAGAAGAAAATTCTTGGCGCCAAGGTCACACCGAATATCGCATCCGGGTACTGTGCCACCGACAAAACACGGTAACCAAAAGCCGTTTCTGTTGCGTAACCATCCACTGCACAATTCTGCGGGTTCGGATTGACACCCGCATTACAGTTACCACCGTTGTAGCTGGCATGCGCACCTGCACCAAACGCTGGAGACCGGCCAAATCGCTCGCTGGTGAATGGATCACCAATACCACGCCACATTTGTGCACCAATTTCACCAATTACGGCTACCTGGCTAGCCCCTAGGCGACGCGGGAACAAAGCAATTGTCGACATCTGAGCCTGAATTTTGTCCAGCGGTTTCGAACCCGGCAAGATGGAACCAACCGGGAACTGTGTGTTGTCACCGTAGCGGGCCAAAGGTCCATCACCAGTTGCACCACCCTTCAACAAATCGGCTGTGTTGTAAGCTGCAGGAAAATCCTTGGTGTAACTTACTTCGCCAAATACCGAGTAGCCAAACAACTCCGTCGCTGCTGAAATGCCTGCCACCTGGATGTTTTCTGCACCATAGTCAAAGAAATAGGACAGTGGATTCACTACACTCTGACCACCCAGAGACAATCCGTTGAACAGTGAACCGTCATAGCCAGAGGGCGTTTTTTTCAAAGAGAGATTTGGAATTCTCTGATGGTAATTCACGATGTAGGCACCAAACTCGGTACCAATTTCACCCGCGTAGTAACGGCTTGACAATCCAATTTGCCCCGAGTCTTTTGGTCTGCGGTCCGCCAACTGGGCCATTCGAAAATTCAATCCACTCAAATCCGCCGGTAAATTTGTCAAGCCACTGATTAAACCTGTAATTGGCCCTAAAGCACCCAATGTGGATGTGTTTGCTGGCGCGCCATTAATCAGCACCGTGCCGCCACCTGAAAAACTTTGCCTGTCATTAAAACCAGTGAAATCGATCGTAGCCGCACCAATTCCGGGAACATTCTCCTGAATCACACCGGGATTGATTGGAGAACCCTGAAAATTACAGTTCAACAAATCGGCTTGAGAGAAAAAAGTGCCGCAACCGTCAGCCACCACTTTTTCATGATTCAACTGGACAAAGCCCTCGACTGAAAGCGAATCCGTTGCCTGAATATTCGCTGAAATTTGAGGAATCGGCAAAAACACCTCTTTTAACTGCGCACCTGGACGACGCAGCGCGGCCGAGTCAAAGTTGGAATATTGGTTAACGCCACCCAGCACGAACAGCGCCTCACCCCAAGTCACTACTTGGTTACCAATTTTCACAGTCAGTGGCTTGCCCAGTGGCTCATAATTTCCGAAGAAATAAGCGTCTAGAAACTGGGCATCTTCGAACTTTGTACCTTTGTCAAACCCGTTGTCATTCAAAGGTTCATTGGGCCGAAATCCGTTGTTGGGCGAACCATGGGGTACTTTATTGCTTCTGTTGTGAAAATCCGAAAATGCCTTGGCTCGAACAAAAATACCGTAGTTGTCTTTTTTAAGCTCAAGCTCGCCCACAGCCTTCGCAACAGCATTGAATACATCGCCTTTCTTGTAATTCAAATTGCCATCGTCAACCGTGCCGCTAGAAGCCCTGCCACCGTTGCCAATAAACACCAAAGACTCGTCAGCCTCCTTCATGCGCATGGATGCACCAACGGTCACCTCCATCGCCCAGCGGCCTTCTATACCCGCGGGCCCCTCAAAGGCACCCGCGGCGGCTGACAGGCCGTGCATAGAGGCTAGCGCAGATAAAACGGCGAACTTAAGTGTGGAATTCTTAGGCAGAAAACCGGCCATGTGTGTCTCCTCAGGGCCTTTTTGGCCTCTTGATAGATGGTGCGATAACTAGTCTAAAGTGTGTAATTGTTACCCCTCATACTAAGACACACTCCTTTTAGATTCACAAATCGAACAATACCCACAAGAAATAGAAAAGCACTAGCAAAAAGTCATGTAACTTGTGGGTAAATTTCGATTCTCACTGTGCGCCCAAGTTTCAATTTGCGCAAGAAACAGATTGTCCTAACAAGCTGTAAGAATCACACTGACAAAGTGATTAAACATTCAGAACATCGCCGTGACACAATTTGAAACCCAAAAGCAATACAAACTTGTTGCGAAAGCAATTCAAATACTGGAACAACATGCCAACCACTTTGCAACTGAAGCCACAGCGGTGGAACCCAAACTCACCCTGCTGGCCAGGCATCTGAATACGTCCCCACATCACCTGCAACGCACCTTCACCGAGTGGGCGGGGATAAGCCCAAAACAGTTTTTCCAGTGCCTTCAAAAAGACCATGCCCGAAAGCTAATCGCCGCAGGACACAGCATGCTTGAAACCAGCACTACACTCGGCCTGTCAAGCAGTAGCAAACTTCACAACCTCATGCTGAAATTTGAGGCCCTTACACCTGGCGAAATCAAGAATGCAGGATTGAATCAAACATTCATTATTGGTGAGGCAAGCAGCCCGTTTGGTCAAGTATTTGTTTGCCTCACGAATAAAGGCATTAATAGTCTGGAGTTTGAAACCGATGAATTAACTTATCGGGATTGGAAAAATGGAATATCGAACCTATACCCCAAGGCTACTTTTATCGAATCAGACTCAAAAATAAAACTGCTGATCGAACCGATTTTCGACCGGGCAAGCCAAGCGCCCTTTGAACTAAACGTGTACCTGCGCGGAACGCCATTTCAGCTACAAGTTTGGCAAGCCTTGATTCATTTGCCGATCGGCCAACTTGCCAGCTATCAACAAATTGCCAACTCAATTGGCAAATCATCCGCCAGTCGGGCCGTGGGAAGTGCCGTGGCAAAAAACCCTATTGCTTTTTTAATTCCATGTCATCGGGTCATACAAGCCACTGGAGAACTTGGGCAATACCGCTGGCAATCCGAGCGTAAAAAAGCCCTGCATCTTTGGGAGCAGGGCCAGATTCAAAAATAGAGCTTATGACCTGCCCCGGATTTTTCGATCCAACGTGACTTAATTACAATGGTCTCTCAACGAAGTGAGAGACGAAATGAAGCGAGCCCGATTCAGTGATGAACAGATTGTTCGAATCCTGAGAGAAACAGACAAAGACACGGTCGTGGAAGTGGCCAAACGCCACGGCGTGAGCGAACCGACGATTTACGCATGGCGCAAGAAGTTTGGGGATTTGGAAACCGATGAGGTCCGACGCTTAAAGACACTGGAGGCCGAGAACGCCAGGCTGCGCAAACTGCTGGTGGACCGTGACCTTGAAATCGAGGTAATGAAGGAAATCAACAGAAAAAAGTGGTGAGCGTGCAAGCGCGTCTTGAACAGGCCCATTACGCGATTGGTCGTGGGGTGAGCCAACGACGTGCCTGCACGCTGATGCAAGTAGCCCGATCAGGCCTGTATTACGAACGCAAGATGCCCAGTCGAGACTTGCCGGTGATTGACGTGATGAGGCGCCTGTCAGGGCAATACCCAAGATTTGGATCAAGACGAATCCGAGTGTTCTTGGCCAGAGAAGGCCTGCAGATCGGCAAAGAGCGTTGTTCAAGGCTATGGAGCCAAGCAGGTTTGCAGGTGCCAGCAAAGAAGAAGCGGCGTAGAGCGATTGCCAGCGCTGCGCCACGGCCCAAGATGCCTGATCAACGCAACACCGTCTGGAGCTACGATTTTGTGTATGACGCCTGTGCCAATGGTCAAACCATCAAATGTCTGACCGTTGTGGATGAATACACACGAGAATGCCTGGCGATCGATGTGGCTGGCAGCATTCGCTCCAAACGAGTCATTGATGTGCTGAGCAAGCTGATCAGTGTGCGCGGTGCACCACGATACCTCAGGAGTGACAACGGTCCGGAATTCGTGGCCACCAAGCTTCTGGAATGGGCGGTGCAAGAGAAACTTGAGAGCGTTTTAATTGATCCTGGTAAGCCATCGCAAAACGGTACCAACGAAAGCTTCAACGGAAAATTCAGAGATGAATGCCTGTCGATGGAGTGGTTTCGAAACAGACTTGAAGCACGAGTGATTATTGAAGACTGGAGGCAGCATTACAATGCAGTGAGACCGCATTCCAGTTTGAACTACCTGACCCCGAATGAATTCGTGGCAGGATTGAAAAACGATTTACCAACCGAGACCAGAAAGTTAAGTTCTCAGTGGTAGGAAATTCCCGGGCAGGTCACTTAGGCCGTCATGACCAACTTCAACAGATGCGCAATCGAACTTTCTCTACTCGAATCACGTACCGCTGCATGCACTGTCAGACCCTGATCGAGCAGATCCTTTAGAATCCAACTTGCGATATACACCGAGGTCTCCGTCACACACAGACATGTTCTTGTCAATTGCTACCATCGTCTTTATCCTGCGTTCAAATTCTGTTTAATATAAACAATCGTTAATTATCAGTACTGCCTGCTCGCACTACTGTAGTACCCCATGAAATCAACATTACGTTTTTTACGCAGCCTAAAAGTTATCCCCTTGGTCCTTTTGGGCGGCTGCTCTGCCCTCCAGGTGGTCAACTCGGTGTCTAAAATTTATACCGCTGAGGTAAAAGAGGACATTGAATTTGGCACACACCCGAAATTAAAATACGACCTTTACCTGCCCGACAATCCCAGCGATGAATTCAACACCACACCTGTGGTTGTTTTCTTTTACGGTGGAAGCTGGAATCGGGGAGACAAATCAGAATATGAATTTGTTGGACGACGGCTTGCATCCATGGGCTACATCACCGCTGTGCCCAACTACCGTTTATACCCCGAAGTGCAATATCCTGATTTTTTGAAAGATGGCGCACAAAGTATTGCGCATCTGAAAAAAGAACTTCAAAAACCTGAGTACCAGAATTTTAAACCTGCTCAGCAATATGTTTTGATGGGCCACAGTGCAGGAGCCTACAACGCAGCAATGCTCGCTCTAGATCCCCGTTGGCTAAACGCTGCTGGCGTTGAACATGATGGAAGCATTCGAGGCTTAATTGGATTGGCTGGTGCTTACAATATTTATCCGATTAATGACCGCGACGTACAACCGGTTTTTAATCATCCTGACTATCCACCACAATCACAGCCAATCGATTACGCCGCTACACCGAACGTTCCTTCACTATTATTGGCTCCGCAAAGTGATACCTTGGTCAGCATCGACCGAAACACAAATGCACTTCACCAAGCATTGAAGGCCGCAGGAAATCAGTCAAAGGTCGAAACGGTTGAAGGAACCGATCACGTGACCCTGATTGGCACACTCTCGCCCATCCTCTTTTTCAAAGGCAGTACTTCGAAACCAATCGATGAATTTATACGAGAGCTGCATCAAAGAACTCAAAACAGTAAAACCGGCCCATCGCGAAGCTAGAGAGTCGGCCCTAAAAACTAAATTGACCTGGGCTTTGGCTTGGAATAATACTTGTGAGTTATACAAAAACTTACAACAACGAGACAAGCCCAATTTATGTTCAAAAAATACAATATCGTTTCCGTTCCAAGAAACGTGGGGTCAGTGACGCATATCGACTCCAAAGCAGAAAAAAGCCCTTACGATGTAAGCATGACTCGCGACAATGTAGAAGCCATTTGGAGCAGTGTTGAAAGCTTTTATAAAACAGGTTTGCAACCTGGAATGACAATGGTTATTCGCCGTCAAGGTGAAATTATACTCAAACGCTCGATTGGTCACGCACGGGGCAACCCCCCTCCGAATCATCCGGATGAGGAGGTCGATCAGGTGCCAATGACTCCCGATACGCCGATTTGTTTATTTTCCGCATCCAAGGCAATCACTGCCATGCTGATTCACAAATTGTGCGAGCAAGGCAAACTCGAACTGAACGACACGATCGGAAAATACATTCCTGAATTTGCTTGCAATGGCAAAGAAAATATTACGATCGCACAAGTATTGGCGCACAGAGCCGGGGTTCCAAAAATACCAATCAGTAACCCACATCCCTCCCTGCTGTTCAAATGGGACAGCGTGATCGATTTGATCAACTCCGGATATACCAATCGAGGCGATGGAAGCCAACAGGCCTACCACGCGATTGTTGGCGGATACATCTTGGGGGAGCTTGTTAAAAGAGTTACAGGCAAATCAATTGAATCAGCCTTACACGAATTTATTGCCAAACCACTGGGTGCAAAATACCTTACGTATGGGCTTGATGAACAACACCAGCAGGCAGCTGCATTCAACTACAGCACTGGTGCAGCACCTGTATTCCCTATCAATGTGTTGGCAAAACGCGCTCTCAACATTGAATTCGAAAAAATAGCGAATATTTCAAACAGCAGTGGATTCATGAATGCCAGTATCCCAGCGGGAAATATTTATGGCACAGCCGATGAAGTCAGTCGCTTTTACCAAATGATGCTGGACGGCGGGACTTACAACGGCCATAAGATGTTTGAAGAAAACACCATAAAGTTAGCTACCCGACCCGCAGGCCCACTGACACTTGATCAAACCTTGATGATTCCCATCCGATTCTCGACTGGTTTTATGCTTGGTGAAAATATATTTTCACTGTTTGGAGTGAAAGCGCGCAATGCATACGGTCATCTGGGCTTGATCAATATTGTTACTTGGGCAGATCCGGCGCGTGATATTTCGGTTGCTTTTTTAAACACCGGAAAATCGCTCGACCCACGTTCTGTGCCCGCCCTGGGCAAAGTGTTGGTGTCTGTTAGTACGAATTGCAGCGTGTTGAAATAAAGGAATAAAAAAGCAAGCAGAAAGCAGGTGCTACCAGTTTTAGAAGGACAGTAAGCAAGCCAGTTCTATATGAACTGGCCTTTTTAGATGTTCACTTCATTGGAAGGAAGAAGTAAAAAACCCCGCCTCTAGGTTGAGAGCGGGGTTTTTGGAATTGGAGAGCCTGACGATGTCCTACTTTCACATGCGAATGCACACTATCATCGGCGCTAAGGCGTTTCACGGTCCTGTTCGGGATGGGAAGGG
>JAJTEM010000030.1 GCA_021299735.1 Burkholderiales bacterium | reverse complement strand
CACCTTCAAAACCTACGGCGCACTGGCCGTAGCGCATGTGAACGAAGTGGACAACCCACTGCGCTTTCAAGGGCAATACCACGACGAAGAAACAGGGCTACACTACAACAGGCACCGTTACTACGATCCCAACTGCGGCCAGTTCACCACGCAAGACCCAATCGGTTTGCTGGGTGGAATGAACGCGTACCAGTACGCGCCAAACCCAATGACATGGGTGGATCCGTGGGGGTTGAGCGGCAAGGAAGGGTGTAGTTTGCAGCTTTATTGGCCCCCAAATCGTGGGTTTGCTAGAGCACCAGTTAGTCAGACATTGCCTGAAGGTTATGAAATAAGTAGATATGGGGGTTTTGTTGATGAGAGCGGAAAATTCCGTGATTACGGAACCTTTGTTGCTCCTAAGGATGTTCCTTATCCAATGAGAGCTTTGCCTCCGGGTACCGATAACCGGCCTCTTTCCGTGTACAAGGTCGTGAAGGAAATACCTGATGTTCCAAGTGGCCCTGCTGCTCCGTATTTCGGGGAGTTGGGCGGAGGTATTCAGCATGAATTACCTCTACCGATTCAGAAATATATCGATAGTGGTCATATTGAAGTTATTAGCCGAAAAATTCCAGGCGGTTAAATTATGTGGAGTTATTTGTGACAAAAAAAACATATATTCAAAATTTTCGTGTTGACTCGCCCCCTGTAGGTGCCACCGTTCGCTACGAATGTTTGAGCTGCGGTTCAGTATTGAAATCTCAGCCAACACACGCTGTAGCATGTGACTGTTACAACATAATAGTTGATGTGGATGCTGGTCGATTTTCAGTTAAAGATCCATTGTCGCTTAGAGTCTTTGTTGAAGAGTAATTTATCTAGACCTTGCTGCCTGGGGGCTGGAGCGTAGTCCTTCAAGCAAACTAGTTCATGAGCTTGAAGGTTGGCTTCACCTGGTTAAAAGTGAATCTTTCGATTCTCTTTATGAAGAACTGAGGCCAGATCATTTTTGGGCTGTTGGTTAGGCGGTTTCCACTATTTAAGGTCGATGAACCGGAGCCTAAAATTTTAGTGCTTGAAGATTCTATCAAGTGTCACTTGGTCTTACTTGTCGTTGAATGCCTTACCCGTCAACTCCCCCTTCGCCCCACCCGTTATTGCCTCTACCGAAAACACCCCGAGGTAGTATCCATGAAGCCGTTCATCGTCTTAACCGCAACAGTTACAGCAATTGCCTTAACTGAGCCTGCATTGGCCTGGGGCGGTGGCGAATGCAAGGTAAAACGCGAGGCCAAATACGACGAATTCAAAGAAGAAGTCAAGTGCCGTTGAGTTTCTTTAGCATGCGTCCAAGTGCCAGCAACGCGGTCACTATGGTGGCTGGTGGCGTTTCGTTCATATTCATGGCGCGTAGGCATTTTTCAAGCCAATCAGGCTTGTCTAATAATTTTCCAATCGCTTTTTCAAGATCTTTTCGAATTGCTGTACCGTAAGCTGTTTCAGCTTTGGCGTACGCTTTTGCAAATATGTCTTCTGTAGGCTTCATAATTGCCAGGTCAATCAAATCTCGATTGAACACGCCTTCATCTGCCCAGCGGTCTGAATTCGCCAGCAATTTGCTTGCAGCCAAATCAACTATGCCAAGCGTTGCAACACCGCATACCTCATCATCAGAAGTTGGAGGCTCAAACTCAATTCGAGCCTCCAAAACAATTTCAAATTTAATGGTGTGTGTTCCCAGGCCAAGTGCTGTTCGAATACCGTATTGGTCTGCACGTACTTCGCGCAGTTGCGAAATCAAAGTGGTATTTTCTTTGAAAAGAGTCAACACACTTCCGTGCTCTTTAACCAATGTGCGCAGTGCCCGGTAACTTTGCACATCAGAAACCATCAAATAAATGTCCACTGATTCCCTGTATTCCCCGAACCTGAGCGCAATAGCTGTACCTCCACCAAAATAACAATGATGCTTTTTTAGCAACTCCGCATTCATTAATCGAAGCACCTGCTCAATTGCTTGGTGGTGTGTGCGCTTAAACATTCAAGCCCTACCTTTTGACGCAAGCTCAAACATGGTGCCCGTGCACATGCCAAGCGAGTAATTTCAATTGTGGGTATTGGTTCAAATCAATGTTTTCGGGTATTGGTTTGGTTTGAGCATTCCAAGCCCCCACAATTCCGCACCTCAAGCCCAAGGCCGCAATTGCCGCCCAATAAGCGCCCGCGGCTACTGAGGGTTCGCCTAATTCAATGCGGTGCAGGGTGGTTCGTGAAAGGCCGGCGGCAATGGCCACCGCTTCGGCGCTTAACTTATTGGCCTTGCGGTGTTGCTTTATTTGCTGCCCTAAAGCGAGTAGTTGCTCTCGGGGCGATGCAGTTTGTAAGTCGAATTTGGCTGGCATAATATTTCTCATTCTATACAAAATAATATTTTTGTATAGAACCAGAAACAAATTGTGGTTTATTCCACCGAGAAGCTAGACCCGCAACCACAAGTGCTTTTGGCTTGCGGGTTCTTGAAAACAAAGCGCGAAGCCAAGGTGTGGGCTTCATAGTCAATGGTGGTGCCCTCAAGGTATGGGGCGCTTACCTGGTCCACGTAAATGTGAATGTAGGGATTGATTTGAACCAGAATGTCGTCCTCGTCAATTTCCTTGGCCAGGTCGATTTTGTACTCAAAGCCCGAGCAGCCGCCGCCCTGCACGTACAGGCGAATCATGGCTGGTTTGTGCATGTTGTCGCGCAAATCCAGAATTCGTTCCTGTGCCGCGTCGGTCAGGGAAATGTTGCAAGTGGGTGTCGCTGCTTCAGTGTTCATGTCAAATCAGGTCGGTTTCTGCTTTCTCGGCCTCGCAGCTGGAAATTTTCCAGGTGCCGTCCGGGCGCTTTTCTACCAAATAGTATACGTTCCAAAGCGTTTTCTGGTGGTCTATCATTTGCACCGCGTGTAGTGCGTTCATTCCATCGGTCTCAAACTTCACAAACCGAACTGAAGCAGGGCGGTACACCATGTCGTAGCCGTCGCGCACCATTTTCATGAAGGTGTCTGCGTCGCCAAAAATGGTTTGGATATTGGGGGTTGCGTAGGAAAACGCTTTTGGGGCGTCGCCCTGTTTAAAGGCTTCTAACTGGGCCTCAATCACTGCCCGGGATTGTTGCCGGTCTGCGGTTTCGTCAGCTTGGGCAAGGCTGGTGGTGAATGCTGCTGTTAATACTCCGGCAAAAATAACAAGCCAAAGTTTCCATATTCGTTGTCTTAAACTGTTTTCTTTGTCCAGGGCTTGTTTACGCCTGGGAACATCGTTGGTTTGATTCGGCATTCGCTAACTACCTCCAATGGAATCAATCGCTTGGTCTTTAAGTTTGCCACGAACTGCCCGGCTGAACAAGGCACTTTACTCCGTTAGGCCGCAACCCTTGCCCGGCTTTGTTCAGCGCTTGTTCAGGCTGAAACATTTCTTTAAGAAAAAACTCACACCCCTGTAACATGGCGATAACACACTCCTCTGGTTTTAAACGGAGGTCGAGATGTCATCACTAACCAAAAAAGAAATGGAAGTTTTATCCAGTCCGTCATTTGAAGAAATCATCAATCAGCAGCTTCAAAACCCGGCGCGTCGCGGTTTGTTAAAAGGTGGTGCAGGTGTAGCCACACTGGGTTTCATGGGTTTGTCCAATCTGGTGATGGATGATGCGTTGGCCAATCAAGGCTTTGCCACTCGCCGCGTGGGTTTTGAATCGACTGCCCTTAGTACCGCCGACGCAGTGACTGTTGCCGAGGGTTATCAATTTGAAGTGCTGTACAAGTTGGGCGACCCCATTGCCAAGGGCATCGCCAACTATGCAAATGATGGCACAGATGGCTTAAGTGATCCCTTTGAGTTTGAATTCCGCGCAGGCGATCATCACGACGGCATGTACTTTTTCGGCCTTGGCGCGAATGGCAAATGGGATGAAAAGGCCTCCGACCGTGGTCTACTTTGCATTAACCATGAAGCCATTACCCCACTGTTTTTGCACCCAAATGGCCCCAGCGCGTCACCACGCAACCCAGTTGAAGTCATCAAGGAAATGCACTTGCACGGGGTAAGCGTGATCGAGGTTTCACGCAACAAAGACGGGCGCTACTCCGTTGTTCAAGACTCCAAATTCAATCGCCGCATTACTACACTGACCCCCATGGAAATCAAGGGCCCGGTGCGAGGCTCCGATTTCGCAAAAACCAGGTTTTCACCGGACGGAACCCTGACTCGTGGCACCATCAACAACTGTGCCTCAGGTTACACCCCATGGGGAACATACCTTACCTGCGAAGAAAACTGGAATGGATATTTCCGGAATCAGAATTCAGGCTACGCAGGCATTCCCGCAAACGATGCGGCCTCGCATCGCCGATACGGTATCTCTGATAACGCCTCGGGTCGCGAACTATGGGCCACAGCCAATGAAGCCGGTTATACGAATGAAATTTTCAGCCGTTGGAATGTGAAACCCGCAAGCGCTGAGGCAACACGCGCTGCCGGTGCAAGCGACTATCGCAACGCCCCTTTCACCTTTGGTTACAACGTTGAAATTGATCCATTCAACCCCGACAGCACTCCCCGCAAACGCACAGCCATGGGGCGCTTTGCGCATGAAGGCGCTTGGGTTGGCCCCGTAAAACAAGGTGAGCCCGTGGTGTTCTACATGGGTTGCGACAGCCGGTTCGAGTACATCTACAAGTTTGTTTCAGACGCAAAGTGGGACAAGCGAGACATCAATGGCGGCTTGGCCGTGGGTGACAAGTACCTGGACAAAGGCACCTTGTACGTGGCCAAATTCAACGAAGACTTCAGTGGCGAATGGTTGCGCCTTGCCGACGTAGCGCAAGGCACGGAAATTACACCGCGCCGCCCAGGCTCGCTGGCTTTGGCTGGCGCGAAAAGCTATATGGTTGAAGGCCAGCTGGATCAGTATGTGAACACACGCATTTTGGCTGACTTCATTGGTGGCACACCCATGGACAGGCCAGAATGGGGCGCGGTTAACCCCAAGAACGGCGATGTGTACATGACGCTGACCAACAACACCAGCAGAACTGACATCAACACCCTGAACGCAGCAAATCCGCGTGCTTACCGCGACAACGAGGCCAGTGCCTCTTCAAGCTACGGCAACGTCAACGGCCATATTATTCGCTGGAAAGAGGCCGCCAAGAACCCGGCCGCAACGCAGTTCATTTGGGATATTTACCTGTTTGGTGCCGAAACCGACGACCTGAACAAGCCCTCAGTGAACGTATCTGGTTTGACCCCAGACAACTTCCTGTCCAGCCCGGATGGTTTGTGGTTCTCGGAAAAAACCGGAATTTTGTATGTACAAACCGACGATGGCGCATTCACCGACACCACCAACTGCATGTTGTTGGCTGTGGTGCCCGGGGAAGTGGGCGATGGCAAGTTGGTGAACATCACTAACACATCGCGTGACGGCTTGAATACAAAAACAGTAACCACCCGTGTCGGTAATCCTGGCGTTGTGCGCCGGTTGTTGGTAGGCCCGAAAGACAGCGAGATCACCGGAATCACCGAAAGTTGGGACGGCAAAGCGCTGTTCGTCAATATTCAGCATCCCGGTGAAGAAACACCAAACTTGCAAAGCTTGACCAGCTCCTGGCCTTACCCACTGGGCAATAACCAGTTTGGCAATCCGGGTGGTGGAACAACGCCTTCTGCAGCAAGCCGACCACGGTCAGCAACAATTGTAATCACCAAGAAAAACGGTGGAATCATTGGTTTGTAAGTGACTAAAGCCCCATAGTGTCCCGGCACCAATTCACCCCGCAGTGTGCACGCACTGTGGGGTGAATCCGTTACCATGCCCAAAGGGTAAAAACATGTAGCCGAAAAGACTTATAACAATCAGGGGAAGGATGTGAAGTTGTATTTGAAGGGTTGTGCATCGTTGTTAGGGGCCATTGCCCTTGTTGGCACACCCGGTGCGCATGCAAGCCCGCTTGTTAGCCCGGCCAGCACCACAGCCACCCCTACGCCCATGCGTTGGGTTGTCAATATGAGCAACCCTGCGCCACGCACCGCCGTATCCAGCCGCATGCTGCAAACCCTGGAAAGCACCCTTGGTGTACCGGTTCAAATGATTCGCCCCTTGTTGCAGCCCAACAGTTACCTGGTTGAAATGCAACGCCATCCCGAACTGGGCAGTTTGCAAACCCCGCAGGCCATACAGGCCGCCCTTCAGGCACTGCCCGGCGTGCGTTTTGCCAACCCTGACATTCAATTGCGCCGCGCCGCAGTGCCCGCCCCGAACGATCCTGTCTATGCGGTTAACCAGGCCAGTTACATGAACACTGGCGCCTATGCATCGCTGCGCATGCAAGACGTGTGGGAGCAAACCCGCGGCAGCAGCAGCGTAGTCATCGCCGTGCTCGATTCAGGCGTGTTGTTTGAAAACCCTGAACTAAAAGGCCGCCTTTTGCCTGGTTACGACTTCGTCAGCCGCGTAACCCCACCCACCGGCACTCGAGAAAGCGGCACGGTATTCGATTCAGGCTCTAACGATGGCGATGGTCGCGACCCAGATCCCTCCGACCCTGGCGATGCGCCGCCTGCCGGCTTTAGCTGCCCAGACAGCTCAACCACCAGCTCGTGGCACGGCACTACAGTGGCCTCGGTGGCGGTGGCCCAATCGAATAACGGGCAATTCCTGACGGGTATGGACTGGAATGCCAAGGTGCTTCCAGTGCGGGTATCGGGCAGGTGCGGTATTGCCACCAGCTCCGACATTATCGATGCCTTTTACTGGGCTACCGGTTCTGGCCGGGTAGACCCCTCCATCGGCGTGAACCCCAACCCTGCCAATGTAATCAACTTAAGCTTCGCAACCGACACACCTTTGTTTGGCGGCGGTTGTGCCGCGAACGACATGATCGCCCAGGCCATTGCCGATGCAAGGGCACGCAATGTATCCGTGGTGGTATCCGCGGGCAATAACTCTGGCGGTGCGGTGCAATACCCAGCCAACTGTGCGGGTACCATTGCCGCTGGTGCAGCCGAGCAAGATGGCCAATTGGCCACCTACACCGCCAAAGGCGCGGGCACCGGTTTTATTACCTTGCATGCACCGGGCAATTCAAATGGCTTTTACCTTGGGGCCAGTAACACCGGTGATTCGGCTCCCGATTCCAATGGAAGCACCACATTTTTGTTTGCAGGCACCAGTTTCTCCGCTCCCATGGTGGCGGGTGCTATTTCACTGCTCAAAGCAGTACGCCCCAGCCTTACGCCTGCTGAAATTGAAGCGCTATTGCGCGACAACGCTCTGCCTTACCCAGGCAATGCCAATTTTAGCCAAGGTGCATTTGGTTTCACCCGCAGCAATTGCACCAGCACAGCATGCGGTGTGGGCCTGCTCAATGTACTTGGCGCACTTCAGGCCACACGCGCCTTGGGCAATGCCTTGCCCGTGGCGAACGTGCAGCAGTCGGCTGTGGTGGCCAGCAATGGCCCGTTTGTACTGGAGGGTGGTTTGTCCACCAACACTGCTGGTGGCAGCGAAAACCTAAGCTTCAGCTGGCAGCAGGTGTTCGGCAACCCGGTGGTGTTGGCTGGGGCCAGTACCAGTACTTTACAGGTGCAATCGGGCATGGCGGGCAACATTGCCGAATTTGCACTGACGGTAACCGACACGGCCACCAACCGCAGCAACACCGGTGTGGTGCGCTTGGCCAATGCCAGCGTGAACGAGCGCACCTTTGTGCCGAGTGCAACATCGGGTGCAAGTGGTGGCACTGGTGTCACCACGGGTTCAGGAGCTTCATCTTCACCTGCTGCTGTAACTGCAACTTCCAACGGTGGTGGGGGAGGTGGCGGTGCCTTGGGTTTGTTTGGCTTGATCGGGCTTGCCGCATTGCTGCAAGCCCATAGAAGAGTAAGCCTAAGCGTTTATTGCAAGTTGTAGCGGTTAGCAAATCGATTGCCTTCGTTGTCGACTGTGTACAGCACATAGCTGCTGCGTCGAGAAGGCAAAAGGTTGTTGGGAATGCTCACCTGCCGGGTCTTGCGAACGCACACCGAAGGCGTCATTTCCTCAGTGTCTGTTGTAATACACACTTCATTGAAGCCATTTGGTGGTGACAATTCAATATTCAAAGCAGTTGGCGGCAAGGTGGCGCGCCCGTACGCATGAAGTGCCTGCAAACTGTTGGTGCTTAAGGTAGGGAAGTGAGCTGGCCTTACCGATGCTCCTGATTTAACCCTGACAAAAGGCACCTGAATCGACTGGGCTGCATTGCTGGTTTGAAGGGCAAGGCTTAAACGTCCATCTCTGCTGTCTACTTCCAGGTTACCCAAACCCGCAGGCGTAAACTGGCGGCTGCAGTCGATACTGTTCAGCGGATTTCTAACCAGGCCTGTTACTCCGGCGCACTGGCCATTGTCTGGCTTTGTCAGCCCAAGCAGTGTGCTGGTTGTGGTGTTCTGGGTGCGAATCAGTTGGGCAGCACGCACATCGGATTTGGTCGGGTCTATGTTTAATACCAAGTCGCTGCGCGTAGTGCTAGCAAACACAGTACCTGCTGCTTGTATAGTGGTGTCTGTCAGGTGTAGCAGGTAAGAATTGACTGCATGCGGGCGGAATTGCCCGCCGGCGATTTTAAGCGGGCCTACCACGCCCCCTGTGTTACGGCGTTCTACGATCACGTCAAACTTGTCGGCCAAAGCCACCTCTGCAAAGTTGGGGTTGCCGAAATCAAGTGTTTCATCGGGCGCGTTTGCATACAGCATAGCGCGCACCAGGCAACGGTCCTGTGTTGAGGTGGTGTCTGCAAAACAGCGCAATATTTCAAAACGCTCCAGTTTGATGTTGGTGGCGCTGCTGATTTCCGCAATTTCCTGGGCATTGAAGCCGTCGGTGTCAACAAAGTCGGGATGCAGCACATTGTCAAATTTGCTGGCGTTGGTCGACTGCACCGCCAAGGCTGCCTCAAAAGCCAGCAGCAAGTTGCGTAGTTCCGCCACACTCACGCTTTGGTTGGCAGGTGTCGCCGGCAAGTTGACCGCAGGGGGTGTGGCCACTGTGGTGTCCAGAACAACGCGCTGGGTTGGGTTGGTCCGGTTTTCAAGCAAAATGCCATTGCCAACAAAAGCAAGGCGTACTTGCCCAAGCACACCATCTATTCCGGTTGAATCCGCGCGGTAGTTGGGGTCGGTGTTAAAGTTGGTGGCGCTGTTGCCCACATAGTTGCTTAAAGCCCCAACAAGGCTATCGCTGAGCAAAGCGTGCCTGGCTTGCGTTGGGTTATTGCCCATGGCTTGGGTTACAGCGTGAGTTGCCTCGTTGATGTGCGCAACTGTTTGCCCGGCAAACGCAACGTTGGTTAGCGCAAAACTTTCAGCGGTTCGGCTATTGCTTGCGAACAGTTTAAGCGGCGGTGTCAGGTTGCTAATATTCAGTTCGAATGTTCCATCTGCCCTTGTGGTTGTGCTTGCGCCACGCTGGCTGTTCAGCTCCACAGCCACAATCGAGACACCAGCCATAGGCCCGCCCTGTGACGCCACACCGCGAAGCAGTGTGCCCACATTGCCGCCACCATCATTACCGCCACCGTTGTTGCCGCCTCCGTTGTTGTTTCCACCACCAGCTTCGTTTTCGCCCGCAGTGTTGCCGGGTGCGCTAGGGGCGTCCCCGCCACCGCAAGCTGTTATTGCCAGGCTTACAAGCAGGCAATTGAAAATTTTCATGCAAGTCTTGTTCATTTGTATCCGTTCCGTGTGGGCCAATCTATCTATCGCGTGGCGCAATATATCAGTGGGTTTCTTGTGGGTACGAAAAACTGATTTGGACCTGTCTGGTGTGGGTCACCCGGGATAAGTAGGGCGGAAACTTCCTGAAAGTGGGATAGAATCTGAAAAACCTTGGTCATACCTAACCTGACAAGCAGCCAAGATATTCCATGTCCAACTCCGTGCAGCATCAAAACCAGTACAACGTTCGTTGGGAATACGCCTCCGTGGTGGGCATATTGGCCATTTGGGTCAGCATGTTGAGTTTAAAAATTGGCGTGGGCCTTATCGCAGGGCTTGCCATTTTTGCCCTTACGCGCTTTACACGCCGCGGATTTGTGCGCCTGCTTCAGCCACACATCAATAAATTCAACGGTGCTTTCATGCGGGGTTTGTTTGGCTGGCTACCTACCTTTTTAACCACAGCAGTGGTGGCGGCGGCTGTTGTATTGCTGGGTATTGGCTTGAATAGCGGGGTGCGCTTTGTGCTGGCCACCATGGCCCAGCAAGGCCCCCAGTTGATTGAAGAGGCACTGCGCAACCTGAACTCGGTTACAGCCAGCTTGCCCCAGGTTATTAAAGAACACATTCCTGGCAAGCCCAGTGAATTGTTCAAGATGATCAGCAAAGACAACAGCGACTTTGTCGGCTACATCCGCAGCTTTGGCGGCGCCAGCTTCTTTGTTTTTCTTCAACTGGTATTCGCGCTTATTCTGGGTGTGTCCGCAGCGTTAATGGTACCTACCCCCGTAGCGGGCGGCCCGGTCAGGCCCTTGGCCACTGCCTGGCTTGAAACACTTGAACGTTATGTGCGTTGTTTCACGCTGCTCATGGGCGCGCAGGTGTACGTCAGTATCTGGAATACCTTCTGCACAGCCGTATTCATTTACGGCATCTTGCCTGCATTCGATGTTGTGCTTCCATTCCGCGAGCTGCTGCTGATGTTCACTGCCGTGGCCAGCCTTATTCCCGCTGCCGGCAACATCATGGCCAACACGCTTATTCTGGTGCTTACCATTCGCTATGGCGTATTCGTCGCGGTTGGTTCGGTTATGTACCTGTTCATTATTCACAAGCTTGAATACTTTGTGAATGGCTACATCATTGGCCGCAATGTGCGCGCCAGCGTGCCTGAAATGCTTATCGCCATTATTCTGGGCGAGGTGGCCTTCGGCCTGCCCGGGCTAATTACCGCACCGGTTACGTATGCATTCCTCAAAATGCACTGGCAACGGTGGGGGTGGGTTTGAGTTTTCTTCAGCGAATCAATCCGGCCTGGTTTTTGGCAGGGGCGGCGTTTTTTTTGCCGATTAAGCCAGCACCAGTGAATTTGTTGGTGTTGTTGGCGTGTGTGTTTGCTGTGTTGAATAAGCAATGCAGGGGCGCCATACTCCATTTTTGTGTCCGGAAAGAATTGATACCCCTTTGGCTCCTCTTGGGTTTTCTTGCAAGCACATACATTTATGCAAGCAATGAAGTTAGCGCTTACTCCGAATTCATTTCCAAATATGGCCGACTGGCTTTAATTCCAATACTTGCGAGTGTTCTGTTGACACCTGAAAACAGGCGTTTAATAGGTCAAGGTTTCCTGGCTGGAATGGTGATTGTGCTGGTTTTATCCTATGCAATCTGGCTTGGCGTAGATCCCTCCTTGTTCGGTTCAAAAGCTACCGACATGTATGCCATTCCAAGCAACCCTACAGTGTTTAAATCACACATCACGCATAACTTTTTTTTGGTCATTGCCATTTATCTTTGGGTGGTGTGTTTGGCTAAGTCTGAAAACTCACTGTTCAAGTTTTTTTACACCTTGCTTTGTTTAATAGGCTTGGTCAACCTTTTTGGCATGATCGATGGCCGTACAGGGTGGCTTGTTTTCATGGTTATCCCCCTGTATTTCGGTTATCAAAAACTCGGTTTGAAAGGCTTTTTGCTTGCCGGTTTTATTTTTGTATCGTTGTTGGTTTCAGCGTATTTTTTGGTCGACAATATTCATGATCGGTTTTCCACCACGTGGCTGGAAATTCAACAAGTGCTTCAAGGGCAACCGCAAAAGGAAACCAGTATTGGCGAGAGAGTGATGTACTTAACCGCCAGCTGGTTTGCTTTTTTGAACGCCCCCTTGTTTGGTCACGGTTTGGGTGGCATTCAAGGCGCAGTGCAACCCTTGGTTGAAGTGGCTGGCTGGCCCACTTTTTACAACCCGCACAACCAGTTTTTGATGTTCATGCTACAGGGTGGCGTAATCGCGCTGATTTTGTACCTTTGGTTTTTTGGTGTGGCGGTCTATCGCAGCACTCAGAGCGCCTGGTCACATACTTATGTTTTGCCTTTGCTGATGATGTATTTGGTCGGCAATCTATTGAACTCATTTCATTTTGATTTTGCCGAAAGCATGGGGTTTGTTTTTTTATATGCCGTATTGTTGGGCAATACAAAATGACCTTGTTTGTTCATGCGCCCAATGTTCATCAAGGCGGTGGACGAACTTTGCTAGGCACGCTTTTAGATCAACTAGACCACTCAGCCTGTTGTGTGCTTGATGAACGCATGCCTGTCAATAATCAGGCTTTGCATTCCTCTATTCGTTTCATCAAGCCAAGGCTGGTAAATCGTTTCGGTGCTGAAGTCTTTCTGTCGAGAACAGCAAACATGCACGACACTGTACTTTGCTTTGGAAATTTGCCGCCGCTGTTTAAGTCACCAGCCAAGGTGTTCGTTTTTCTTCAAAACCGGTACATGTTTGGTACTCATGATTTTTCCAGTTTTCCACTCGCCAGCAGGGCACGCCTTATGTTGGAGCGTTTGTGGTTTCGCTGGCGCATGCAATCCAATTACCAAATCATTGTTCAGTCGCCAACCATGCAGCGGGAGTTAAAAAACACATTGGGTTTCAATGCCTCGGTGCTACCCTTTCTTCCGGCTAACGATGAGCCAAATACCGTCGCTGAAGAAATTGCTGAATGCAAAAAATTCGACTTCGTGTATGTATCTTCTGCTGAACCACACAAAAATCACGCCGCGCTTCTGGATGCCTGGGTGTTACTGGCCGAGCAGGGTATAAGGCCAAGCCTTGCGCTCACTGTAAGCCAGCACACTGCATTCAATGTGGCAAACTTGATTGAGCAGAAAAGGGCCGCACATGGTCTAAAAATTACCAACTTGGGTACGTTGAAGCATGGCGAAGTGCACAATTTATATCGTGAATCAAAGGCCTTGATATTCCCCTCAAAGCTGGAATCGTTTGGCCTCCCGTTAATCGAGGCCAGCAAGTTGGGTATGGCGGTTCTTGCGCCTGAAATGGACTATGTTCGTGATGTAATTGAGCCCGCTCAAACTTTTGACCCCAATTCACCCACATCGATTGCCCGGGCCGTATTGCGCCACTTGAACGTACCCGTACAAAAAACTGAAATTATTGATTCAAAGGCATTTCTTGCTCAAGTTTTGCAGCAGGGCAAGCCATGAGAATACTGATTGTTACCCAGTACTTCTGGCCGGAAAGTTTCATGATCAACGATGTGGTCAAAGCTTTGGTCAAGCAAGGCCATCAAGTGGTTATTGCCACGGGCAAACCAAACTATCCCGAAGGCAAAATTTTCCCGGGTTACAGTGCTTGGGGAGTTCAACGCGAATTGTTCGATGAGCAAACGTTGGTAGTGCGTATTCCAACCTGGGCGCGTAAACATGGCGGTGCAAAAAACCTTATTTTGAACTACATGGTTTTTGTACTTTCCGGTTTGCTCTGCCTGCCTTGGGCTTTGCGTGGTTTAAAGTTTGATGCAATTCTGGTTTACGCACCGTCACCCATCACACAAACAATTCCGGCAATTTTTTTAAAGTGGATCAAGCGCGCCCCGTTGGCCTTGTGGGTTCAGGATTTGTGGCCCGAAAGTTTAAAAGCTACGGGTTTTATACGGAATGACAAAGCACTCACAGCCGTGGGCTACATGGTTTACTGGATCTACAAAGGCTGCGATCTGCTGCTTGCCCAATCCAAGGCGTTTATTCCGCCGTTGAATGAATATGCCAATCGCAGCAAAATTCGCTATCAGCCGAATTCCTTTCCACAGCAAAGCACCGATACCCCTGTTGATGCACCCGCTGAATTGCTTGCTTTGCTTGAAAGCAAGTTTTGTGTGGTTTTTGCAGGCAATTTGGGTCAAGTACAGGCACTGGATTGTGTGGTGGGTGCGGCCGAACAGTTGAAAAACCATGCAGATATCGCAATTGTTTTGGTAGGCAGCGGCAGCAAAAGCGAATGGCTTGCCCAGCAAAAAGAAGCCCGGGCATTGCACAATCTTGAATTACCCGGCCGGTTTCCCATGCAAAGCATGCCCTCAATCTTCAATAGGGCGGGCGCATTGCTTGTTTCCCTGGAAGATGATCCCATCTTTGAGTTGACAATTCCTAGTAAAATTCAGGCATATCTGGCTGCAGGCAAACCTGTATTGGCCAGTTTGAATGGTGAAGGCGCCAAAGTGGTGCTTGAGGCCAAGGCTGGTTTGGCCTCGCCAGCAGGCAACAGTGAGGCTTTGGCCGCAAACATTCTCAAAATCAGGGCCATGTCGGGCGAAGAACGCTCGGAAATGGGTCGTCAGGGTAAATCGTATTTCCTTGAGTATTTTGAAACTGAAAGCCAGGCCCGCCAATTGGCTGAAACGCTCGGCGCGATGCGCAAGGACAAGAAATGAGAATTCTGGTGTTGGGTATCACCGGTATGCTGGGTAGTGCCGTATTCAAAGCATTGTGTGAAACCGGGCAATTTCAAGTGTGGGGCAGCCAGCGTGGTAGCAGCCCGCATACAAAGTTGGCTGGTTTTTCGTCAGCCGGCATTTTCACCGGGCTTGATGTGCTTGATCAAGATGCCCTGGTCGGTGCATTCAACACAGTAAAGCCTGATGTGGTTATTAACTGCGTTGGGCTGATCAAGCAACTGGACCAAGCCAATAATCCACTTGTTGCATTACCCATTAATGCCATGCTGCCGCACCGCTTGCTGCAGCTTTGCGCTTTGGCAGGCGCGCGCTTGGTACATGTCAGCACCGATTGTGTATTCAACGGGAAAAAAGGCTATTACCTTGAAAGTGATCCCTCTGATGCTGAAGACCTGTACGGGCGGTCCAAGTACATCGGTGAGCTGCATGACAGCTTGCATGCAATCACGCTGCGCACGTCCATCATTGGTCATGAACTCGGCACCAGTTTCGCCTTGCTGGAATGGTTTTTAGCCCAGCAAGGTGGCGTAAAAGGCTTTTCAAAAGCCATATTTTCTGGCGTTCCTACCTGCGAGCTGGCCCGCATCATTATTGATTATGTGCTTCCAAACCCGCAACTGTATGGCTTGTACCACGTGGCAGCCGAGCCTATTTCAAAGCTGAACCTGTTGCAATTGATTGCTGCGGAATATGGTGTACACACCACAATTACCCCCGATAGTGGATTGGTGATCGACCGTTCCCTGTGTGCCAAGCGCTTCCAGCAGGCAAGCGGGTATACTGCCCCTAATTGGCCTGATTTGATTCAGAAAATGCGCCGCTCCCGAATCCAATAAACACAGACGAGTTCCCATGTTCGACGGAAAAGTACTCATGATCACCGGTGGTACAGGCTCTTTTGGCCACACCGTGCTGAAGCGTTTTATCGAAACTGAGGTCAAGGAAATTCGCATCTTCAGTCGCGATGAAAAAAAGCAGGAAGACATGCGCATTGCCCTGGGCTGCGACAAGGTCAAGTTTTACATCGGTGATGTTCGTGATTACGACAGTATTTCACAAGCCATGACCGGGGTTGATTATGTGTTTCACGCCGCCGCGCTAAAGCAGGTTCCTTCTTGCGAGTTCTACCCCATGGAAGCCGTGCGCACCAATGTACTGGGCACCGAGAACATGCTCAATGCAGCCATTGCCAAGGGCGTTAGCCGTGTTGTGGTGCTTAGTACCGACAAAGCGGTGTATCCCATCAATGCCATGGGTATTTCCAAAGCCATGGCTGAAAAGCTGATGGTTGCAAAATCGCGCACCATTCCTGAGGGTGGCACCGTTGTGTGTGCCACGCGTTACGGCAATGTAATGGCCAGTCGCGGTTCGGTTATTCCCTTGTTTATTCAGCAATTGCTTGATGGTCAGGAAATTACTGTGACTGACCCCAGCATGACGCGCTTCCTCATGTCACTTGAAGAATCGGTTGACCTGGTGTTGCATGCATTCGAGCATGGGCAACAGGGCGATATTTTCATACAAAAAGCGCCAGCATCCACCGTTGCAGATTTGGCTCAGGCATTGAAAGAACTTCTGAACAAACACAACCCGATAAAAATTATTGGCACCCGTCACGGCGAGAAACTGTATGAATCGCTGGTGTCGCGTGAGGAAATGGCCAAAGCCGAAGACATGGGCAGATATTTCCGTATACCTGCCGACAATCGCGACCTTAATTACAAAAAATATTTTGTTGAAGGTGAACAGCGAATTTCCGAGTTCGATGATTACACCTCGCACAACACTCACCGCCTTGATGTGCAGGGTGTCAAAGATGTGCTTACCAAGCTCGACTATGTGCAGGAGTTCCTGAATGCTTAAGGTGATGACCCTGGTGGGCACCCGGCCCGAGCTGATCAAGATGAGCCGGGTAATCGCCGAGCTGGATAAACACACAGAACACACCCTGGTACACACCGGTCAAAATTACGATTACGAACTGAACCAGGTTTTTTTCGACGACCTGGGCATTCGCAAGCCCGACTTCTTTCTTGAGGCGGTGGGCGACAATGCGGCACAAACAATTGCGCGTGTTATCGAGAAATCGGATGCGGTTCTTGAGCAAGTTAAGCCCGATGCCTTGATGCTGTACGGCGATACCAATTCCTGCCTGGCCGTTATTTCTGCCAAACGCCGCAAAGTACCCGTATTTCACATGGAAGCGGGTAACCGCTGTTTCGATCAGCGAGTGCCAGAGGAATTAAACCGCAAAGTGCTTGATCATTTAAGCGACATCAATATGGTGTTGACCGAGCATGCCCGCCGCTATTTGATTGCCGAAGGTATACGCCCGGAAACAATCATTAAGACCGGTTCGCACATGCGGGAAGTGCTTGATCATTACATGCCCAAAATTCAGCAAAGCAAAGTACTGGAAAACATGAAGCTGGAAGAGGGCAGGTTTTTCATCGTAAGCGCACATCGCGAAGAAAACGTAGACAGCCCTGAGAATGTAGCCGATCTGCTTGAAACCTTGAATGCCTTGGCACAGCAGTACAAGTACCCTGTAATCGTTTCTACTCACCCGCGTACTCAAAAGCGCCTTGCCGAACTCGACCTTAGCAGCATGAATCCGCTCATCCAGTTTCTCAAGCCTTTTGGTTTTACCGATTATATTCGTTTGCAAATGGGTGCTGCGTGCGTTATCTCCGATAGCGGCACCATTACTGAGGAAACATCTTTGCTTGGGCTGAAAGCCATCACCATTCGCAATGCTCATGAACGGCCCGAAGGAATGGACGAGGGTATTCTCATCATGTCGGGTTTGAAGAAAGCCCGCGTGCTGGATGCAGTTCGGGTAGTGATAGAGCAAAAGGCTGTGCAACCTGGTGTGGCACCTGTGGTGAAAGATTACGAAAACCCCCACGTGGCCAGGCAGGTGGTCCGTGTGGTGCTTAGTTATACCGATTACATTAATCGCACTGTGTGGTCCAAGTGAATGGTCAACGTATTCTGGTAACGGGTGCCACCGGCTTTGTAGGTCAGCGAGTGTGCCAACTGTTGGAAAGCCTTGGGGCGGAGGTTGTTAAAACCAGCCGGTCGCATTCAAGCCAGCCCAATACATTTCAGGTATCAGCACTGGGCCCAAACACCAATTGGCTTGAAGCGCTTCAGGGTTGTACCGCGGTGGTGCACCTTGCAGCCCGCGTGCATGTAATGAACGATACTGCTGCAGACCCTTTATTCGAATTCAGGCAGGCCAACACCTTGGGTACCTTGCAGCTTGCAAGGCAGGCTGTGCAATGCGGTGTTAAACGCCTGGTGTTTGTCAGCTCCATCAAGGTGAATGGTGAGGCCGGCGATTTCACTGCCAATTCCACCCCCAGCCCCATCGACCCCTACGGTATTTCAAAATTTGAGGCCGAGCAGCAGTTACTCGAATTCAGCCAGCAAAGCGGTTTGCAAGTGGTTATAGTGCGCCCGCCGTTGGTGTACGGGCCTGGCGTAAAGGCCAACTTTTTAAAATTGCTCGGTGTAGTTGCCAAGGGTGTGCCCTTGCCATTCGGTGCGGTGAACAACAAACGAAGCCTGGTGTTCGTGGGCAACCTGGCCAGCGCTATTGCCGCCTGTGTGCAGCACCCCAGTGCGGCTGGGCGAAGTTATCTGGTTTCAGACAACGCCGATGTTTCCACGGCACAGCTTGTTCGTGAAATAGCAAATGCCTTCCGGCGCAAACCCAACCTTGTCAATATATCCCCACGGCTTATCGAGGCATTGGCCGCTTTGTTGGGCAAGCGCGCCGCAGCGCAACGCTTGTTGGGCAACCTTACAGCAAGCCCCAAGGCCTTGTGTGAAGAACTGAACTGGACCCCCCCTTACACCATGCAGGCTGGCATGAAAGAAACCGCCGATTGGTATATGCAGCAAGGGCAACTGAAACTACGATCATGAAACGTTTATTCGACTTGTTATTGGGTATTGCTGCCTTGGCTATTCTGGCTTTGCCAATTCTTGTTGTTGCGCTTGCAGTGCGCTTGACATCCAAAGGCCCCGCTTTGTACTGGAGCGACCGGGTAGGCATTCACAACCGAATATTCAAAATGCCCAAATTTCGCAGCATGCGTGTTGGCACGCCCGCCGTGGCCACGCATTTACTCAGCAACCCACATTCGCACCTTACGCCCATTGGTTCCTTCATACGCAAAACCAGCCTGGATGAGTTGCCACAATTGTGGAGCATTCTCAAAGGCGACATGAGTTTTGTGGGCCCGCGCCCCGCATTGTTTAACCAGCACGATTTAATTGAATTGCGCACGGAAAAAGGCGTCCACCAAATTCTTCCAGGTTTAACAGGTTGGGCACAAGTGAATGGCCGCGACGACATACCCATTCCAAAAAAAGTACAGCTGGATTTCGAGTACATGCAAAAACAAAGCTTGTTGTTTGACATCCATATTCTATGGCTGACTTTTTTAAAAGTGCTTAAACGCGACGGCGTTTCGCACTAAGGTACATAAAGGCACATACCCAACATGTTTCTTTCAAAGTTCGCCAGCCCGGTTCTCGATTTACCCCGCGTTGCCAAACGGATTATCGTATTGGCCGTGGATGCAAGCCTGTGTGTGCTCACCGTGTGGCTTGCTTATTACCTGCGCCTTGATTACTGGATATCGCTGACCAATCCAGATTCCGGCTGGAACCCCATGGCAGCCGTGGGCATGAGCCTGCTCATCGCCATTCCACTGTTTATTGTCAATGGCTTTTATCGGGCAATATTCCGGTATTCAGGGTTGTCGGCCATTGTCACAGTAGTTAAGGTTATTGCCGTGTATGGCGTAATTTACGCCGCCATTTTTACAGCCATGGGTGTGTCGGGTGTGCCACGCACAGTGGGTATTCTCCAGCCAATTTTGCTCATGCTTTTTGTGGGGCTTACCCGCTTGTTTGCACGCTTCTGGTTGGGGGGGTTATACCGTAACCAGTTGCAACTGGCTAACCTGCCACGTGTACTAATTTATGGCGCTGGCGTAACTGGCCGGCAACTTGCTGGTGCCTTGGCCAACAGCCATGAAATGCGGGTAGTCGGCTTTATTGATGACAACAAGGCCCTGCACAAACAAACCATCAACAACCTGAAAATTTTTAATCCGCAAGATTTGCAAGGCCTTGTCGAAACCCTGGGTGTCAACACTGTATTGCTTGCATTCAATGCGGCCAGCCGCAAGCGTAGAAATGAAATCATCGACAGCATCACGAAAAGCAAAGTGGCAGTTCGTACCCTTCCAAGAGTTACTGAGATAGCAACCGGTAAGGTGAGTATCTCCGACCTGCGCGAACTGGACATTGATGACCTGTTGGGCCGCGACCCGGTAATTCCAGACGCACAACTGTTGTCTAAAAACATTCTTGGAAAAGTAGTTTTGGTAACTGGTGCAGGCGGTTCAATTGGCAGTGAACTGTGCCGACAAATTTTGGCTGTGGGCCCCAAGCAGTTGCTGTTGCTTGAGCAAAGTGAATTTGCCTTGTATCAAATTCACCAAGAACTTGAACAAAAATTAGCAGCAAACAACACCTTAAAAATTTCCCTGATTCCTTTTCTGGCATCCGTTCGTGACGAAGCCCGAACGGATAGCATTCTGGCCAAATTCAAACCACACACAATTTTTCATGCTGCAGCTTACAAGCATGTGCCGCTTGTTGAGCATAACCTTAGCGAGGGCATTTACAACAACGTATTCGGCACATTCACAACCGCTAAGCTGGCACTGAAGCACGGCGCTGAAAATTTTGTTTTGATCAGTACCGACAAAGCGGTGCGCCCCACCAATATAATGGGCGCCACCAAGCGCTTGGCTGAAATGTCACTGCAGGCACTTGCCGCAACCTCCAACACCACCGTTTTTTCAATGGTTCGTTTTGGCAATGTGCTGGGGTCGTCGGGCTCTGTGGTCCCTTTGTTTCGCCAGCAAATTCGTGACGGTGGGCCAATTACCCTTACCCACAGGGACATTACCCGTTACTTTATGACCATACCCGAAGCGGCACAGCTGGTTATTCAAGCCAGCGCCTTGGCCAAAGGTGGCGATGTATTTTTATTGGACATGGGCGAGCCGATCAAAATTTACGATCTTGCGATTCGCATGATCGAATTGTCTGGCCTCTCTTTGAAAGATGAATCGAATCCTGAAGGTGATATTGAAATTCAAATTACCGGGTTAAGGCCGGGCGAAAAATTGTACGAGGAGTTGTTGATTGGAAATGATCCGCAACCAACCAGCCACGAAAGGATCATGCGTGGCAGCGAAGCCTTTTTGGCAATCAACCAGCTTCAACCGTATTTCGATTCTTTGATAACAGCAATTGATCAACAGCAGTTCGACGTAGTGCAGGGTACTCTCAAAGAATTGGTGAGCGGCTATCAGGCCGCTGGTATTGTTGATTGGGTGTCGACTCGATAGCTTAGACAGCGTTTTTTACAAATTCGTCACTCAGGAAGTTGATGTAATATTTTTGGAACGCGTCGGATTCAATAAACCGTCGTCCTGCCAATTTCATCCTTGATATTTCACTGTCGTTTAATGTGGAAAGTCGTTGGTATAAATTGTTCCAGTTACAGTTTTTTTCAACGTGTATATAGCAGTCCTCTGGTATTAACTTCTTGATGTCGGGTGCACCCAGGTAAACCGGAATGGTCCCTGAATACAAACAGTCAAAAATTTTCTCAGTTACATAACCTGACATTGGAAAGTTTTCCAAGCAGAGGCAAAAATGATATTTCTTGAGCACTTCTGCTTTCGATTCGCAAGCCCCACGGTATGTTTTCAAAATTGAACGCAAGTTTAGCCAGTAAGGCATCCACAGCGATTGGCGGCTAAGCCAACGCGTCCAGCCACGGCCATAAAGGTCAACGGCATCAAGTTTTGATAGCTGTGCAATTGCTTCAATTCGCGTGCTGTAAAATTCGGGTTTTCTTCCCAATGGGTTGTGGTTGCCAGCAATTACAACTAGTTTTCTGGATCTGCTTTCTTCCGCCCATGCATTCTCGTTGATGCAATTATACGGCTGTGGCCAATACAACTGGCGTAGTTTGCTTTGGTCCACGCCTGCCATATCGTACCCATCCCCGTGTATGTTGTGCACATAAACTGTTGAGAAATGCTTGGTGAGCAATGGTAGTTGCGCGTACATATGAGGCGCAACCAAGGGTGGTTCGAACAGAATTGCGCCGCACAGTTCAACATCTTTTCGAGAGGCAAGGTTCTCGTAGTTCTTCATAATGCCCGTCGTCCAGTACAAGTTTCTTTGGGCTTGAATTTTGTTGTTGATCAGCAAGTCAGCTGTATGTAGTTCTATTCCGTGTTGGCTTAGTGCTTCTTTTATTCTGTGAAAGGGCAACAAAGTGCCGTCGCGATTGAGGGACTGGTTGTTTAAATTAAACAGCTCGTCGTTCTCGAAATGCTCACTCGGTGGGTCAATAAAAACATTGATCGATTGCACGTTTATTTTCCGGCTACCATCTTGTTAAAAATCGATTTAAAGCGAATTTTGTACGTGTGCTCGCACAGCGTTCTTTCATAGGCTTGCTTCGCCATCGCTTGAATGCGGTCTTTTTGCTTAATGTAATAATCTACTTTTTGTGTCAGATCATCGGCATTCAAAAAAACTGATATTTCATCACCAATACTGTAGTACCGCTCCAAGCCATCCACATAGTAACTGAGTTGAAAGCCTCCACAGGCGGGGATCTCGAAATGCCGTCCCTTCAGTTGTTCTGCAGTTTTTGGTGACCTAAGCGTATTGATCAACGCACGGGGCGATTGAATTAAAAATCGAGCGTCCCAGCTTGTAGAATTTGACAGGTTCAAGTTGATCCATGATTGATTAAAAATATCAACCATCTCTTGTTGTGACACACTGCCGTCAGGCCAACCATAACCGGCAACTTTTACCTTGAAGCCCGCTTTTTCTATTTGCTTTATCAACCATTCCCGGTGGGGATGCCACTGACCCACAAAACTGACATCGTATATTTTGTCTAAATCTTTTTTAACAAAAACTGTTTCATTCACGCCAAACGGAAAGTGAAAAACGTTTGGAAAACCCAATCGAGGGTACTTGTTGGTGCATTCAAAATCTGGCGATGTAAAGTAGTCAAAATGAGCTGCCCACTTTAATGTGAAATCAACACGCCACGTGTCATCATGGAAAAAGCACAATGTTTTACAACTGTTTTTTAACTGCTCAAATGTCTCTGGTTCAAACTCATCTTGGTAAAGCGACACCAGCGCTACATCAGGCTTAAACTCCATCGCAATCTTCAAAAGCTTGGCATTCATGGCGCCTTTGTCGGTCTGCTTTATTTCTTTCATGTAGTCGAAGAAATAAACCTCGTAACCAAGGTCTAGCAGGCTTCCATAAAAATGAACATATTCATAGGAAGATGCACGCGATTCATCACCGTAGTCGTGCTTCATCGAAACATGTAGAACTCTCATCTTCCCTTCCAGGTAATATTTGGCAAATGCGCCCTTAGCAGCCACACTAGAACAGGTAACACCAACAAAGCTTTCACTAAAAGCCAAATCAGGTTTGTGGCAATACTTTGTGTGGTGGTGTCAACTTTCAGCACTGTTAAAATTACCTCTAACAGCAATACATAAGCCGCACCAAGAAGTATCTTGTTGAAAGCAATTTGTTTGTTGCTCTCGGCAAAGTTTTTTCTATAAATTACAAAACAACCAGCAAGCGCGCCAATAAAAAGGCAAATAGGTACCCACGACAAATTGGCTTGGGTCTGCGCTGGAAGTAACAACAAGGCCGCAACAAGCACAGCGATCAGCGTTGGTGAAATCAGGATATTTGTTTTCATCAGTTGGTGGCCGCGTAACATGAAGGCGCCCAAATATATTCTTCCAAGCTCGGCAAACACGCCCACAGCAACATAAGGTGTGGCGTTGGAAAAAGCAGGCCCCAGAAAAAGCGGAACCAGGTTAATCGAGGAAATTGCGATCGTACAGGCTGCCAACGTCGCTATTGGCAATATGGAATCTATATAGACTACCCAGGCATTTCTTTGTTCGGCCACTAATTCTGAACTGGCCTGTGCGTAGAAGCGGGGTTGAAACCACGCCCCTAAAATTTGCTCCACAGCGGCTAGAAGCGAAGCGGCCAACCCGTAGCCTGCAGCAAATAATCCAAACTCCTGCAGCCCAGCTGAATCAGAGATAAGAAATCTGTAACCTTGAAAATGTAACCAACCCAGCAGGGCTGTTATGGCCACAGGTGCACTGAAGGAAATTGCCCATTGCAGTTGTTTGGCATTCGGCACAGCCTGAACAATTTGCTCCAGTGAGGACCTAAGTTTGAATAGTTTGAAAAAGAACCACCCGCTTAGCAAGCAGAATACTATTTGTGAAATCGCAAGACCGGTGAGCCAAAATAGGGCTGTAGGTTGATTCAGCCACACCACAACATAGCTGCATGCCAAATTCATCAATGCGAAGCCGACTGAGAACACTGCAAACGCTTTGTCTTTGCCCAGCAAGTTCATGGTGGGTATGAATGTTTGTACCAAGGTGCCAAATAAAATAGAGACTGTGTAAACCATCACAAATTTAAACTGCTCTTCCTCGGCCCCAATTTGGAAAATCCCTGTTATTAGAAAAATGATTGGTGCGGTAATCAGTGCAAGTATCAACAAGCAGATTGAATAGATATACAAGCGTGGCGCTATCAGGCCATTTGAAAGCCACAGGTGGGCTTTTCTATTGATCAGCATTCCAACAGGGTTCACAAACAGCATCGCAAAAAAAGCAATTGCAGCGCTTGCCAACGAGTACTTCCCGACTTCCGTCGGTGGCAGCAGAGTGGTCATGGTTTTAACCATGGCCACCCCCACAAGAAACTGCAATACTCGCCCGGCAAGAATGTAGATCATTTGTTCAATTTTTGTTTTAGTTTGATGAACAAACGTTGCCCAGGGTCACCAATATGGCAAGTAAGCAGACATTTCAAAACTATTGCTCCAACCAAAACTCCCAAGCCACGCTTTGTTTTTAGCCCGGCTTCCAGTGCAGCCCAGCCAAAAAAGTTTTTAATTAATCCATTTGCCGAAGCAAAGTCGCCAGCGATGTAAAAATTTATGGCCCTCATAACCCGATCACGCATCAACAGCCGTTCCAAATTTTTTATGTCTTGTGCGTTCAAGATTGCCGCTACTTCAGATTGTTCCAGGTAGTAGTCGGTCACCAGAAAAAAATCGGGGCGTGTTGTTTGCGCGCGAACTTTCGCCGTGTATTGCTCAGTACTTATCCGATAGCGAATCAGTGGCCTTCGAATCAAACCAATACCACTGCACTGGGCAATTCTCAGCCACACATCTAGGTCTGCCGAAGACCTGAACAGGTCGCCGCGCCAGCGTTGTACTATATTTTTCAATACATCTGTTTTTACCATTGCACTGGGGCAAACAAGAAAGTTGGCATGGCGAAGCACAGCTTTGAAGAGGGTAGGAAAATCAATTCTTGTATCCGATTCACCAACCAAGTCTATCGGGAAATTAATTTTTCCAACTTCAATATCATTCTCGTCAATCAACGTTGCCTCAGTAAAAACTGCAGCAACATTTGTTGTGCTTTCAAAGAACTCAACCTGCCGCTCAACCATGTCTTGCACATAAACATCATCAGCGTGGTAAATGGCAGAATACTTGCCTGACGCCAAGCTAATGCAATAGTTAAAGTTACCCTCTGCACCAATATTTTCTGGTTGGCGATGTATGTTAATCCTGGGGTCTGAAAAAGATTCCACAATGGTCAGTGTGTTGTCCGTGGATGCATTGTCGGAGATGTGCACAACCATGTTTTTATACGTTTGAGACAAAATAGACTCAAGCGTTCTCTGAATTGTTTTCTCAGCATTGAATGTGGGGACACAAATGGTCACTAACGGCTCATTCTTCATTAAAGGCTCACTTGCGTTCCAACATTGCCGTAGCCTCTTGGATTATTCCCTCCAGTGAAGAAAGCTTTGCGATGTAACCGAATTCAGCAGCCTTGCGGTTAAGTGAGTAGTAGTTCGTTTTACTACCCGTGGCTGCAACGCCTTGTTGACCAACGGTAATGTCATACTGCAACCCAAAATGTTCGGCCATGGCTCGCAGCAATTCATTTTTTGAAATGGGTGATTTTGTGTAGCAATCTACTGCCGTGTTACATTTTGCGCTGGCGAGTATTGCCAAAATCAAGGCGTAAAAGTCGTCTGGGTGCAGGTAGTCTCGAACCAAATCTTCAGAGCCGGTTTTAAAAACCACGTCGTCACGTATTGCTCTTAGCATGTCTGTGATCAAAAACCGCGCACTCAAATTTTGAGATCGGCTAATGTAGTTAAAAACGCGTACATCAACAATATTCAAATTACTCAGCGCCCGGTGGCGGCATTCCGAGTAAAGCTTTGCGATTCCATACCAGTTTTGTACAGAAAGATTATTGATCTCAACAGTTGCACAAGAATTGCTTGTGGCTGGGGTTTCGAAATTTGAACCATAGGCAGCCCCGCTGCTCAAAAAAATATATTTACATTCGGGGTGTCTTGCCAAATAGGACAAAACCATTTCATCAAACTGGAATGTAATGTCCAGTATCGAGCCAGCCAAGGCCTGAATTTGGGACGGGTCGCCAACACCTACAAAATTGATGATTGCATCGTACTTGCCATTGTTGAATTCTGAGTAGCTGAGCGATGAAACTTTGTGGGCGAATTTGTGTGTATCAAGCCATTGTTGTAATGCCGCAGTATCTCTGGAGAATAGTTTGAGCTCATGGTCTCCCTGACACAGCATCCTACAAACAAGATCTTTTGCAATCAGGCTGCTCGCGCCCAAAATGGCTATATTCATGGCGCACATTCATTCAACAAGTCGAGGATCTTGCGTTTTGTTTTCTCAGCACTTAGGCCGTGTTCATGCA
>JAJTEM010000010.1 GCA_021299735.1 Burkholderiales bacterium | reverse complement strand
TCTCCTACGCAGGTTTTATGCCAACTCGGCAGTGGGATTGCTTGGGCTGCACTTTAAGAAAACCGCCCCGTTTGAATTGATTCGCAGCGGTCGGCTTCATGCCGACAACAAATTCGGCCATATGTTTTGCCGAATTTGGTGAGCAAGAATAAATTCAACAAGGGAATAAGCGGTTTTCAGTGCGGTACAAGTAACCCACGACTAGTTGGCGAGAAGCCCACGCCGAATCGGCAAGAACCACTAGCGCACCACGCAATCGTACAACTACAGCAAATCACCTTGCTGCATATTCGCTGCATGCGTACCCGCCAAACTGGCCGGCGCGGTTAGCCCAAAATGCGCGTAAGTGTTCAAGGTCGCAATTCGCCCACGCGGTGTGCGTTGAATGTAACCTTGCTGAATCAGGTAGGGTTCCAGCACATCTTCAATGGTGTCTTTTTCTTCGCCAATTGCAGCGGCCACGCTTTCAAGCCCAACTGGCCCGCCGCCAAATTTGTGAATGATGCTTTCCAGCAACCTGCGGTCCATGGGGTCAAGGCCCACTTTGTCAACGTCCAGCATACTTAGCGCTGCATCAGCTACCTCGGCAGTGATCACGCCATTGGCTTTCACCTGCGCATAGTCCCGCACTCGGCGCAACAAACGGTTGGCAATGCGCGGTGTGCCGCGTGAACGGCGCGCAATTTCAAGGCAGCCGGAAGTCTCAGCAGGTGTGTCCAGCAAATTGGCTGAACGCGCCACTATGCGCGAGAGTTCTTCCGGTGTGTAAAATTCAAGCCGCGACACAATCCCAAAGCGGTCGCGCAGCGGGTTGGTCAGCATACCGGCCCGTGTGGTTGCGCCTACCAAGGTGAAAGGCTGCAAATCAAGTTTCACGCTGCGGGCAGCAGGGCCTTCGCCGATCATGATGTCGATTTGGTAGTCTTCCAGCGCGGGGTACAAAATTTCTTCCACCACCGGCGACAACCTGTGAATTTCATCGATGAACAACACATCGTTGGCTTCAAGGTTGGTCAGCAAGGCTGCCAAATCACCGGGGCGTTCAAGTACCGGGCCGGAAGTTTGGCGCAGGTTTACACCCATTTCACGAGCCAGAATGTGGGCCAGCGTGGTTTTGCCCAAACCGGGCGGACCAAACAGCAGCACGTGGTCGAGTGCTTCTTTGCGTGCGCGGGCCGCTGCGATAAAAATATCAAGTTGATCGCGAATTTTTTGCTGCCCCACATACTCGTCCAGGTGTTTTGGGCGCAAGGCGCGCTCAAACGCTTCCTCAGCGGGTGTGGTTTTGGTGGGGCTGATCAGGCGATCGGGTTCAATCATTGTGGATTATCTCGCTTAGCCTTTGGACAAATTGCGCAGCGCCAGTTTCAGGCCATCGGTCACACTGGTGCCCTCAGGCAGCCCTTTGCAGGCCAGCGCCGCTTCTTTGTCAGAATAACCCAAGGCGCACAAGGCCTGTACAATTTCACTTTGATTTCCAACTGGCAAGTGCATGCCTTCCGCAATATTGGCTGTGCCACCCAGTGCCACAATTTGCCCTTTTAATTCAAGCAGCAAACGTTCAGCAGTTTTTTTGCCAATGCCGGGAATTTTGACCAGGCGTGCTGTTTCCTGGCTTTGAACAGCCAGCAGAAAATCGTTGGTGGAAATGGATGACAAAATGGCCAGCGCGGTGCGCGGCCCGATGCCTGAAACCTTGATCAAGGTTCTGAACAGGTTTTTTTCAGCAATATTTTGAAAGCCGTAGAGGGTGTGTGCATCCTCGCGCACAACCAAGTGGGTCAGCAGGGTGCAACTGCCGTTGATTTCCGGCAGGTTGAACAGCGTGCTCATTGGCACCTGCAGTTCATAGCCAACGCCTTGCACATCCACCAAAATCCAAGGCGCATTTTTTTCCAGCAAAGTGCCTTTCAGGCGACCAATCATTGCAGCTTCTCCACACTGTTCATAATCACAGTAAACTGAATTTGATTATACGCCAAGCGAATTCATTTCCAGCTGGTGCGGCCCTTTCGGGTGCGGGTTTTGAAAATACTGGTGGGCAAGTCTTTGGCTGCCAGTGCACCGAGTAGTTTGCTGCTTTGTGCATGGGTTAATGCGGCGGCCAAAGCATCTGCCGCATCCGCTGAAGGGTGGGCGGGAAGTTTCAGCAAACGCTTCACCATTTCCTGCACCTGTTCCTTGTTGGCTTTGCCGTGGCCCACAATAGCCTGCTTGATTTGCAGAGCAGTGTATTCGGTAACAGCCAGCCCACTGTGGGTTAGGGCTGTAAGCACTGCACCGCGCGCCTGCCCAAGCAACAGCGTAGATTGCGGGTTCACGTTCACAAATACTTTTTCAACCACGGCCACTGTGGGCTTGTACAACTCAGCAAGTTCGCACAGCCCTGAAAACAGGGTGTGCAAACGGTCGGGCAGGGAAGCGTCGGAACTGGAGCGGATTACACCACTGGCCACGTAAATTTGCTGGCTTTCAACTATATCGACCACGCCGTAACCTGTGATGCGTAGGCCTGGGTCTATGCCAAGTATGCGCATCAAGGCAGGGCGTGTGGAGTGTTGAAATTAATGGCGGAAATGGCGCACACCAGTCAGCACCATCACAATGTCGCGCTCGTTTGCTGCGGCGATTACTTCCTCATCGCGCATGGAACCGCCGGGTTGTATTACGCAGCTTGCGCCCGCGTCTACCACCACATCCAGACCATCGCGGAAGGGGAAGAATGCATCGGATGCAACCGCGCTGTCAGCCAAGGTAAGCCCGGCATTTTGTGCCTTAATAGAAGCAATGCGTGCGGAATCCACACGGCTCATTTGGCCCGCGCCCACACCCATGGTCATGCCGTCTTTGCAGAACACGATTGCATTGCTTTTTACAAATTTCGCGCAGCGCCAGGCGAACATTAAATCGGCCCATTGTTGTTCGGTGGGCAGGCGCTTGCTGACTACTTTAATTTCACTTTGTTGCACATTGCGTTCATCGGGGCTTTGCACCAGCAAGCCACCACCCACGCGTTTGTAATCAAACTTGTGCATGCCGGGTTCTACTGGAATTTCAAGCAGGCGAACATTTTGTTTAGCAAAAAATACTGCGCGCGCAGCCTCATCAAATGAAGGAGCAATCACCACTTCAACAAACTGTTTTGCAACAGCCTGCGCAGTGGCTTCATCGACCGGGCGGTTAAAGGCAATGATGCCGCCAAATGCAGAAGTGGGGTCTGTTTTAAATGCCTTGTGGTACGCATTCAATGTACCTTCGGCCACAGCCACGCCGCAAGGGTTGGCATGCTTGATGATGACGCACGCAGGTGCATCGAAGGTTTTAACGCATTCCCAGGCTGCATCGGAATCGGCAATGTTGTTAAAGCTCAATTCTTTGCCTTGAAGTTGGCGATAGTTGGCCAGCAAACCCACCGGGGCGTTGGCTTCGCGATAGAAGGCCGCGCTTTGGTGCGGGTTTTCGCCATAGCGCATGTCTTGCACTTTGTGAAATTGCATCGAGAGTACTTCAGGGTATTCGATTCGGGAGGGTGTGTCTTCGAGTGCGCCTTCGGTGCCTTCGAGGCTGGTCAGGAACGCTGCAATGGCACTGTCGTAACGGGCTGTGTGTGCATAGGCTTTCGCTGCCAGGCCACTGCGTGTTTTCAGTGTGGTTGCACCCTCGTTGCTTTTGATTTCATCGATTACTTTGCCGTAATCGGCCGGGTCAACAATAATTGTTACACCTGTGTAGTTTTTTGCAGAAGCGCGCACCATGGCCGGGCCGCCAATGTCAATGTTCTCGATCGCGTCTTCAAGCAACACGTTTTCGCCAGCGGTGGCTTTGTCAAACGGGTACAGGTTCACGGCCACCAAATCAATTGCACCAATACCGTGTTCTTCCATGGCATCCAGGTGGCTTTGCAAATCACGACGCGCCAAAATGCCGCCATGAATTTTTGGGTGCAATGTTTTTACGCGGCCATCCATAATTTCGGGAAAACCGGTGTGGCTGCTCACTTCTTTCACGACCAGGCCTTTTTCAGCCAACAGTTTAGCCGTTCCGCCTGTGGACAGAATTTCAACGCCGCGATCGGCCAGGGCTTTGGCCAATTCAAGAATACCGGTTTTGTCGGACACGCTAAGCAGCGCGCGTTTGATGGTTGGGTTTGTCGTCATGGTTTCAAGGGCCGGTTTGAAGCGGCCAGTCAAAATTAAAAATCAGATAAGGCCGTGTTGCTGCAGTTTTTTGCGCAGTGTGTTGCGATTGATGCCCAGCATTTGGCTTGCGATGGTTTGGTTCATGTTGGCTTTCTCCATGACCACTTCAAGCATGGGCCGCTCTACGGCAGACAACACCATGTCGTAAACCGACTTGGCGCATTCACCTTCAAGGTCATCGAAAAACTTGTCCAGGTTGCTGCGTATGCACTCTGAAATCGTAATCGGGCTTAGGTCACTGTCATTGGGTTTCATGCTGCCAATCTTCTTCTTGGTGTTGGTTGGAGTGAATCGTTTGCAGCGGCGAAGTACTGCTGACCGCTTGATAACCAGTTCAGAAAAAACTCGTCAACAATGCGCAATTGTTCGGCGGTGGTTTGTGCCAACATGAGTTGGTCAATCACGGCGTTGTTTTTTCCGGCTGGGCCGCAAAGATACCATTGCAAATGCTTCCGGGCGGTGAGCAAGCCCGTTTTCTCGCCATAAAATTCATGGTGATCACGCAAGTGATCCATCATGATTTCATGTGCTTCTTCAAGGGTTGGTGGGTTGAGGTACGCACCGGTTTTAAGGTAATGCAGTACTTCTCTGAAAATCCAGGGGTTGCCTTGCGCGGCGCGGCCAATCATCAGGCCATCGGCGCCGGTGTAATCCAGTACAAATTTTGCTTTCTCAGGGGTGGTTATGTCGCCATTGGCAATTACGGGAATAGCAACTGATTGTTTCACCGCTTTGATGGTGTCGTACTCGGCTTCCCCGGTGTAGCCGCAAGCACGGGTACGGCCATGAAGGGTGAGAAGCGACACGCCAATGGATTCCGCCATTTGCGCAATGTGAATTGCGTTTTTGTGTTCGGGTGACCAGCCTGTGCGGTACTTCAAAGTAAGTGGCACACCGCGTTTTTCACATTCAGCATGCACAGCTTTCAATATGCTTTCCACCAAGCTTTCGTTTTGCAGCAATGCCGAACCCGCAGCCACGGCACACACTTTTTTGGCAGGGCAGCCCATGTTGATGTCGATGATTTGCGCGCCGCGTTCAATGTTGTAGGCGGCCGCGTGCGCCATCATTTCCGGGTCGGCACCTGCAATTTGTACTGCGATTGGTTTGGTTTCACCGTGGTGGTTTAGCCTGCGTGTACTTTTGTCAGTTTTCCGCAGTGCAGGGTTACTCGCTGCCATTTCCGAAACAGCATGCCCTGCGCCCAGTTTTTTGCACAACTGGCGGAAAGGGCGATCTGTAACTCCAGCCATGGGGGCCAGAAACAGATTGTTTGGAAGTGTTAAATGGGCGATGCGCACGTTGCACAAAATTTAAGCAAATTTCGAGCAGCTCATTGTAACGGGGAGGGCAATTTTATTCGACCCTAAAAACGGAAAAAAATCGAAATTTTTTACTTGACTTCTGTTTGTCAAAGTGGTCCGCAAGGCCTTGCCTGCCCAAGGGGGCAGGGGGCTGTGTGCTTACCGTATTGGGTTAGCTGTTGGTTTGAATCAGTTCAATTTTGTAGCCATCGGGGTCTTCTACAAATGCAATCACGGTGCTGCCACCTTTTACTGGCCCAGCGGGGCGAGTTACTTTGCCGCCAGCCTGAATAATTTGTTCGCATTGGGTGTAAGCGTTCTCTACAGCAATTGCAATATGTCCATAAGCAGTGCCCAATTCATAGTTGCTAACACCATGGTTGTAGGTGAGTTCAATTACAGCGCCTTCTTGCTCGCTGCCATAACCCACAAAAGCAAGTGAATAACCTTGATCGGCCCGTTCGGTGGTTCTTATAACCTTCATGCCCATCACTTTGGTGTAAAAATCGATGGAGCGTTGCATATCGCCTACGCGCAGCATGGTGTGGAGAATTCTCATAGTATGGGTACCTCGGCAGGGTTCATTTTTGAAAGTGCTTTGTGCGGTGTTTTGTAATCGGGCATCAGGCTTTCCACTACAGCCCAAAAGCGTGCGCTGTGATTCATTTCTACAAGGTGCGCCAATTCGTGTGCAATCACGTATTCAATCAATTGCGGCGGGTAGTGCACCAAACGCCAGTTCAAGCGTACTTCGCGCTTGCTATTGCAGCTTCCCCAGCGTGAACTCGGGCTGCTTAAGTGAATGGAAAAACTGGGCAAGCGTTGTGTCGCGGTTTGCCGCTCCAGCAGCTTGGCAGCCATGTGTGTAAATACTTCTTTGGCATGGGCTTTCAATATTTTTTCAACGGCTTTGTCGCGTTGCGCCGGGCTTTCACAAGTTGGCAGGGCAATGCTTTTTGTCCATGGGTTCAACATGGCCTTGCTGCGCGGGGGCAATGTTTCCAGTTGATAAGGTTCGCCCCGAACGGGAATGGGTTTGCCATCGGCAAGCAGGCTTGAAAGTGGAACGGTTTGTTTGCTGCGCGCTTGCCATTGTTTCAGGCGCTGTTCAATCCAGCTTGATTTTGTGGCGATAATGCTGTGCAGTTCGGTAATAGAAAGGCGCAAGGGCGCAGAAATTTGCAGGCCGTTGTCGCCAATCAAGAAACCAACGGATCGGCGTTTGCTGCGTTTCAATATATAGCTGCACACTCCCCAAGGCAGTTCAATGCTGCGAACTTCGGTAGGGTGGGGTGCTGCTGTCAATCGCATGGTTCAGAACTTGCCTTTGCCCACCAAGGGTGTTTCGGCGCTGGCATAGCGTTGTGGGCTGATTTTGTGCATCTCGCCTTCAATCCAGTCTTCAACCACTTTCATCAGGCTGTCTGCATCGTGACCTTCTGGCGAAATGGCCGGCCCGAAGCGCAAGGTTACTGTGCCGGCTTTTTTGAAAAAGCCTTTGCGTTTCCAGTACTCGCCAGCGTCGTGCGCAACGGGCACCACGGGTGTGCCAGTGGCAACCGCCAACCGTGTACCGCCAGTTTTGTAGCGGCGCTTGTAGCCCACGGGTACGCGTGTGCCTTCGGGGAAAAACATCATCCAGGCGCCTTCTTTCATGCGCTTGCCAGCCATTGTTTTTACTTGCTCAAATGCTTCAACACCATTTTTACGGTCTATCGGCACCATGCGCAACACCCACAGGGCCCAGCCGAAAAATGGCACGTACTGCAATTCTTTTTTGTACACCAGGCAAAGTTGCCGCGGCAGCAGGTTGGCAGGAATTGCGAAGGTTTCCCAGGCCGATTGATGCTTGGCGAGAATAATGGCACCGGTATTGGGCAAGTGCTCCATGCCTTCAACCTTGTACTGAATGTTGCACAACAGGCGAAGCATTTTGATGTTGATTGCATTCCACCAGCAGGCAAATACATACCGGTTACGGATTGAAATGAAAGGTGATACCAAGAGCAACAGCGTTGCGTGAATGGGTGTGTACACCACCACGTAAACAAAAAACAGGATGGAACCGATAAAGGATCTCACCAAGTGCCTCCGAAATTGTTTTAGTTGTTATCTGTTGTTTGCGAATGGGTCGTCGGGCACCAAATGCTCGGCGACAGCAGCAAGATTGTCGAACACCAAGGTGCCCTTGGGTAATTCATCTTTGCTTTTTTCAAGCGTTTTTTTCCCTTTGCCGGTTTTCACCAGAAATGTGCTGCAACCCATGCTGGCACCGGCTTGAAGGTCGCGAAGTGAATCGCCCACACACGGCACGCCTTCGAGGTTGAAGCCTGTGCGCGCATGAATTTCCTGAAATAGGCCAGGTTTGGGTTTGCGGCAACTGCATTTGTCATCCGGGCCGTGTGGGCAAAAGAAGATTCCCTCAATGTGCCCGCCAGCTTCACTGGCGAAATCATGCATTTTTTTGTGCATGGCCGACAGTGTTTCAAGATCGAACATGCCGCGCGAAATACCGCTTTGATTGGTGGCAACCACCACTCGATAGCCGCCGCGATTTAGGCGTGCAATGGCTCCCATGCTGCCGGGAATAGGAATCCATTCATCTGCGGATTTGATGTATTCATCGGAGTCCTCGTTTATGACTCCATCCCGATCCAGCACAATGAGTTTCATGGGCTTGTCCTTGTTCATCAAGCAGCCAGCTGCGAAATATCGGCCACACGGTTCATCAAGCCATGCATGTGTTTCAACAAAGCAAGGCGATTGTTTTTCAGCGCTTCGTTGTTGTCCATCACCATCACATTTTCAAAAAACGCATCCACATTTGCTTTAAGTGGTGCAAGAACCAACAAGGCTTTTTGGTAGTCACCTTGCTCAAATGCTTGTGTTGCATGCGGTTCCACTTCTTTTACTTGCGCCGCAAGCGCTTTTTCAGCCTCCACTTGCAGCAAACTTGCATTCACGTCGGTGTTACTCACTTCGGTTTTTTTCAGAATATTGGTGATGCGTTTGTTGGCTGCTGCCAATGCTTGCGATTCTGGCAATTGCGAGAAGGCGCGCACGGCTTCGAGACGCTTGGGAAGGTCTGCAAACTGGCTTGGATTTTGGCTTAGCACCGATTCAACTTCCGCTGTGGAGTAGCCTTGGTCTTTGAGGTAACCACGCAGGCGATCTAATATAAAGCTGGCGATGCCTTCCACGCTGTGTTTGAAATCGGGGTAGGCGTTGAACAGGCTGCTGGCTTTGTTCAAAGCATCGATCAAATCGAGCTTCAGGTTTTTCTCGATCACCATGCGGATAACGCCCAATGCATGGCGGCGCAACGCAAACGGGTCTTTGTCGCCAGTGGGAATTAAACCAATACTGTAAATGCCCACCAAGGTTTCAAGCTTGTCAGCCAACGCAACGGCCAAACCCACCGGGTTGCGCGGCAGTTGGTCGCCTGCAAAACGCGGGCTGTAATGGTCGGCAATCGCTTGTGCCACGTCGGCCTGTTCGCCATCGTGGTGTGCGTAGTGCTCGCCCATATTGCCTTGAAGTTCAGGGAATTCGCCCACCATGTCAGTCAGCAAATCGGCTTTGCACAGCAGGGCCGCGCGTTTGGCCTGTTCAACACTTGCACCACATACCGGGGCAAGCGCTGCGGCCAGTTCAACCAGGCGGCTATTGCGGTCTTTTTGGGTGCCCAGTTTGTTGTGGTACACCACATTGGCTAAGCCCGGCAGGCGGCTTTCTAGAGTCTTCTTGCGGTCTTGATCGAAGAAGAATTTTGCATCAGCAAGCCGGGCGCGCAATACACGCTCGTTACCTGATGTAATCAATTCCGGTGTGGGGGTTAGCAGGTTGGAAACCAACAGAAAACGGTTTTTCATTTTGCCGTTCTGGTCGGTAATCGCAAAGTATTTCTGGTTGGCCTGCATGGTTAAAATAAGGCATTCCTGCGGCACTTCCAGAAATTCTTTTTCGAAACCGGCCTCGTACACCACGGGCCACTCAACCAGAGCGCAAACTTCGTCGATCAGCTCTTCGGGTTGCACCACTTTGTAGCCAGTGGCTTGATCGTTCAATGCTTTAACAATTGCCGCTTTGCGCTTTTCAAAACTGGCGATTACCTTGCCTTCGGTTTCAAGCTGTGTTTCGTAGCTTTCCGCATTGGCAATATTCAACACGCCTTGGCTTAAAAAACGGTGGCCCAGCGTAATTCGATCGCTTTCCAAACCCAACACTTGCGCACGCACTACCTTGTCGCCATGCAGGCAAACCAGGCGGTGGGCGGGGCGTACAAAATGCACCGTGCTTCCATCGGGGCGCTGGTAGCTCATTACCTTTGGAATGGGCAGTTTGGTGGTGGCCACCTCAAGCGCTTTGTTCAATGAATCTTCAAGCGCTTTGCCAGCCTGCATGCGTGAAATGTGCAATACGTCCTGTTTGCCATCACTGATGGTTTCCAGTTGGTCTACACCAATGGCGCCCAAGCCGAGCGAATCCAGCTTCTTTTGCAAGGGTGGGGTGGGCTGGCCGTTGGTATCCAGGCCAATTTTCACAGGTAGCAGGCGTTCCTGAATTTTTTTCTCAGGGCTTGTTGCGGCCACGTTGGAAATGCGGCAGGCCAAACGACGAGGGCTGGCAAAGCCTTCCACCACGCTGTTGTTGGCCAGGTGACCTTCATCGCGCAGGGTTTTGCTCAGCAGTTCAGCAAAGGCATTGCCCAGTGTTTGCAGTGCTTTGGGTGGGAGCTCTTCGGTGAACAGCTCAACCAATAGTGTTGAATTCATGAGTATCAAGCAGCTTGTGTGTTGGGGGTGTTGCACATGGGGAAACCCAGCTTTTCGCGGGACTCAAAATAGGCCTGCGCCACGGCGCGCGACAAATTGCGAATTCGGCCAATGTAGGCAGCGCGTTCTGTTACCGATATTGCACCGCGTGCATCCAGCAGGTTAAACGTGTGTGCAGCTTTCAAAATCATTTCGTAGGCGGGCAGGGCAAGGCCTACTTCAATAAGGTGTTTGGCCTCGGCTTCGTATTCGCCGAAATGGCGAAACAGCATGTCGGCATTGCTGTGCTCGAAGTTGTAGGTCGATTGTTCCACCTCGTTTTGATGAAACACGTCGCCATAGGTCAGTGTTTTTATCACGCCTTTTTCTTCGCGCTGGGTCCACACCAGGTCGTATACATTTTCCTTGCCCTGCAGGTACATGGTCAGGCGTTCAATGCCGTAGGTAATTTCGCCCAATATCGGTGAGCAATCAAGCCCGCCCACTTGCTGGAAATAAGTGAATTGGGTCACTTCCATGCCGTTGAGCCACACCTCCCAGCCCAAACCCCATGCGCCCAGGGTTGGGTTTTCCCAGTTGTCTTCCACAAAACGAATATCGTTTTGTTTGGTGTCGATACCCAGGGCCTCCAGGCTGCCCAAGTACAGCTCGATGATATTTTCCGGCGAGGGCTTCAACACCACCTGAAACTGATAGTAGTGCTGCATGCGGTTGGGGTTTTCGCCGTATCGGCCGTCTTTGGGCCTGCGCGAGGGCTGCACATAAGCTGCGTTCCAGGGTTCAGGCCCCAGGGCCCGTAAAAAGGTGGCAGTGTGGCTCGTGCCTGCACCCACTTCCATGTCAAATGGTTGCAACAGGGCGCAACCTTGTTGGTCCCAATAGTTTTGAAGGGTCAGAATGGCCTCTTGAAACGTTAGCATGTCGTTGTCCCTCACGGTGAGCGGTGCGCTCGGCGTATCTTGGTGTCTGAATTGATAATGTTCATATTGTAATGGGTATGCGCTCGTTCAGCCGCGGTCAAAGTGCAGCCGACCACATTCTCCTTGAAGGGGTGTGGAACTAATCATGTAACAGCCTCAACTGATATTGACTCACCACGCTGTTATCGCAGGTTGTGTCGATTTTGGTCAATAAGGGCTATTGATTCGTGACAGTAAATACACCCAAACCAGCACTTGGAGTGAAGGAACCGATACGGTGTACCGGGTCGAGCGGTCACTTGAACAATCAAAAATCAAACGGAGCGAACATTCGGCAAAGTGCGCAGCGTTTGGGTTCTGAGCTTTTGTTGATGGCCAAAAGATCAATTGCCTGTTTTCACGGGCCCAAAGGTGCTGTTGTTTACAAAACACCGCCAAGCGCCGCATCAATCCTCACACTATTTGAGAATCAGGGCCTGGAAAAGGTCTATTCCCAATTAGGCAAGGCGCTTCCCAAAGGGCTGCCGCTCGAAAAGTTGATTGAAGCTGAGGGCAATACGGGCAAGCAGCAAGGGATAAGGCTGAACGAGAATTTGCTGGTTGACTCGAAATTGACACGCGAGGCAGTTTGTTGTGTTGCCGAGAGATATTCTAAAAAATATGGAATCGAAATTTTTCACATCGGTGCTCCGCGCGGGGTTGATGCGTCCACCATTGCAGATTTTGTGGTCCCGGTGCTTCGAAAAGGCCAATCCGTCGGATTAATTTTGGACCAAGGGGGTAAGGCTAATTACCATTCCGTACCCTTGGCTGTTATCCCCGATCTGGACTCAGGCAAGTTATACATGCTTGACTGCAATTCCGTGTCGGCCAGAGTTGATTTTGACCCTGACGCGCCGTTTGCTGAGACTTACGGCAATTGGTTTCAAGTGAACCCTGTGCTTGATGCGATCGCGGCAAAAATGCAACTTGAGCCGCACATGAAAATTACCCAAAAATCGCGCCAGTCAGATCATGTGAGCTGCCACACCGATGCCTTGCAAACCTTAAAAGAGGTATTGAGGGATGGGGCTGTTGTGGGCAAAAAGATGGTTCACTTGAGCAGTGGCAACGAGTTGAAATTTGCCGCCGAGACACTCAAGACTGCGCAGTTGCCTCAGTTTTTAAACGATTACGACTTGACGGACATTTATCGAGGAAAACAGCCAGTGTCCGAACACCGAGCTTTGCACACGAAAGATGTTCTGATTCGCGGTAAAGAGAAACGAATGAATCTTTTTTTGGCGGCGAAGACGCTTCAGTATGCGCACGTGGCGGCCGATGTCATCAAGCAGGCGATGAAACAGCACAGGTGCAGTGATGCCCAAGAGGCTTCGAAACTGCTTGTACAGAAACGATCCATCACCTGTTAGGTAATTTGGGCATCAACTATTGATACGTCACCCGCTTAAAGCGTACCAATGCACAGGTATTTCATTTCCAGAAACTCTTCAATGCCCCACACCGAGCCTTCCCGGCCCAAGCCCGATTGCTTCACCCCGCCGAATGGCCCTACTTCATTTGAGAATACGCCCACATTAATGCCCACCATGCCATATTCCAGGGCACGGCTTACGCGGAAGGTGCGTGCAGAGTTCTCGGTGTAAAAATAGGCGGCAAGGCCGTAAGGCGTGTTGTTTGCGTAGTTAATTGCCTGTTCTTCAGTGTCGAACGGGAAAATGGCAGCCAGTGGGCCGAAAGTTTCCTCTTGCGCAACAAGCATGCGGTGATCAGCGTTGTCGATCAGGGTGGGCTGGAAAAAGCGCCCGCCAAGTGCGTGAGGCTTGCCACCGTGAAGCAGTTTTGCGCCCTTGGCCAGTGCGTCGTCCACATGCTTTTGCACTTTCGCAACTGCTTGCTCGTCAATCATCGGGCCAATACTGGCTTTGGTTTTCAGGCCGTCGCCCACTTCCAGTTTGGCCACCTTGGCGCTCAATTTCTCGGCAAAAGCCTGTTGCACACTGCGTTGAACATAAATGCGGTTGGTGCATACGCAGGTTTGTCCAGCGTTGCGGAATTTTGAGGCAACCAAGCCGTCCACCGCTTTGTCCAGGTCTGCGTCTTCGAACACGATGAAAGGCGCATGGCCGCCCAGTTCAAGGCTTAATTTCTTGATGGTGGGGGCGCATTGCTGCATTAAAATGCGGCCCACTTCAGTGCTGCCGGTGAATGTAAGTTTTCTTACCACCCCGCTTTCGCAAAGTACTTTGCCAATTTCAACAGAACGGTTGGCGTCGCCGGTAACCACGTTGAGCACCCCAGCCGGTATGCCTGCCTGGCGCGCCAGCTCGGCCAGGGCCAGCGCACTAAGCGGGGTTTGTTCGGCTGGTTTGATCACTACCGTGCAGCCTGCAGCCAAGGCTGGCGCTACTTTGCGGGTAATCATGGCGATCGGGAAATTCCAAGGTGTAATGGCTGCACACACGCCAATACCTTGTTTTAAAACCAGCAATTCACGGCCCAGTTGTGGCGATTCCAACACGCTGCCTTCAATTCGCTTGGCTTGTTCGGCAAACCATTCCACAAAACTGGCACCATAAATAACTTCGCCCTTGGCCTCGGCCAGTGGTTTGCCTTGCTCAAGGGTCATTAAAAACGCCAGGTCGTCGGCGTTGTCAATGATCAGGTCAAACCACTTGCGCAAAATTTGCGCACGACTTTTTGCGGTGGTGTTGCGCCAACTGGTCAGTGCTTTTTCAGCACTCAAAATGGCATCGTGCGCCAATGCAATTGACGTGTTGCCCACGTGTGCAATGGTTTCGCCTGTAGCAGGGTTGTCTACGGGAAAGTCCACTTCACAAGCATGAAAACTGCCGTACACGAATGGATTCGTTTGCAACAGGCTGGGGTTCTTGAATTCAAACTGGTTCGTTGGATTGCCCGCGATATTCTTTGAAGTGCTGCTCATTTCTGTCTCTCAGGTTGTTCACTGTTGTTCTAGGTTTAGCAATGCGGTTAGCTGCGCTGTACACGCCACTGCAAATGTTTCAGTTCGCAACACACGTTGCGAAAAATTCAGCGGCAAGGCTCCCAATCGTTGGGCTATCTCGGTTTCCTCGGGGGTCCAACCACCTTCCGGGCCCACACAAACAATCAGGGGTGTGTCTGGCTTCGCCTTGGGTGCCCAGCTTCTTAATGATTGACCGGCTTCGGGTGTAAACCACAGCACTTGTGCATTGGGCCAGTTTTGTGACACATGTTCCAAGGCCGCAGAAAGAGTTTTCACCGCTTCAACCCGGGCCAGTTGTTCACGTTCACTTTGCAGGCTTGCTGCAAGCACAACTCGTTCCCAGTGGGCTTGCCGCTTGGCTGCCCGTTCACCTTCCAGTTTAACCACGCTGCGCTGGGCTTGAACTGGGTGAAAGCCCGCAACGCCCAACTCTGTGCATTTTTCCAGCACCCAATCCATTTTATCGCCCTCGGGCAGGGCCTGAAGAACATGCACCGGCCGGTTTAGTTCCGTGTTTCGTAGGGCCAGTTGCTCACCGATATGAATTTGCGCTAGTTTTTTGGATAGATAGTGAACTGTGGCGTGGTATTCACAGCCCTTTCCGTTCCAGACCCGAAGTGCCTCGCCATCACGAAGGCGCAAAACCCTTGAGGCGTAATGCATCAAGTCATCAGGCAGATCAAGCACTTGGCCCACGCTGTTGCAGTGTTCTAGCAGGAAGCGGGGCAGGCGCTTGCCTTTGTCTTGTTTCATGTTTCCCTGTCTTTATTCAGTGGTTTGTCCGCAAGGTGGCGCTTTCTTGGGATAGCTTTGATAAAATTCATTTTTTTCCAACTTTGCCACAGGCATAACCCTCAATTCCCATACCTATGTCCTCTTCGTCAAAGAACATGGCCAACGCGATTCGCGCGCTCGCCATGGATGCAGTTCAAGCCGCCAAATCCGGGCACCCTGGCATGCCAATGGGCATGGCCGAAATTGCTGTGGCCTTGTGGGCCCGCCACCTGAAGCACAACCCACAAAACCCCCAGTGGGCCGATCGTGATCGCTTTGTGTTGTCTAACGGCCACGGTTCCATGCTGATTTACGCGTTGCTGCACCTGACCGGCTACGACCTGCCGATTGAGGAATTGAAAAACTTCCGCCAGTTGCATTCTAAAACACCGGGCCACCCTGAAGTGGACGTTACCCCCGGAGTTGAAACCACCACCGGCCCATTGGGGCAGGGCATTGCCAACGCCGTGGGCTTGGCCTTGGCGGAAAAGCTGTTGGCTGCTGAATTCAATGAAGCGGGCTTTCCGATTGTTGACCACAATACCTACGTATTTTTGGGCGATGGTTGCCTGATGGAAGGTATCTCCCATGAGGTTTGCTCGCTGGCGGGTACCTTGGGCCTGTCCAAACTCATCGTGATGTACGACGACAATGGCATTTCCATTGACGGTGAAGTGGAGCACTGGTTTGCCGACAATACACCCAAGCGCTTTGAGGCCTATGGCTGGAATGTGATTCCTAACGTAAATGGCCACGATGTAGATGCTGTGGATGCCGCCATTGCGCAGGCCAAGCAAAATGCCTTGCTGGACAAAGGCCCAACCCTGATTTGCTGCAAAACCAATATTGGTGAAGGTTCGCCCAATTTGGCAGGCACCGACAAAGTTCACGGCGCACCGCTGGGCGATGCTGAAATTGCCGCCACCCGCGCAGCCATTGGCTGGGAACATGCACCATTTGAAATTCCCGCCGAGGTTTACAACGCCTGGGACGCACAGGTAGAAGGTGCAGCCCGCCAGTCAGCCTGGGATAAATTGTTTGATGCCTACAGCGCCAAATTCCCCTCCAAAGCTGCTGAATTCAAGCGCCGCATGGCTGGTGAACTGCCTGCCCAGTTTGAACAAACTGCCGCGCGCCTGTTGGCTGAAGTGGCTGCCAAGGGCGAAACCATTGCCACCCGCAAAGCCAGCCAGAATGCAATTACCTTGTTGGCTGCGGAGTTGCCTGAATTGTTGGGTGGATCGGCAGACCTTACAGGTTCTAACCTCACCAACTGGCCCAAGTGTGTGGCTGTTCGCCGCAACAAAGAAGGCTTTACTGCTGGTAACCACATCAACTGGGGTGTTCGTGAATTCGGCATGAGCGCCGCTTTGAATGGCGTGGCTCTGCATGGTGGCTACATTCCGTTTGGCGCTACCTTCCTTACTTTCTCGGATTACAGCCGCAATGCCTTGCGCATGGCAGCGCTAATGAAAAAGCGCAACATTTTTGTGTTCACTCACGATTCAATCGGCCTGGGTGAAGACGGCCCAACCCACCAGCCTGTTGAGCATGCGGCCACTTTGCGTTTGCTGCCCAATATGGATGTGTGGCGCCCCGCTGATTCAGTGGAATCCATGGCTGCCTGGAACAGTGCAGTAATGCGCAAAGATGGCCCCAGTTCACTGTTGTTCAGTCGCCAAAACCTGCCTTTCTTGCCGCGCAGCGAGGCTGTGTTGAACAACATCGCCAAAGGTGGTTATGTGTTGGCTGATGCCGCCAACGCTCAGGTCACTTTGATTGCCACCGGTTCGGAAATTGAAATTGCCATGAACACGCAAAAAGCCTTGGCCGAAAAGGGTGTTGCTGCGCGTGTGGTGTCCATGCCTTCAACCAATGTGTTTGATCGCCAAACGGTTGAATACAAATCGCAGGTGTTGGGTACTGCTCCAATCGCTGTCATTGAGGCGGGCATTACCGATGGCTGGTACAAGTACATAGCGCATGCTGGCGTAAAAGGTACCGTGCTAGGCATGTGTACCTTTGGAGAATCTGCTCCAGCAGGCGCGCTGTTCAAGCACTTTGGGTTGACTGCTGAAAAATTCACCGAGGCTGCTTTGGCCTTGGTTGCACGATAACCACGGCTTAATACACAGAATATTTGATTTACTTTTAAGGAGATTTGTCATGACCATTCGCGTAGCGATCAACGGCTATGGCCGCATCGGCCGAAATGTATTGCGTGCCCACTATGAGGGTGGCAAGAAACACGATATTCAAATCGTGGCAATTAACGATTTGGGCGACCCCAAAACCAATGCTCACCTTACCCAGTACGACACTGCCCACGGCCGTTTCCCCGGTACAGTGAGCGTAGATGGCGATTACATGGTTGTAAATGGCGATAAAATCAAGGTTTTGGCCAACCGCAACCCAGCCGAACTGCCATGGGGCGAGTTGGGCGTAGACGTAGTGCTGGAATGTACAGGCTTTTTCACTTCCAAGGAAAAAGCCTCTGCCCACCTCAAAGGCGGCGCCAAGAAAGTAATCATTTCCGCCCCAGGCGGTAAAGACGTAGACGCCACCGTTGTATACGGCGTTAACCATGGTGTTTTGAAAAGCACCGACACAGTAATTTCCAACGCTTCTTGCACCACCAACTGCTTGGCCCCGTTGGTTAAGCCTTTGAATGACGCAATCGGCCTGGAAACCGGCTTGATGACCACCATTCACGCCTACACCAACGACCAGGTGTTGACCGATGTCTACCACGAAGACCTGCGCCGTGCACGTTCTGCCACCATGAGCATGATCCCAACCAAAACCGGTGCGGCTGCTGCGGTTGGTTTGGTGTTGCCAGAACTGAACGGCAAGCTGGATGGTTACGCGGTTCGCGTGCCTACAATTAACGTTTCCATGGTTGATTTGTCTTTCATCGCAAAGCGCGATACCACTGTGGAAGAAGTGAACAGCATTCTGAAAGCCGCGGCCGAGGGCCCCTTGAAGGGGGTATTGGAATACAACGAAGCACCTTTGGTGTCGATTGACTTCAACCACAACCCAGCTTCCAGCGCATTCGATGCCACACTGACCAAAGTCAGCGGCAAGCTTGTTAAGGTGTCTAGCTGGTACGACAACGAGTGGGGCTTCTCCAACCGCATGTTGGACACCACAGTTGCGCTGATGAACGCCAAGTAATCTTAAAGCGCGTTTCGAACGAACAACCGGGCCTTTAGCCCGGTTTTTTTTCGCCTCTGCATTATTCGAAAAAACTTTCCCATTCCGTGGGGGGGCAGTGCCCCCTGCTTCTGTCATTCGCACGTCTTGTTCACAAGGTAACGTTTGATTCAATAAAGTTCCTGTAAGGAGGTCTGAAAACTAGACTTGCTTCTGGTTCTTATTCAGGCAATTGATTGTACTGCTCGGTCGGTAACCTAATTCCATTGTGATACGCGAGTACTGCTATGTTGATCTTCGTTCCCGGAAAGCAAAATTCAACCCTGTTGCATGCATTGCTAATTGGTATTTTTCTGATGCTTGGGGTTGCTTTTGCAGTACCAGCCCATGCGCAAAGTGGCGGTGCCCAGTTCATCATCAAGCTTAAAAACTCCGTTGAACTAAGCAATGCACCTTCAGTGCGCCGCCTGGAAAAAGAGGGTGAGTTTCTCGCTGATGTCATGTCGCGAAACAATGTGGATGCCACATGGTTGCGCGCAGGTTCTGTAGGTACCCACGTGATGCGCTGGGGCAGCAGTGTGCGTGCAGGTGATCAGCAATCCATATTGAACCGCCTGGCCAGTGATCCAGAGGTTGAGTTTGCAATTCAAGACCGTCCAATTCGTGCGTTTGCAACACCCAATGACCCTTCGTTTTTGAATCAGTGGGCATTGCGGTCTACCGCAAGCACAGCGGGAGCCAAATTCGATTTGGCATGGGATGTGGTGCGTGGCAGTGCCGACGTGGTGGTGGCTGTGCTGGACACTGGTGTAATTTTCGAAACCCCGGATTTGGCTGGCCGCCTGCTCAGTGGCTATGATTTCGTCTCTGATGTGCCCACAGCCAATGATGGCAATGGCCGCGATTCCAATGCAGCAGATCCCGGGAACTGGATTAGCAGTGCTGATGCGCAAACAGCTGCCTTTTCAGGGTGCAGTGTGAAAAACTCAAGCTGGCACGGCACCTTCGTGGCAGGTCAAATTGCAGCGAATACGCAAAGTGATTCGGATGTGGCTGGTGCTGACTGGAATGTCAAGGTGTTGCCGGTTCGGGTACTCGGCAAATGCGGTGGCTTGTTGTCGGATGTGTTAGACGCCATGCTGTGGTCAGCCGGACTTGATGTGCCGGGTGTGCCGAGCAACCCCAGCCCGGCCGATGTGATCAATCTGAGTTTGGGTAGCCCCACCACATGCAGCTCGTTTGAACAAACGGTTGTTGATCGCGTGAATGCAGCAGGAACCTTGGTAGTGGCCGCTGCTGGAAACAGTGCTGGTGCCGCAGATTCGCCCGCCAATTGCAATAATGTGTTGTCAGTTGGTGCACTAGACAGAGATGGCAGCCGTGCAAGTTACAGCGCGATTGGTAGCGGCGTCAGCCTGATGGCACCGGGCGGTTTTAGTAACGGACTGGTGGGCCTTGGCAACTCGGGTACAACAACACCAAGTTCGGCCAGTTTGGTCAGTAAAACTGGTACTTCATTTGCTTCACCTTTGGTGGCCGCAACGGCTGGGCTAATGCGCGCAATCAACCCATCACTTACCCCAGCTCAGTTGCGCAGCCAAATTTTATCCAGCGCCGCAAGTTTTCTAAGTCCCAGAAGCAGCGCTTGCTTGGCCAACTCAGGTTCGGTTAGTTGCAATTGCACCACTGCAGTGTGTGGCGCTGGTATGTTGGATGCGTTTGCGGCGGTGTCTGCTGCAAAGGGTACACGCCCAGTGGCTAATGCCTCCTCCTCAGCGAATGGTTTGGGTACAAGTGGATTCCAAGAGAGCGCAGTCGGCTTGAACCCGGTTCGCTTGCGTGGTTCGGCCAGCAATGTGGCTGCTGGGCGTACTATTGCCTCTTACTCGTGGGAGCAAATTTCAGGTGAGCAATTAATGACTGGCACCCGATCCACGGCGGATGTTGACTTGCCTGCGCCCACCGCAAGTTCCGACTTGGTGTTTCGCTTAACTGTGACCGATTCTGTCGGCGAAAGCCACAGCAGTTTTACATCACTGCGCGTGGTGGCCAGTGGCGACAGCAGCAGTGCACCCTCCGCAGTGGCTGGCTCCAGTTCTGGCGTTACAACACCAGCCGGTCCTGCAATGGACAACGGCACAGGCGCGGTTGCCGTTGTTTCATCAGGTGGCGGTGGTGGAGGCGGTGGCGGTGCCACCACATTGCCCGGTTTGTTGTTGATGTCCCTTTTGGTCTGGGTGTTCAGGAAGCAGGGTTCGGCCGGCGCCAAATTGATTGCCCAATCATAAACAGGCCAAACAAAACGCCACCCAAAGCACCACCCCTGTGTGCTTCAAATGCAATCGGGCCGCCAACCAAGGTATCGGTGGTTGGGCCCGAATTCCATTCAAGCACCAATTTTGCGGCAAGCCCGGCGGCGAGTATCCACAAAGGCCAGGCTTGGGAAAGCTGGGCAGGGCCTCTGTACAGGGCAATCAACAGGCATGCTGAAAACTGAAAGTGAAGTGCACCGCTTAATCCGCAATACCAGGAAACGGGTTCAACACGGCTTAAATAAAACGCAAGCCAGAACAAGGAAAGTAACTGTATCCATATCCATTCTGTGTTGCTTCTCTGGCCAGAAAAGCCCCAGGCCACAATTGCCAAGCCGGCCAGGTTCAAGCCCAGGTGAGCCCATCCCAGGTGCGTAAATTGCGCCAGCAACAAATAAATAAAAAATGAGTCAATTAAATCAAGCCCTTGTTGCGCAAAGTCGGGTGCAAAAACTTGTCCCGATATTGCCAAGATTCCGATAGCAAAGGAGAAGGCAACCCCGAGGAAAAGAGTGCTGGGAGCGTTATAATTCCGGATTGTTTCCAATAACCTTCCTTGAGAGTTGAAAAGCAATGTTGCGTTTCCTGCGCCTGACCGACCAAAACGTATCCAACAAACGCGTGCTGATCCGCGTCGATTTTAACGTGCCAGTGGATGCAAATGGCAACATCACGGAAGACACCCGAATTCGCGCCTCTTTGCCCGGCATTGAATATTGCCTGAACAACAACGCCGCTTTGCTGCTGACCAGCCATTTTGGCCGCCCCACCGAGGGTGAATACGACGACAAGCTGAGCCTGGCCCCCGTGGCAGCGCGCCTGGGCGAATTGCTGGGTCGCCCGGTGCGCCTGGTGAAAAACTGGGTTGATGGTGTCGACGTTAAAGCAGGCGAGGTGTTGCTGCTTGAAAATTGCCGATTCAACAAAGGCGAAAAAAAGAACAACCCTGAGCTGGCCCAGAAAATTGCTGCACTTTGCGACATTTACGTGAACGATGCATTCGGCACCGCCCACCGCGCAGAGGCGACCACCCACGGTGCTGCCCAATACGCTGCTGTGGCATGCGCCGGCCCTTTACTGGCCGCTGAACTGGATGCCCTGGGTGCTGCGCTGTCTTCACCCAAGCGCCCCATGGTGGCAATTGTTGCAGGTTCCAAAGTTTCAACCAAACTGACCATTCTGAACAGCTTGGCCAGCAAAGTGGACCAGTTGATCGTGGGCGGCGGCATTGCCAATACCTTCATGGCTGCGCTGGGCTTGCCAATTGGCAAATCACTGGCCGAACACGATTTGGTGAATGAAGCCAAAACCATTATCGACAACATGAAAGCCCGTGGCGCTGCAGTGCCTATTCCCACTGATGTGGTGGTGGGCAAGGAATTTTCACCAACCGCTCAGGCCACCAGTAAACAAGTAGCCGAAGTTGCCGCTGATGACATGATTTTCGACATCGGCCCCAACACAGCCGAGGAACTGGCAGCCATTCTGGAAAAAGCCGGCACCATCGTTTGGAACGGCCCGGTGGGTGTGTTCGAATTTGACCAGTTTGGCAAAGGCACTGAACGCCTGGCCATGGCCATTGCAAACTCCAAGGCCTTTTCGATTGCTGGCGGTGGCGACACCCTGGCCGCAATCGCCAAATACAACATTGGCGAGAAGGTTAGTTACATTTCCACCGGCGGTGGCGCATTCCTTGAATTTCTTGAGGGCAAAACTTTGCCTGCGGTGGAAATTCTTCAACAAAGAGCCGCTTGATGTCCAACCCAGGGAGTAAATTAGTGCCCAACGCGTATGTACCTCGTCAAACAAAAATAGTGGCCACTTTGGGGCCAGCATCCACCGACCCCGCCGTTCTTGAGCGAATGATTGCCGCGGGCATGAACGTGGTGAGGGTCAACTTCTCTCACGGCAGTGCCCAGGAGCACATCGACCGGGTTAAAACCGTGCGCGACATCGCGGCGCGTTTAAAGCGAGACATCGCCGTGATGGCCGACTTGCAAGGGCCGAAAATTCGCATCGGCGTATTTGCCAATGGGTCAACCACGCTTGCGAATGGGCAGCCCTTCGTGCTGGAAGCCAAGTGTGATTCCGGTGACGATGAACGCGTGGGACTTGATTATCCCGAGTTGGTCAATGATGTAAAAGCAGGCGATACTCTGTTGCTTGACGACGGCAAAATTGTATTGAAGGTTAAAAAGGTAACCCCCACGCAAATTCACTGTGAAACAGAAGTGGGTGGCGTGCTTAAAAACCGCAAGGGCATCAACAAACTGGGCGGTGGTTTGTCTGCACCCGCATTAACGTCTAAGGACATGGAAGACATTCGCACTGCTGTGGCTTTCGAGGCCGACTACATTGCCGTCAGCTTTCCAAAAAGTGGCGCTGACATGTACATGGCCCGCGAACTAACCCGCGCAGCCGGTGGCCACGCCATGATGATTGCCAAAATTGAGCGTTGCGAGGCTTTGGAAAATCTGGATGACCTCATTCGTTCTTGCGATGGCCTCATGGTGGCACGCGGCGATTTGGCGGTTGAAATTGGCGATGCAGCCGTGCCTGCAGCCCAAAAGCGGCTTATTCGCGCTGCGCGCGAAGCCAACAAGCTTACAATCACCGCCACCCAGATGATGGAAAGCATGATTGAAAGCCCGGTGCCCACCCGTGCCGAAGTGTCTGATGTGGCAAATGCCGTACTTGATGGCACAGATGCCGTCATGTTGTCTGCTGAAACTGCCGCTGGCAAGTTTCCTGTAGAAACCATTGTGGCCATGGCCCGCGTGTGTGTTGAGGCCGAGAAATCCGCCACCATCAGCCTGGACACCGATTTCCTGAATCGCAAGTTCCAGCGCGTGGATCAATCCATTGCCATGGCTGCGCTGTTTACCGCGCATCACCTTGAGGTCAAGGCCATTGCTGCGCTAACGCAATCCGGGTCAACTGCATTGTGGATGTCGCGTTTGAACAGCGGCGTGCCAATTTTTGCGCTAACGCCCGAAGAAAAAACCCGCCGTCGCCTGTCGATGTACCGCGACGTGCGCACAGTAATGATGCAGTACGAAACAGAGGACCGCGAGCTGTTGTTGGCCAAGTCCGAGAAAGCCTTGCTGGATGCCCAGGTGGTTGAGCTTGGTGACCTGATTGTGATCACCATTGGCGAGCCAATTGGCAAATCGGGCGGAACCAACACCATGAAAATTGTTCGCGTGGGCGAACACATTGGCTTGCTCAACTAAACAGTTATTAACCAATTTTATTTTTCGGAGACTTTGAAATGCCTCTCGTATCCATGCGCCAACTGCTGGACCATGCCGCTGAAAACGGTTATGGCATTCCCGCATTCAACGTGAACAACCTGGAACAGGTTCAGGCCGTAATGGCCGCCGCTGACGAAGTGGGTGCGCCAGTTATTCTGCAAGCCAGTGCTGGTGCCCGCAAGTACGCAGGCGAGCCATTTATCAAACACCTTATCCAGGCTGCAGTTGAAGCATTTCCGCACATTCCACTGGTGATGCACCAGGATCACGGTACAAGCCCCAAGGTTTGCCAAGGCGCAATCGACCTGGGCTTTGGCTCGGTGATGATGGATGGTTCTTTGATGGAAGATGGCAAAACCCCTGCCTCCTTTGAATACAACCTGGAAGTAACCCGCAAAGTTGTTGAAATGGCGCACAAGGTTGGTGTAACCGTAGAAGGAGAACTGGGCTGCCTGGGCAACCTGGAAACTGGTGAAGCAGGTGAAGAAGACGGCATTGGTGCTGAAGGCAAACTTGACCACAGCCAAATGCTGACCGACCCTGAAGAGGCTGCCGTGTTCGTGAAGAGCACCCAACTGGATGCGTTGGCAATCGCGATTGGTACCAGCCACGGTGCCTACAAGTTCAGCCGCAAACCCACAGGCGATATTCTTGCCATTTCGCGCGTGAAAGAAATTCACGCCCGCATTCCAAACACCCATTTGGTAATGCACGGTTCATCTTCCGTGCCTGCCGAACTGCTGGCGATTATCAACCAGTACGGCGGCAAAATGAAAGAAACCTACGGCGTGCCTGTGGAAGAAATTCAGGAAGCCATTAAGTACGGCGTTCGCAAAATCAATATCGACACCGACATTCGTTTGGCCATGACAGGTGCCGTGCGCAAGTTCCTGTTTGAAAACCCCGACAAATTCGACGCCCGTGAATGGCTGAAGCCAGCGCGCGAAGCGGCCAAGCAAATTTGCAAACAGCGTTACCTGGAATTTGGTTGCGAGGGACAGGGCGCGAAAATCAAGCCAATTTCCATGAGCGAGATTGCGCAGAAATACGCCAAAGGCGAACTTGCGCAAATTGTTCAATAAATAGTCGCCAATAGCCTGTAGAAGCTCACGCGGGCAAAGCCCCGCGTGTTTTATTTTTAAAGCCTGAATACCAAGAGGCCATTTGAATGAGTACTGTGTTTGAAACCAAGCTGACTTCCCTGCCGTTGCTGCACCGAGGCAAGGTTCGGGAAAATTTTTCCGTTGGCGATGACAAAATGTTGATTGTGGCCAGCGACCGCCTGTCCGCATTCGATGTCATTCTGGATCAACCCATTCCCGAAAAGGGCATGGTGCTGACCCAAATGGCCCAGTTCTGGTTCGATATTCTTGCTGATGTAGTACCCAATCACCTTACCGGCATAGCCCCTGAAACCGTGGTGTCGGCTGAGGAAGCACCACAAATCAAGGGCCGCTCCATGGTGGTCAAAAAGCTGAAGGCCCTGCCAATTGAGGCCGTGGTGCGTGGTTACCTGATTGGTTCCGGCTGGAAAGATTACCAAGCCACAGGCGCAGTGTGCGGTATCAAGCTGCCACCCGGCATGCAAATGGCCGCCAAACTAGACCATCCAATTTTTACGCCAGCCACCAAGGCCGCCATGGGCGAGCACGACGAAAACATTGATTTCGACACCATGAGTGATGTGGTTGGTCGTGACCTTGCCAAGCAAATTCGCGATGTGTCCATTGCCTTGTACACCAAGGCCAGCGATTATGCAGCACGCCAAGGCATTATTATTGCCGACACCAAATTTGAATTCGGGCTGGATGAAAACGGCACCCTGACCTTGATGGACGAAGTGCTCACCGCTGATTCTTCACGCTTCTGGCCTGCAGACCAATACCAGGTGGGTATTTCCCCACCTTCTTACGACAAACAGTTTGTTCGCGACTACCTGGAAAGCGTGCCGGGCTGGAACAAAAAGGCACCAGCGCCTACACTGCCACAAGAAATCATCGACAAAACAGCGGCCAAATATCGCCAGGCCTATGAAATTTTGACTGGCCGCCTTTGGATAGGATAAGAGAACATGACAGAAGCCACACACATGCACACCAGCGACCATCCCAAAGTGGGCGTGGTTATGGGTTCGTCTTCCGACTGGGAAGTGATGAAAAATGCCGTGCAAGTGTTGCGCGATTTTGGTGTGGACTATGAAGCCCGCGTGGTGTCAGCCCACCGCATGCCCGATGAAATGTTTGCTTACGCCGAAACCGCCGCAACCCGTGGTATTCAGGTGATCATCGCCGGTGCGGGTGGTGCGGCCCACCTGCCGGGCATGCTGGCGGCTAAAACAATTGTGCCTGTCATGGGCGTGCCGGTGCCCTCCAAGTACCTGCGTGGTGAAGATTCCCTGTTGTCGATTGTCCAAATGCCCAAAGGCATTCCGGTACACACGTTTGCCATCGGCGAGGCCGGTGCTGCCAATGCGGCCTTGGGCGCGGTCGCCATTCTGGCCTTGACCGACACTGTACTGAACCAGAAATTGCAGGATTTTCGCGTAGCCCAATCGAATGTGGCCCGTGAAATGGAACTGCCCCCATTGCGTTGATTTTTAAGCCAAACACATGAGCAAGATCGAATTCAAAACAGCCAAACCTGGTCAGTGGCTGGGCCTGTTGGGCGGTGGCCAGTTGGGCCGCATGTTCTGCATGGCTGCGCAAAGCATGGGTTACCGCGTGCTGGTGCTAGACCCGGTAGCCAATGGCCCCGCCGGCTCCGTGGCCGACGACCAGGTACTGGCCGATTATATGGATGATCAAGCGCTGGCCAAACTGGCCCAGCGTTGCATTGGTGTAACCACCGAATTCGAAAATGTACCCGCTTTGGCGCTTGATACGCTTTCGAAAAGTATCCCGGTTAGCCCCTCGGCTTTCTCCGTGGGCGTGGCACAAAACCGCATTGAAGAAAAAGCCTACATCACAGGTTGTGGCGTACCGGTTGCACCGCATGCAGCCATTCGCAACATGGCTGACATTACCGATGAACTGCAGCATTTGTTGCCTGGTATCGTAAAAACAGCCCGCCTGGGCTACGACGGCAAAGGGCAAGTGCGCGTTAAAACGCTCGACGAGGTACGCAAGGCCTTTGCTGATTTGAATGAAGTGGAATGTGTGCTTGAAAAGCGCCTTGCCTTGCAAAAAGAAATGTCAGTGATTGTGGCCCGTGACCACAAAGGCGAATGCGCAACTTTCCCCGTGGCTGAAAACCACCACCGCAAGGGCATTTTGGCCACTACCATTGTGCCCGCTCGAATTGACGACGCCATGGCAGCGCAAGCCCGCGCCAATGCAATTTCAATTGCAGGGGCGCTCGATTACATTGGTGTGTTGTGTGTTGAATTTTTTGTGGTTGACGAACTCGGCCTTGTGGTGAATGAAATTGCACCGCGGCCCCACAACAGCGGCCACTATTCCATAGACGCCTGTGTAACTTGCCAGTTTGAACAACAGGCAAGAATTCTGGCCGGCCTGCCGTTGGGCGATACCCGCCAGCACAGCCCCGCTGTGATGGTGAACTTGCTGGGCGACTTGTGGTACAGCGAAGACGGTAGCGTTCGCGAACCTGCCTGGGAAAAAGTACTGGCCATTCCAGAAGTGAAGTTGCACTTGTACGGCAAAGAACAAGCCCGGGTAGGGCGCAAAATGGGCCACATTACCGTAATTGCGGAAACCCTTGACCGTGCTCTGGCAGTTGCCCAAGAAGTGAGGGATATTCTGGGCATTGGCGATGACGACGACTGATTCCGGCATGCCCCACATGCATGCTGAACTGCTCAGCCCCACCGCAGGCAACATACAGCGCTGCGCGCAAGCGCTTCAGCATGGCCAATTGGTCGCATTTCCCACCGAAACCGTGTTTGGCCTGGGGGCCGCAGTTACACAGCTTGGCGGGATTGAAGGGATATTCAAAGCCAAGGGGCGGCCTTCCGAACATCCGCTAATTGCCCATGTTGCACCCGGCGCAAATTTAGCCGGCTGGGTTGGCGAAGTTACGCCCACCATGCAAAAGTTGATCGACGCATTTTGGCCCGGCCCGCTTACCTTGGTGGTACCCAAAGGTGAACGCATGCCTTTTGAGGTAACAGGTGGGCAGAATTCTGTGGGAATTCGCTGCCCATCACACCCGGTTGCAATTGAACTGTTGAAAGCCACGGGTGTGCCTGTGGCAGCACCATCGGCCAACCGGTTTGGCAAAGTAAGCCCCACCCGCGCAAGCCATGTGTTGGCTGAACTGGGCGATCGAATCCCCTTCATTCTGGACGGCGATGTACCCGAAGTGGGCATTGAATCGACCATTGTTTCACTGCTGAATGACCAGCCTGCGGTATTAAGGCCTGGCGCAATTACAGCTGCGCAAATACAGGCGGTGCTGGGTGTGCCAGTAAAAACTCACGGTGAAGTTTCCAAAACCCCCAATGCTAACCCCCGTGTTTCCGGTGCGCTGGAAAAGCACTACAGCCCGGATGCCAAAGTGTGGGTGTTGCCAGCCAGCGAATTGTCGGCTTTGCAGTTGAACAACAAAACCCTGTGTGTGGGCTGGAGCGATGAATTTCTGGCACAAGCCGACGCACTACGCGAACAGTACGCGGCAGTGTTGGTTGAAGCCCTTAGCGACAAACCCGCTGAAGTGGCCAAAGCGCTGTATGCCACCTTGCGGCAGGCCGATGAATTGGCCTGCAAACAAGTGCTGTTTGAAAAGCCTTCACCAGGCCCGGATTGGGAAGCTGTTGCCGATCGGTTGAAGCGGGCGTCTGCTTGATTTTTTTCAAGCATGAAGGGATTGGTTCCTTCGTCGGCACCGACACTTGAACCGCGGTGAATCAACAGCGGGGTTCTGCATGCTGATTGACATCGACGAAGTTGGGGGTGAACTTGTGTCTGTCCAGTGAACAGCGACGATAGCTCAAAGTTGTACCAATGATGCGACCGAGTTGTTGGGCGTTAATATCAATTTAAAATTCCCATATAGGCCCGCCGGTGTCGTAAACTGGGTAAAGTGATGAGCTGGAATTTGTAGTCGATCCCCCTCATTACTAGCCACAATGAGTTCTCGGTAATTTCCACGATAAAAGCCAAGCCACTGCTGATAACTAAGGTTAATGAAAAATGTATATTCTTTCATTTTCTGCTTCTGAATTCCCGCGTCCAAGCGATCAATACAAACCGACAATTTTTGTAGCTTGGTAAAGAGAATTAGTTCCGACTAGATTTGCCAAAAACTGGGTTTCTCTGTTTTGATTTTGGTGCGAATCATCATCAGAAACGGAGATTAATCGCCAAAGGGGTATAACCCCATTAACACTATGAAGGAATTATTTGAGGTCAATTGGCGCTAAATGACATTGAGCATACCGATGATCGAACACATCGTTTTTTTTCTACGACACGCGCAAATCAAAACGAAGGGCCTTCAGCTTTAAATCTTTTGCGTCGGAATATGCCCGCGTTGCTCGGCGATCACGTTGTTGTCATCCACGAAAACCAGCTTGGGCTGGAATGTTTTGCATTCTTGGTCATCCAGCGTGCCATAGGCGGCAATAATCACCAAGTCACCTTTTTGCGCACGGCGTGCAGCAGCACCATTTAAGGAAATCATGCCGCTTCCGCGCTCGCCCTTGATGGCGTAGGTTGAAAAACGCTCGCCATTGTCGATTACATAAATATCAATGCGCTGAAACTCGATAATGCCCGATGCTTCGAGAAGATTTTCATCAATCGCGCAGGAACCTTCGTAGTGCAGTTCGCAGTGGGTTACTTTGGCTCGGTGAATTTTTCCGAGCAACATCTCACGATGCATCAGCTAATCTCCAGATTGTCGATCAGGCGGGTTTGACCCAGCTTGGCCGCGGCTAAAATAACCAGCGGCGTTTGATCGGACAGGTTTTCATCGGTGGGGCGTTGCAGGTCGGCTTGCCTGCGTACCTCAAAATAATCGGGCTTCCAGCCACGGCTTGTCAGTTTGTCGGAACAAGCGCGCTCCAATTGTACCAACTGGTCCAAATTCGGGCGACCCGATTTTACCTGATTCGAGAGATCATTCAAAAGTTGATACAAAAATGGTGCCTCGGCCCTGTCTTGCCCGTTCAGGTAACGGTTGCGCGATGAAAGCGCCAGGCCATCTTCAGCCCGCACCGTGGGCGCGGCAATAATTTCAATGGGCATGGCCAGCTGGGCCACCAGGCGCCGAATAATCATTAGCTGTTGGTAGTCTTTCTTGCCAAACACCGCCACCTTGGGCTGTACGCAGTTGAACAACTTGGTAACCACGGTACAAACGCCTTCGAAAAAGCCCGGCCGGAATTCACCTTCCAGCGTGCCACCCAGGTCATCGGGCGGCTTTACGCGGTAATCCTGAGGTTCGGGGTACAGGTCGCGCTCGGTGGGGGCGAACATCACATACACCTGTTCTTTTTCCAGCTTCTCCGCGTCTTCCTGCATGGTGCGCGGGTACTTGTCGAAATCTTCATTGGGGCCAAACTGCAAGCGGTTCACGAACACACTGGCCACCACGGGGTCGCCGTGTTTGGCTGCAATTCGCATCAGGGACATGTGGCCCTCGTGCAAATTGCCCATGGTGGGCACAAAAGCCACCCGGTTTTGGCCACGCAACTGATCGCGCAGCTCGGAAATGGAAGAAATCTGTCTCATCAAATACTCAGAATGTGTGTTCTGCCGTGGGGAAGGTTTTGTCTTTCACAGCAGCAACATAGGCTTGCACGGCAGCTTGAATCGAGGGCTGATTATCCATGAAATTGCGCACGAACTTCGGTTTTTTGCCCGGAAAAACATTCAACATGTCGTGTAGCACCAAAACTTGTCCGTCACAATCAACCCCGGCACCAATTCCAATGGTCGGAACGGTCAGGCTTTTGGAAATGTCGGCTGCAAGTTTGCCCGGTATCAGTTCAAACAGCACCAGTTGGGCACCAGCCTCCTGCATGGCTTTGGCATTGGTTTTCAGAATTTTCGCGGCTTTTGCATCGCGGCCCTGTACGCGGTAACCGCCCAAGGCGCTGACCGATTGTGGCGTCAAACCCAGATGCGCACACACTGGAATGTCGCGTGTGGTCAGGTATTCCACCGTGGGGGCCAGCCAGGCTGTGCCTTCCAGTTTCACCATGTTTGCACCAGCCGCCATAAGCCTGGCGGCGTTGCGGTAGGCTTGTTCTGCATTTTCCTGGTAACTGCCAAAGGGCATGTCGGCCACCACAAATGCATTTTTATTGCCCGCCGCTACACAGCGTGTGTGGTATTCCATCATGTCCATGGTGACGGGCAGGGTACTGGGCATGCCGGCCAGCACCATGCCCAGCGAATCGCCAATCAGTAAAATATCCACGCCGCTGGCATCGAGCACACTGGCAAAGCAGGCGTCGTAGCAGGTCAGCATGGCAATTTTTTCTTGATTTTTTTTCATCTCAAGCAGCGCGGGCAAGGTAACAGCCTTGCGGGTGCTGTTGGCGGCGGCTTGGGGTTGTGCGCTCATGGTGTGTGCTCTTTCTGTTTATTCAGACCAGTTAAAAAATTCGCGCCGACCTTTCATGGTTTCAATCTGGTTTAGCAGCAAATCGAAGTCTTCCGAATGGTCAACCGGGTTTAAATGCTCGGTGTTCACAATCAACAGGGGGGCATCGTCGTAGTGGTAGAAGAATTTGCTGTATGCATCGCTTAACTGAGACAAATACGCTTCGGTAATGTTCACTTCGTAGGGGGTGGCGCGTTTTTGCACCCGTTCAATCAGCGCTTGTGGCGAGGCTTGCAGGTAAATGACCAAATCTGGCACGCTTGTTTGCGGGCTTTGGTGTTGGTAAATTTGTTGGTACAGCTTTAGTTCTTCCTCGTCTAGGGTAAGGCCGGCAAACATGCGGTCTTTTTCCAGTAAAAAATCGCTGACAACCATATTCTCGAAAAAATCCCGTTGGGTTAAATCCCGCAGCTGCCCAATTCGCTGAAACAGGAAAAACAATTGGGTGGGCAGGGCGTAGCGTGCGGGTTCCTGATAAAACTTTTCCAGAAACGGGTTGTCCTCGGGTTTTTCGAGTAGCAGTTCAGCCTGAAATCGCTGGGCGATCAGTCGGGCCAGCGAGGTTTTACCTACGCCAATTGGGCCTTCAATCACGATGTGGCGATACTTTTCTGACAACAAGTTTCAATCTCCGGTGAATGGCTTGCGCGCGGCCTCAGTGTAGCGCAGGGGTAAAGCTGGTATTGGAAAAAGACTTCAAATTGCCTTGACGATTTGATCGAGTGTGTCGGGCAGGTAATTTTTAGCTGGGCCAAGTTCCGGGATTAGAACCCCCGGGTTTAATTGCAACAGCGGTTCAAGTACAAAACGCCGCAAATGCATGCGTGGGTGGGGCACCGTAAGCTTCGATGTATTAACGGTTTGCTCGCCAATCAGGAGCACATCCACATCAATAGGGCGGGGTGCGTTGCGCGTGGTGCGAACTCGCCCAAGCTGTGTTTCAATCTCCATGCAGGCATTTAACAGTTGCTCGGCGCTGCCGTGCCACATTAATTCGAGTACGGAATTGACATAGTTTGGCCCGGTTGCGTCAACCGGGGCACTTTCAAATCGAGCCGATTCTCTCACCGAACTGGCCAAGGGGTTGGCGCGAAAGTGTTCGACCACTTCATCGAACAAGGCCATGGGGTGCCCCAGGTTGCCGCCCAAGCCGAGGTAACTAAGTGTACGGATCTGCGCGCTGTTCACTCGCCGTGCTGCCCTTGCTCGGTATTGCTTGAACTAGCTGCGCCCGTACCTTGCGTACCCGCGCCCTGTTTTGGCTTTCTGCGGCGCCGTTTTTTCTTGGCTGCGCCATCAGTACCTGCCGGTGTGCCGCGCAGTGCGTCCAGCATGTTCTGGCGATTGTTTACATCTCCATCGCTGAATTCGCGCCACCATTCGGCCAGCTCAATATCTGCGTCTACATCGCCAACCATGGCGCGCAATTCATAGAAATCAAGCGCAGCCCGGAATTTTTGTTGTTCCAGCATGCGAAACGGTGCTTTGCCTGCGCGTTTTTCAAAGCGTGGTTGAAAAGCCCAAATCTCACGCATGTCGCCAGTCAGGCGGCGCGGAATGGCGGTGCGTTCGGTTTGCTCGGCCAGTACATCGTCCATCGCGGCAAACAGGGCAGGGAATTTCAGTTCTCCCTGCTGAAGTTTCTTTTCCCAGTTTTCAAGCACCAAGTGCCACAGCAGGCAGGCAAACAAAAAACCTGGGCTAAGTGGCTTGCCTTCTTTTACGCGTTTGTCGGTGCGGGCCAGTGCTTCGGTCAGGAAAGGCTCTCCCCGTTCATGTTCCAGAATTGCATCGAGCAGGGGAAACACACCGTGGTGCAAGCCCGCTTCCCGCAGGCCTTTCAGGCAGGCCATGGCCGAACCGCTCATCAGCAGTTTGAGCATTTCATCAAACAGGCGCGAAGCGGGTACATTGCGTAATAAATCGGACAATTCCGCAATTGGTGCGTAAGTGGCCGGTTCAATCTCGAAATTCAGTTTGGCTGCAAAACGCACCACGCGCAGCATGCGCACGGGGTCTTCGCGGTAGCGCAGGCTGGGCTCACCGATCATGCGCAGCACGCGGGCGCGCAGGTCTTCCATGCCATGGTGGTAATCCCACACGGTTTCAGTGCTAGGGTCGTAGTACATGGCGTTTACAGTGAAGTCGCGCCTGGAGGCATCTTCATCCTGGCGGCCGAATTCATTGTCGCGCAGCACACGCCCGTGTTCGTCCTTCTCGTTGCTCGCACTGGCAAGGGCTCGGAAAGTGGATGTTTCAATGGTTTCCGGGCCGAACATGACATGCACAATTTGAAAGCGCCTGCCAATTACCCGTGCGCGGCGAAATAGCCGCTGGGTTTGCTCAGGGCTTGCATCGGTGGCCACGTCGAAGTCTTTGGGGCGCATGCCTAGCAGCAAATCGCGCACAGCGCCGCCCACAACAAATGCCTTGTAGCCCTTGCTTTGCAAAGTTTCGCACACGCGAATGGCGTTGTGGCTTACCAGGTGGCGGTCAATTTTGTGTTCAGCCACATTCCATACCTTGGGCTTGTGCACGCCATAGCTGGCCTTTAGTTTTTTTGGGGTTCCCATGTTCAAATGAGCTGCTGGCCCGGCAGGTTCTCGCCCCAGGGTAGCTGGCTTGGAAAAAATCCGCTTAAACAGTTTTTTGATCATTTGAACAACTCGAGTACAGGCCAGCCGCGTGTTTGTGCAATTTCAGCCAGTTTGTTGTCAGGGTTTGCGGCCACGGGGTGGCTGACGCATTCCAGAAGGGGCAGGTCGTTGATCGAGTCGCTGTAAAAGTGGCTGCTTTCGAAACTGTTCAGGGTCCAGTTTTTCGCTGCCAGCCAGTCGTTCAGCCTGCTGACCTTGCCTTCCCTGAAACTTGGCACTCCGCTTACCTTGCCGGTGTACTCGCCATTCACAAGTTCAGGCTCGGTTGCAATTAAGGCTTCAATGCCGAAGGCCTTTGCGATGGGTTGGGTAATAAAGCTGTTGGTGGCTGTAATGACGATGCAAACTGCGTTTTCAGCCTGGTGCTGTTTGACCAGTTCAATTGCGCTTGGCTTCATGTTGGGTCGAATCACCTCGGCCATGAATTCATCATGCCAAACAGCCAGCTGCGCACGTTTGTTGTCGCGTAGCGGGCGTAGCTGAAAGTCCAGAAACTCGTCGATGTTCAATGTGCCCGCTTTGTAGTCTGCAAAAAACTGGTTGTTGCGTGCTTCAAACTCGGCGCGGTCAAGCACTCCTTTGTTAATCAGGAATTGGGACCAGCCATGATCCGAATCAATGGGCAACAGGGTGTTGTCAAGGTCAAACAGTGCGAGTTTCATATTCTCGAATTACCAGACTTTCTCGTCGTTTCATCCAGTGGCGCAGCAAATTCACGCTCACCGGTTTTTGTTGTTCAAGGGAAAAGCGATCCAGCCCGTCCATCACCGCCATCAGCGAACCCATGTCTCGCTGGAAGTAGCGAAGCGCGTAATCAATCACTTCCTCGCTCAATTGCAGGCCCCGCGATTTCGCCATGGTTTGTAGTGCTTCATGTTTTTCCTGGTCGCTCAGGGGTTTAATCCGCAAACACAAGCCTGCTTCAATGCGCGTGCGCAAATCGTCCCGCAGCTTCAATTCAGTGGTTGGCAATTCACCAGCCAACACAATTTTAGCGGGTTTGTTCTCGGCCATGCTTGAATTGAAAGCATTGAACAATTGAACCTGGGAATACGGGGTTAGGTGGTCAATGTTGTCGATGACCAAGGTTTGTTCGCTCGGTTTGAATACGAAGCGATTGCTACCCGCAAGCACATTGACACCCAGTTGGCTGGCCACACTGCGAAGCAAATGGCTTTTCCCGCAGCCTGAAGGCCCGTAGATGTACATAAACGGGCTTGTTCCCTTCATGTTCATCAATTCCCGCAGTTCATGCACAAGCTGCCCATTCTGCCCAACCAGGAAGTTGGACAGTGTTGGCCTGGGTGGCGTGAACACATCGAGAAGCAACTGTTGCATGGGCATTGCCAAAGCGGGGAGATAGAGCAACTCTCAATAATACCCTTGAATGGCACTTTTTATGCCTTGTCTCGGTTAAAATATGGCTACTCGCGCTTGTGGCCATAAACCTGAAGCAAGCAATCCAGCTTCACCATTTTTCGGACCGAATTTCCATGAATTCTCCCTTGACCTACAAAGATGCCGGCGTCGACATGCAAGCCGGTGATGATCTGGTTGATGCAATCAAACCCTTGGCCAAACGTACAATGCGCCCCGGCGTGTTGGCTGGTATTGGCGGTTTTGGTGCCATGTTTGAGGTACCAAAAGGGTACAAGGAGCCCGTGCTGGTTTCCGGCACTGATGGTGTAGGCACAAAGCTGAAGCTGGCCTTTGAGTGGAATATTCACAACACCGTGGGTATCGATTTGGTGGCCATGAGTGCCAACGACATTCTGGTGCAAGGCGCAGAGCCTCTTTATTTTCTCGATTACTTTGCATGCGGCAAGCTGGATGTGAAAACCGCCGCCAGCGTGGTGGGTGGTATTGCCTATGGCTGCGAGCAAGCTGGCTGCGCCTTAATTGGCGGTGAAACTGCTGAAATGCCTGGTATGTACCCCGATGGCGAGTACGACCTGGCCGGTTTTGCAGTGGGTATTGTTGAGAAATCTGAGATTCTGGATGCCAGCAAGGTGAAGGCGGGCGATGTAATTTTGGGTTTGGCCAGTAATGGCATTCACTCCAATGGTTTTTCACTGGTGCGCAAAATTCTCGAACGTGCCCAACCCGATTTGAACCAGCTTTGCGACGGTATTCCATTGCGTGAAGCCATCATGGCTCCCACACGCATGTACGTGAAGCCTGTGCTTGAGTTAATTAAAAAATTGCCTGTTCATGCATTGGCCCACATCACTGGTGGCGGGCTGGTTGAAAACATTCCACGTGTGTTGCCGGAAAACCTGGTGGCTGAACTGGATCGCGGAACATGGCCTGAAACTGAATTGTTCAAGTGGCTGCAAGAAAACGGCCAGGTGCCGTTTGATGAAATGAACCGGGTATTCAACTGCGGCATTGGCATGGTGGTGGTGTTGCCTGCAGAACAGGCCAAACCTGCCATGGATGTGTTAGCTGCGGCTGGTGAAAAGGTATACCAGGTAGGTGTTGTACGTCCGCGTATAGAGGGTGAAGCACACACCATTGTGACCGCCGCGAAGTAAGCTGTACACAATCTTAGAGAAGTTGATCAGCTTGCCGGGTAATTTGTTTACCCCACAAGCTGGCCTGCATTACAGTTTCAGCTCTGTGACGGGCAATTTCCTCTTTTCTTCTACTTCCCTTTCATCCCAATTCTCGACTTTGCTTGGCGTTTCTGACAAGGCCGAGCCTAATCCAACTGTACCCGTCGAGGTAATTTCAAGGTCAGGGGGGTAAGCAAGGTTAACAACGGGTGGTTGAACGAGTGGCTTGGGTATGGTGGCAGTTCCTGCCGAAAAGTCGGGAATGGAGGCTGCAATCTGGGGTACCCTGATCTGTATGGATGTAGGTGTGCTGTCCAGATTGTATTGATAGTTGTTGTCAAAGCCATCCGCCAAGCGCACTTGGTACAGTAGGCTTCCCTCGTTGATCGAGCCCAAGCGAACAACAGTAGGAAGGCTGTCCAGTTGGCTTGCATCCTGTCCAAGCCTGAAGCCTGAATAGGTGAAGTATGCAAACAGTGGATTGTTGATTTCACTGAAATCCAGTTCAATATTGCCACGCAATCCGACGTTCAAAATTGCTTTATTGATAGTCAACTGCCCCGGCACATAAGCAAAGTCGTAGTTGTTGTCCAGCCCGGTTGCGTTGATGCTGTACACGCCTACATTGCTGTTGACGTTGGCTGTAGTGCTGTAGGCCAGGCTGTCAATCACGCTGAGGTTTTCACCGTTTTTAAAGCCAGTTACTCGGCCTGTCAACTCGGGGTTGGCATCGCCGTAGGTTCGGCTGTAGCTGTCTACATTCACTGTTAACAAAGCTTTGGTAATGCTTGCCGTATCGGTCACCTGATTTACACCACCCAGGGAATAGTTGCCCACATCGGCACCACCCAAACTTAAACCATTGGCTGTCACGGTTATTCCGTTGGCTACATCGTTACTGGCAAACTGCAAGGAGTTGCTTGCAATCGTGATGTCATCGCCGCCTACCAAGTTGTCAAGCAGCAGGCTACCGGTTGCAGAGGTTAATCCATCATATTCTTTGTTGTTGGCATTCAGGCTAACCGTTACAACGCGTGGGTCGATCGTAATTTGATTGGGCGTGTTGATGGCGATCAAGTGGGTTGTCGAGTTGAACCCAGAGTTGACAGTGATTGCGTGCGTACCCGCGTTTGCCGTGGTTGCGCCTAGGCCAGACAAGGTGTAGCTGCCAGTCAGGTCTGCAGGAAAAAAACTGTCCAGCTGGCCTGCATAGTAGTTTGTGCTTGTGACCGTGGCGGTGTGGTTGTCCTGGTACGCTAAACCATCGTACGTTTTATTCGCTAGCGCTATATTGATCGACATAGACCGCAAGGAGGGCAGCGAGGCTCCGTCTTGAATTGTCCAAACGGCTTGGCCTGGAACAGTCGAAATGTTCCATCCCGCATTGCTAAAAAGACTTAAATTGCGCATGTCGTTACTGCCAACACCCAAGCCACCAGCTGAGATACCTACTTGACTTGGCACGTCTGTCGCCCAAAAGCTATTGCTTACCGCTGAAACTCCAACAAAGTTATTTCCAATGAACCCACCAGCCGAGGAGTTTCCAACAACTAGCCCTGTTGAATAACTATTGCTGACCGAACTCGAGTTCGCCAAAACGCCAAAAAAGCCACCTACATTGTTGTCACCGGATACAGCGCCACTGGCATAGCTATTGGTGATGTTTGTGGAATTGTCGATGAAGCCACCCAGCCCACCAACGTTTCCACCGCTGCCAGACACTGCACCGGTTGCAAACACATTGGATATGGTGGCGTTGTTCATGTAACCAAACAAACCACCTATAGTTGAACTGCCCGAAACCCCGCCAGTGGCATAACTGTTTGAAATGTTCGCACCATTGAAGCTGATGCCAACAAGACCCCCCACATCCGAACCAGACGAGGTTACATTCCCCGTGGCATAAGAAAAGTTGATGCTGCCGCCACTTAAAAAGCCGATCAAACCACCGTTGCGGGAGTTGCCGGTTACAGAGCCTTGCGCATGGCTTTTCAGGATGGATGAATTTTCGGAGTAGCCAATCAATCCCCCTGAATTGCGCCCGGAAACCGAAGCCGATGAATAACTGTTCGAGACTAAAGACCCCGCCAGGAAACCAATTAATCCGCCTGCGTTGTCGCCAGAGGCCAACGCCGAGCCCGTAGAGTAAGAATCGTCCACAGAGGAATTGCTCATCGAACCGACAAGCCCCCCGATGCTTTCTACCCCACTCACATTTCCTGTAGAAAAACTTTTTGAGATCACGGCTGAATTGTCAACCAAACCAATTAATCCACCAGAATTGTTGCTGGTAGCGGCTACTTGCCCGTCTGCACGACCATTGGTTACAGAGCCTCCGACTAAATAACCGATGAGACCGCCAACATTAGACCCACTCACTGAGACTGAACCGGTGGCATAGGAGTCAACAATAGTCGAATCAAATGAAATACCAACCAAGCCACCTGCTGTGCTAATCCCGCTGACCTCAACAGTTGAATAACTATTGCCAATGAACGCAGAGCTATTTACTTTTCCGATTAAACCTCCAAGGTCGTTATTGCCAGACACCATACCCGTTGCGTAGGTATTTGAAACTTGAGCCGATGGACCGAGACTACCTACCAAACCCCCTACTCGAGATTTGCCAACCACGTTCAAGTTAGTTACCCCAACGTTGGACACAATTACATCAGCGGTAGTGCCAAATAAGCCCACATCATCTGTTGCACCTCTGTTGATACTCAGGCCATTCACAACATGACCGAGTCCATTAAATTTCCCTGCAAATTGACTTGAGGTATTCTCGCCTACAGGTTCAAACCCCAGCCCGCCGTTCCAATTCATGGTTGAACTTGCGTCAATGTTTGCGCCCAAGGCGTAATGACCAGTTAAATTGCCCTGCATACCCTGCAAATCGCTTGCGGTGGTACTGCCTTCGGCCCCCAGGCTATTGAAGACGGTATAGCTGTCACCGTTGATGATTAAGCGGTTGCTTGTGCTGGTAAATGCACTGTCAAAGTTCACCCGTCCGGTAAATCCGTTGTTGTCCAGGCTAATGCGAAATCTGCCGTCGGCTACTCCCGCATCAGCCCCGTTGCTGTTGCCGGTGTTCACCGTCAAAGCGCCAGTGCCGCCCACTGTCATCACCACTGGGTTGGTTGATGTTGCACCTTGGCCCACAATTACATCTTTGGCGGCAGTCAGGGTTAAGCGGTTGGCGTTCCAGCCGAATGATTCATTCACATACACATTGCCATCGCCTGCCGTGCCGCCATTGGATGAAAGGATGGTGACGTTACCGCTGGCAAGGTTGGTTTGTAATGTGTTGGTTGAAATGTCGGCATTGGTGCCGCCGATTTTAAAGTCTTGTGGGTCTAGCAACCATTCGCCTGCTTGCGTGTCCTGATTGGCCGTGATGACTCGGGCTGAATCTTCAATGGTCAGGGTGTTTTTGCCAGAAGTTTCTACGAAGCCACCTTGGTTACCAGTACCTGTGGCCTTGGCTTCAATGGTGCCGCCAAAGGTGGTGTGCTTATCGGCCCACACGATCACTTTGCCACCATTGCCGTTTTGTGTGGCGTTGGCGGTAATGGTGGCACCTTCTTCCACTGTTACGTTTTGCGCCCGTTGAAGGTTGCCCTGGCCTTGGCGGTCCCCGCCGATCAGCACCTCTCCAGCACTGTGGGTGCCGGAGACACTGATTCGGGTATTTGAGCCCACATGAATGTCTTGCCCGGTGATAATGATTTTCCCGTCCACCTGGCTGACGCTGGGGGCGTTCAGTTCTCCATCTATCTTGACCAGCCCATCCAATACTTGTTTGCCCACTGCGGCCTGCATCAAGATCATGCCGCCATGGGCAGCTATGGTGCCGGTGTGTTCCAGCAGTTGTTCGGTCACCTCGTCGCTCAGTTTCAGTTCAACCAAGCCATCGCCATACAAATCAACCGTAAAGGTGTCGGCCGAGCCCATTTGAACTTTACCCAGCCGGGCCATAATCACGCCGCTGTTGGCCACTTGGGGTGAGACGAGTGCAACAAGGCCAGCCTGGGCTGCCGTAATCATGCCTTTGTTGATCACAGCTGCATCGGTGTTGCCAGGCTGACCAAACTTCAACAGCCCATTCATGAAGTCTGGTACGGACACACTGGATGAAGTGGCAATCAGTGAGTTGACATCCACGACAGCCGAATCACTGAACACCATGCCGTTTGGATTCACAAGAATGACCTGACCATTGGCAGTGATTCGCCCTGCAATTGTTGAGGGTTTTATATCGTTGATTCGGTTCAGGATGACAGCGGAGGAGGAGGGCTGATTAAACCGGGCTTGCTCACCCGCCTCAAGATCAAAGCTTGACCAATCGATCACAGCACGGTCAGAGTGCTGGGTGATTTCAAGGGAAGCGCCAGACTGAACAATAGAAGCTGAACCGGCTGTAACCTGACCTCCTTGCGGACCTGCAAGGGCCAGCGGGCATGCGGTGGTGCCAATCAGGGAAATTAGCAAAGCCAATTGGGTTTTGTTCATAATAACTACCAAGCACATCAATTTCCAAAGATCTTGCGGTTTGGCTGTTAGCTTTTACCTTGGAATCAGTTAATTTGTCTTTAATCTGTCTATTACCTACCTACATCAGATCATCTGGAATAATCGAAAATAACCCCACTTAGAATTCACTCTGAATAGCTAACCTACCGATTGAAAGGCTTTGTACCTTCCATTCCACTGAAGGTTTCATTTCCAACTATTTGCAAATGCTCCAATGCCCAGTCAATGTGCTCGCGCAAAAAGTCGTCCGCGCTTTCTCGCATGCGAAGCAGTGCATCTTGAATACCAGCAACCCCAACACTGTTGCCCGCTGCCACAGCCAAATTTCTTCTAAATCGTTTGTAGCCAATTCGCCGAATGGCGCTGCCCTCGGTTAATTTTAAAAATTCATCTTCGGTCCAGCGCATCATTGCAAACCAGTCGGGGGCTTCAAATTCGGCGCGTGGGTTGAAGTCGGCGTATTGCGCCGGTTTGGCAAACTTGTTCCAGGGGCAGGCCAGCTGGCAGTCGTCGCAGCCGTAAATTCGCGTGCCTATCAGTGGGCGCAGTTCACGGGGTATTGCGCTGTCGTGCTCAATGGTCAGGTAGGAAATGCACAGCCTGGCGTCTACCTGGTAGGGCTTTACGATCGCGTGCGTGGGGCAGGCTGTCATGCAACTGTTGCAGGTGCCGCAATGGTTTTTTTCGAATTCACCGCTCAGGGGCAGGGGCATGTTGGTGAACACCTCGCCCAGAAAAAACAGTGAACCTTCATCGGGGTGAATCAACAGGGTGTGTTTGCCACGCCAGCCCAGGCCTGCCTTGCGTGCAATTTCCACTTCCGCAGCCGGTGCGCTGTCTACGGCCACTCGAAACCCGAAGCCCGCCACTTCGGAATTTACTGCATCGGCAAATCGCTTCAAGCGCTGGCGTATTACCTTGTGGTAATCCCGCCCCCTTGCATACAAACTCACATACGGCTTGTCTCGGACTGCCAGTTCATTCAGGGTTTTCTCGGTAAATGTTGTTGCATCGGGCTGGTTTAGCGTTGTATCAGGCACGTAGGGTATGCGCAGTGATACGATTCGAATCGCGCCGGGAAACAGGGTGTCTGCATTCAAGCGGTTCAGTCCGTGGCGTTCCATATAAGCCATCTCGCCATGCATGCCCGCGTTGAGCCAAGCCTGCAAATGGGGTTCGCAGGCCTGTAAATTGGTGTCGCTAACGCCCATGCAGCCCAAACCCTGTGCTTTGGCTACCCTTTGCAACAATGCCCAGTTCTCTTGTTCCTGATGAGCCTGCATGAATACTTATACCTGCTATTTACCCGATGACGCCGCAACCCACAGTGTAGGTGAAAAGCTGGCCAAACTTGCACAAGCGCCGCTTCGCATCTACCTTTCCGGCCCATTGGGTGCTGGTAAAACAGCCCTGGTGCGGGCCTTTCTGCGCACCTTGGGTGTGCAAGGCGCGATCAAAAGCCCGAGCTATGCGTTGGTAGAACCTTACAATTTATCGAATTATTTTGTGTATCACTTTGATTTTTATCGATTCTTCGATCAAAATGAATGGGAGGAGTCCGGATTTCGTGATTACTTTCAGGAAAATGCCATTTGTTTGATTGAATGGCCAGAGAAGGCCGGTGGCTTGTTGCCTCCAGCTGATCTCGAAATCAAGCTGAGTTATCACCAGCAGGCAAGCCCTGAAACAACCGGGCGTCGCATTGAGGTGAATGCCCTGTCGGTAAACGGACAGCATTTGGTAGAACAACTGAACGAACAACAATAGCCTATGAATTCGCGTCGCGACTTGTTGAAAACCGTTGGAGCAGGAATGCTCCTGAAGCTGATACCAGTTGGTGCTTTTGCGGCTGACTTGGTGAAGTTTGTTGATGTGCGCCTGTGGCCTGCTGACGAATACACGCGGGTTACGCTTGAACACGCTGGTGCGATTAAATATAAGTATTTTTTGATTGAAAACCCTTGGCGCATGGTTATCGACTTGCTTGACATGCGACTCGACAGCACGCTGAAAGAACTGACAAGCCGGCTGCATCCCGACGATCCTTATGTTCAGCAAATTCGTGTTGGGCAATACGACACGAACACTGTGAGATTGGTATTTGATCTGAAAACCGAGGTTAAGCCAGAGATTTTCACGATCGATCCAATTGCCGAGTATAAAAACCGGTTTGTGGTGGATTTTTATCCGAAGAAACCAGCTGACCCTTTGCTCACTCTGCTGCAAAAGTCGGAAGACCCAGCCGCGCGGAATGATGAAATTTCCCGGGCCTTGCGATTGGCTGAATCGGAAACAAACGGTGGGTTGAAAATGGAAGGTGTTGCACCTGACAAAGCTCCTTCGAAGGCCGCCAATAAAACAGAAGTAGCCAAAACCCAGCCCAATACACCTGTTGAGAAAAAACCTGCGCCACAAATGAAGCGCATGATTACTGTGGCCATTGACCCTGGTCATGGGGGTGAAGACCCAGGTGCGGTGGGCAAGGGCGGTACTTATGAAAAGAATGTGGTGTTGGCCATTAGTAAAAAGTTGAAGGCTGAAATTGACAAAATGCCCGGTATGCGCGCCATGCTAACCCGCAACGGCGACTTTTTTGTACCTTTGAATACCCGAGTGCAAAAGGCCAGAAGCGTGAGCGCAGACCTTTTTGTGTCTGTGCATGCAGATGCCTTTATTCGTCCCACTGCGGGTGGGTCGTCGGTGTATGTGCTGTCCGAGCGCGGTGCCACCAGTACCGCCGCGAAGTGGATTGCCAACAAGGAAAATGCGTCTGATTTAATTGGTGGTGTGAACATCAAGGGCACCGATTCGCAACTGGCCCGCGTGCTGCTCGATTTGTCAACTACCGCTCAAATCAATGACAGTTTGAAGCTGGGCGATGCGGTGCTAGGCAAATTGGGCAAGGTGAACCGCCTGCACAAACCGAGGGTTGAGCAGGCAGGTTTTGCAGTGCTCCGGGCACCTGACATTCCTTCGATTCTGGTTGAAACTGCTTTTATCAGTAACCCGGCAGAAGAAACCAAGTTGCGTGATCCTGATCACCAGCAGGAATTGGCTGAAGCGATTGCCAAGGGCATTGCCAATTACTTTGCCAAGAACCCGCCTGTTGCACGCACCCCGCTCACCTAAAAAGGGCGCGCGGCCACTTATAATGGGCGGATGAATCACCGCCCAATATCCCTACTGCCCGATGTGTTGATTAGCCAAATTGCCGCAGGCGAGGTGGTTGATCGGCCTGCATCGGTGGTCAAAGAACTTCTGGAAAACGCGCTGGATGCTGGTGCCACTGAAATAACCGTGCGAATTGATGGCGGTGGTATTCAGCGAATTTGCATTCAAGACAACGGCAAAGGCATACCCAAAGAGGAACTCGAGCTGGCAGTTACACGCCATGCAACATCAAAAATCCAATCGCTCAGCGAACTTGAAAGCGTGATGAGCCTGGGTTTTCGTGGTGAAGCCTTGGCTTCGATTGCTTCGGTAAGCCAGTTCACATTGAGCAGTTACCCAAAAGGGCAGGAAAGCGCTTTCAGCATTAGCAACCAAAGCGGGCAGTGGCTTGTAGAGCCTTCGCCAGCCAGCCCCGGCACTACAGTCGATGTGCAATCGCTTTATTTCAGCACACCGGCGCGCCGCAAGTTTCTGAAAACTGAGCAAACTGAATTTTTCCAGTGTCTGGACGTGGTCAAGCGCATGGCGCTGGCCAACCCCGGGGTGACCTGGCTGGTGTACCGCGATGGCAAATTGCACAGCCGTTTTCAGGAAAGCAGCTGGAGTGCCCGAGTGTTCAGCATCCTTGAAAGCATGGCCAATGGCGCTTCAAAGCCAATTGATGTAAAAGCCGCCGATATGCAGTTGCACGGTGCGGTCGGCCTGCCTGATGCAGCCCGCGGCAAAGGCGACATGCAGTTTTTTTATGTGAATGGGCGTTTTGTAAAAGACAAGCTGATTGGGCATGCCGTGCGGTCTGCCTACGAAGATGTACTGCATGGCGATAAATTTCCGGCCTTTGTGCTGTTTTTGAATTTGCCCGCCAGCGAAGTAGACGTGAATGTACACCCGGCAAAAACTGAGGTGCGTTTCAGAAACGCACGGGCAGTGCACCAATGGGTTCGCCAATCGATTCAGGCCTGCCTTGCGCCCTCCAGGGCAGTTTTACCGCTCAGCGATTCGCAGGCAATTGTCGCCACTCCTGCGCTTTCTGTCCCAGGCAACGGCAATTCCAATGCAAATGTTTGGCGCTCATCCAATGGTAGTTCCGCGCCCACGCTTCAGGTTCAGGCAAAAAGTGCCGCACTTCCTTTTTTGCGAGAGGAACTTGCAGATTACATTCAGGCCTATCGCCCACTTGAGGGGCCACTTGAATCGACACAGCCAGCGCCCAAGCCCGCAAACATTACCGTGCAGCCGAAAGTGCTGGGCAATACGCCGACGGCTGAAGCTGCCGATAATGCAGAGTATTTGGGGCAAGCCATTGCGCAGGTGCATGGTATTTATATACTCGCTTTGCGCCCAGATGGCATGGTGGTGGTCGACATGCATGCCGCACACGAACGTGTGTTGTATGAGCAATTCAAGAATGCGCTGGACAATCAACAAACCATTTCTTCCCAAGAATTGCTGGTGCCCTTGCTGGTGCAAATTGATTCACGCTTGGCCAGTGAAGTAGACAACGGGCAACACCTTTGGGAAAAACTGGGTTTTCGGCTTAGCCTCATTTCCACGCAAGAGATTGCAGTGCGCGCAGTGCCCACCATGCTGGCGGGGCAAGATTTATCGGCCTTGTTGCAACAGTGGCTTCAAGACCTTCACCAATACGGAGTGGCCCATGTGCTTGAACGCCAGCGCAATGAATGGCTGGCAGGCTTGGCTTGCCACACGGCGGTGCGGGCCAATCGAAAACTTACTGTGCCTGAAATGAATGCCCTGTTGCGTTCCATGGAGCGCACGGAACGTTCAGACCAATGCAACCACGGTCGGCCCACATGGCGCCATTTCAGCTTGTCTGAAATGGACAAATGGTTTTTGCGCGGTCAATAAGGGGGCGTTGTGCTCGAATCAAACACGGATTCAATTCCTGCGCTGGCGGTACTTGGGCCCACAGCATCGGGCAAGTCGGCTTTGGGCCTGTGGATGGCCGATCAGGGTTTCCCGATAGAAATCATCAGTCTCGATTCTGCCTTGGTGTTTCGTGACATGAACATCGGCACCGCCAAACCAAGCCCACAGGAATTGGCCTTGGTGCCCCACCATTTAATCGACATCATCACGCCCAGTGACACCTTCAGTGCGGCTGAATTCGTTGAGCAGTGTCGTGCGTTGATTGCGGATATTCGTGCGCGGGGCAAAGTGCCGGTTATCTTGGGCGGCACCATGATGTATTACAAAACGCTGGTTAGCGGCATGGACAAGCTTCCTGCCGCCAACGCGGAAGTGCGCAAGGCAATTGAGCAACAGGCCTTCGAGCAGGGCTGGCCAGCCATTCATGCGCAGTTAGCGCAGGTTGACCCAATCATCGCCCAGCGTTTGAAGCCCAACGATTCGCAGCGATTGCAGCGCGCACTCGAAGTGTTTCAAATTACCGGCCAGCCAATGTCTTCTTTTCACCAGCGAGACCAACAGGCGGACCTGCGTATTCCCACCCTGTCGATTGAACCCTCTGACAGGGCTGTGCTGCACAGGCGCATCGAATCGCGATTTCTGGACATGCTGTCACAAGGGCTTGTTGAAGAGCTTGTGGGGCTTCGCCACAAATACGTGCTCGATGAAAGCATGCCCTCCATGCGCTGTGTGGGTTACCGGCAAGTGTGGGAGTATTTGCATGGCCAAAGCAGCAGGCGGCAAATGATAGACCGTGGCGTTGCTGCCACCCGCCAGTTGGCCAAGCGGCAAATTACCTGGTTGCGCTCAACTGCCAACAAAGAAGTGGTTGATCCGTTACAGCCGAATTGGCTTGAATCTGTAAGGCCTTGGATACAAAAGCAGATCGAAGTTTTGATGCCATGAAGTATTTTGGAACTTTTACGCGTTTTTAAACAATAAACGAGTGATGGTTTCTATGATCCTTTAAATTGAGGCACTGATGTATTTGATTATGTGCTCATGCTTTGAGCTGAAGGTCAATATTCCAGGGCACCACCTTTAAAATTCATAAAAACTCTTTATCCTACGCCAGCATGTTAAGTAACGTACACCACAATCAAAGTGTGCAACGCTATTCGCGGCCACAGCCGCAGCATGCCTCAATTGAAACGACAAACGAAAAGCTGAATTCGTTTAAAGAAAAGCTTCTCCAGTCTTTGAGTTCATCTTCAGAAAAAATCAAGCCAAGTGATCTAGGTAAACACATATCGGAATTGGTGGATAACAACGAGAAAATCTTGTTTTTAAGGGTTGCTCTTCAAACTGGTGTCGATGTGAACGGTCAGGTTGCACCAAATAAAAACCTTGGTAAGCACATGCAACTGGTTAGTTGGGCTATAAAACAAATTGCAACCCTGGGCTCTAGTGTTGAAGTGAGTAATTCAATCAGCAAGATCGATCTGAGCAAAGCGTCAGATCAAATGATTGAACACTTGAATTTTGCGCGCAGGTTAATCGAACTTTACCCCGGTTCAGAAAAGGTTTCTGCCTTTGAGTCTCAGAAAAAAATATTTAATTTTTTTCGAAAAAAAGAAAAATCGCAAGTTACGTCAAAGCTTCAAAATGTATTGAATAATGTTTTTGATAATCCAAAATCGAGAACGATAAGTAAAGCAAATAGATTATTGATCAGTAGTCAGTCGAGAATATTGAGACAGTCTGAATCGATTCAGTCAAGATTCTTTTCCGGAATAGCGGGCTTTAAGTCAGACCCTGTCAAAGCATGGTTGGTCGCCGATGAAAAAGGAGATCTTGATCTACAACGTGCAATTTTGCTGCTCCGCCCAGCATCTCTAGCTGAGTTGAGTGCTGATAGCCGAAAAAAAATTGCTGATCCGGCCATTAAATCTGTATTAAAAGAGCTTCCCTATTATGCGCGTCAAGGTTTGGAGGGGGGGCAAGGTAATTTTAATGCCGAAGCTTCTTTTCAGAATCAGAAAAGAAAAAAAATAGTTTGCCGCCACCTTGCAACGCATCGCATCGAGACGCAAGCCATGAGCGAGACGGGCAAATTCCGTGTGGACGGCAACAAACCCATCTTCACTGATTTGATGGCGGTACAGCGCAATGTTCAAGCCGATATTGAGCAGAGGTTTGACCGGCTCGGCGCGAACGCTGATAAAAATTACTTGATCAATAATGTGGATCTTGGCAAAACTTTAGTGAAGTTATTCAAGGAGATGGATGAAAAAATCGCCTCGGTAAAAGGCGATGAATCGAAGGAAAAAATGCAGTCCGTACAGTACATCGCGCTGTGTTCAGAGAACCATGTCATGAGTTTAAAGTTGCATGTTAAAACCATGATTAAAAGCGAAAATATAAATAAATATGTAGTAGAGTTTTATGATCCAAATTTAACAAACAATCATGTGCGGTTGGCTAGAATTCAACTCAATACTCTAAGTAATCTCAAGCTAAAAGATTTGTTTTTAGGGGCGAGTGCCAAGCTTTACAGTTCTTATTTTCCAAGAAATAACGAAACATCATTCCTTTTTGTAACAGGTACTGCCGAAAATACCAAGAAAATACTTAATGGAGAGCTTGATCCCAAGACATCAAAAAATCGCAAGCTTGACAATGAGTTGCCGGTTGAATCAATTTCACCCCACATCATCTCTCATTTACTACGAGAGGGGTTTGCAGAAAACTTGCTTGAATTGGCTCCCAAGATCAAGTCGACGAAGAGTGAAGATGAATTGATTGGGTTACTGGAAGCAAAAGACGATAGGGGTACTCCCGGGCTTCATCTAGCCTTGATCCACGGGCACGCAGACGCAATTAAAGCCTTGGGGCCACTAATGCCAGGCGTGCCCAAAGAAAAGCGTGTTAATTTGCTTGAGGCCAAGAGTGCTGACGGCGTGACAGGCCTTTATTTTGCATTAGCCTTGGGAAATGCAAAGGCGGTTGAAGCCTACGGAAGTTTGCTCGCCGGTTTATCGAGCGAGGATCGTATTCGCTTGCTGCAGGCGAAAGGTATCGATGATTTTCCGGGTCTCAACACTGCCTTGTTGTTGGGAAAGGCCGATTCGATCGGAGCATATGGAACGCTTTTGAAAAATTTGCCCGAGAATGACCGCCTTCAGTTGTTGGAAGCGAAAAGCCCGAATGGTATTCCAGGGGTTTACGATGCTTTGAGCGGTGGGCATGCAGACGCGATCAAGGCCTTTGGAAATTTGATTCAAGATTTTTCGGTTGAAAGTCGTTCAAAGTTGTTTGAGAGTTTCAATAGTGATGTGCAGCGTTCGAAGGCTCTAGCGAGAGGCCACGTGCAGGCCGTGGAAGCTTATGACCAGTTATTGAGTCAATTGCGTTAGGTTGCGCATCCAAGCCAATCGCCTTTTAATCGGCGGGGCTAGATGGCCAGATTAACAACAACTCAAGCAAACCTTTGCACGGCTGCAAACACCAAAGGCAATGTGACTGCCGCCCCCACCGTTGACATCGAAATAAGACACGCCACCAGTGGCGCATTTCCACCCATACGTGCCGCTAGAATGTAGGCGCTGGATGCAGATGGAATTGCCGAAAATATTAATAGCACCATGGTATGTTCTTGTGAAAGCCCGGTGAAATGCCCATACAGAACAGCCACCAAAGGCGACACCAGCAGTTTGACAGCCAGCCACCAAACTGAAACTGGCCAGTTGCCTTTAAGGCCTGAGAATACAAGGCCAGCCCCCACTGCGAGCAAGCCAAGCGATACCGCCGCTTGCGCTAACCGCTCCAGGGTTAGCATGACAGGCTGCGGCACCTGTACACCCATCAACTTGGCGGCAATGCCCAGGCAGGTCCCAATAATGAGCGGATTTTTGAGTATGTCGACAAAGGCACTTAAACGACCACCTTTGCTCATGGTGCCAACAGCCAGAACATTGCACAGTGGTACGCCGAGCGCCAACAAAATGGCGATGTTGGCAACTGCCGATTGTCCACCCAAGCGGCTGGCCAATGCCAAGCCGATATATGAGTTAAAACGATATGCTGTTTGCAAGCCCGAGGCAAAATCTACACGTCCCATGTTGCTGAACAGTAAACCGAGCCATCCCAACACGAATGCGGTAAATATCACCGCAGGCCCGCCCAAGGCGAAAGCCCCAACCGTGTTTACATCAAAATTGCTCGACACTACTGAGAAAAACAGCAGACAAGGAAACAAAACAAAGTAAACCAGCTTTTCTATGGTGGCCCAAGCGGCCGGCGCCAGCCAGAACCGGCGAAGAAGGTAGCCCAGCGCAATGATTGCAAAATCAGGAAAAAGAAGTAAGGGGGACAAGGGTGTTTACCGGTGGTATTTGGGCCAATAAAAAACCCACCCGAAGGTGGGTTTTGTCTTATTTTTGCCCGTTTTACACCGAGAATGACGATCCACAACCGCAAGTGGTTGTTGCATTCGGGTTTTTAATTACAAACTGAGCGCCGTTGATGTCTTCTTTGTAATCAATTTCGGCACCAGTCAGGTACTGATAGCTCATGGAGTCAATCAACAGCGTTACACCGCCTTTGTCCAAGGCTGTATCGTCTTCATTCACGTCTTCGTCAAAGGTAAAACCGTACTGAAAACCAGAGCAACCACCGCCTTGCACAAATACGCGAAGTTTCAGGTTGGGGTTGCCTTCTTCGTTGATCAGGTCGCGCACTTTGGCCGCGGCTGAGTCAGTGAAAACCAATACGCTGGGTTGTTCTGTAGTTACGTCCATTTTGTCCTGCCTTTTTTGCTGGAATTACTTGCTGGAAGCCAAGGCCAATTTACCCGGCATGACTCCTTCGCTCTCATGGTGCAAGGTACCGTCTACGACTGCACCTGGATGCATCTCCAATGCCCTATATCTTACGTCACCCGAGACATTTGCGGAAGGGTGTAGCTCTAGAAGCTGGTTGGCTTCGATCGGGCCTTCAATCAAGCCGCTGACCACAACATGTCCAACCCGCACGCTGCCCCGTACCTTACCTGTTTCAGAAATCACAAGTAGCGACTGCTCGCTCTCGTCCGCGATTACATTGCCATCGACCTCGCCGTCAATTCGCAGTCCGCCCTTGAAGCGTAAATCGCCCCTCAGCGTCATGTCTACGCCCACTAGGCTCTGGATTGGCAGCAACCGCTTTGTATTTTTTTTCGAGAACATGTGTTTACAACCCCTTCAAAGTTTGATTGTGGATTGAGCGCGAATGGCACCTGCCTCCAGAATTCTCATTTCAACGCTTTGCAATTTACTGCCCTCGGGGAGGGAAAATGTGCCCGACACCCTTGAAAAACGGGTGAGTTTGATTTTGAACTGGGGGTCTGGGGACGATTCAGTGTTTGGTAAAACTATGACACTGGATTCCCCTTTGTTCAACACTTTAATCAAAACCTGCACATTTAGCGTAACCTCGGGGCGCTGGCTACCCTGAATTACGAGTGCTTTGTAGCGGTATTGATCGGGAACGGTGTCCTTGGTCACTTGGAGTCGCTTCAGTGAAATGGCACCTTGAAGGCTGCCCGGAATGAATCCCTCGAAAAATGCCAAATCTTCTTTTAGTTTTGCGTTCTCGGACTCAAGGTTGGTAATCAACAGGTTCAGTTTGCTTCGCGCTTCTTTGTCAAGTTTAACCAATTCATTGGTGCGCGAGAGTTCATCTTCAAGCTCAATTGTTTTGGCCTGAAGCTGCGCAAGTTGATCATTCAGAACCACAATTTCCTGTGTAGAAAAGAGCTTCTGGATCGCGTTATCTACAGGGCCCAACATTGCATATGCAGCACAGGCGCCCAAAATTGACAAACCGAGCAGCAAACCATAAGCAAACGCAAAGCGGGATGAGCGCTGCACTCCTGGCAACAAGGTTCGTCGTGAATGGTGTGTTTTTTTCGGGTTCAATCTACACAATCCATGTAATTAAGGCGCCAGCGGAAGTTGCTCCAGCCCCATGTGCTCGGGTAAGTTGAACATCACATTCATGGCCTGTACAGCCTGGCCCGCAGCGCCTTTCACAAGGTTGTCGATCACGGAGACAATCACCAGTGTGTCGCGGCCCTGTGGGCGGTGCAATGCGATTCTTATAAAATTCGAGCCCCGAACCGATTTGGTTTCGGGCAACGACCCCTTGGGCATTACATCTACAAAGTATTCGTTGGCATAGTGTTGCTCGTAAAATGCCTGAATGTCGGTCTTTTTGCCTTGCTCATTCAGCCTCACATAGGTGGTGGCTAAAATGCCGCGCACCATGGGCACCAGGTGAGGTGTAAAAGTAATTTGGGTTTTGCGCCCGGAAATCAACTCAAGGCCTTGTTCAATTTCTGGCAGGTGGCGGTGGCCACTGATGCCATACGCCTTGAAGCTTTCGGCCGCTTCCGAGAACAAGGAACCCACAGTGGCCTTGCGGCCCGCACCAGACACACCCGATTTACAATCCGCAACAATGCTGTTTTCATCTATTAACGGAGTGGGCTGGCTGATCAATGGTTTCAAGGCCAATTGCACGGCAGTGGGATAGCAGCCTGCCAAGCCCACCAGTTTGGCTTTTTTGATTTCTTCGCGTGCTGATTCAACAAGGCCGTAGCAGGCTTTGCTGAGCAGTTCTGGCTCTGAATGTGGCATGCCGTACCATTTTTCGAATTCAGCGGTGTTTTTCAGGCGAAAATCTGCACCCAAATCGATTACCCGTATGCCCGCATTCACCAGCTCGGCAGATTGGGCCATGGCCACGCCGTGGGGGGTAGCGAAAAATACCACATTGCAATCTTTCAGTGATTCAAAGGTGGGCTCGGTAAAAGCAATGTTTACGCGTTTTCGCAGGGCAGGGAACATTTCAGCCACCGGCTGGCCCACCTCGCCGCGAGATGTAATTGCTTTCAGTTCGGCCTGCGGGTGCAGGGCCAACAGGCGAAGAAGTTCAGACCCCGTGTAACCGGTTCCGCCGACAATGCCTACCTTGATCATGTGTAATCCTTGTGCTGAAAAGAAAAAAAGCCGCACATTTGTGCGGCTTTCGATTGTAACCCAGCTGGGAGGGCTGCTGGGTGTAAGCGTAGTTCTGGAATTAACGCTTGGAGAACTGCTTGCGACGACGCGCACCACGCAGACCCACTTTCTTACGTTCAACTTCACGTGCATCACGTGTAACCAGGCCTGCTTTGGACAGGGTTGGCTTCAGTTCTGCATCGAAGTCGATCAAGGCACGTGTCAAACCGTGACGAACTGCGCCAGCCTGGCCAGTTTCGCCGCCGCCGCGCACATTAACCTTGATGTCAAAAGTTTCTACGTTCTCGGTCAGTACCAAGGGTTGACGCGCAACCATTTGGCCTGTTTCGCGAGCGAAGTATTCAGTCAAAGGCTTGCCGTTCACGATGAACTGGCCAGTACCTTTCTTGATAAAAACGCGGGCCACTGAGCTTTTGCGGCGACCGGTTCCGTAATTGTATTCACCAATCATGGTTCACCTCAGATTTCAAGTGGCTTGGGTTGTTGTGCGGAATGCGGGTGTTCTGATTCAGCGTAGATCTTCAATTTCTTGATCATCGCGTAACCCAGAGGACCTTTTGGCAACATGCCTTTCACTGCTTTCTCCAGCGCGCGGCCAGGGAAGCGTTCCTGCATCTTGTCAAAGTTTGTTTCGTAGATACCGCCTGGGTAACCAGAGTGGCGGAAATACTTTTTGTTCAGGCCTTTGGTGCCTGTAACGCGCAATTTGCCGGCATTTACAACAACAATGAAGTCGCCTGTGTCGATGTGCGGTGTAAATTCAGGTTTGTGTTTACCACGGAGGCGGCGTGCAACTTCACTGGCTACACGTCCCAACACCTTGTCGGTGCCGTCGATCACAAACCACTCTTGTTTAACCTCACCGGGTTTCGCTGAGTAGGTTTTCATGATTTTTCCTTAAAGATAAAAAAGTGCTTTTTACCTGTCTCCCCACTTGTACATGCAGCCCACACTTTATATGCAGGACGGCAGCCGAAGGGCTCTCCCAACAGGTAACCCGCGATTTTAGCAAAGTTTTCTGCTTTCGGTTAAACTTTTTCGGTTGTTGGATAAAAAAACCCCAAGCACTTTTAGGCGCTTGGGTTTAATCCACCAAAGGAGGAGGGTGGAGGAGACAATTTTGCACTTAAGAGAAACTCTGCTGAACATTTCAGTGGTTCATTCAAGTGACTACATCCCAAATTCTAGAGATTTTTCTGTTGCAGCGCAAGGCCGTATTTTCTTTGTCCGAAAAAAGCAACTTATTCCACAATGGAAAAATGGTTGAAAAAATATCAATAAAAACAATGAATTAAAAAATAAGCAAGTGACTGACCGGTTATTTGTTAAGCCTGTTAGAAAAAATAGAGCCATTTTTCAGGTTCTTTCCTGTAAATATTGTGCAATGCATAATGAGCAATCAATCATAAACAAGGAGTTTTATGGAAGCCGAAGTTAGCTGGTCCGGTTTACCCGGCATGTCATTTGTAGCCACCACTGGCAGTGGACACATGTTGTGTATGGATGGCGCACCGGATGGTGGCGGAAATAACCTGGCCCCACGCCCCATGGAAGTGGTGCTGGCTGGAACCGGTGCTTGTACCGCCTATGATGTGGTGTTGATTTTGCGCAAAAGCGGGCAGGACATTCGCGACTGCAAAGTGAAAATGAGTGCTGAGCGTGCTGAAGAGGCTCCCAAGGTGTTCACCAAAATCAACTTTCACTTTCAGGTGATTGGTCGTGGCTTGAAGCCCAATCTGGTTGATAGGGCCATTAAGTTGTCGCACGAGAAATACTGCTCAGCGTCTGCCATGCTGGGCAAAACTGCTGAACTGGTGTTCACGCACGAGATTATTGAAGATTAAATTTTCTGCGCCAGGGTGGTCATGACTTTCGACATGGCAGTCATGGCCAACTTTACGGGCAGGGGTAGGTTGTTGGCACCTTGTTCAATGGCTTTTTGCCCGTGTTCAATTTCGTCCTGGCGCATTTGTTCAAGAATTGCACGGGATTGTTGATCGCCTGCCGGTAGCCTGCCCAAATGGTCGTTCAGGTGTTTTTCAACTTGCCGCTCTGTTTCAGCCATGAAACCCAGGCTAACCTTGTCGCCCAAAGTACCGGCAACAAAGCCCAGCGCGAATGCGCCGCTGTACCACAATGGGTTCAGCAAGCTTGGGCGCGCTCCCAGTTGATCTAGCCGCTCCTGGGTCCAGGCCAGGTGGTCAGCCTCTTCTTTGGCTGCATGGTTGAACAGTGCTTTTTTCTCTGGGCTGCTGCTGGCCAAGGCCTGGGCCTGGTAAAGCGCCTGTGCACAAATTTCCCCCACGTGGTTTACGCGCATCAAGCCAATAACCTTTTGTTTTTCAGCATCGCTTAACTGTTCTGCAGGCAAATTTTTCCCTGCCGGGTTGGGGCGCTGCGCCACCGGCGTGGCGGCCAGGGTTTTCAACGCCTTGTCGACCTCACCCAGTACGGCGTCCAGTGAGGGCAATTTGGGAAGGTTGGGTAATCCGGGGAAGCTAAAGGAGCGAGGGGTTTGATTTGGCATTACTACTCACCAATCCTGTGTTTTTTCAGCGAAGCCTTCATTTTAGCAAGGGATGCAAGTAAAATCCGCAACAACGCGCAACGATTTACAACGTCCCCGTGTTGGCTCCTGTTTCGGTTCCGGAACAGCACAGCTTCATGGTGGCATATTTTGGGCAAACCATGACTTCCAAGAAAAAACTCTTCATCAAAACTTTTGGCTGCCAGATGAATGAGTACGACTCCGACAAAATGGCCGATGTATTGGGTACCTCGGACGGGCTGGAGCGAACTGACACCCCTGACGATGCGGACATTATTTTGTTCAATACCTGTTCGGTGCGCGAGAAGGCCCAGGAAAAGGTGTTCAGCGATTTGGGTCGTGTTAAACACCTGAAAAAAAGCAACCCTGATCTGATTATTGGTGTGGGTGGTTGCGTGGCCAGCCAGGAAGGCAAGGCGATTGTTGAGCGCGCCCCCTACGTAGACGTGGTGTTTGGCCCGCAAACCTTGCACCGTTTGCCACAGTTGATTAAACAGCGCAGGGACACTCACCGCCCGCAAGTGGATATTTCTTTCCCTGAAATTGAAAAGTTCGACAATTTGCCCTTGGCCAAGAACACTGGCGCCACTGCATTTGTGTCCATCATGGAAGGTTGCAGCAAGTACTGTAGTTTCTGCGTGGTGCCTTACACACGTGGCGAAGAAATTTCGCGGCCGTTTGACGACGTACTGGTTGAAATTGCAGACCTTGCAGACCAGGGCGTGAGAGAAATCAACTTGCTGGGGCAAAACGTGAATGCCTATCGCGGGAAAATGGGCGATACGGTTGAAATTGCAGACTTTGCCCTGTTGCTCGAGTATGTTTCAGAAGTTCCAGGTGTAGAGCGTATTCGCTTTACCACCTCTCACCCCAAGGAATTCGGCCCGCGTCTTATCGAGGCCTATGCCAAGTTGCCCAAGTTGGTAGACCATCTGCACTTGCCTGTCCAGGCGGGTTCAGACCGCATTCTTGCCGCCATGAAGCGCGGTTACACCGCGCTGGAATACAAATCGATTATTCGCAAGTTGCGGGAAATTCGCCCCAATATTTCGATGTCGTCCGATTTCATCGTGGGCTTTCCCGGTGAAACCGAGGCTGATTTCGAGAAAACCATGGATTTGATCAATGCCGTGGGTTTCGATACCTCGTTTTCCTTTGTTTACAGCCCGCGGCCGGGTACGCCAGCAGCCGATCTTGAAGATGGTGTTGACCAAGCCACCAAGCTGAAGCGTTTGGCGCGCCTTCAAAAAACAATCCAAGACCATGCCACCAGCATTAGCAAAAGTATGGTGGGTACCCGCCAAAAGGTGTTGGTTGAGGGGCCTTCCAGAAAAGACCCAGCCGAGCTGGCGGGGCGTACAGAAAACAACCGGGTGGTCAATTTTGCCGGAAATCCACGAATGGTGGGGCAAATCGTGGAATTGGACATTGTTGAGGCCTACCCCAACTCCTTGCGTGGGCAGGTGCCAATCACCGCTGCCTGATATCCGTCATTTTTTTCGGTTATCCTTGAGCCGTTATTATCAGTAGAGGTTTATCCTCCCGTATGTCAGAACCGAGTCCGTCTCAGGCCCCCAGTAAAAAAGAACGGGGCTTGCTAGAACGCTTGTCCTCTTTGCTGCTTCGCGAGCCCGAGGACAGGGATCAACTGCTGGAAGTGCTGCAGCAAGCGCATGAAAGAAATTTGCTCGATGCCGATGCCCTCTCGATGATTGAGGGGGTGATGCAGGTCAGCGACCTTTCAGCTGGGGATATTATGGTGCCCCGCGCGCAAATGGATGCTATCAATGCTGAAGATTCCATTGATCAAATCGTGGCCTTTGCTGTTGAAAAAGCACATTCACGTTTTCCTGTTTATGAAGGTGAGCGCGACAATGTGATTGGCATGTTGTTGGCCAAAGACCTGCTTCGGATACATGCCGACACCCAAGTGAACTTACGAGACATGCTGCGCCCAGCAGTGTTCATTCCCGAAAGCAAACGCTTGAACGTGCTTCTTCATGATTTTCGCCTGAACCGCAACCACATTGCCTTGGTGGTGGATGAATACGGCGGGGTAGCTGGCCTTGTCACTATTGAAGACGTGCTCGAGCAAATTGTGGGTGATATTGAAGACGAATACGATTTTGATGAAGAAGCGGACAATATTGTGAGCCTGGGTGGCGATCAATTGGGCTTGTACCGAGTCAAGGCGCTCACCACCATCGAACAGTTCAATGAAACCTTTGGAACCGGGTATTCAAGCGAACACGCCGACACCCTTGCAGGTCTGCTGACTGATCAATTGGCGCGTTTGCCCGTGCGCGGCGATGTTGTGGAGCTGCCACCTTTCCGATTTGAAGTATTGCGTGCAGACGCCAGGCAGGTGCACTTACTCCGGGTTCGGAAGATTGAGCCAGTGCCTGAAAACTCGGATTTCGATTCACCCGCCGATACCCTCGATTCTGACAGGCCCACCTGATGTATTCATTTCTCGCGGGTGCACTATTGGGCGCACCTTGGGTGTTGTCGTTTGCCCCGCTTTCCCTGTGGTGGTTTGGCTTGCTTTTGCTGGCCGTGTTGCCGTTTCTTGCTGTAAAAACAAGCCGCCCTTGGTTAACAGGGTTGACCTTTGGGTGGGCAGCTTATGGCTTCGGGGTGTCGTGGCTGCACATTAGCCTGCACACTTATGGTGGTTTGCCGTCTTTTCTGGCTTGGGCGGCTGTTGCGGCCTTTACGCTTTATTTGGCAATTTTCCCCGCGCTGGCGGTGTGGTTTTACAAACGGTTTTCAGTCCTGCAGGTTGGGTCGGTTCAGGGTGCTACTTTCAATGCGCTGCTGTGGGCCGGTTTGTGGACATTCTTCGAATATGTTCGCGGCACATTCATGACCGGTTTCGCCTGGCTTAGCTTGGGCGATGCATTGATAGATTCTCCGTTTGCCAATTTGTTGCCCTGGTTGGGCAGTTACGGCAGTCTGTTTGCCCTGATGCTGCTCGCGCACCTTTGCCTGTCCTTCCTTTTCACCCATGGGCGTAGTACCGCGCTGGTTGCCACGGCCGTTCTGGGCGGCTTGCTGATGTTGATGCAACTCCCGGTGAATACTCAAGGCGCCGGTTCTTTGGCTGTGGTCGGTGTGCAAACCAATGTTGATCAAAGTATCAAGTTTGATCCCGCCCTGATTGTTTCCAACATGCAAAAGGCTTTTGCCTTGGGCAACATCGCTAAGGAACAGCTGGCACGGCAGGGCGGTGGTTTGCTTGTTTTCCCGGAAACTGTGAACCCTTTGGTGTGGACAGATACTCCGGTTGAATGGCGAACCACTTTTCGTGACTTTGCTACCCCCGGCGAAACCACCGTCATCATGGGGTCTGCCATTCAGGAAGGCGCGCAGTATTTCAATTCCATTGTGATGTTCAAGGGCGACGAAGCGCTAGAAGAACTCGAAGTGCCCCAAACGCGGCACGACAAAAGGCACCTGGTGCCATTTGGTGAATTCATTCCGCTGGGCTTCAAGTGGTTTGTGGCCATGCTGAACATGCCCATGGGTGAATTCACCTCGGGCTCGGGGCCGCTGAAGCCGTTTTTGGTCAATGGCAATGCCCTGGCCTCCACGGTGTGTTACGAAGATATTTTTAGCGGTGAATTTGCAGGTTTGGTCGCCAATTCCACGCAAGAGCCCACCATGTTTGTGAATTTGAGCAACCTGGCCTGGTTCGGGCAATCCTGGGCGCTTGATCAGCATGCGCAAATGGGACGCACCCGCTCGGCGGAGCACCGCAAGCCAGGCCTGCGGGTGACCAACACCGGTGTTTCCGGTATTGTGAACGAGCAGGGGCAGTGGGTGCAGCGCGTTAAACCCGGGCAGGCACTGGTGTGGTCGGGTCAAATAGAAGGCCGATTGGGGAAAACCTTCTTCGCAAATTGGGGCAGTAGCCTGTGGTTTTCAATTTGGGGAGTAGTCCTTCTACTACTGTGCGTGCGTGAATGGCGCCTGAGGGCTTACAATAGAGCCCATTCAATCCAACCGTAGAATTCATACTGCCATGTCAATTAGTCCAGTCAACGAAATCGTTGAAGAAATGCGTGCAGGTCGCATGGTCATTCTTGTTGACGAGGAAGACCGTGAAAACGAGGGCGACCTTGTACTTGCAGCCGACTTCGTTACACCAGAGGCCATTAACTTCATGGCCAAATACGGGCGGGGTCTTATTTGCCTGACCCTGACCGAGGCCCGCTGCCGCGAGCTGGGGCTGCGCCCGATGGTGGCTGCCAATGGCTCCTCTCACGGTACCAATTTCACTGTCTCCATTGAAGCGGCTGAGGGCGTGTCCACCGGCATTTCTGCTGCGGACCGTTCACACACCATTCGCGTGGCTGTGAACAAAAACTCCAAGCCCGAAGACTTGGTGCAGCCTGGGCATATATTCCCCTTGGCTGCTGTCAATGGCGGTGTGCTAATGCGTGCTGGCCATACTGAAGCCGGTTGCGATCTTGCAGCCATGGCGGGCTTAAGCCCAGCGTCGGTTATTTGCGAGATCATGAAAGACGATGGCACCATGGCCCGTTTGCCCGATTTGGTGGAATTCGCCAAAGAGCACAAGTTGAAAATCGGCACGATTGCCGATCTTATTCAATACCGCAGCACCAAAGAATCACTCATCGAGCGTATGCATGAACGCGTGATTGAAACCGTTCAGGGTCGGTTTAATTGCATTTCTTTCCGCGACAAGCCTACTGGCAGTGCCCACTTTGCGTTGGTTTATGGCCAATTGAACCCAGACACGGAAGCCCTGGTGCGCGTACACGAGCCCACCTCGCTGATCGATTTTCTGGAAGTGAATTTGTCCGAGCACTCTTTCTCCATTCCTACTGCCATGAAGAAAATAGTGGAAGAGGGCGCAGGGGTTATCGTGCTCTTGAACTGTGATGTGTCCTCTGATCGCCTGTTGGGGCAATTCGCCTCGCTCGACGAAATCGAGCAGCGCGGCACCACCGCGCGCAAGGGTGCTGGTTCCAACCCCGACTTGCGAACCTACGGAATTGGCGCACAAATTCTGCGCGACCTGGGTGTGAACAAAATGAAATTGCTGTCCCGACCGCGGAAAATGCCAAGCATGACCGGGTTTGATTTGGAAGTATCAGGTTATGTCAACGGAGAAACGAAATGAGCAACAGTCCAGGAAGTGTGCCTGCTAATTTGAATGGCGATGGCATTCGCGTGGGTGTGGTTCAGGCCCGCTTCAATGAGGAAATTACCAACGGCCTATGGGGCGCCTGTTGCAGCGAACTGCTGCGCTTGGGTGTGCTGAACGAAGACATACTTCACATCACAGTACCCGGTGCCATGGAAATTCCAATCGCCTTGCAGCGGTTGGCCTATTCTGGCGAGTTCGATGCGCTCATCGCCCTGGGTGCTGTAATCAAGGGTGATACCTATCACTTTGAAATTGTGTGTGGCGAAAGCGCCCGCGGAATTTCCAGTGTCGCTTTGGCACACGATGTACCCGTGGTGAATATGGTGTTGACCACCTACACCGAAGACCAGGCGATTGAGCGAATTGAAGACAAGGGCGTTGATGCAGCACGTTGTGCCGTTGAAATGGGCAATTTAATGATGACGCTGGACGACAACCTGCCCGGCGCAGATGACGAGGAAGAAGAGGATGAGTGAGGCCAACAAGCCAGATTCAGGCAAAAGGCAGGGGCATACCCGCAACGCTCGCCGTCGTTCCCGTGAATTGGCCCTTCAGGGCCTTTACCAGTGGTTTTTGAACCCCACGGAAGTGGGGGAAGTGGATGCCCATATTCGTGATGCCCCCGGGTTCGACAAAGCCGATCGCGAGCATTATGAATCGTTGTTGCATGGTTCTGTGCATCACCTTGATGAGCTGATGCATCAAATTCAACCTTTCATTGATCGCCCATGGGGCGAGCTAAGCCCGGTTGAGAAAGCCGTGTTGGTGTTGGCCAGTCATGAAATGAACACGCATGTTGAAATTCCCTACCGCGTGGTCATCAACGAGGCTGTTGAGTTGACCAAAACCTTCGGTGGCACTGACGCTTTCAAGTTCGTCAACGGCGTGCTAGACAAGGTGGCGGCACAGGCGCGTGATTCCGAAATCAAGGCCCAGGCAAATATTCAATCCAGCTAAACCGCAAGAGGCGTTTTGGAATTCGACCTTATTCATCGCTATTTCAAAACACCTTTTGGCGCACTTTTGCAGGCCAATCCCGACACTGTGTTGTTTGGCATCGGCGACGATTGCGCCAGGTTGCAACTTTCACCCGGTCACCATTTGTTCACCTCCACCGACACTTTGGTGGAAGGGGTTCATTTTTTTTCAGACGACCCTGCCCATGCTGTTGGCTGGAAAGCTTTGGCCTGCAACTTGTCTGATCTGGCGGCTTGCGGTGCAAGCCCGCTTGGCTTCACCTTGAACTTAAGCTTGCCTGCGGTGAATGAACACTGGCTTGCTGGCTTTTCTGCTGGTTTGCTTGAGGTGGCAACCCGGTTTACCTGCCCATTGGTGGGTGGCGATACAACCTCGGCAGGCACGAATGCACTAAAAACCCTTTCCATTACAGTGTTTGGGCAGGCGCCCGCAAGCCACCAAGGGTTTAACAGGGCGCATGCTTCGGTGGGTGAAGAAATCTGGGTCAGTGGCACGCCAGGGCTTGCCCGTTTGGGGCTTCTGCTGCAATACCAAAAGCGAGGCCGTTTGGAACGAATTTGCCATGCCAGTGAATTGCCACAGGTTAAAGCCTTGCTGGCGGCCATGCCAGCACACCTTCAGGAAAGGGCTGTGGGCCAACTTGGCATGCCTGTTCCACGCCTTGAGCTTGGTTTGCAACTTCGCGGGCTGGCCAGTGCCTGCCTTGATTTGTCTGATGGCCTTAGCGGCGATTTGGCCCATATTGCGAAAGCAAGTGGTGTGGCTACTGTGCTTTTTCAGGCTAGCCTGGAGTCCATTTGGGGCAACCTTTGGCCTGAACTTGATCAACATGCCGAAGCAGCCGACTTGCTTAAAACCCTGCTTGCGCAAACCTTGAAGGGCGGTGACGATTTTGAACTGTGTTGGACAGCTCAGCCGAAACATCGCGATGCAATACAATTCACGGGGCACGGCTTGAGTTGCGTGGGTATTGTTGAGGCTGGCAGCGGGGTTGCCCTTCAAGAACGGGGCGGCTTACGTACCAGTCTTTCGGGCCTTTCCTACAATCATTTCGCCGAGAGCCCGTTTTGAGTTCACTTCATCGTTCCAAACCCAGTTGGCGCTTCATGCTGGCCCACCCCGCGCACTTTCTGGCTTTGGGGTTTGGCAGCGGTTTGGCTTGGGTGTTGCCTGGAACATTCGGCACGCTAATGGGTTGGTTGTTGTACGTGTGGTTTGATCCCTACCTTGCTACCGATCAGTGGGTTTGGTTGATCGCAGCTGCTTTTGTTGTGGGCGCATGGGCCTGCCATGTAACTGGCAAGGGTTTGGGCGTTATTGATCACGGTGGCATTGTTTGGGATGAAATTGTTGCGATTTGGCTGGTGTTGTTCGTGGCCTCCAATCAATTCTCCAGTCCAGTTGAGCAATTGGCTTGTGTCATCGTGTTCAGGTTGTTCGATATGGTGAAACCGCCCCCAATTCGCTGGTTCGACCAACACTGGAAAAATGGTTTTGGTGTTATGTTTGATGACATTGTTGCCGCTTTCATGACCCTGTTGGCACTGGCGGTTTACTTGCATTTTTTGAAATGAACCGAATTCTAAACATTCTGTGGGGCGCCTTTTGAGCAATCCGGACCAAGCGCTTTTGCTGCAAATTGCAAATATATTCAATGCATCGGCTGCAAAGCTGGGTGTGGTCGAGTCTTGCACAGGTGGTGGCCTTGGCGCCGCGCTTACCAGTATTGCGGGTTCAAGTGACTGGTTCGAAGGGGGGCTGATCACCTACTCTAACAAAGTGAAAATGAAGTCGGTGTACGTGCGTGAGTCCACCCTGGAACAACATGGTGCGGTCAGTGAAGAATGCGTCAAGGAAATGGCCAATGGCGGCATGATCGCTTTGGGTGTGGATTGTTGCCTTTCGGTTTCGGGTATTGCAGGACCAGGTGGCGGTTCAGCCAGCAAACCCGTAGGAACGGTGTGGTTTGGTTTGGCGGTACGGTACAAGTCGATCGAGGCTTTTCACCATGTGTTTGAAGGTGATCGCGAGGCTGTTCGTCAACAGGCGGTACAGGCCGGGTTAACCATTCTCTCAAAAGTGTCACTCAAAAAGGCTGTATAGATTTACAGTAAAAATTGTGCAATAATTTGCAAATCGAAACCCAATTCAGTTGAAGGCAGACCATGGAAGATCTCAGAACCAAAAACCAATCCTCAGACAAAGTTAAAGCCCTGGCCGCCGCGCTTAGCCAAATCGAAAAACAGTTTGGCAAGGGCAGTATCATGCGTTTTGGGGAAAACGAGATCGTCGATGATATCCAGTCTGTCTCCACCGGTTCTTTGGGGCTCGATATTGCGCTGGGTATTGGTGGCTTGCCGCGCGGCCGTGTGGTTGAAATTTATGGTCCCGAATCTTCTGGTAAAACCACCCTTACACTGCAAGTTATTGCTGAAATGCAAAAACTGGGCGGCACTTGTGCTTTTATCGACGCTGAGCACGCACTTGATGTTCAATATGCGGCCAAATTGGGCGTGAACCTGCCTGACCTGCTGATTTCCCAGCCCGACACAGGCGAACAAGCACTCGAAATTGTGGATGCACTGGTTCGTTCTGGTTCAGTCGACTTGGTAATCGTTGATTCTGTGGCAGCCCTTACGCCCAAAGCCGAAATTGAAGGCGACATGGGCGATTCCCTGCCAGGCCTTCAAGCCCGTTTGATGAGCCAGGCCTTGCGCAAGTTGACCGCCAATATAAAGCGCACCAATTGCCTGGTTATTTTCATTAACCAGATTCGAATGAAAATTGGTGTTATGTTCGGCAGCCCTGAAACCACAACCGGTGGTAATGCACTGAAGTTCTATTCCTCTGTTCGCCTGGATATTCGCCGAATTGGCTCCATCAAGAAAGGTGAGGAAGTGATTGGCAGTGAAACCCGCGTCAAAGTGGTGAAAAACAAGGTAAGCCCCCCGTTCAAGCAAGCTGAATTCGATATTTTGTACGGTCAAGGTACTTCCCGAGAAGGCGAGGTTGTTGACCTTGGAGTGCTGCACGGGTTCGTTGACAAGGCGGGTGCCTGGTATTCCTACAATGGTGAAAAAATTGGTCAAGGCAAAGACAATGCTCGCGACTTTTTGAAAGCCAATCCAGCCATGGCCGCCGAGATTGAAAACAAAATCCGCGAAAAGCTGGGTGTGCGTTTGCTTGATGAAGCCGCAGTAGCACCGGTCGCCAAGAAAAAGAATGAAGTCGAAGACGCCGAGTAAGCTGTCAACCAGGCAGCCAAACAAGCGCTCTTTCGACAGTGCCACAGGCCACAAAAAGCCTGTGGCCTCGGCCAAATCAAAGGCGATTGCATTGCTCGCCCGCCGGGAACACAGCCAATCTGAACTACGTGCCAAGTTGCTACAACGCGGTTATGAAATCAGCGAAGTAGACGAGGCAATCGAATGGGCCACATCTCATCAATTTCAATCGGATGAACGTTTCAAATTAAGCCTCTTTCGCAGGCGTGCACCTACTTTTGGAGACCGCGCCATTTCTGCCGAGTTGGGGCAACATGGTTTGGGCGATATCAAATCGCTTGAGCAGGCTAATTTTGACGTTCAAGTATTGGGCGGCGAAGAAGATCGAGCCTACGACTGGATAAAACGCAGGCAAGGGGTATCACTCGAAAGTGTGGTTAATTGCGAGGGTGAATTAGATTCGGGCGAACTGCTGGCTTTGAAGTCCAAGGTTTTTCGCGGGCTCTCAGCCCGTGGGTTTGAATTTGGCAACATTGATCGCGCCTGGCGGCGCATTGTAGCTGAGTTAAAATCCAATGCGTGATATCATTCGCCCCGGCTTATGTGTTTCCATAGAAGTGATAGTCTAGTTAAATAACGAAGCGTTATTCAACGACACAAGAAGCAAAGAAAGAGATGGATAAAAACCCCAATAGCATGCTTGCCATGCCTCATCCTTGCCTCGGCTTTACGTCCGAGAACCCGCTTGCGCTGTCACGCGAAAAAAACACTCTCCACTTTACAATGTTGTCAGTTCAGTCGCTCCGTTGCGTCTAGCCGGCTTGCATTAACTTTCCCAGCAAGGAATTCAAATGAAGATTCACGAGTATCAAGGCAAGGAAATTCTGAAAAAGTACGGCGTGGCTGTTCCTACAGGCTACCCCTGTTTTTCAATCGATGAGGCGGTAGCTGCCGCAGAAAAACTGGGCGGACCAGTTTGGGTTGTGAAGGCGCAAATTCACGCAGGTGGCCGTGGTAAGGGCGGTGGCGTAAAAGTGGCCAAGAGCATGGCTGATGTAAAAACTTACGCAAGCCAAATTCTGGGCATGCAGCTGATCACTCATCAAACAAGTCCGGAAGGTCAAAAAGTAAGCCGTTTGCTGGTTGAAGAGGGTGCTGACATTAAAAAAGAATACTACGTTGGTATGGTGGTTGATCGTGTTACCCAGCGTGTGTGCGTGATGGCCTCTAGTGAAGGCGGTATGGAAATTGAAGAGGTGGCTGAACACACCCCTGAATTGATTCACAAAGTTTATGTGGATCCCGTTACAGGTTTAACCAACGCCGAAGCAGACGATTTGGCTGTGAAAATCGGTATTCCCGCTGGTTCTGTGGTCAAGGCACGTGTGGCATTTCAAGGCTTGTACAAGGCGTTCTGGGAAACCGATGCCAGCCTGGCGGAAATCAACCCGCTTATCCTGACTGGTTCTGGCGACATTATTGCGCTGGATGCGAAACTGAACTTTGACTCAAACGCTTTGCATCGTCACCCTGAAATTGTGGCTTTGCGCGACTTGGCTGAAGAAGACGCCGCTGAAATTGAAGCCAGCAAATTCGATCTAAGCTACATCAGCCTGGATGGCAATATTGGTTGCTTGGTTAACGGCGCTGGTTTGGCCATGGCCACCATGGACACAATCAAGTTGTTTGGTGGCGAGCCAGCCAACTTCCTGGATGTGGGAGGTGGTGCCACTACTGAGAAAGTAACTGAAGCTTTCAAAATTATGTTGAAAAACCCGAATTTGAAAGCCATTTTGGTGAATATTTTCGGCGGCATCATGCGTTGCGATGTGATCGCCGATGGTGTAGTGGCTGCATCAAAAGCGGTGGGTTTGTCGGTTCCCCTGGTTGTGCGCATGAAAGGCACGAACGAAGATTTGGGCAAGAAAATTTTGGCTGAATCTGGTTTGCCAATCATTGCAGCGAACACCATGGGCGAGGCTGCTCAAAAAGTGGTGGCTGCAACCAAAGGCGCTTAAGCGCCGGGTTTCCCCTATTCGACAGCCATTCAACACGATAAAGGATTTTCACAATGTCTATTCTGATTAACAAAAACACCAAGGTAATTACCCAAGGTATTACTGGTAAAACTGGTCAGTTTCACACGCGCATGTGCCGCGAATACGCCAACGGTAAAAACTGCTTTGTTGCGGGTGTCAACCCCAAAAAAGCGGGTGAAGACTTTGAAGGCGTGCCAATTTACGGCACCGTGGCCGACGCCAAAAAACAAACTGGTGCCAATGCATCGGTTATTTATGTACCTCCCCCCTTTGCAGCCGCTGCAATTTGGGAAGCTGTTGAAGCAGACCTGGATTTGGTTATTTGCATTACCGAGGGTATTCCAGTTCGCGACATGATCGAAGTGCGTGATCGCATGCGCCGCGAAGGCCGTAAAACCATCGTGGTTGGTCCAAACTGTCCAGGCGTTATTACCCCCGATGAAATCAAGATCGGCATTATGCCTGGCCATATTCACAAAAAGGGCCGTATTGGCGTTGTATCTCGTTCAGGCACACTCACCTATGAAGCAGTTGGTCAGCTAACTGAGCTGGGCTTGGGCCAGTCCACCGCTGTGGGTATTGGTGGCGATCCCGTGAATGGATTAAAGCACATCGATGTTATGCGCATGTTCAACGATGATCCTGACACCGATGCCGTGGTCATGATCGGTGAAATTGGCGGCAGTGATGAAGAAGAAGCCGCCTTGTGGGTGAAGGACAACATGAAAAAGCCCGTGGTTGGTTTCATCGCTGGTGTTACTGCCCCTCCCGGAAAGCGTATGGGCCACGCTGGCGCCATTATTTCTGGTGGTAAAGGCACTGCGCAAGAAAAGCTCGCCATTATGGAAGAGTGCGGTATTACCGTAACCAAAGACCCATCTGTCATGGGTCAATTGCTGAAGAAGGCAATCGGCGCGTAAGCATGTTTATGTTTGGGCCTCTTTTGGCCCAAAGAAATAGAACCCCATTGTTCACTCTGAATGGTGGGGTTCTTTTTTTAACCCTAGCGGGGGTATTTGCAGTTTGCTAATCACAGAAGAATGAGGTTTCTACGCCACTTTTCGATGTGAGGATTGCAACGATGAATACCCAGAGAGCTTTTACCCGAAGCAAAATTTCCAAGGGTTTTACCCTGATTGAATTGATGATTGGTATTGCAATTATCGGTGTGCTGTCGGCAATTGCGATTCCTGCTTTCCAAGATTACTTGAACCGATCCAAAGTAACCGAGTTGGTTAATTTGGCTCAAGCATGTAAAACCGGCGTTGTTGAGTTCGCGGCGACAAGCAATTCTTGGCCATCCAACGCTGGTGAGGCTGGGTGTCAAGCTGCTGTATCGAACAACAGCAAATATTCCGAATCGTTGGCTGTTCTGGCCCAAGGTAGAATCCAGGTCAATTTCAAGAACAATGAGGTTGCAGCCGGTTTAACTACTGCTCAGTTTATTGCTCTAATTCCATGGACTGGCAGTGCGCGCCACACATCTGCTACCGAACCAATCGGTCAGTGGCGTTGCGTGACCAACGTTACTGGAGATCTGCTCCGCTACATTCCTGCATCATGTCGAAATACAAATGTGGATTGATTGATATCTATATCCGATAATCACTCTTACCACCACGCTTCTCTAGCAACCTGGTTTGAGTCATTATCATGCCTTTGTCGATTGCCTTAAGCATGTCGTAAATGGTGAGAAGCCCTACCTGAACACCGGTTAGGGCTTCCATTTCCACCCCGGTTTTCCCCACAGTTTGCGCGATGCAGGTGCAGTAAACCTCGCACAGTTCATCATTCAATTCAAACTCCACAGCCAGCCTGGTCAGCGGCAGTGGGTGGCACAGGGGAATAAGTTCGGAAGTACGTTTTGCGCCCTGTATGGCCGCAATTCTGGCCACGCCCAACACATCGCCTTTTTTGGCGGTGCCGGCTTTGAGCACTGCGTAGGCCTCTTTGCCCAATTGAATAGTTCCAGTTGCTACCGCTTTGCGTTCGGTTTCGCTTTTTCCGCCCACATCTACCATGTGCGCGTTACCTTCCTGATCAAAGTGCGTAAGTTCGTTCATTGTCGTAATCCCCTGCTGGCGTGTTATGTCAACGTCAATGGTGCTGCTGGCTTTTTCCTCGCGTTTACCTAAATTTACCGAAGGAAACGCAGTGCCAAGCCCGAAGTTGATTGAACTTGTTTTTCATCGCGTTATCATACCCACACTACTACCGTAAAAAGCCCATGATGCGCCTTGAATTTCGGAAATGTGTTGCAAGAGTGTTGTGCAGTACTCTGCTGCTGTCTTCCATGCTGTCGCCTATGCCATTGCCGATCGCGCATGCCGATGGCTTGAATAACCTGCCAAGCCTGGGTGATGCGGGTGGTGCCGAGCTTTCGGTTCAGGACGAGCGGCGCTTGGGTGCCCTGATCATGAAAGATTATCGGGCCTTTGGCGCGGTAAATACTGACCCTGAAATTACGGGCTATATCAGCCGTTTGGGAAACAGAATTGTTCAGGCTGCTTCGGAATCACCTTCAAATTTCGAGTTTTTTTTAGTGACCGACAAATCAGTGAATGCGTTTGCCATGCCCGGTGGCTACATTGGTGTACACACTGGGCTTATTGCGGCTTCGCAAACAGAATCTGAATTGGCCTCTGTGTTGGCGCACGAAGTGGGGCATGTAACCCAGCGTCATATTGCACGCCGTTTCGGTCAACAAAGGCAGTCCAGCTTGGTGGCCACTGCGGCGATGATTGCGGCTCTGCTTGTTGCGGGTTCCAATCCTCAAGCGGCCTCTGGCCTTATGGCTGCGGGCGCTGGCTACTCAATTGACCAGCAATTGTCTTTTTCTCGCGATGCAGAACGTGAGGCCGACAGGGTTGGGTTTTTAACACTCCAGCAGGCCGGTTTTGATACCCAAGGCATGGTAGATTTTTTTGGGCGTTTGCAAACAGCTTCACGGCTGTATGAGAACAATGCGCCTTCCTATTTGCGTACACACCCGCTAACCACTGAACGAATTGCCGACATACGAAACCGGGCGGGCCTTGAAAACAATTCCAGCCAAGGCCAGAAACAGGCCAATCTGGAATTTGAGTTGATTCGTGTGAAGTCGATTGTTTTTGCAGAGCGAAGCAATCAGCAATTGGCTGACCGTTTGCGAACCTTCGAATCACCGAACGACCAAGAGGGCATAAACGACCCCGTGGCATTGGCATATGGCCGCTCACTTGTGTTGAATTCCATGGGTCGTAAGCGTGAGGCTCTTGCGACCAGTGAAAAGGCCATTGAGTTATTTAAATCAAGGCAGTCTGTGGTTAAAAAAACAGAGATACCTTTGCTTTTACAAAGTCAACGCATGCGAATGGCCATGGATGTCAGCCTGCCTCTGGCTTCAGCACCCATTGATCAGCGCCCGGCAAGGGAGCGTTCAGCCTTGAATGCTCAGGAAAAGGCAATTTTGGGCCAGCTTACGGCTTTGCGAAATGAGTTCAAAAACGAAATGTCAATTCGCTTGCTGTACGCCGAGGGTTTGCAGCGCTTGGGTTTGTTTGCCGAATCAGATGCCTACCTGCAAGAACTGGCCCAAGCTTATCGCTCTGTGCCCGAGGTGTTTGATTTGCTCGCCCAAAGTGCCTTGGCTTTGCGAAAGCCTGCCGAACACCACATGGCCTTGGCGCAGTCTTATAATGCGCGCCAAGCTTATTTGCCAGCCATTGAGCAGGCGGAAATTGCCAAGCGCTTCGCGAAAGACAACTATTATTTACTTGCTGAAATTGATGCCAAACAACGCGAGTACAAACGCAAAGCGGATGCAGAGCGGGAGTTCGCGAAGTTTGGCAATTAAGCTTGCTAACTTAGTTTGCTAACTGAGTTAACAAACACATCGCTAAACTATGTTGGTTCAGTTTTTATGATAATCACTGACTCTCTGCACTTCATTGGCTGAACCCAGCATCACCGCGCAGCGCTGGTGTAAATCAGTGGGCTGTATGTCCAGAATGCGCTGAGTGGCATCAAAGCTTTTGCCGCCGGCTTGCTCTACCAACAGGCTCATTGGGTTGGCTTCATACATCAAGCGCAGTTTGCCAGGCTTGTTCGGGTCACGCAGGTCTTTCGGGTACATAAAAATGCCACCACGGGTGAGCACACGGTGCACATCGGCCACCATGGATGCAATCCAGCGCATGTTGAAGTCTTTGCCACGCGAACCAGTTTTCCCTTCCAGCAATTCCGCAATATAACGCTGCACCGGTGCGTACCAGTGGCGCTGGTTCGACATATTGATTGCAAATTCCTTGGTGTCCTCGGGAATCTCCATGCTCTCGCTGGTTTGGATGTACTGGCCAGCTTCACGATCCAGCGTAAAGGCCACAACGCCTTTGCCAAATGTAAGCACAAGCGAGGTTTGCGGGCCATACACCACATAACCCGCAGCCAGTTGTTCGGTGCCTGGTTGCAGGAAGCTTTCATTGGTGATTGCGCCCACATCAGGGTTGGGCAACACCGAGAAAATAGTGCCAATTGATACATTCACATCAATGTTACTGGAACCATCCAATGGGTCGAACAACACCAGAAAAGGGCGATCGGAATGCCCGGCTACAGGTGAGCAATCGTCCAGTTCTTCAGAGGCCATGCCAGCCACTACGCCAGTCGCAGCAAGGGCATCCAGAATCATGTCGTTGGCGATGATGTCGAGCTTTTTCTGGGTTTCACCTTGCACGTTTTCTGAACCCGCACTGCCCAAAACGCCACCCAACGCACCTTTGTGAACCGCTGCAGAAATGGATTGCGAAACATCGGCAATCGCGGTGATCAACACACCCATGTGCGCATCGGCATGGTGTTCAAGGTACTGCGCCAAATTCATACTCATTCTTGTCCTCTGCTAATTCAATCTAATTCAAAATTAATGGGTGGCGGCGTCCAGCGCCTTGCCAATTACTTCCCGTACATCTGGAGACAATTTATCTGTAACCAATATGCGCTCAAGCTGTTGGTGTGCTTTCTCTTGCAATGCGGGTAGCAGTTTTGTCCAACGGTCCAGCCCTCGTGCCATGCGTGCTGCCACTTGAGGGTTAATGGTGTTCAGCTCAATCACAAGGTCGGCCCACAGGGCATAACCTTCCCCTGAATGTGAGTGGAATACACTGGGGTTCTGCATGGCAAATGCGGCCAGAAGCGAACGGGCCCGGTTCGGATTCTTCAGCGTAAATGAAGGGTGCTTCAGTAGCTCCCGCACTGCTTGCAAGGTGTTGATGTTTTCATTGCTAGCAGGCACAGTGGCCTGCAGCATAAACCATTTGTCCACGGCCAACGCTTCGTTTTTGAAGCGTTCAAAAAACTCGGTCAGTTCAGGCGGGTTGATTGGCCCGTTGTGCACAATATTACTTAGTGCTGCCATGCGGTCGGTCATGTTGTTGGAAGCTGCATACTGCGCCTTGGCCACAGTCAGTTCTTCATCGGCGCTAGCTGCTACCCAATAGGCCAAGGCCACGTTTTTCAAAGCCCGCTGGCTTGCGGCTACTGCGTTGTAGCTGTAGGGCTGCCCGGGCATATTGCGTGCATCGTAAATTGTCTTGAAGTTCGCACCGAAGGTGCACGCCAGTAAATCGCGCAGGGTTGTGCGTGCAAAATGCATGGCCACTGGGTCTACCAATCCGTCGAATGCCTCAAGCAAGGTTCCTTCGCTGGGCAATTGCAAGGCCAAGGCCAAGAAGCCATCAGACAGCTGCTTGTCTTTTAGCAGGTTTTCTACAATTTGCACGGCAGCTTGGGTGTTGGTGCCGCCGGTTTGCCCTTGTTGCTGGTAAATATCCAGAATGGCTTTGCCGTAAATTTTCTGGCAGGCGTCCCAACGGTTGAAGGGGTCGTTGTCATGCCCAGCCAGAAAGATGAGGTCGTCGGTGCTGTGCGCGGTTTGCAAAATAACCGGTGCAGAAAATCCGCGAAGCAGCGAGGGCACTACGGGCTTGTTCAGCCCAGTGAATACAAATGTTTGCTCTGCCTGTGTAAAGTCAAGCACATCGCCACGCAGCGCAGCAGTTTGGCTTTCCAGTTGCAAGGGCATGTCGCGGCCGCTGGCCTGCTCAACAAAACCCAGCTTCACAGGGATGTGAAATGCTGGCTTGTTGGCTTGTCCCGGCGTAGGGCGGCAAGTTTGTTTCAGGGTTAATTCAAGTTTTCCGTCGCTTTGTTTCCAGCTTGCAAACACCTCGGGTGTTCCTGCTTGCGCATACCAATGGCGGAACTGCTTCAAATCCAGTTCGGGGTGGGCTTCTTGCAGTGCAGTTTCCATGGCGCTGACAAAGTCTTCGCAGGTTACGGCCTGGCCGTCGTGGCGTTCGAAATAAATTTGCATGCCACGTTGAAACAGTTGTTCGCCCAGCAAGGTGTGCTGCATGCGAATTACCTCAGCCCCTTTTTCGTACACGGTCACTGTGTAGAAATTGTTGATTTCCTGATAACTGTCGGGGCGAATCGGGTGGGCCATGGGGCCGGCATCTTCTGGAAACTGTGCGGCGCGCAACACCTTTACATCTTCAATCCGTTTAACAGCGCGCGCAGAATCGGCTTGTACAACATCCAGGCCTTCAGCCATCATGTCCGCTGAAAACTCTTGGTCGCGAAACACGGTCAGTCCTTCTTTCAGCGACAGTTGAAACCAGTCCCTGCACGTTACGCGGTTACCTGTCCAGTTGTGAAAGTACTCGTGGCCCACCACGCTTTCAACGTTTTCAAAATCAATGTCGGTGGCCAATTCGGGATTGGCGAACACGAACTTGGTGTTGAAAATGTTCAGGCCCTTGTTTTCCATGGCACCCATGTTGAAATCGGCTGTGGCCACAATCATGAAGCGATCCAAATCAAGATCTAGGCCAAACCGCTCGCGGTCCCAATCAATTGATTTTTTCAGGCTTTGCATGGCAAAGTCGGTTTTATCCAGGTTGCCCGGTTCAACCCACACTTGCAACAAAGCAGGTTTTCCGTCGCCTTTGTGCACGGTTTCTTCCTGACATACAAAGCGGCCTGCCACCAGGGCAAACAGGTATGCAGGCTTGGGGAAGGGGTCTTCCCAGCGAGTCATGTGCAAACCTTCACCCAGTTTTTTTTCTTCTATCAAATTGCCATTGGAAAGGCTCACGGGGTGTGTGGCTTCATTGGCAATCAGGGTGACGGTGAACTGGCTAAGAACATCGGGGCGATCAGGAAAATAGGTAATGCGCCTGAAGCCTTGTGCTTCGCATTGCGTGAAAAAATTACCGTTGGACACATACAAGCCTTCAAGCCGTGTGTTCTGGTCGGGCTGAATGTAAACGGTCACTTCGAGCACACCCTCGCGGCCAGGGTTGTGTATGGTCAGGCTGGTCGTGTTTTGGGTGTAGCGAGAGGGATCGAGTTTTTCACCATTGAGCAACACTTGTTCCAGTTCCAGGTCCTCTCCATCCAGCTCCAAAGGCAAGTTGTCTGGGTTGGATGGATTCCAGGCTTGAAATTCCAGGCGACTTGCCACCTTGGTACGCGAAGGGTTCAGTGTGAATGTCAAATCAGTTTTATTGATTCGGTAATTCGGCGCGGTGTAGTCCTTGCGGTAGAAAGTGATGGGTGCCTGTGCGTCTCTCATGCCTGTGAATCCTCTTACTGCGTTGTTGCTGCCGGGGGTGCTGCTGCTTTAGATTGGCTCAGTGGTCGTGACCGCAATCCGGTCCGTGCTTGTGCTCATGTTGGTGCTCGTGTTTGTGGTCGTGTGCATGCCCATGGTCATGGTCACAGCAATCATGGTGCTTCAATTCAGGTACAACAATTTCCAGCATGGGTGCGGTCAGTGTGCTGAATTTCAATTCAAAATGCTCAAGCATGTGCATGCATTCATGGCTTGCTACAACGCGTGCGCCCTTGTCGTTTAACTGAACCGGCCAAAAGCTCAAGCCCGCCACATGCAAGAATTCTTCGAAACCTTTTTGGCCCCGCTCAACCTCAAACAGTTCCTCTTGCGCAGCCGCCACAATTGCCCATTCATTGGTGTTCGACACCAGCTTGTCACCCACTTCCACTGTGTCATGCAAGTGGCAAATCAGGGTGCTGCCATCGGTGGCTTTCACATCGTGTGGCACTTCCTGGCGCTCATCAAAAGTAAGCTCAATGGTTTTCGCATTGCGAAGTAACACTGCGGCCACCTTGTGGTTGGCCTTGACTACCTTGTTGTAAACCACCTCGTGGTGGTGCCCGCAATCCGGGCCGTGTTCGTGGTGGTGTTCATGACCGTGATCATGGTCGTGGTCGTGTGAATGGTCTGCGCTCATGGCGTGTCCTTCAATCTCGTCAGGGTTTTTAATCGCGGAAGTTTTCGAAACCCAGTGGTGTTTCAGTCACTTTTTGTTTCAGCAGGGCGATGGCACTTTGCAAGTCGTCGCGCTTGGCACCTTGAATGCGCACAGTGTCGCCCTGACTGCTGGCCTGCACTTTCATTTTGCTGTCTTTGATTTCTTTCACAACCTGTTTGGCCAGGTCTTTGTCCAGCCCGTTTTTCACGGTCACGGTTTGCTTAATCTTGTCGCCTGACATTTTCTCTTTCTTGTCAAAAACAAGAAAGCGAACATCTACATTTCGTTTGGCGCATTTGTTGCGAATAATTTCAGCAACTTGCTCCAGTTTGAAATCATCGTCGGCATACACCATGATGGTGTTTTCGTTCAATTCAACTTTGGAGTCCGAGCCTTTAAAATCAAAGCGGGTACCAATTTCCTTGTTCACCTGATCAACCGCATTGCGCAATTCGATCAGATCTGGTTTGCAGACCACATCAAAAGACGGCATAGTTCATTCCTTCAAGCATAATGCCTCATTGTAATCGCTAGACCCCCCACTATGTCAGCCCTCACTGCCACCCACAGCGTCGATCTGCAACCCTTGCACACCTTTGGTTTGCCAGCCCATGCTCGCGAGTTACGTTTGCTGGTCAAGCAGGAGGATCTAGCGGCTTTGGCCCGGGTCAAGCAGGAAGGTCAGCCCTTTTTATTGTTGGGCGAAGGCAGCAACACCGTGTTTATCAAACCACAGGTGGATGCCACAGTTTGGAAGGTGGCCTTTAAGGGCCGTCGGTATTTGGGTTGCGACGGTGTTTGCCACCACTTGCGGGTTTGGGGT
>JAJTEM010000029.1 GCA_021299735.1 Burkholderiales bacterium | reverse complement strand
CGTACACTTTCATGCGCCCGGTGCGAATGAGTACCACGTCGCCCTCTTGAAGCGTGGTTCCCTGCGAGAGCAAAGCAGTTAGCAGGTCTTGTTTGGAAATACGGTATCCATCGGGCAACATGTCAAGTCCTTTGCTGGCAGTCACGTCCAGAAGTACACCTCGCGCGACGATCGGGGGAATGGTTTCGGCACCGGTTTTCTTCCAACCCCGGTCACCGAGGTGCTTACTCGCATCAAAGTTATTCCAGATTTTGCCGTTCAAGCCAAAGTGATTCAACGCATCAATGTGAGTGCCTGTGTGCGAATACATGGAAAAGGCGGTGCCTGTGTAACTAACATGGTCATTTTGTTCGCTGCCCACGAATAGCGGATCATCCACCCGTGTGCCATTCGGTGTATGGGTCATCCAGATTTGATAGCGAGGATCGCCTGCGGCATGCCAACCTGGCATGCCAATGAAATAGTCGACTGACAAGTCGTATACCTTGCGCGCATCAACTCGGGCCATCACTTGCTGTTGTGATTCAGCGGTCATCAAGTTAAGGCGCCCAATTTCGTCGTCGGGGCCCCATGGACTGGTGCCAACTACCGGGCGAACACCCTCTACTTTGGGCAGAGCACCATGCTGATGCCCTCCCCCCGCTTGAGCAACGCTCATCATCAATGCAAAACCACTAAACATCAGAAACCTCTTCATGCTGTACCACCTGCCGATTTACTGTTTGAAACCCAATACACCCCAACAGCAATAAGTGCGGCACCAAGCCAAACCCACAGTGAGGGTATTTCCTTAAAGAACACAATGCCAATCAACAAAGAACACAGGGCAATCACGTAGCCCAACTGCCCAACAAACACGGGTGTGGTTCGGCGTTGTAACTCAAAGCTGATCAAATAAAAAACGCCCGACAGCACTGCAATGCTCAAGACCGGAAACAAGGCTTGAGTGGGCAAACCCATGGGATGGGAGGTGAGATAAACAGGCAATAGCAATGCCCATTGGGAGGCAAGTAAACCGGCCGCCATTTGAAGCGGCTTTCCATTGATAGGCCACGCACGTGTGCGGTACACATTGCCGGCAGCCAGCAACAACGGGGAAGCGCAGGCCAATAAAACCCACACAAACATGCCGGGACTGGGCAAGCTGTTTTTCGGCAATAAAATGGCGAGAACACCGATGAAGCCCAACAGCAGCCCAAGAGCGCTTGAGCGTTTGACCTTACCGCGAAAAAGAATCAATACAAGGGCAAAAGTAAGCAAGGGAGAAAGCGAAGCCACCACACCCACCAGCCCGGAGGGGATGTAGTTCAATACCCAATAGGTAATTAAATAAGGGCCCGTAAAACCCATTAAACCAGCCAGGGTGTAGTACTGCACGTGGTCCTTTTGAAGCTTGGGTAGCTGGCCAGCCCACATGGCACAAGGAAACACAATCAACACGCTGCCAGAAATTTGCCAGAAAAGAAGTTCAATACCATCAACACCGGCTTGTTTGGCCAGCTTGCCCAAGGCGTAAGTTATCGAAATCAGAAGGCCACAGGCCAGTAACAACACCACGTTCATTTGTACCCAACCTTTCAGGCGATTTGCGTTTACATTGGTGTAAGCAGTGTATTTGCAATTGCAAAATTGATAATCTAGGCAAATAGCAACTTATTGTTTCCTGTGGAGCAACAATCGTGAATGAACTCGTTGACCTGCGTGTATTTGTTGAAGTAGCCAAAAGGCTCAGTTTCACGCAAGCGGCAGCTAGCCTGGGGATCAATAAGTCTGCCGCTAGCAAGGCCGTTTCAAGGATTGAAGAACGGCTTGATGTCAAGTTGATTCAAAGGTCAACACGAAAGCTGAGCTTGACCGAAGAAGGAAGCAGACTGTTCGAAAAATCAAATGCTGCCTTTTCGACCATTACAGAAGTGGAGCAGGAAATTAGCAGTAATCAGCAACAACTCAAGGGAAAACTGCGCATCGCCGCGCCGATGTCTTATGGACTGACCAATTTGGTCAGGCAAATTCCGGACTTCATGAACAAGTACCCCAAACTTGGAGTAGAGCTACACCTTGAGGACAAAATGTCTGAAATTATCGGTGAGGGATTTGATGTGGCGATACGAATTTCGGATCTGAAAGACTCTGCCATGGTGGCCAGAAAGTTGGGAGAAATTGAACATGTCACTGTGGCTTCAACTGCTTACTTGAAGCAATATGGCGTGCCAAAGCAACCAGCAGACCTGGGTTCACACAAATGCCTGATTTACACCTACCGTGACACCCCAAGGCAATGGGTTTATTTTGATGCGCAAGCACAGCAAATCAATGTGAACGTGACTGGTAATTTTGAAACCAACAACAGCTTGGCCATTCGTGAATGCTTATTGAAAGGGTTGGGAATTGCCCTGATTCCAGCCTTTGTGGTTCAAGAGGACATTGAGGCAGGAAGGCTTAAGGTGATATTGCGAGACTACGGTTGCTTCAAGCGGAATTTATACGCGGTGATACCCAACAGAAAACACATCAATTCAAAGGCGCGGGCGTTTATTGATTTTTTAAAATCATCAAACGCCCCGGCCTGATTAATGAGACTTAAAAACGAGATTTAAAAAATCCCGTCGATTGCATCCACTACAATTGCAGTGCCCACTGCAATCAACAACAAGTCAGTGCCCAGTTGCACGTACTTGTGGTTCAAAGGTGGCGCTGGCAAACGAATGCGCAGTTCGTTGGGAATGTCGTAATAGCGAACATCGCTGCCCAATGCACGACCCTTTTGCCATTGCTTGGCCTGGCCTGGTGGCTGGCAACCATTGCCCTTCTTGGCCAGCCCCGGCGGGCACTTGCCTTTGGCAACCTGACCGCCGTAATAGTCCCTTACAATGCGGGTTTCAGCGCCGCCAAAGTTAAAGGAAACAGACACACCGCCCTGGCCTGAATCGCTCACCTCAGAGCGCTTGCCTTTGTCTTTTCCACCACCTTTTTCATTTCCACCGCCCTTGCGGTTCTCCTTTTGCCCGCGTTGTTCGCTTTGTTCCTTGTTTTTGCCGTGGTTGCCATTTCCTTTTTCAGGCTTTTCAGCATAGGCGCTGCCGCTGGCAATCAACAATGCGGTGCATGCAACAGTCAAATTGCGTAGTATCGATTTGGTGAACATAGGTAGCCTATAATGGTTTTTAACGCCTTAGTAGTACCACTACCATGAATAACAAGCAATCCCTGCTCGATTCTTTACAACAAAGCCGCGAGAGAGTACTGGCGCTGGTCAACAGCCTGAGTGCCCAGCAAACCCAGGTGCCTTATTTGCCGGGAATTAACCCGCCGATTTGGGAGCTTGGGCATGCTGCTTTTTTCTTTGAGCGGTTTATTTTGCAGAATCTGGACGGGGTGCCCTCCTACAACCCAGACCTGGACGACGTCTGGGACTCGTTTGAACTGGCCCACGAGGACCGCTGGCAAGAAGGACTTTTCCCGGACAAGCCCGACACCCTGCGCTACTTTGACGACACCTTCAACAAAGTGAAACGGCGAATTGAGACCAAACCGCTGACCGACAGCGATTTGTATTTGTACAAATACGCCATTTTTCACCTGAACATGCACATTGAGTCGATGGTTTGGGCACGCCAAAGCCTGGGCTATGCGCCACCGCCCTATTCACACACCCATGCTGCCGTTGAAAGCAACAAACCAACAAGCAGCATTGATGTTGAAGTACCTGCAGGCCGCTACCGAATTGGCATGCCTGCTGAATCGAAACATTTTGCAACCGACGACTTCTGCTTCGACAATGAAAAGCCGGGATTTGTCGTTGAGCTAAAGGCCTTCAATATTTCCAAAACCTTGGTCAGCAATGCCCAGTATCTTGATTTCATCAAAGCTGGTGGATATGAAAACGACCAATACTGGAGCATGGCTGGCCTGAAGTGGCGTAACAGCAATAGTGCAAGGCACCCACTTTTCTGGAAAAAAGAGAACGGCATTTGGCTTGAACGACATTTTGACCAATGGCTTCCAGTGCAGGCCGAACTGCCTTTTAAACACGTTAGTTATTGGGAGGCTCAAGCCTACTGCAAATTTGCAGGGCGGCGGTTGCCATCGGAGTTTGAGTGGGAAGTGGCGGCTTTGGGCAATCAGGAGCAAGGCGCGTTTAACAAGTTTCCATGGGGCAACACCATGGAAACCCACCGGGTTGACATGGACAGCACACACCTTGCAAGGCTTCCAGTGACTTCCCTGCCCGAAGGCGACAGCCCGTTTGGATGCCGACAAATGATAGGTACTTTGTGGGAGTGGACTGACAGCCTGTTTTTTCCCTATGATGGATTTTCAGTGGACATGTACCCTTTCATGTCTACCTTGCAATTCGGAGACCACAAAGTGGTTCGGGGTGGCTCCTGCGCAACTTCATCCATGCTGATTCGCGGCACTTACCGGCAAGCCTATACACCCGACAGAAACGATGTGTTCGTAGGCTTCAGAACCTGCGCCTTATAAAGGCACCGGAATCAGAGTCACCGGCACACCGTTCACCGCAGCATTTCCGCTGGGTTCATCCACCCATTGCTCATCGGTTAGATCGTTGCAACTAACCCCCGCATGCGCGGTGGCCACCTGCAAACGAACACCATGTTTGTCATGCCCCCAACCATGCGGAATGCTCACCACGCTGGGCATAACTGCGTCTGAAATTTCAACTGGCAGTGTAATTTCACCCACCCGGCTGCGTACCCGTACATTGTGGCCTTCTTGCAAATTCAATCGCGCAGCATCTGCTGGGTTGACCATGGCGGTGCAGCGGTTTTTGCCTTTTACCAAGCGCTCTGAATTGTGCATCCAGGAATTGTTGCTGCGAATGTGACGCCTGCCGATTAGCATCATGCTTGTACCTGCTTGTCGGTCGGTATTCAACAAACTGTCTACATAATTTGCTGCGGCCTGAAGTACTTCTGCGGGTGCCAGTTGAATTTTTTTGTCTACGGTTTGCAGGCGGCCTGGGAAACTGGGGCGTAACGGCCCTAGGTCGATGCCTTCGGGGTGTTGCTTCAACTTGTCCAAACTCAACTTGTACTCGCTAGCCATTCCATAAGGCCCCATTTGCAAACCCATGTCGAGAATCATTTGTGGCGGCATGGAAGGCCGTGCAGGCTTGCCAGTTTTTGCGCTGTAGCAAGTGGCTAGCCTGTCCATCAATTCCCAATCATCCAGGCTTCCTTCCGGCTTGGGCAAAGTAGCTGCGCTGTATTTGGCCTGGTTACGTACGCCGAAAATATTGAAAATCAAATCGTAGTGGTCATGCTCCAAAGGCGATGTAGTGGGCAAAATCACATTTGCATGGCGATTCGTTTCATTGATGTACAAATCCACAGACACCATGAACTCCAGCCCTGCAAGTGCCTTGTCAAGCTGTTGGCCATTGGGGGTAGACAACACCGGGTTGCCAGCAATGGTCACCATTGCCTTAATTTGCCCCTCACCTTCGGTTTGAATTTCCTCAGCCATGATTGCACTGGGAAACTCACCCAAGGCCTCGGGCTTTTGGCTAACCCTGCTGTGCCAGCGGCCATAACTGCCGGGCTTGCTGTTGGGTGCAGCAATCAGATCGAGCGCGGGGTTGGCCACCAGGCTTCCGCCCACCCGGTCGAGGTTGCCGGTTACAAAATTCAGCAATTGAATGCCCCACTGAGCCAAGGTGCCATGGCGTTGGGTACAGGCACCCATGCGACCGTAGGCAACCGCTTTTCCGGCGTTGGCAAAATCGCGGGCAATCTGGCGAATTGTTCCAGCATCAATACCGCATTCGGTTTGTGCAACTTCAGGCGTTATTTTTGAAATGGCACCCAAGGCTGAATACAAACCCTCACTGTGGTGGGCAAGGCGATCCATTCGGGTCAAGCCTTCATCAACAATCGTGTTGATCAACGCGAATATGAATGCGGCATCGCTTGCAGGTTTGATGAAATGGTGTTCATCGGCCACTTCAGCAGTTTCAGTTTTCCGGGGATCAATCACAATCAGCTTGCCGCCACGCGCCTGTAAATCTTTTATTCGCTTGGCCACATCGGGCACAGTCATCAAACTACCATTGGATGCAATCGGGTTGGCCCCCAGCATGAGGAAATAATTGGTGTGGTCAATGTCGGGAATGGTGATTAGCAATTGGTGGCCGAACATCCAGTAAGCCAAAAGCTGCATGGGCAGTTGGTCAACCGATGTGGCGGAAAAACGGTTTCTTGTTTTCAGCAATCCGAGAAAATTGGCGCTATGGGTCATTAAGCCCCAATTGTGTACATTCGGGTTGCCCTGGTACACGCCCACTGCGTTGGCACCGTATTTTTGCTGCACCTGAAACAGGCCATCACAGGCCAGCTCAATCGCGTCTTCCCACGTAGTTTCAACCCATTGCCCATTCACTTTCTTCACGGGCATTTTCAAGCGGTCTGGGTCTTCTTGAATGTCTTTCAATGCCACAGCCTTGGGGCAAATGTGACCTCTGCTGAAGGGGTCTTGCTCATCGCCTTTGATAGAAACAATCTGATTGTTGTCCACTTCGATTTTCAGGCCACAAATGGCCTCGCACAAATGGCATGCACGGCGATGGGTTTGCAAGTTAGTCTCCTGAATGTTCTGTTTATTACTTATCTGTTCATACTACTTGCGAAGGTGTAATACCATCAAGAGAACTCAGAAAAACAACAGGAGACAACATGATTAATGCATACGCAGCCTTCGAGGCCAAAGGCCCACTAAAACCATTCGAATACGATCCCGGTGAATTGAATGCCTTTGACATTGAAATCGATGTAGACCACTGCGGCATTTGCCACAGCGATGTCAGCATGCTGGACAACGACTGGGGCCGTGCCAAATACCCCATGGTGGCCGGCCATGAAATTATCGGCCGCGTGAGCAAGGTGGGCAGCCATGTCAGCCACCTGGCCGTTGGCGACGTGGTGGGCTTGGGCTGGCATTCAGGTTATTGCGAAAGTTGCAGAATGTGCATGGGTGGCGACCACAACCTGTGCAGCACTGCCAAGGGCACAATTGTTGGCCGCCATGGCGGTTTTGCTGAAAAAGTGCGTGCGCAGGCGATTAGTGCCGTAAAAATTCCGGCTGGCGTTAACCCGGCCACTGCAGGCCCGCTATTGTGTGGGGGTATCACCGTGTACAACCCGCTGGTGCAATTCAATGTTTCACCACAAAGCAAGGTGGCAGTGATTGGCGTGGGTGGCTTGGGGCACATGGCAGTAATGTTTCTGAAAGCCTGGGGATGCGAGGTAACTGCTTTTAGCAGCAATGCTTCGAAAACAGATGAATTGCTGAGCCTGGGTGCACACCATGTGCTGAACAGCAAAGACCCCGAGGCTTTGAAAAACGCGGCAGGATCGTTCGATCTAATTTTGTCGACAGTGAATGTGAAGCTGGACTGGAATGCCTATATTTCAACACTGGCTCCCAAGGGACGCCTCCACTTTCTGGGCGCGGTGCTTGAGCCTTTGGACATCGGTGTATTTGGTTTGATGGGACAACAACGCACCATTTCATCCTCGCCAGTGGGCAGCCCGCGCGTTATTGCCGACATGCTGAATTTCGCCGCCTTACACAACATACAACCGATTGTAGAAACCTACAGCTTCGATCAGATTAATGAGGCGGTTCATTGAGAGGAATCTGGGCGTGAGGGTTCTGAACACACCAAAAACAGCAATAGACCTAAAAAGCTCAGAGAGGACGACAGAAATTTGCAACGAATATATCGCATGGGTGAAATTTAAAGGGCAATCAATCCCTATATAAATCATGGATCTTGGATGATGACCTCATGTGGATACTTAGAATTTGTCGCAATTCCTGTAGGTACTGTTACATGAAATGACAAAAAATGTGTTTTTTTTAAAACATTTGTTAAGTCAACACTTGTTCGCGTCACAAATTCGGGCAAGTATTCATCAACTCAACGAGTCAACAAAACAATATGGTCGCACACACAAAGCCATTCGAAAACGCGGCTGCAATACTTGCAGCCCGGTCTTCTGGCAATCCGATCGCAAACAATATTGCTTACTTCAGGGCTCACCATCCAGTCGATCCGTGCGACTGCGAATACAGTGAATTGGCATATCACATTGAGGACACTGGTCTGCTAAACCTCAGTTTGCCGTTCATTTTGCGGGGTCTCGCCGAAACCGAAGGAGCCACCTGGCATTACTTTCATGGCCTGATGAAAGCCCAGGTGGAACTACGACCCAGGTTGACAGGCATGGAGTCTACCTCTCGCCTGATTGGCGAGCTATTGAAAGTGTGTGTTCACGAATACGATCTAATTAACCAGGAAGCGCTACATGATGCGCAAGCCAGCAGTCTTGCCATGCTTGAGACTGCGGCATACCTATTGGTTCATTACAGCCCGCATGAGGGCAAACAATGGCTTGATGCAATTTATCAGGATTGATGTGATTCAAACCACGAAATTCTGACGCAGCAAAATAATTTTACAGATTGCTGCAAAACAAATTGTTTCGTATATTGATATATATTCGAATTATAAAATCGCACAATCGCTGAATACTGATCCATACGAAGAAGGTAAAACGAATATGGAATTTGCTCTTGGTCTTGCCATCGCGTTAATGGCATGGAACACAACTGGCGAAACAGGTGGGGATGCAGGAGCCGCTGCAGATATTCAGGCACGGACCACCCCAGTGGTGGCTGAAAAATCAGAAGAACACATTCCGTACTTTGCAGATGAGTTAATGTCACGCAATGTGGAACTGGCCAGACACGACGCACCAAACCCAGCGCCGCAAACAAGTGGCTTCGCAGCATTTGCGCAAGCTAGCCTTGAGCCAACACTTCCAAGTGCTGCTACACAAAAAACCAGCAACATACAGCTTGCGATGCAAACCCCCTCTTCCGATGTTTTCGTTGTTGATCTTCCTCCCAAGTTAATTGCGCAAACTGAGCAACTGGCTGCGCTGCCGATGAAACAGGAGAACGTAAAGCTGGTGGTTACACCACGAGCAATTCAATGGGAATTACGGGTTGAAGATGGCAGGCTAGACAAAGCCATTCGCCGTTGGGCAAAGGAGGCTGGTTACACCTTTCGCTGGGATGCCGACCGTTACGTGATGATTGCGGCAGGCACTACATTCTCGGGCACATTTGAATATGCAGTTGAGCAGGTGCTTGAAACACCCGGAATCAAAAACAGCGAATACCCCCTGGAGGCCTGCGTTTATAACAACGAACCGCCATTGCTACGCATTACTCGATTGGGCGATCAAAAAGAAGAGTGCCGTTAAAACATGAACACACCACTGAACAAAAAATTGTTATGCACTGCAATTGTGGCATTGCTCAGCTTGGGAACAGCGGCATGCACCGGCCCGCAGATCAAGGCTGAGGTTCAAGCAGACAACGACAATGGAGTTCGGAAAGTTGAGCAGGTCAACACCAGCCTGCAAACGAACGGCTCATTTCGCGGTGGTCGACAGTACGCCGAGGAACAAGCCAGGCAACAACAAAACGCGAAGGTTTTGAAGCGAGCCAGCAAAAGCTGGATTGGTGGCACATTCGTACATGTGAACGACGACGACAAATTGCCTGCAATTTTTCATGAAACCTACAAAATGAATTTTGCAGACAAAGGGCGGCCTGTCGATTTGAATACCGTGGCGGCCCGCTTGACCCAAATGGTGGGTATTCCTGTACGCATTCAGCAAGACGTATTCAACACCCCGGTAAGCGCTGAACCACGGCGTGGTGCACGCCAATTGCCCCCTGTCAGCACCCCTGCCGAGGCAGCCCCGCCAACCGTAACCCCAGTGGCAACTGACAGCGTGGCCCTGGCGCCCCGCACCACCGTGGGTGCTGTGGCCATGAATTGGGACGGCACGCTGATTGATTTTTTGAACAACACCACTGACAAACTTGGTTTGTCTTGGGAATACCGTGACAATTCGATTGTCATCATGCGTTACACCACTGCCATGTATGAACTTGCGTCCTTCCCCAATGGCTATGAATACGCAATGAGCAGCGGCACACAAGGCCGGGTGCGCGGTAACGAGGTACAAAGCAATTCGAATTTGAGTGTGTCCGAGAAAGGAAAAGTCGACGGACAGGCCAGCATTCTGGAGGTGATCAATCGCATGGTTTCCTCTGTACCCGGTTCAGAGGTAATTGTTGCAGAAGGCACAGGCCGAGTCATGGTTAAAACAAGCCGTGACATGCAAACCCAGGTGCGCGATTTAATACGTGCCGAAAATGCAAACATGTTGAAACAGGTGCATGTACAACTCGATATTTATTCAGTGATGTCGAGAAAAGACGATCAACAGGGTGTGAACTGGGATGTATTTTTCAGAAGCCTTTCCCAACGTTACGGCATTGGCGTGTTGTCACCAGATTCACTGGTAGGGCCTGAAGCTGGCCTGGTTGCATTGACCATTCCTGAAGCACTGCAAAATTTTATCCCGGGCCAAGGTGGCCCTAACAGCCAGACTAATCAACGCTTTGGTGGCAGCTCCGCCATTGTGCAGGCCTTGAATGAAATTGGCGACAATGTTCAGCACCGTCCTATTTCACTGGTTGCATTAAACAGGCAATGGGCACGTAAGGCACGGCTTACTACAACCGGTTATTTGTCGGAGACCAAACCCGCCTCCTCGGGTGCACTTGGTGGCGGCACGGGTGTGCCGGGCTTGACCACCGATGAAATTACAACCGGTGATCAGTTTGCGGCCATGCCATTTATTCTAGACAACAACACCATTATGTTAAAAATGGGTATCAGTTTGTCGGACCTGACCAGCCTGCTTGAAATTACCACAGGCAGTGGTGAAACATTACAACGTGTTCAAACCCCCAACACGAGCAGCATTTCTGACCAGTACACCATCGCACTTCGACCCGGCGAAGTAATGGCAATCACTGGCCTGTCACGCGATGTGTCTGGTTTCACCGAACGAAAGCTGACTGAACAAGCACCATTGCTGGCTGGTGGTTCACGCAACCTGTCCACCATGCGAGAGAACTTCATCGTTCTGGTTCGCGCGGTGGTGCTGTAAGCACGGGGATTCGCCATGCCTGAGCAGTCTGCGGTAGTTCATCAGCTTGGAAAAAAAGCCTACATCGCTGGCTTGAACTGGCAGCCACTGGCGCGCTCAAGCTACAGCAAACGGATTGCAGATATTCGGGAATATGCAGATCGGATTGACGCCACCAAACATATTCTGCTCAAAGGCAGTGAAAATGAGTACCTGGGCCTTTACAACTTTGACCCTGATATTTCCGATGAGGAACGCACCGGGCAGGTGTACAGCCTGGCCGCCATGCTGGCCACTCAGAATGAAAAGGAACACGCCATTTATGCAATTCGCATAGATGAAGGAAGCAAGAAGGGTCAGCTTGCCCTGGTGGTGATTGAACAAGGTGCACCAACCATGGACTTTATCGGTAGTGATACCGAAGTGCTCAGCACCGTAAACACTTACACCAATGGCTCGATCGAAAGCTCGGAATACCTCGTATACAGCAATGCACCAGAGTTGTTTCCAAGTGCACTTCCGCTGGACCTCACAGCCCGCTTGGGCAACTTTAGCAAAAAACATGCTTTGGTTGGTTTACCCACCGATTTGATCAAGGCCTCCGCCCTGCTCGCAGTGGTTATGTTACTGGCAGGCGGTGCATACGGCGGTAACGAATACCTGGAAGCCAGTGCCCGCGAAGCGAGAATGAAGCAAGCTCAATCCAGTATACAAACCCCACAATATTTGAAAAAACTTGCAGTTGACCAGCGCAACATGGGCCTTGCCAACACAGATGTAATTGAAATGCTAAACCTGCTTAGCGAGCAGCCCTTCATGGCACGTGGCTGGTTGCTGGAGAGCATTCAGTGCAACTTGGGCAAGTGCACTAGCGAATGGCAATCGCAAGGGGGCTACACACAAGAATTGGTAAGCTTTTTGAATAACCAGCAAAGCAGCCCTGATCCGAAAGATGTCAACAAGCTGAAGTTCTCGTTTTCATACGACATGGCCTCCAGAGGTGTTCAACAATTGCAGGATTTGCCGAAAAAACAGGAGGCCAGTGAACTGCTTTATCTGGAACAGCAAGCCTGGCAAAAAGCAGGTATCCAGTTCAAAGTAGATGCGCAAGGGCAAACCTGGCCCACAGGCTTCAAGAGCATTCCAGTCAATGTGTCGGTGAACCGACATGCCACCGAAGTAACAGGCAGCCTTACCTTAATGAAAGACTTTCTGGATCGATACCCAGCCGGAATCTACTGGAATCAGATTTCCATGAAGATTGAACCCAAAAACCTGGATGCCGCCGTGATGGTGACATTGAAGGGAGCACTGTATGCGTATTAATCATTTATTGGGTGGCGTGCTTGCTGCGCTGGCGTTGAACAGCGTGAATGCACAAGAAAACAAAACGGCGGTGACCCCTGTTGAAAATATCAAGCTCAACGGGGTAACGGTGCCCCTGAACATCAAAACACTTGCTGAAATTCAAAGGCTGCAAGAAGAAAAAACCATGCGGGAAGAATTGCAAGCCGCACTGAAAACTGCGGGAGGCGTAACCAGCCCAGCCAGCAAACCGCAGGCCACCGCACCAGCAGCGGTCGTTGCAAGCAAACCAGCCGCTGCCCCAGTTCGAATTTCCAACAAACCAGCGCCGGCCATTTCAGCCAATACCCTGCTGGGTGTGTATGGCACTGCCGGCGCAATGACGGCTGAAATTCAAACAACAAGTCGAGACGTGCGCACGCTACGCGAAGGTGAACAAATTGGAAAATTCAGCGTTAAAAGAATAACCCAGGACGGACTTGAACTGGTCGCGAGCAACGGCAATACGCAGCATGTTGCTGTGGGCGCGCAAGTGAGGTTTTGATCATGAAACGAGATACCGATTTAACTGTATTGACCAGGCAATCGGACAGATCATTTGAAATAGAAAAACTCAGTGATTTACCCGCCTTTTCACGCGTTCTGACCGATGGCAGTGCAGGATCAGTGCTGAAACTTCCTGCTGCTGTAGAAAAACATGTGTGCGCTATTGAAACCGGTGTCAAGCGTGCCATTATTTTGTACGACATCGAAAAAATCTCTTTAATTCGCCCTTTCATATCCCACTTGCGCGGCAAACTGATCGCTGAAAAATTCACGTTCGAACGCCCCGAGATAGGCTGTGTCGCTGGTGTGATCGGGCATTTAATTGAAAACTCACGAACCAATATCGATGAAAGAGACAAGGAAGATGACCATGGTTTATCACAATCAAAAGCCAGGGAAATTTTCGAATCGTGGGTGGCAACAGCAGTGCAGGAACGTGCAACCGACATTCACGTGCAAGTGGTTAACAACATTGCTGAAGTAAAGCTGCGCGTGGATGGTGAACTTGAATTCTTGCGTGACCAACAAGGTGGGGTGTACACGCCACTGCAAGCTGAACGCGCTGTCGCCTGGGCTTACAACAACGCATCGGGGAAAGGTTCAAACAGCAACAGCCAGTTCTCTGTTGGCGAGAACCTGTACTGCATGATCGCAGCGCGCGAGGTGGGTGGAAAACGAGTGGCAATGCGTTATCAATCCATGCGGGGCTGGGCTGGCATTAAGGTGGTCTGTCGCTTGCTGTATGTCGACATTGATGCACCCACACTGAGCTATGAGCAGCTGGGTTATGCACCCTCGCACATCAAGCAGTTGAAAAGTGCATCCAACACACCTTCGGGTACCATCATTTTCGCTGGTGTAACCGGTTCCGGTAAAACCACCACACTCAAAACCTTTATTGAAACGCACCCAAGCAACGGCACAGACGCTTTTTACTCCATTGAAGACCCGGTGGAATACCCGCTGCGTGGCGTTCACCAAATTCCAATACAACGTGATTTGCTGGACCGCAAAGGTTCGGCCGCGAAATATGCTGAGGTGGTAGCAGGCCTGATGCGTGCCGACCCTGGCTGTGTACTGATGGGAGAGATTCGCGACCCGGCCACAGCCATTTCAGCGCAACAAATTGTTGAAACGGGTCACATGGCCTGCGGTACCGTGCATGCGCATTTGATATCGGGCATTGTGCCGCGCCTGACCAACGAAGAAATCGGGATGAGCCGCGATGTGCTGACCAACCCGAATATTTTGACCCTGCTGGTTTACCAGGCCCTTGTACCCAAACTATGCCCTCACTGCAAAATTGGTGGCCGCTTATACCGGCAAGGCATGCCCGATTCGGAGCATGTACTTGAAATACTCGACACACTGGAAAGCCGCTTTGAACTGGAACGTGACCTGTTTTATTTCAAAAAGCAAGGTGGCTGCCCAAAGTGCAAACACCGCGGTACAGCTGGCCTAAGCGTGGTTGCTGAAATTTTGACGCCCGACCGGAAATGGCTGAACCTGATTCGCCAGGGAAAGGACTATGAAGCGATGATGTACTACCGCTCAAAATCGGATGGCAACTTCAAATCTGAAAACATGGATGGCAAAACCGTATTTGAACACACGCTGTTCAAGGCATTGCAAGGCGATGTTGACCCACGCCATTGCGAACGCTTTGACAGTTTTGACCGGTTTGAAATCATGAACGACGCTGATCGCGCTGAAACCGCGACTTACAACTGAACATGACATTCAAAAAGAAATTCACCAACTTTTTCAATGCCATCAACCTGATGGACTTTCGGGGCAAACGCGAAGCTTTTTACGAGCAACTTGCCAAATCAATTGAAAACAAGGAGCAGTTCAAAACCTTTCTGGAAGAAGAACTTAAAATTGCTCGCCACAAACGGACCCGAAACAGTAGCCGGGAAGCGGCCTTCAAGCTGATGGTTCGCAAACTCAGTTTGGGCGACGATTTTTTGATTAGCCAAATTCTGGGCACAGTAATGCCCCAGAACGACCGAATGATGTTGGCCGCGGTCGACGAAGCCAGAGACAAACCGGGCACGCTGAGAGCACTGGCCGCAGCGATTAAATCGCAAAAAGAAGCGAAAAGCGTTATTTGGAAAGCCATTTTCCCACCCATGGTACTAATACCCGGTGTAGCAGGTTTTAGCTACGTGCTTGCCACTCAGTCCATTCCAATTATTGTGAAAGTGGCCCCGCCAGAGGTGTGGACACCATTCAATATGTCGGTGCGAATTGTTGCAGAGGTACTCGCTTCGCATGGCGGGTTGATTGTGGCTTGCGTCATCGGTGCCATTACAGCATTTACCTATGCCTTGCCCCGCTGGAAGGGCAATTTGCGCAGCAAACTGGAGCAGGTGCCGCAAGGCTGGGGGTTTTTGCTGTTTCCGGTTGCTCCGTTTTTATTGCCACTGTCCATTTACCGCGACTTTCAGGTCAGCCTGCTTGTTACTTCGCTGGCGGTGTTGCTCAAAAGTGGCGCTACTTTATCGTCGGCACTGGATACACTGAAACGCAATGCCGACCCCTGGATGCGCTGGCATCTAAAAAAGATCATGAACCACTTGAATGTGGCGCCCACCGATTACATACCCGCATTCAGCAAAGGGCTAATGAGCCCGAAGTTACTCGCACGCTTGGCAACCACCATTCGTAACAACCCGCAGTTCGACAAAATTTTGATTCAACTGGGTACAGAAGGCGGTGAAGAAATTCGCAATGAAATTGGCACAACGGCCAAGGGCCTGAATGCCGTGTTACTGAGTGCAGCTGCAGCTGTGGTGGTGTTTTTGTATGTGGGCCAGTTGTCGATCAGCCAAAGCATGACCGAAGAACTGGACCCCGTGAAAAGAATGCAGCGCATACGTTGAAATAAGTGCTTGACAACACACCTGATTGTTCTACAATTAATTCGTATGTTGGTATATATACGAAACACTTGGGCCAACTTGTACTACATAATTTACCTTCGAGAGGAATCAGACCATGACCACATCGCACACACTGAATGCCCGCCGCAAACAAAGCGGTATTACCCTAATCGAAGTTTCAATTGGCTTGATCATTGCAGCGATTGTCGCTGCTGCAGCTTTTATTGCATTCCAGAACAACGCACGCCGCACTGAAGTACAGGACAACATCAAGCAGATTACGGAAGTGATCAGCGAGACTAAGCAAAAAGTTGGTATTAACGGTGGGGCTGCGGGCTATACAGGACTGACGGCTGATCTAGCAGCCACACTAGGCATCCTTCAATCTAACGATCAACTCAACAGCTACGGGCAACCAATCGGACTAGCAGCTGACGGAACAGATGCAGTTAACCTTGCGGTTTTATCATGGGATGGAGTAGAAGGTGACCAGTGCACAGATATCGTTCTTGCAATTGGTACCGCAGCTACAAACATTGCAAATGGTTCGGTAGGAACTTGGGATCTCGAGACGAATGGTCCGATGAGCCTGGCAAATGCGGGAACAGTCTGTGGCACAGACCCTGATGTAGTTGCAGACCTCGACATCACCTTCGGCCGTCGTTAACCCAATCGGATCAAACTCACCAAGGGGGCAGCTTTTTTGCCCCCTTGTTTATTTGAATCAAGGCAAATGACTCATGCTTGACTCACCGAAACACAGCAACGCAAGGCACGCCGGCTTTCTTAGCATCGAATTGGCGCTGGTGCTCATCATCAGTGCTGTCATTGCCTTCGCTGTGGTTCAACAGCAAGCACGTTCCGCAAAATCCTCGGTCGCAAAAATACAGGCAGACCAACTCAACCAGGTTGGCGATGCACTAAATTCCTACACCGATTTGTACCGGCGCGGCATTTCTGCCCCGGGCGATTTACAGATCGATTTGAACAACGACGGCATTACCGATGTCACGATTCCTGAAAACCCTGTTTCGGGTAATGAAGGCAGCAAACTGACACCAACCATCGAAAATTTGATTGATATAGGCTTGTTGCCGTCTAGTTTCGTGAATCGCCCTGCCGCATCGAACGGACAATTTATTACCCGCCTTTCAATTTTACCGGCAGGCTGCTCCATAGCAGCCGACAACTGCCGCATTGAGGGCTATATCACCTTAAGCCAACCCGTCACGATTGGTGGACAAAACAGTGCCGCCGGCGAATTCGACAATGACATTGCCGGCGATATGCTGGGCTTCATGGGTGGCAACGGATTTGTAACATTGCAAGCCAACACTCCTGCAACCAGCGCAGGCGGTAATTTCACGGTATCGCTGGATCTCGATGGCAATAACTCAAGTGATGCAAACACCCCGGCGGGCATACCGGGCGTGCGTGTAGGCGCCCTTGCCTCCCGATACGATGTACGCAACCCCATTCCTGATGTTGATTTCTGCCGCGGCAACCGTACCCTGAATTGGGTTCAAAACAGCAATTCATGCTCCACGGTTATTTTCAACGATACACCGGTAGGCTATCGGTTTGTGGCGGTTGATGCTGATGCAGGTGGCGGTGCGGGTGCCGGTGGCAGCGCCTTTATTCGGTGTGTATACAACCCGAATGCCAACCCACCAGCTCAATTGTCAATTCTCAGCAGCTGCTGCCAAAACGGTAACCAAGCCTGTACACCACCCGCGGTGCCTTGATCATGAACAGGCGACAGTTTCTTGCTGCAGCAAGTTCAGTTTCGCTGATGGCACACTTGGATAAACTGGCGTGGGCTAAACAAGCTCCAAGCTTTACCCTGCTGGATATTCAACGCGGCCAGGACCGCTTTCAAATTGATTTCAGTACACCCGACGGTTATCGCACCGCTGCCTGGATGCTTCGCGATATTCGAGCCAATCAAGTAGGCGCACCCAACGTTGAAATGTTATTGCTTGCAGCATGGGCTCAAGTTGTTTTGGCTGAACACCATAGTTACACAGTATTTGAAATTACTTCGGGTTTGCGAACACAACACACCAATTCGATTGTTGAAGGTGCAGCCCGGAATTCTCGCCATTTGCCCGACGCGAGCGGGCAGTTTTTCGCCATGGACATTAAACCAATTGGTGTGAATATTGATCAATTGGCTAAAACACTACAGTATCCCGCATTCGGGGGGGTTGGTGTTTACGCAAGCCATGTGCATTTCGACATTCGCGATTACGCAACCCAATGGCATTCAAAAAAGTGATTAAATTCAGTTACTTAAACAAAATAAAATCACACAAAAAGTGACATGTAAGATTGTCCATTTGTGTTAAATAATTATTTTTTACTGAAGTTACAATTTCAAGCTCCTGATTCCGTATCATTACCAATCTACAAGATTGCTTTATCACGTGCCATGCCTCAAATTAACAATAAAAACAAGCCACGCACAGGTGCGTACCTAAACCTGTTCAAGCAGAAATACGGGTTAACCGTGTCCAAAATGTGTGCCTTGTTTGGTATCAGTACCCAAGCAAAATTTAATTTAATTGTTCGCCCGCCCGAGGGAAGCTCGAGCGATGAGCTGCTAGACACCACGGTCGCTTTAATTTTGAGGTTGTACGAAACCCATGAATCATTGGTTCCGCTGAACAACGAACTAAGCCTGGAAGACACTTACAAGATGTTTCAAAGGGTGTTCGGAAAAGCCAAGGTCACCGAGAGTACCTTTGGCCAATTGTTGGGTCGCAGCGCTGGTTCTGGTTACCGGTGGTTAAGTGGCTCAGGTAATGCGACACCGCAAGTGGGAATTGTGCTGGAAAGGCTGCACCACATGCTTGCCAGCGGAATGGAAGAGCCTGAAGTTTGCTACTTGTGGTTGGACATTGTTCACCAGGAATACAGGGCACGCAATGTGGTGCCACCGCTTGAGGATGTAGACGCAGTGAAGTTGTTGATTCAGAAGTATCCACTTAAATACAAACACATGGCGTGATGAACGAAACATGGATTACACCGAGGTCAAACTGATTGCTGTTTGGAGTAGCCCCAAGGCCCCACCCAGCCAGTTGAAACTGTCAGACTACAAATTGCCTGTGGCAGGTCGCATACCGAAGAACTACTTCAATGCCCTGTACGGAAACCGCAATGCTTACATGGCCTTGGGTGAACTGTTGTCGCAGGCTCAAAAAGCAGGCCACTACTTTTCAACGGCCACAATCACCGTGGGCATTGAAACACCTCGCAAACCCGGCGTAGTTCACCTTGAAGACTTGGGTGAAAAAAGTGGCACGCAGTTTGTGAATTTGTCACGCGTATCGAAAGAGATTGTGTCGGAGGTTGCCGACATTTACCGCGCCTGTAGTGCATTCAAAAAACTTCCCGAAGGCGAAATTGATTGGCGCAAACCTTTTCGCTTCATGCCGGAATGCCCTGAGCATCTGCCCCTGGTGTTCGATCTGCTGCAATGCTCGGTGCTGGTGCACCCTGTGACCTTCACAACCACACCCGAGGGCAAGCATCACTTTATTGCCAGCTTTGATCCTGAACGGGTAAAAATTCTGGATGCCCAACCCAATCGACATGAAATAGGCCCGCACCCTGAGCGGATTGTTTTTTAAATGTTGTAGCTTGGTGTTTTCTGGTTAGGCATGTTGGGGCCTGGGTGCTGGGGCGGCAGTATGGTAATAACGGGTTGAGACAACTGATTACTCAACGAAAAAGCCCTTGGCACCATGCCGTTTTCATCGGCATGCATGTAGATAATCGACATTACCGCGGCACAAAAGCTAATCACAAAAATAGCCACCATGGTAAAAATCACGGCCAATATGCGTTTAGCTAACATTGGCTTAGTCGGGTTAAGTGGGTTCATGTGGCGTTCCTCTGCACCTTGGTACTTAACATTACAACTTCTGTACAAAATTACAAGTACTTACGGCGCTGGCGGGTGTGCCACAACCTGATAATTTCAGCGCTGTCGGCGATAATTCGGTTTTTTACCCAGGCTTTGTAGGCCAGTTCCGGAAAACAATCGCTGCCCCCTGCAATCCTGATCAAGTCGCTAACCCACCGAATGCGTTACACTTCCAACCCTTTTTCCATTTCATAGAGTAAAGCCATGTGGTTTAAAAACCTGTTCATCTTTCGCCTTACCAAGTGGGAAGAAACACCCGAATCGCTGGAAGACAAGCTGGCCAAACAGGCCCTGCAAGCCTGCGGTGGCATGGATTTACAAACACGGGGCTGGATTGCGCCCAAAGCCGAGGGCGAGCCATTTGTACACAAAAGCGGCAAACAATTGCTGATTTCCCTTGGGCTGGAAAAAAAGCTGCTGCCCAGCACGGTGATTAATCAATTTACCAAGGCGCGCGCCGCTGAAATTGAAGAACGCGAGGGCTACAAGCCAGGCCGAAAGCAAATGAAAGAGATTAAAGAGGCCGTAACCGACGAGCTGCTACCGAGAGCTTTCGCCATTCGCAGCCGCATTAACGCCTGGATAGACACCGATGGAAAATGGCTGGTGATTGATGCCGCAAGCCCGGCCAAAGCCGACGAATTGGTGGGCATGTTAATGAAAAGTGTTGAAGGCGTGGCCATGGCATTGGTAAAAACCAAAACCTCGCCCACCGTGGCCATGACCGCCTGGCTGGCCGAGAATGACAACCCACCGCCCTTCACGATCGACCAAGACTGCGAACTGAAAAGCCGTGGAGAACAGGCGGCCACCGTGCGCTATGTGAAACACTCGCTAGAAGCCGAGGAAATTGCAAAACACATCAAGGGCGGCAAAGACGTAACCAAGCTGGCCATGACCTGGGCTGACAAAGTTTCCTTCGTGTTGCATGAAAACCTGCAAGTAAAGCGGGTAGCACCTTTGGATGTAATCAAGGAACAAGCCGCTTTGAGCGCAGATGATGATGCGTTCGATTCCGACTTTGCACTGATGACTGGTGAACTGCGAAAGCTGATTCCTGGCTTGATCGATATTCTGGGTGGTGAGCTGACTGGCGCGAATTCACAACTAGCCGCCTGATTTTTCAAAACTCAGTGCACAAATGTAAACTTCAGCCGCTTCGCAGTTCACGAATTCGTTGCGGCTGTACCTCAACAATTAACAACAATTATTAAATATTTAAATTGAGGTTCATGCAGGGGCCAAGAATCAGTATGATTCATCATCCTTTGAACCAACTGGTAAAAACCAACCTTCAATGACCACTCGAGTTGACCCCAACAGCCCCATCCACTGGCCCGGCGCAATCACCCTGTTTGGAACCTCTATCGCTGCATTAATCCTTGTACCAGCTTACGCTTGGTTCAACGACTACAGCACCGCCGCATGGGTGTCTTTCGTGGTGTTGGCAATCCTGAATGGCATTTCAATTACGGCCGGTTACCACCGCCTGTGGGCCCACCGCACGTATGAAGCGCACTGGTCGGTTCGCTTTGTATTGATGTTCTTTGGCACCATGGCGGTACAAAACAGTGTTTTGATTTGGGCTTCGGGCCACCGCACACACCATCGCCATGTGGACGACACAGAGCACGACCCCTATTCCGCCAAGCGCGGTTTTTGGTTTTCGCACATGGGCTGGATGATTCGTAAATATGAATCAGGCAAAGAAGACTTCAGCAACGCCCCTGACCTGTTGAAAGACCCTTTGGTCATGTTCCAACACAAACACTACACAGCCTTGGCTTTGGGTATCAACTTCGGTTTGCCCGTGGTTTTGGGCTTGTTGGTAGGCGACTTGTGGGGTGTAGTACTGCTGGGCGGCCTGGCCCGCTTGGTGTGGTGCCACCAAACCACCTTCTTTATCAATTCACTGGCGCATATTTGGGGCCGCCGCCCCTACACCGATGAAAACACGGCGCGCGACAACGATTTCCTGGCAATTTTCACCTACGGTGAGGGTTATCACAATTACCACCACCTGTTTCAGTACGACTACCGCAATGGCATCAAGTGGTATCACATTGACCCCACCAAATGGCTAATCGCTGGTTTGTCATATCTGGGCCTGACCAAGAACCTGAAGCGCTGTGACAAGTTTGCAATTGAAAAAGCGCGCATTGCGATGCAATTCAAACGCGCCGAAGAAAAAATGCAGGCACAGCCCACCGCCATGCATGCGCATGTGGAAGCCATGAAAGCCCGCCTGGCCCAAGAATATGAGCACTACAGCAAGGCTTTGCAAGATTGGGCAAAACTGAAAGAAGCCTGGTACCAAGACACCAAAAACGCCATTAAAAACGGCGAAACCCTGGCGGCGTACAAATTGAAATTCAAGGCCATGGAAATTGAAATGCGCCTTCAGCGTAAGCGTTTGCAAGCCTTGATTCGCCAAGTACAAAACCCGGCACTGGCTGCTTAATTGGCCAACTAATTAGCCAATTAATTGGATAATTAATCGGCTAAACCTTTCAAATAAAACGCGCCAGGGTAACAGCTACTTTGGAACCCGTACCCACCGCACTCACCCAAAGCCTGACGATAACTCCGCCGGGCTTTGTTGTTTTTGAGGCCGCCTCGTCCCGGTGTGCGCATTCATCCAGCTGAAATTCGATCAATTGAGATCGCAGTTCCTGGTGAGTACCCAAAACATTCAGTTTCTCGATTTGTTCCTGGTAATGCAGATTCACGAAGGTTTCCACTGCCGCAATAGTTCGGTACACCGCAACAGGGCCAAACATTGCTGGCAAAGCACCTGTAATAAAGCCTGCAATGCGCCAGGGCACCAACAGCCAGCTACGCCTGAACACGGGCAAAAGCTCATTCATGGCCTTCAAATGGCGCTGTTCAGTTTGCAGGTGTTCACTGGCAAATGCGCGAATTTCTTCAATGCGCGACACCGCCAGAATGCCTTTGTAAATCCACACTGCCCCGGTTTCACCGGCGTGGTCGGTGCGAATGTCGGCCACCAAACCAGGCGGCAAATGGCTGGTGTCGAATTTCAAAATGAATCGTTGAATGGCTGGGCGCACGGGCAAAAAGCCGTTATACGCCTTTTCCATAAACCACAACATGCCCGGCACTTTGGCCAGCCAAGCCAAAACACGCCAACCCGGCAGCTGGGCCCAAACATGCACAAAGGCCGCAGCACCATTCAGCAATTCGCCTTGCGCCGTGCGCGTGTGAAAGCGCGCCATGAGTTGTTCTTTGGATTGCCCCTGCGGAAGCTGAGTTTCAGGCTTTGATACATCAATCCAGGAGATGGGTTGATCGGGTGTGATGTTTTGATACACCGCGATTTCACGGCGGCACATGGGGCATGAGCCGTCGAAATACACCTCAACACACTGGGATTGATTTACAACTTGTTGGTCTTTTACTGCCATGACCGTACTGCCTTGATTGAAACCGCTTTGGAATAAAATGATTACCCCAGTTTAACTGTGTACTTCACACCGTCAAACTCAATTACATCGCCACCCACAATTTTCTTGCGCTTCTGGGTTTCAATTTGACCATTGACCAACACATGGCCATCGGCAATCACATTCTTGGCTTCGCCGCCACTGGACAGTAAACCCTGAAATTTCAGGATTTTGTACAGCTCGACGGGTTCTTTGTTGATGATGACTTCGTTCATCGCGCAATATCCTAGTAATCAATGGCCGAAGTGTATCAGCCTTCGAGTATCCACCTTGCCGCTTTCTCGGCAATCATCAGCGTGGGGCTATTGGTGTTACCACTAGTAATGGTGGGCATAACGCTGGCGTCTGCAATTCGCAAATGCTTCACGCCAATTACGCGCAAGCGTGAATCCACAACCGCTGCCGGGTCGTTGGCCGCGCCCATTTTTGCCGTGCCCACCGGGTGAAAAATGGTGGTGGCAATATCGCCCGCCAAGCGCACCAGTTCCTCGTCGGTTTGAAATTCCACACCGGGCTTGAACTCTTCAGGCTTGTACTTGGCCAATGCGGGTTGCTGTGCAATGTTGCGTGTCACCCTTATCGAATCGGCCGCCACTTTTTGATCCTCAGCGGTGCTGAGGTAATTCGGTGCAATGGCCGGTGCTTCATCGAAGTTGCCGCTTTTAATGTGCACCGAACCCCGGCTGCTGGGGTTAAGGTTGCACACACTGGCCGTAAAGGCATTGAAGTTGTGCAGGGGCTGGCCAAAAGCAGGCAGGCTAAGCGGCTGCACATGGTATTGAATATTGGGGTATGGGCGATCGGCACTGCTTTTGGTGAAAGCCCCCAGTTGCGAGGGCGCCATGCTCATGGGGCCGCTGCGCTTGAATACATATTCCACGCCAATTTGTGCTTTGCCCCACCAGTTGTTGGCCAGGGTGTTCAGGGTTTTAACGCCCTGCACTTTGAACACAGCACGTATCTGAAGGTGATCCTGCAGGTTGGCACCCACGCCGGGTTTGTTTAGCTTCACTTCAACGCCGTGTTGCTGCAACAGGCTACCCTGCCCTATGCCGGAAAGCTCAAGAATTTGCGGCGTGCCAATTGCGCCCGCACACAGCACAGTTTCGCGCACGGACTTCACAGCCACTTCTTCGCCGTCCTTTACCACCCGCGCGCCGTTGCACACCAGTTCGCCACTGGCATTGCGTTCAATCAACAGGTTTTTTACCTGCGCCTGGGTCCATACGGCTAAGTTGGGGCGCTTCATGATTGGGCGCAAGAAAGCCTTCGAAGTATTCCACCGCCAGCCGCTACGCTGGTTCACTTCAAAGTAGCCCACACCAAAATTATTACCCCGATTGAAATCGTCGCTTGCGGGTATGCCGGCCTGTTGCGCCGCTTGAGAAAATGCTTCCAGAATTTCCCAACGCAGGCGCTGCTTTTCTACTCGCCATTCGCCCTTGCCACTGTGAAACCTCGGCAAGTCTGCGTCGGCCAATTCCGCATGCGGGTTGTCGTAGCGCCAGTTGCTTTCATGAGTTAAAAAATCTTGCAAACAATTGTTCCAGTTCCAGGCTTCATCGCCGGTTTGGGCGGCCCAGCTTTCATAGTCTCGGGCCTGGCCTCGCATGTAGATCATGCCGTTAATGCTGGAACAACCACCCAAAGTTTTACCGCGCGGGTAAATAAGGGCGCGGCCATTCAAACCCGCATCGGGTTCCGTGCGAAAGCGCCAATCGGTGCGGGGGTTGTCGATGCAATACAGGTAACCCACGGGAATGTGGATCCAGTGGTAGTTGTCTTTACCGCCAGCTTCCAAAAGCAACACTGAATTGTTGGGGTTGGCACTAAGCCTATTGGCCATTAAAGCGCCTGCAGTGCCCGCTCCTACCACGATGTAATCAAAAGTCCGCATGTTTACCCCGAATCGATTACGCCATAGTAACCAGCCCACAAATTGGATTGAGGCCCGCGTTGCCACAATCGACTTGGGGTTTTCCAGAGTTTTGCAAAAAAGTTAAAGATGAAATGACCAATTGCCTGCGCTTGTGACGATTCTAAACGTGTCAGAATTGCATTCAATTCCTTTACAATCGATGGCTTATGTGTGCTAACCCATGCGCCCCTGCATTGGCAGGCACACGAACTTATTACAACAGCTCGAGGTTTCTAAAATGACAGAACGCACAACCATACATGGCCTGAAAGTAGCCACGCCCCTGTACAACTTCATCAACAACGAAGTGCTACCCGGTACCGGTATTGATCAGGCTGGTTTCTGGAAAGGCTTCGACACCATTGTTGCCGAATTGGCCCCCAAGAACGCGGCCCTGCTGGCCGAGCGCGACCGTATTCAGCTGGAAATGGATGCCTGGCACAAAGCAAACCCTGGCCCAATCGCCAACATGGCTGCTTATCAAGAATTCCTGAAGAAAATTGGCTACCTGGTTGAACAGCCTGCCAAAGTGCAAGCCACCACCGCCAATGTAGACAGCGAACTGGCCACACAAGCCGGCCCCCAGCTGGTTGTGCCAATTTTGAACGCACGCTATGCCCTGAACGCAGCCAACGCACGTTGGGGCAGCCTGTACGATGCACTGTACGGCACCGATGTAATTTCCGAGGATGGCGGTGCAGAACGCGCAGGCGGCTACAACCCTGTGCGCGGCGCGAAAGTAATTGAATTCGCACGCAACTTCCTGGATCAGTCTTTCCCCTTGGAAGGCGCTTCCCACAAAGACGCAACTGGCTATGCAGTAGCAGGTGGCAAGCTGCAGGTTAACCTGAAGAATGGCAGCACTGCTGGCCTGAAAAATGCCGCACAGCTGGTGGGTTACCAAGGCGAAGCCGCAGCACCTTCTTCAGTATTGCTGGTGAACAACGGCATTCACGCCGACATCATTATTAACCGCTCAACACCCATTGGCTCTAGCGATGCAGCCGGCGTGGCTGACGTAGTGCTTGAAGCCGCCCTTTCTACCATTCTGGATTTGGAAGATTCCGTTGCAGCCGTAGACGCCGAAGACAAAATTGTGGCCTACAAAAACTGGCTGGGCATTTTGAAAGGCACCCTGACCGAAAGCGTGAGCAAAGGCGGCAAAACCTTTACACGTGGTTTGAATGCGGACCGCGTGTACACCGGCGTGAATGGCGAGAAAGTGACCATGCATGGCCGCAGTATGTTGTTCCTGCGCAATGTGGGCCACTTGATGACCAACCCCGCCATTCTGTGGGGCGGCGACAAAGAAATTCCTGAAGGCATTATGGATGCCGTGATTACAACCACCATTGCCCTGCACGACTTGAAAGGCAATGGCGTGAACGGTATTCGCAACAGCCGCAAGGGTTCGGTTTACATCGTGAAGCCGAAGATGCACGGCCCTGTTGAAGTGGGCTTCGCTGCCGAATTGTTTACCCATGTAGAAAAGCTGCTGGGCCTGCCAGACAGCACCGTGAAGCTGGGCATTATGGACGAAGAGCGCCGCACATCGGTGAACCTGAAGGCCTGTATTGCTGCCGCAGCCAGCCGTGTTGCTTTCATTAACACCGGCTTTTTGGACCGCACTGGCGACGAAATGCACACAGCCATGCACGCTGGCGCCATGATTCGCAAAGCCGACATGAAGAGCAGCGCATGGATTACCGCTTACGAGCGCAACAACGTGCTGGTTGGCCTAAGCTGTGGCTTGAAAGGCCGTGCGCAAATTGGTAAAGGCATGTGGGCCATGCCCGACCTGATGAAAGCCATGCTGGAACAGAAAATTGGCCACCCCAAAGCCGGTGCCAACACCGCCTGGGTACCCAGCCCAACCGCAGCAACACTGCACGCCATGCACTACCACCAGGTGAGCGTGGCCGCTGTTCAAGCCGAGCTGGAAAAGATTGATGCCGACGCAGAACGCCCAGGCATTTTGGCCAACCTGTTGCAAGTGCCCGTGGCCACCAATACCAACTGGAGCGATGCAGAAAAGCAGCAAGAACTGGACAACAACGCCCAAGGTATTTTGGGTTATGTGGTTCGCTGGGTTGACCAAGGTGTGGGTTGCTCCAAGGTGCCCGACATCAACAACGTGGGCCTGATGGAAGACCGTGCCACACTGCGCATTTCCAGCCAGCACATTGCCAACTGGATTCACCACGGCATTGTGAGCAAAGAGCAAGTGATGGAAACCATGAAGCGCATGGCCGCAGTGGTTGACCAGCAAAACGCTGGCGACCCCGCATACAAGCCCATGGCTGGCAACTTTGAAACATCCGCCGCATTCAAGGCTGCATGTGACCTGGTGTTCAAAGGCATGGAACAACCTGCTGGCTACACCGAGCCACTGCTGCACGCATGGCGCCTGAAGGTAAAAGCCGCTTAAGTAGTTTTAGCGGTTAGAAGTTAAAAAGCCAGGTGCTGAAAAGTACCTGGCTTTTTTATTTGAACCAAAACGACACAACTGAACACCTATGGGGGTATGGATTTGGAGTAAACGATGTTTTCTGGAATCAACAAAACCCCAGTAAATCGCCCCTTGCAAAATACTCAGCCAACTCGCCAAGGGGCAAAAACCACCATTGGGTCTATTAAAACACTATTCAACAAATTGGCATGTAATTTACTTGGCTGTAAAAACCAGGTTGAGAACACCCCAATTGATCTGGAAAGCCCAAAGCAAAACCAGCCAACTGACGACTCATCAAACGAACAGATTTCAAAACTTCCTGCCAATGCAACACGGAATGTTTTAACTTTTCTTGATTCAGATTCAAAGAATAGTTCTGTAGCGAAAGTAAACAAAGAACTAAGAAGCCTGATTCATGAGCAACAAACATTGCTAAAACTGCGGGGTGATAAGCTTGCCCTGACGCTTAATGAGCTTGACAGCTACCCGAATGTTCAGCATATCCGAATCACCGAGACACCAAGTGCTGAGGACATTCAACGCATTGTGAACGCACAAAGCAGCAGGCAAATATTGAGCCTCGACCTGGGCTGGTGTACCAGCCTGACCGATGAAGCCATCTGCATGCTGGCAGAAAAATGCCCCGACATCACTTCACTGAACTTGAGCTATTGCGGACAAATTAGCGATGCAGGCCTTGCCGCTGTTGCCGAACATTGCCCGCATTTGAAAACGCTGGATTTGAGCTGGTGCAACAAGCTAACCGACGAAAGTATCGAAACGCTGGCCAACAAATGCCAAAACCTGGTGTCGCTGAATATTAGTGGATGCATGAATATAAGCAGCGCTGCGATTACGGCGCTGATTGCGGCTTGTCCTAACCTTAAATCTTTGAGAACGTAAAATGACTTCACCTGTTAACTTGCCGCAAAACACCTCTTCACAAAGTGCGGAGGCCACTCAGAGCCAATCTGCATCGGGCAAGAACAAACGCTCGGCCCCCGGCAGCAACAATTTGGCCCCTAACTATCCGCCTGAAATAATTCGAGCGGCGCCCACGCTGAATACCAACAACAGCGATCAGGTTTGTGAAAGACCCGCAAAAATGCAACGACGTGGTGCCATGGCTACATCGTCTCAGTTTAATGCAGCCAATTTGCAACCTAGTCAGTCGGGCCTTGACCGCGCAACAGATGACGTTGCAGACCTGTTTGCAGGTTCAAACTTAACTGATAAAAAGTCGGCAAAATAAGCGAATGTGTGGGAAGGGTCGACAGACCCAAACCCCATTAAAGATATTTAGACAGTTTCAGCGACTTATTCGGTCGCGTCCATCGCCAAAGCCATTACCAAACTATTTCTAAAACTTGCTCCGATCAATTGATAGTCGCTTAACCCAGGCCACACGGTGGCACCCATGCAGTTGGCGGCAAAGGTATCGAAAGCTGGAATTTCATCGTAGTTCATTTCTGTCACAGCCTTGGCAATTCCGATTGACCCGGCAACCGCACCAGAAATTGCACCGGTAATACCTGTGACAAGACGGAACTGTGTCGATGTAAATACGCTGCAATTTTGTACCTGTGCTGGATTGGCAGGGTCAGCAGCGCCCGCATCGGCGGCATCAGCACCGGCATCGTTTGCTGCCTGTACCTCTTCAGGGGCTGATTCCACTGCATCTGCAATTTCGACAGCATCTATTGTAATCTCAGCTGTATTGGCTGCTGCATCTGCTGCCACCTCGGCAGATGAGGCCACCAAAGATGCAATTCCACTGGCAGCAAAAAGAAGACCGGCAATCGCGGCAACTGCACCCGTAATAATTTCCAGAATTTGCAACCCTTCAGACAAGCTGACACTGGCTGTAATGCTGGGGTTACCAAAACCAGTAATGTCGGGAATGAAAACGTAATTGCCGTTATCAGCCTTCACTGTGCTGTAGGTGAACTTCTGCGTGGTATTCATGTGAACAGTCACACCCGGAGAGGTTTCGTACTGTGCGTTAGTTATTTCCAGATAAATGTAGGTGTCGTCGGCACGCAGAATAAAATTGTGGGCTTTAATTTTTGGACTGATGATGCCATTATTCTCGGTCTGGAAATTTCCCCACACCACATCTTTCACGTTGGTGACAGACAAGCCGTCTGAACTAAAACCGAAGTCAGAGGGTGATGAACCCTGAATGGTAGCCACCGCGCCGGACAACAACATGTTTTGTGCCACCATGGCCTGGCTAATTACGAATGCAGAATTCGCACCAGTAGGCAAGTTCAACAAGGCACGCACATCCACCGCCTGCTGCATGGTGGGCAGTATCGGATGATTTTGCACCATAGAAATCAAGCCGAATACAGAATTCGCAAGACTGCGATCTTCAGATGAAGCAACTGCATATTGAAAAGCTGTTGGCTTTATCCATTGAAAGCCATCCTGGTCTGCCACTTCATTCAAATTCATCACGGCAAACACATGGTTGAACTCACCAATGTTTTCGTTGAAATAATTCTTGAAAACAGTGTCAAGCACAGCCGTCAACAACGGGCTTGATACAGCGGGATAACTGGATGAAATAACCGACACCGCTGGGTCCAGCCCAGTTCCAGTGGTTTTAACAACAAGGTTTTGTGCCTTGCCCAAGTTTTTTGCGGTTTTGTCATTCACCGGGTCGGCTGCTGCGACTGTAGCCAAGTTAACCTGAATCAATATCTGCGAATCAGAAAGATCACCGCTTTGAGAATCGCCACTGGCTGAACCAGTGTTCACCTTACAAATCATTTGTACATCGCCACCCGCCCCACCCGGTGCAAGTTGCCAAGACGACCAAGTGCCTGAAATATTGATGCCGGTGGCATCGTTGTAACTAAACGTTTGTGGAAAACTGTTTTGCTGGATAATGGCCTTGTTCACAACAGAAAATGGAGCAGCATATGCGGTATCCCATCCAAATGTACTGACTGATGTATCACTCATTTTCGATTTCTCCTGATATCTGTGAAAAATTAATTCAAAGAGCCCTGCATATACACGTTGTCGGTCAAACCGCCGGCATTAATGTTGATACTTTGCTGACCACTCCAGCTAACAAGGCCGGGTGCCAAACTTCCAAGTGACTGTGCTGTTTTTTGGGAAGTCACATTTCCAACTGAATTTTGAATTGCAAGGCTGACAGCCTCGATCACCACATTCATGATGCCGAGCGTAAGCGCACCCAAGCCCTTCTCCCAGCAAGGCACATGCGAATCTTGCGTGGTGGACATGTTCGGGTCATTCAGGAAAGACAGGGTGCGGGTAGACACATCGAATGAAGACAAATTATTGGATGTGACGGTGTTGGTTACAAAGGCATCTTTCAAACCGGTAATGTCGGTTTTGGTGGCCACATAGCAACGCATGGAATTGTCATCAATGTGGTAATTCACAGCCGTTACCTTGGGGGTGTAATCGATTAGCCCAACCCTGACAGAATTCAATTGAAAATGCTCTGCCAAAGTAAGCGTGCCATCGGCATTCAAAGTGAAATCATTGGTGTGGCAGTTGCCTTGAAACGCAGCTGGTAACGATGGCCAAATAATGTTTTGCATGAAAGCCTGGCCTGACAATACAAAACCGAAATCTTTGTTGAGCAACAAATTGGTGTCGAAATTGCGCGGTAAGTTATCAACAGACCGGTTGGTTAGCACACCCAGAATTGCTATTCCACCCAGCGAACCATCTACGGGCTGTTGATAGGCATACGCCAAATTCACTGGCGTTAACCAATCGGCATTCTGGCCCGTTGGCACAGGCAGCATGTCGGCAAATACAAAGTTAAGCTGGTCTACGTTTTGTACAAACACTGCACCCAGCCCGGCTGTCAGCATTGCTGCACCCAAGGCTGCTTCCTGCGGGTTGGTTTCAAGGTATTTGGCCAGTGTTCCTGTTGTATCAGGATTAATTACTGTGACTGCACCGGGCGTGGTATCGCCTTTTTGCTTGCCCACTGTTGCGCAGTTAAACACCAAGGTGCGTACCACCTGCTGGCTATTGCCCTTGGGCAACTGCAATTGCATTTGTACTAGTGGAACCACCCCGTTCAGCGAAATGGTTTCATTGAACTGTTTGAAATACACCTGCCCAGTTGTGATGGGCGTTTCGAATTGCAACAGTGGGCCACTGCCACCCGGAACAATTTTCCAGGCACCAAACTGGCCCGACATTTTCACAGCCGAGTCCTCGTAGATAAAAGACTGAATCAGCTTGTCCGTATTGCTGGCAAGTTGACGGTTGATGTAATCCCCAGAACACGCGTACACAACATCCCAACTGTAATTGTCCATTTCCTGCCTTCCTCAGAAAAAACACGTTTGTGAATATCAGTACCTGACCAGTGAAGTGGAAGTGACGCTAACGCCGTCGCCCCTGCCCTTGCCGTTTTGCTCTTCAATCAGAATTTCGTAGTCGTCGTTTTTTTGAATGTCATCAGTGACATCGAAAGAAAAAACACGGGAATGTTCATGTGTGGAATGGTGATGATGCTGCGCACCGAAGAATGTCATCACACCGAGCAAAGTCTTTTTACCTTTGCGCAGCAGGTAAACGTTGTAGGCGTCTTTGGGCTGTTTTTTGAAGCTGGTCTCAATTTCTAGCACAAGCGCATCAGGGGCCTGCACTGAAAACAACTGCAATTTATCGCTTGCAGCCTTGCCCGGCTTCAGTTTCACATTGCCCTTTGAAAGGTTGACCTGTGCCTCTTTTTTCCAAACCAGTTCCCTGTTGTGCGAGACACTTTTGAGAACCATCTCTTCATGTACTAAAGCTGAATTTTTCAGGTTTGGAACGGGGGACAAAGTGCTGTCGTAGGAATAATCAAGATTGAAAGCCTTCTCGTATGCTTCCTTGATGGTGTATTGCACCTTGTTTCCGTTTTCATCAAAGAATATGTAGGGCCACTGAACTGCCTCCAATTGCTGAAGCGTTGGCCTTACTCCAAAATCGGTTTTCTCCCACGATGTCCAAATCAAGTCGATGTTTGAATGGTGTAACCAAAACACTGGATCAAAGCCTGCAGATGGAACATGGGACATAAGGCCGAACATTTCCGGACTGCTCACTTGGTATATCGGGTTGAATACTGGTTTGTTGCTAAACCCACCGCCCACATACCAATGCATGGCGCCGTGTGGTGCATTGTCAATACTGCTGCTGAACACAGAAAATACCCTGTTCTTGAATAAGGGGCCAATGTCCAGGCTCGGGTTCATGGCGCTTGCGATTTTTTTATGTTTGTTCAAATCGCTTAACCTGGACTCTGTGTATAAAGAAGAATTCTTGTCGATGAATTGCGGTGGAAGCTTTCGGTTACGCGGGTTGGTGTAATTCCAGTAGGGCAAAGCGAAATCGGCTTTACCTGAAATTTTTCGAATTATTTTTTCAAAGTGCCATATGTACAGGCGGTGCCAAATCAAAAAATGAATTTCAGACCCATCTGCATGAGTACATGTATCCCATGCAGGTTTCAACTGGCTACGCTGGGTGTAAGAAGGACACAGCGGATTTTTATTTTGAACTTCGTCGGGCACATAGTGTATTGCCCCTTGGTAGTACCAACTGAGCGGGTTGTCACAAGGCAGGGCACGCATTGCTTTCATGGCAGCGCCCAGTGCCTCGGTAATACCCCCTGCAAATAAACGGGATCGGAAGTAGAATTTTCAACCATAGAGGAAGAGAGTTCTGCAATGAAACAATCAAGGTTTACCGACAGCCAGATCATGGCAATCC
>JAJTEM010000009.1 GCA_021299735.1 Burkholderiales bacterium | reverse complement strand
CCCTTCCCATCCCGAACAGGACCGTGAAACGCCTTAGCGCCGATGATAGTGTGCATTCGCATGTGAAAGTAGGACATCGTCAGGCTCTCCAATTCCAAAAACCCCGCTCTCAACTCAGAGGCGGGGTTTTTTACTTTATGGATCGATTTACTTTACGAATAGATCACGACTTAATAGCTTCGGTTGTATCTTCCTCCTTGTATCTTCTTTCTCTTAGTCACCCAGAACGAAGCTACTTTCAACAAGATGCTTGGATTCGAGTTTCATTTTATATTTCTTCCTTTATCGTCTTTCTTCTTTAAGCAATTACCTTGGAATTGAAGTTGAATCGTTGTTTAGGTTGTTTGTATCTGTGTGCTTTTGCATTTCTGTGGTGTTCTGTTTTCTCAAGCGAAGTTCAGGCTAAAAACGTTTCACGTCATCAGCAGTTAAACTCCCATTTTCACCAAGTGCTGGCTTCCAGTAAGTCTAAGTTAGAGTCGAGGCTTAATGCACTGCTCTCGGTAGCGACCACTGACGAGGAAAAGGCGTGGTTAGTCTATCGGTGGGTTACACATCATTTTGAGCACGACGCTGGACTCGCCAGTAGTATTGGCGATCCCGCACAACATTCTCTTGAGAAACTTCACAAGCTTGGGGGTGGCAGCTGTGCTGTGTACGCAAACGTAACTCACCGTTTGATGCAAATGGCAGGTTTGGAGGTAAAGACGATTTATGGCTTGGTGAAAGGGGGACCTGCGACCGCAAATCGTGATGGAAAACCTGTCAATCATGTATGGAATGCCGTAAACCTTAATGGAGTTTGGTGGGTGGTTGACACCACGTGGGGAGCAGGCTTTGTTGATAGGGACGGATTTAAATCACAGCATAGTGATCTGTTTTTCCTAATTCCCCCTGAACGAACTGTTCTCAGCCACTTCGATCCTTCTGACGAACTGGGTCATCAGCGTGCATTTGGAGTTAATCAATCACTGTTTACCAAGTTACCCGATGACTCCTTGTATGTGGCAGCTGTAGGTTTAGAGCCCAGATTAATTGTCGATGCGGCGCGAAGGGATTCGCGTTTGAAACTTGTATCGACCTTCGATTTGCCTGCAAACGCTTTGCGCGTAATTCAAGCGCCGGTAAATGGGATTCTTGAACGAAAGATGCAAAGTTTTTTGATCGAGTCTGACACTTTCGATGAGTTGATGATTGTTCAGGGCAAGTCGTGGATTCCGTTGAAGAAACGTGGTCAGGCCTATTCTTTGACTTTAGTTCCTGATAAAGGCGAGTTGCTCGTGATGGGCCGTCGTCCTAAACAACACGAATTCGAGGCATTGTTGGCTTATCGGGTGAAGTGAAAGTGCGTGTTAGCAGTGTTCTAAAAATTCGTGCGTGATTGCGAGCCAGGCCTTTACGCCCAAAGGCAATATGCTGTCGTTAAAATCGTAGCTTGGGTTGTGTAAGGTGCATGGGCCTATTCCGTGCCCATGCGTACGGTGACCACCCTCGCCGTTACCTATCCATAAATAGGCACCGGGTTTGTGTTGCAACATGAATGCAAAATCCTCCGCACCCATGGTGGGGGGAAGATTAGTATGAACTGCTTTTACATCGGGTATTTTTTGAAGTGCGCTTTTCGCCAATTCTGCCATTTCAAGCGAGTTGATTGTGGGCGGGTATCGGCGCTCGAAATTGAGTGTGGCAGTTGCACCAAAAGCTCCACAAAGTTCGGTGCTTAGTTTTCTCATGTGCTGTTCAATCAGGTCAAGCGTTTCAATGCTGAAGGTACGAACGGTGCCTTGTAGTATTGCATGGTCAGGTATTACGTTGATGGCCTCACCCGCTTGAATTTGTGTAACCGACAACACGGCGGGTTCTACAGGTTTACACGTTCGACTAATAATGGTCTGGAATGCAAGTATCAACTGTGCGGCAATAACCACTGGATCAATTCCCAGGTCTGGCATTGCAGCATGTGCACCTTTGGCTTGAATTTTTACTGAAAACTCATTGCTAGATGCCATAACTGAACCTGTATGTGCAGCAAACTCACCTTCGAGCAAGCCTGGCCAGTTGTGCATGGCGAATACGGCATCGACCGGATAACGCTGAAACAGCCCATCGTCAATCATGCGTTGGGCGCCAGCTCCACCTTCTTCTGCGGGTTGAAAAATAAGAACTACACTACCCCTGAAATTCGGATTTTCAGCTATTTCTTGTGCTGCACCCAGCAGCATGGCCACATGGCCATCGTGGCCACAGGCATGCATTTTTCCCGGGTGGCGGGAGGCATGCGGGAACTGATTGCGCTCCTGTATAGGCAGGGCGTCCATATCAGCGCGCAAGCCGATCATTTTTCCTGGCCCCTGCCTTCCGTGAATAAGGCCAACCACCCCTGTTTGTCCTATTCCGGTTTCTACTTGGAATCCAAGCGCAGCTAGTCGCTTGGCGACAATTTCCGCTGTGCGATTCTCTTCATAACGCAATTCGGGGTGTGCATGGATGTCTCGACGGGTATTGACCCAGGATTCAATTTTGCTAGGAGTCACAACAAACTTCGCTGGTTAGTACAGGCATTAAGAATCGCAGGTTTTGCTGATTGTGGCAATGACCGTGCTTTACTATGAGTGTTCTTAGTGCGAGTTTGATCAAGAATGATGCAAAGAAATGCCTTGTCTGTTTTGATGCTGTTGTTGTGTACCTTCCTGTTGAATGGTTGCAGTACGGGCGCCTATTTTTGGCAGGCAAGCACAGGGCACTTGCGTGTTTTGGCGGCAGCCGAAGACATTGATGAGGTGTTATCACAACCCCATATTTCGGAAAAATTGCGAGCTCAGTTGCGATATGTAGAGGAAATTCGACAGTTTTCTGTTGATCACCTGAGCTTGCCAGACAATCGAAGCTACAGGACTTATGCAGATTTAAATCGCGCCTACGCGGTGTGGAATGTTGTGGCCTCCCAGCCTGACAGGCTCATGCTGGAAACCTGGTGTTTTCCCTTGCTCGGCTGTATTTCTTACAAAGGCTTTTATTCTGAATCGAGTGCAATGGCCCTTGCTGATTCATTGCGTAAAAAGGGCTTGGATGTGGCGGTGTTAGGGGTACCGGCTTATTCTACCTTGGGTTTTACGCCAGACCCGGTTTTGAATACTTTCGTGAATTATCCGGCTGGTGAACTGGCTAGGCTGATTTTTCATGAGTTGGCCCATCAGGTGGTCTATATTGCTGACGACACGATGTTTAACGAAAGTTTTGCTACAGCAGTGGAGGAATTGGGAGTGCTTGCCTGGCTTGCGCAACCAGGTAGGGAGGCTTTGACGGTGCAATATGAAACATTCGACTCGCGCCGTAGCGAATTCAGGCAAATGTTGGCAGTGGCGCGCAACGATCTGGAAGCTATTTATGAAAACAGTAACAAGCTGGATAAGTCACAGGTTTTAAAGTTGAAGGACTTGCGTTTCAAGCAATTATTGGCTGATTACGCCGATTTAAAGCAGTCTTGGGGTGGATGGGATGGTTATGACCGCTTTATGGCTGTAGATTTGAATAATGCAAAGTTGGGCGTGTCGGGCTTGTACACTCAATATGTGCCCGCGTTCAAAGCCTTGTATTTGCTGTGTGATCAAAATTTTCCACGGTTTTATTCCGCCACCAGGGTTTTGGGCGAATACTCTCGCGAACAGCGTGAAAAGTTGTTGAACGAGTTGCAGCAAGGTGAGCCTTTGTCCTTTGATTTCGATTGTTCATGAAAGAAGGCTCTGACCGTTTTTGAGTACGGGGCGTCCATCCTCAAACACCACAAATGAGAGTGGCTCGTAGGGGGTCCATATTTCGTCATTCGTAAGTGCGGCAGTTGCGATTACAGCAACCCTGTCGTTTTTTGTGGTTACGGCGCCAAAATCCACCTGAAGATCGCAGTCGACCAAATGCGCTGCCTTGAACGGATGTGCGCGAACGATGTATTCAAGTTTGGTGGAGCAATGTGTATACATGGCTTGTCCATTGGACAGCAGCATGTTGAATGTGCCGTGTTCCGCAATTTTGGAACACACCGGCCGAAGCACTTTATCAATTTCCTCAACACTGGGGCGGTTGTTGGCAGTGCGATAGCCAAATTCGTTTTTCAGGGTTTGCAGCAGTAGGCAAAATGCAAGTTCGCTGTCAGTTTCTCCGATGGGTAAGAAGTCGCCTTGAAGCGCTGGATCGAAGTTTTTTAAATCTCCGTTGTGTGCAAATACCCAAGCCTGTCCCCAAAGTTCTCGGATGAAAGGATGGCAGTTTTGGAGTTTGACCTGACCAACAGTGGCTTTGCGAATGTGGGATATCACGTTGTAGGAGCGGATCGGGTAATTCCGTATCAATTCAGCCACCGGAGAATCTGAGGCGGGGCGGTGATCAATGAAACATCTCGCAGCAGAGCCTTCGAAAAACGCGATACCCCAACCGTCGGCATGCTCGTCTGTGAGGCCACCACGCTTTGCGAAGCCTTCGAATGAAAATTGAATATCGGTTGGGGTATTGCAGTTCATGCCGAGCAATTGACACATGGTTTAATTGGTGAATTGTTGATTAATTGATTTTTATTTTAAGAGACTTTTCATGTCTGAGAAGGATGATTTTTATAAAGGCCTTTTAACCGAGGTTTTTGACGTGGGCGTTTTAGCAGCACAGCCTGAGCAAGCTTTGCAGCAAGCCTGGCAGGAGCAAGTCATGCCTTGGTTGAACCAATTGGCTCCCGAGCGCAAGCGGGTATGGGTTTTTGGCGCAGGCAAGGCGGCTGCCTCAATGGCCAAGGCACTTGAGGGTGTAGTCGGATCTTCGGAAAATTTGCAGGGGTTTGTTGTAACCCGGCGTGGACATGCATTGAAAACTTCGACCATTGAAGTAGTCCAGGCTGCACACCCTGTTCCAGATGAGGATGGTCAGCGCGCTGCGCGCAGGCTGCACAAAGCCATTTCGGAGGTACCCGGCAATGATGCGGTGATTGCTTTGGTGTCGGGCGGCGGTTCAAGTTTGCTGAGTGTGCCGGTGCGTGAAATTCCTTTTGTTGACTTGCAGCAGCTAAATCGTGCCCTGTTGGCTTGTGGGGCGCCGATCGATGAAATGAACATTGTGCGCAAACATGTGACCCAAACTTTGGGGGGACAGTTGGCCCAAGTTTGTCGCGCGCCCGTGTTTCAGTTGTTGATATCGGATGTGCCGGGGGATGACCCCTCATCGATTGCATCGGGTCCTTTCAGTCCGGATGAAAGTACATTTTATGATGCCATGGAGGTGATCAAGCGTTGGGCTGTTCAGGTGCCACACTCGATTGCCCGGTATCTTGAAAAAGGGGTCAAAGGTGCGATACCGGATACGCCGAACCGCAGTTCACTGGTTTTTCGCAAGGTAAGAACCCACTTGCTGGCCAGTAATTTGAAATCGCTCAATGCCGTAACTCAACACCTTGAGGGCAAGGGCTACAAGGTGTTGAACCTCGGTGACACCCTTGAGGGTGAGGCGAGGGATGTGGCGCGGGTGCATGCCGCAATTGCCAGGCAGGCGGCGATGGGCCAAGGAGGCTGGCCGGCCGCACCACTGGCGATTATCAGCGGTGGCGAATGCACGGTTACTTTGAATGATGCCCAGTTGAGGCAGGCGCGAGGTGGACGAAATTCCGAGTTTTTACTTGCACTGGCTTTTTACCTTCGAGATTTGAATGCGCCAGTGGATGTTGCAGCGATAGCGGCAGACACCGATGGCATTGACGGGATTGGCGGGCATGCTGGTGCCTTTCTGTTACCCGGCGACAGGCAATTGTGCAAGGCGACCAAGCTTGCGCCGCAGCTGCATTTGGATCAACACACCAGTTATGACTACTTCAAGCGCCTGGATCGTTTGTTGATGACAGGGCCCACCATGACGAACGTGAACGATTTGAGGATTATTTTGATCGGTAAGCCTTGAGGGTTTGCGGGCAATCTGCCTAAGGTAAAATATTGAGGTGTTTCCAACTTTTCCCTGCCCCGATGATTCAGACTATTCAGATTGCTCCACCCGATGATTGGCATTTGCACCTTCGCGATGGCGAGGCACTTGAGCACGTTGTGGCGGCCACAGCGCTGAATTTTCGGCGCGCAATTGTGATGCCCAATTTGAAGCCGCCTGTGACCACAGTTGATCAGGCTGTTGCTTATCGTCAGCGTATTCTGGATGCAATTGAAAAGGCTTGCCAGTCAGGTGCCCACTCTTTGGAAGAGCAGGCGGTGATGCGCCTCTTCGAGCCCTTGATGGTGCTTTACCTGACCGGTGCAACAAGTCCGCAGGAAATTGCGAAAGCGGCCCGCAGTGGTGTTGTACGGGCTGTGAAGCTATACCCTGCGGGTGCAACTACAAATTCCGAAGCGGGTGTTTCCGATTTATTGGGCCAGTGCGCGGCTGTATTGAAAACCATGGAAGAACATGGCTTGCCTTTGCTGGTTCACGGCGAGGTTACGGATGCTGATGTGGATGTGTTTGATCGTGAGGCCGCATTTGTAGAAACAGTGATGAAGCCCTTGCGCCAGCAGTTTCCAAATTTGCGTGTGGTGTTTGAGCACATTACCACTGAGCAGGCTGCTACTTTTGTAACCGAGAATTCTGGTCGTGATGCGCAGGGCCGACTATTGCTGGCAGCAACTATCACTCCGCAGCATTTGCTTTACAACCGAAACGCGTTGTTCAAAGGTGGTTTACAACCCCACTGGTATTGCTTGCCCGTACTGAAGCGCGAAGTTCATCGCCAGGCATTGTTGAAGGCAGCCACTAGTGGCTTGCCCCAGTTCTTTTTGGGTACCGACAGTGCGCCGCATGCAAAGCATTTGAAAGAAATGTCGTGTGGTTGTGCGGGTTGTTATTCTGCTCCCTATGCAATGGCCATGTATGCAGAAGCTTTTGAACAAATGGGTGCGTTGGAAAATACCGAATTGTTTGAAAAATTTTGCAGTCTAAATGGCCCAGCCTTTTATGGTTTTCCCGTGAATGAGGGTGTGTTCGAGCTGCGGCGCAAACCATTTGAAGTGCCCCAGAGGTTGCCGTTTGTGACAGAAAGCGGCATTGTGCCTTTGCGTGCTGGTGAGGTGCTGGATTGGACAGTCACCCGGCTTCGGTGATAGCCCGTGGCTGATTCAAACAACGCGCCTTGGCTGTGGCCTTATGGGGAATATTTAGCTCACTTTGATTTTCCCGTTGATCAGGCTGGTGTGGTTTCGCGCTGTTTGAATCAGTTGCGCGGTGAGTCTGCAGAACTTGTACCCGAGTTTGTAGGTTCCAGTGATAGCTTGGGTGCACTTGAGTACGAGCGACTTGTTCACACTGGCTATATTCCGACGCGAGATATTTCCCACGATTGGTACAACGGCCTGGTGTGGCTCGCTTTTCCCAAAGTAAAGCAGCTGATTAACTCAAGTCACATTGAGGATGCAAACAAGCGTGAAGTGCTGCCTGGCTGTTTGCCCGCCAATGGCCGCAGCCGTTTGCGGGATACGCTGACTTTGTTTGACGAAAGTGGTGCGCTTTTTTTAACCACCGAGTGGTCGCTTTGCGAGGCTTTGCTGCATCACGACTGGCGCACGTTGCTGATTAAGCAGCGCGATAGCTGGCGTGTTGGGACCAAGGTGCTCTTGTTCGGGCATGGTTTGCTCGATTCGATGAGCAGGCCCTACAAAGGTTTGTGTGCGAAAGTGGTGCCGGTTCAGGTGCAATCGCTTGACATGAGCCTTTCTGAATTGCAGCAATTGTTGCTGTTGGTTGTTGAGCATCTGCGAGACCCTGGCAATTTGAGTCCTTTGCCTGTGATGGGAATTCCGGGCTGGTTTCCAGATTCCGAAGCGCCGGGTTTTTATGATGATTGCTCTGTTTATCGCGCGAAGCCAACACGCAGGCATTCTTCATTTCATGAAAGATTGGCTTTTGTTTGGGATGGGTCTACACTTGTTCCCGGAAAGTGCGTCGGACAGTCGCTGCCTGAACTTCAGGGAGAGGAAAGTCCGGACTCCAGTGAGCACGGTGCTGGTTAACGACCAGGCGTTATACGGTTTTGGAAACAAAACCCAAGGCGACGGAAAGTGCAACAGAAAACACACCGCCGATGGAAAGGCAACTTTCACAGGCAAGGGCGAACCGGAGGTGTAAGAGACCCCCGCAGGCTTGGCAACAAGGCTGGCTAGGTAAACCCCACTTGGAGCAACACCAAATAGGCGCGCAGGCGCTTTCGGGCGTCAACGGTGCTCCCCGAGCGCGCGGGTAGGTGGCTTGAGCTGAAGAGCAATTTTCAGCCTAGAGGAATGACTGTCACTTTGGCTGAAAAGCCATTGAACAGAATCCGGCTTACAGGCGCGCTTTCTACATCTCTTCATCACAATTTAATCTTCGGCGACTGCTCTTAAGACATTACTTTCAGTGTTGTCTTTATGGTCTTATTTTTTCAGCGATTTTTGCCTCGATATTTTCTCCAAAGTACTTCTAAGTCCTTGGTTGTAAAGCGTTTTCCCTAGAGAACTGCTTGACCACCCATTTCATAATGCGTAAAGTGGTGATTCGTGGGGATTTGTGTGATTTTGTGGGAAATTAATTCGCGTGTATCAGGGCAGTTCTTCCTTATCGATGGATGCAAAAGGGCGCATGAATGTGCCGCAGAAGCATCGTGATGCGCTGCAAATGCAGTGCGAGGGAGCCTTGACGCTTACAAAACACCCCAACGGCTGTCTGTTGATGTTTCCGCGTCCGGTTTGGGAGCAGCATCGGGAAAAAATTGCCGCCTGGCCCATGTCTGCTCGTCCTTGGCAGCGCATTTTTCTTGGCTTTGCAACCGATGTTGAAATTGATTCAGCGGGGCGCATTCTGGTGTCGCCAGAGTTGCGGGAGGCGGCTTCATTGAGCAAGGACGTGATGCTGTTGGGCATGGGCAGTCATTTCGAAATTTGGGATTCCACGCTGTTGAAGGTGGAAGAGGAAAAGGCAGTTGCCGCGGGCATGCCTGAATCACTGAACGAATTCAGTTTCTGAAGGTGGGTACCCATGAACACATTCCCGTGCTTCTTCAGCCCACGGTTGACGCCCTGTTGCACAAGCCTGACGGGCTTTATCTCGACTGCACCTTTGGTCGTGGCGGGCACAGCCGCGCTTTGCTCGGAAAACTCTCTGCACAAGGCCGGCTTGTGGCGCTTGATCGCGACCCTCAAGCCATTCAGGCCATGGACGACATCAATGACTCCCGTTTTCGGGGTATTCGCAGCGCGTTTGCAGATCTCGATTTCGCGCTTGATTCATTGGGTATCGATCAGGTGGATGGGGTGTTGATGGATATTGGTGTCTCATCACCCCAAATTGATCAGGCTGAGCGAGGTTTCAGTTTCCGCCGGGATGGTCCATTGGACATGCGCATGGATCCGCAGACTGGAGAGTCGGCGGCCGATTTTCTTGCTCGGGCCGATGCTCGGGAAATCAAAGAGGTGATAAAGAATTATGGGGAAGAACGGTTTGCTGTTCAGATTGCAACAGCGATTGTTGCTCGCCGCGCGGAGCGGCCGATCACTACAACACTCGACCTTGCCCAGATCGTGGCAGGGGCAGTTCGCACGCGGGAGCCGGGCCAAGACCCTGCAACGCGCACCTTTCAGGCTTTACGGATTCACGTCAACCAGGAGCTTGCGCAGCTCGAACAAGGTTTAACCGCTGCTTTTAAAAGATTGAAGGTAGGGGGCAGGTTGGCAGTGATCAGTTTTCATTCGCTTGAAGACAGAATTACGAAGCAGTTTATCGAGAAACTGGCGAATCCAAAATCGCAACAGGATGCCCGCTTGCGCAAGCTGCCCCTGCCCGAGCCCATGCCCTTGATGAAAAAGCTGGATCGGATTAAACCCAGCAAAGAAGAGTGTGAGTTGAACCCACGTTCCCGTTCATCGGTGTTACGCGTCGCTGAGAAGCTGGCCGAGTGGCCTGCCGCAGAAGGAGGGGGCTCATGGGGCGCTTGAATATCCTGTTGCTTGGGTTGGTTATTTTTTGCGCCATGTTGGTGGTTGAGCAGCAGCATGCTGCGCGAACCTTGTTTGTTGAGCTTGGCCAAGAACGGCAGGCAGAGCACCAGATTGAAGTGGCATTTACCCGTTTGCAATTGCAGCAGGTGGCTTTGGCCAAAGGTGAGCGTGTGGATGAGGTTGCGCGGACCCGTTTGGACATGAGTCCACCGGCTCAAGGTGCGGTTGTGTTCATGCCGATGGAGGGGGGCTTTCAACGTGAGTAAAGCTGTCCGTTTTGGTGGATCAGAATTGCTTGAAATGCGATTGCCTGCGTGGCGGTCGCGTTTTGTTTTGGTGTGCATCTCACTGGCTTTTGGTGGCTTGATTGCACGCGCCGCATATTTGCAGATTATTTCCAACGACTTTTTGCAGGAGCAGGGGGCCAAGCGTTTGGAGCGTACCTTGCCGCTTCAGGCCAGTCGAGGAAGCTTGCTTGATCGCAATATGGTGGTTTTGGCGCAGAGTGTTCCTGCCCACGGCGTGTGGTATGACGGCCGACGTATTGGTGATGCAAAAGATGAAGATTTGCGCAAACTTGCTTCAATACTGGGTTTGAAGCCAGACCGAATGATTGCCCAGATGCGCAAAGACAGCAAGCGCGCTTTTGTTTACCTGGATCGCCAGGTCGATTCCGATGTTGCGGCAAAGGCCAAAGCGCTAAAGATTCCAGGGTTGGGCTTTGTTACAGAGAGTAAACGGTATTACCCCCAAGGTGAGACCATGGCGCATTTGGTCGGTTTTACTAGCATTGAGGACAAAGGCCAGGAGGGTGTTGAGCTTGCATTCAATGATCGATTGACCGGTGAGGATGGCGAGAGAAACGTGCTGCGCGATCGATTGGGCAACGTGATTGAAGACATCCGGGAGTTGAGGCCACCCGTGAACGGACAGGATTTGGTGTTGTCCGTGGATGCAGATGTGCAGTACATCGTGCTGTCTGAATTGAAAAAAGCAGTTGAACAACACAAGGCAAAAGCTGCGGCAGCCGTGGTACTGGATGCAAAAACCGGTGAGTTACTGGCGATGGCCAATATTCCCACATACGACCCCAACAACCGGGGACAGTTGCATGGCGAAAAATTGCGCAACCGTGTGTTCACGGACATGTTTGAGCCTGGTTCAACGTTGAAGCCTTTTGGTGTGGCCTTGGCCATGGATCAAGGTAAGGTCAAAGCCAGTACGAGAATTGACACTGGTAACGGACGGTTTTCGATTGGTCCAGCCACCGTGACTGACACAAAGCCGCATGGCGTGATGACGGTTGAGGAAATTATCCAGAAGTCCAGCAATGTGGGTACTTCCAAAATTGTGTTGGAACTGGAGAGAAAAGATCTTTGGGACTTTTTTAATTTACTTGGATTCGGGCAAACACCTTCGATTGCATTCCCAGGTTCGGTGGCTGGCCGAGTGCGTCCTTGGAATAAATGGCGTCCGATTGAGCAGGCTACCATGTCGTATGGGCATGGCATTTCTGTGTCTTTGATTCAGTTGGCGCAGTCCTACACAATTTTTGCGAACAAGGGGCATTTTGTTCCTGCATCTCTCGTTAAGCGTGGTCCCCAGGATGCCATAGTGTCGCATCGCGTAATTAGCGAGAAAGTCGCCGACAGTATGTTGCATATGCTTGAGTTGGCGTCTGGGCCCGAAGGAACTGCGATCAAAGCCCAGGTACAAGGCTATCGGGTTGCAGGCAAAACTGGTACGGCTCACAAACAAGAAGGTGGCCGTTACGTAAACAAATATGTTTCTTCCTATGTTGGTCTTGCGCCTGTGTCCGATCCGCGTGTGATTGTTGCCATTATGGTCGATGAGCCCAAGGGAGGCGTGTATTACGGTGGTTTGGTTGCCGCACCAGTTTTCTCGACAATTACAAAAAGCGTGTTGACCCGTTTGAATGTGCAGCCTGACGCGATCGAATCTACCGAACAATTGCGAAAGTTTGTTGCTGCACCTGGCACTGCAGGGAGTCGCCTATGATTAGCGCTTACCTGCATTCAGTGTCAGAGGTATTGGCTGAGCTCCACGAGCGTGGTTTCTATGCAGACTGCTCGGGACTTGTTACTGATCATCGTCGTTTGACAGGTCCCCGTGACGTGTTTCTCGCTGTGCCTGGTGAAAAATTTGATCCACGTAATTTGGCGGATGACTTACTGCGTGAGCAGCGGTGTGGTCTTGTGCTGGTTGATTATGATGACGGCCGATCTTACCAAAGCGCCAGTGTATTGCCTGTGTTGCATCTGAAAACAATGTTGGCTGATTTGGCTTTCGGATATTACGAAACACCCAGTGATGCCATGACAATTATTGCGGTCACAGGCACTAATGGAAAAACTACGGTCACCCGCTGGTTGGCGCAGGCCCTAAAACAACTGGGTAAAAAAGCGGCGGTAATAGGCACGCTGGGTTACGGTGAGCCTGATCAGTTAAAGCCCCACAGTGGCTTGACTACGCCTGATGTAGTTGGCGTTCATCACTTGTTGCATGAATTGAGGGCGGCCAGTTTTGACACCGTGTGCATCGAAGCTTCATCGATTGGACTCGAGCAGCGCAGATTGGCTTGTGTCAGCATAGATGTTGCGCTACTCACCAATTTGTCTCAGGACCACCTTGATTATCACGGAGATATGGCTGCCTATGCCCGTTCCAAAATGATTTTGGCGGGATGGCCAACCTTGCGTTTGGCGGTGGTGAATGCGGACGATGAGTTCGGAATGGAGTTTTTGGCAAACGTTCAGCGCAGAAACATTGAGTGTGCCGCCGTGGGCCATGCTGACACATCCGAATGTCAGATCCTGAAGGTTAACCCTCAGGAAAAGGGTCAGCGAATTGAGCTGAAAATGAATGGTGCAAACACCCAAATTGATACACCAATTATTGGTGAATTCAATGCCGACAATATGGCTTTGGTTTTTGCTACTTTGGTTCGCCTGGGGTACAGCGCCAGTGAGGTTGGAAATGCACTGGCAGTGGTAACTCCAGCACCCGGTCGCATGCAGCACATTCAAGGCGAACCAGCGGTAGTTGTTGATTATGCACATACTCCTGATGCACTGGAAAAAACCCTGCTGGCACTTCGCCCTTTTGCCAATAAGCGGCAAGGCAAGCTTTGGGTGGTATTTGGTTGTGGTGGAGACCGTGACCGAAGCAAGAGACCTTTAATGGGTGCTGTGGCTGCTGCCAAAGCGGATTTTGTGGTGATCACTTCTGACAACCCCCGCAGCGAGAATCCTGAAAGCATTCTGCAAGAAATTTGCACAGGCATTGATAGGCCTGAGCTGGGCAAAATACATGTTGAAGTTGATCGCATGCTTGCAATTGAATTTGCAATTTTCAAAGCAAGCGCTCGCGACGTGGTGTTGTTGGCAGGTAAAGGACATGAAAGCACTCAAACCATTGGTACGCGGGTGATTGCACATTCCGATGCACAGTGTGCCGAGTTTGCCCTTGGCAAGCGAGGTGCTCATGCTTGAATTGAATTGGGATTTTGCGCATATCGCAAGCGCATTAAGCAAGCAACTAATCAAGCCGTTAAGCCAGGCTACGCAATCGCTGTCTGGCGATGTTCGGCTTATTCAAACCGATAGTCGTTTGGTTGAAAAGGGTGATCTATTCGTATGCCTGATTGGCGAACGATTTGATGCACATGATTTTGCTGAGCAGGTGATGAATTCAGGTGCTTCTGCTTTGGTGACCAATCGCGAACTTGATTTGCCGATTGCCCAGTTTGTGGTGAAGGACACTCGCGTAGCCTTTGGCACTTTAGCCAGTGCGTGGCGGCAAAAATTTGATTTAAAAGTATTGGCTGTGGTGGGTAGCAATGGCAAAACCACCAGCAAGGAAATGCTGGGAAGTATTTGTAAAGCCCAGTGCGGGCAAGAGCAAGTACTTGTGACCGCAGGCAATTTAAACAATGAAGTTGGAGTGCCACAAACGCTGCTGAAACTGCGTGCCGAGCACAAAATGGCTGTGATCGAAATGGGTATGAACCACCCTGGCGAAATTGATTACCTTGCGGGGTTGGTGAAACCCGACGTGGTGCTGTTGACAAACGCACAGCGCGAGCACCAGGAGTTCATGAAAACCGTGTTGGCGGTTGCCCAGGAAAATGGAAGTGCGTTTACCCATTTGCCGCCCAATGGTTGTGCTGTGTTTCCTGTCAGTGATGAATTTGATGCTTGCTGGCAAGCGCTGTCAACCGGGAAAAGTACCTTGCGTTTTGGTCCAGGTGCTGATTTCGAAGTTCTGCCCATTCAAGCTGATTCTGAGCAATCCACCGCTGTGTTGATGGCTTTGGACAAACAGATTGAATTACAGCCTCACTTTATTGGTGAGCACAACTATGCCAACGCAGCGGGAGCAGCTGCGGCTGCACACGCTGCTGGCTGCGCGCCTGCAGCAATCCAGGCCGGTTTGAATGCTTTTCAGCCTGTGACCGGGCGCTTGCAAATAGCTCTGAATACGTCATCCATGTTGTTGATCAATGACAGCTACAACGCCAACCCGGATTCCGTCAACGCAGCAAGCAAAGTGCTGGGGCAGCTGGCGGGCGGCACTTTGCTTGTGCTGGGTGACATGGGTGAAGTGGGTGATCAGTCGGATGAGTACCACGCCGAGGTGGGGCGTTTTGCAAAACAGGTAGGGGTTAAAAATCTGTACGCCTTGGGTGATGCAACCACGAACACAGTGTTGGCCTTCGGTGAGGGTGCAACACATTTTGAGAACATAGAAACCTTGATAGAAAGCACCATGAATACAACAAAGCAAGGCCGCTGGTCTGTGCTGGTCAAAGGCTCTCGTTTCATGAAAATGGAACGGGTGGTGCAAGCGCTGGTTCAATATCATTCAGGGGAGGCTAAACATGCTTCTTGAGCTAACCCAATGGCTTGCGCAAGACATTCGCGCATTTGGTGTTTTCAATTACCTCACCTTGCGCGCTGTGCTGGCTTGTGCCACTGCGTTGCTGGTAGGTCTGGTTGCTGGGCCTATGGTGATTCGCAAGTTAACCCAATACAAAATTGGTCAATCTGTACGCGACGATGGTCCTCAAACCCATTTGGCCAAAGCGGGTACACCCACCATGGGCGGTGCCCTGGTTTTGATTGGTATTGGTATTTCAACTTTGTTGTGGGCCGATTTGTCCAATCGTTTCGTATGGGTCGTCATGCTGGTCACCTTCGGTTTCGGCTGGATTGGATGGGTGGACGATTACCGCAAGGTGGTGTACCGCAACCCAAAGGGTTTGCCTGCGAAATGGAAATACTTCTGGCAAAGCGTGGTGGGTTTAATCTGCGCGTTTTATCTTGCGTTCGCTGTGTCTGCACAAAGCGGTCAGCAAGTGCTGGATATATTTGTGGCTTGGGTAGAAAGTGGTTTTTCAATGCACCTACCCAACAATGCAGATCTAATCGTTCCTTTTTTCAAGTCGATTAGCTACCCCCTCGGTGTATGGGGCTTTATCGCATTGACCTACTTTGTAATCGTGGGAACCAGCAATGCAGTGAATTTGACCGATGGCCTGGATGGTCTGGCGATTATGCCCACAGTGATGGTGGCCTCGGCACTGGCAATTTTTGCGTACGTGGCTGGCAATGCGGTGTATTCCAAATACCTGTTGCTTCCATACATTCCTGGCGCCGGCGAACTTGCTGTTTTCCTGGCTGCAATTGCTGGTGCTGGTTTGGCTTTCCTGTGGTTTAACGCCTACCCGGCACAGGTATTCATGGGCGATGTGGGCGCGCTTGCGCTCGGCGGTGCGCTGGGAACGGTGGCCGTGATTGTTCGCCAGGAAGTGGTGTTGTTCATTATGGGTGGCGTGTTTGTGGCTGAAACCCTCTCGGTGATGATTCAGGTTTTGTACTTCAAGTACAGCGGCGGAAAACGGGTATTCCGAATGGCGCCACTGCACCATCACTATGAGCTAAGTGGATGGAAGGAAACCCAGGTGGTGGTCCGGTTTTGGATCATCACAATGATCCTCGTGTTGATCGGTTTGTCCACGTTAAAACTGCGTTGAATTTAAATTGAGTTGAAACAATGAATCTGCTTCTGGATCAATCGGTTTTGCAAGTTGGGCTCGGTGAGTCTGGCTTGGCTTGCGCGTGCTGGGCGCTTGCGCAGGGCGCCCGATTGACTGTGATCGACACGCGTGAAACCCCGCCTGGTTTGCAGGAGTTGCAATCCATTCAGGCCGATGTGCGTGTATTCAATTCTGCGAGCGATTTAAACTGGAACTTCAACCGTGTTGTTGTATCGCCAGGTCTGCCACCGTCCCACCCGCTAATGGTTGAGGTATTGGCGCAGGCTTTGGCACACGGCACCGTTGTAGATTCTGAACTTGATTTGTTTGCCGATGCATTGGCCGCCTTGCATCAACAAAAAAATTACAAACCGCAAGTTGTCGGTATTACTGGTACAAACGGCAAAACAACTACGACGCGAATGGTGCAATGCCTTGCGCAATTCGCCGGGAAGAAAGCAGTGGCCGCAGGAAATATCAGTCCTGCCGCTTTGGATGCTTTGCGTGGACAGCTTGAGTCAGATGATTTACCCGATGTGTGGGTGCTCGAGTTATCCAGTTTTCAGCTTCACTGGACCAAGCGTTTGAAGTTTGATGCCTCAACGGTGCTCAACATTACGCAAGATCACCTTGATTGGCACGCTGATATGCAGGAGTACGCCCAAGACAAGTTTCGAATTTTTTCAGAAAACAGTGTGTGTGTGTTGAATCGGGATGATGATTTGGTGGCCAAGGCGAGTTTACCCGCTGCCACCGAAGTGATTACTTTCGGCACAAGCGCACCTGTAAATGCCGGTGACTTTGGCCTTGTTCGGGAAGGCGGCATGTTGTGGCTGACTCAAATGGTTGGAGATCTGGAGGCATCAACTTCTAATCGGCGCAAGAAGCAAGAGGAAGTGGAGCCCAGTCAAAAACTGTTGATGCCGACCGAGGCCTTACAAGTGGTGGGCTTGCATAACGCATGCAATGCGTTGGCTGCCTTGGCGTTGTGCCAGGGCTTGGGGCTTCCAATGGCTAAGTTGCTACATGGTTTGCGCAGCTACCAAGGCGAACCACACCGTGTTCAGCATGTGGTTCAAATCGATGGTGTGGATTATTTCGACGACAGCAAGGGCACGAATGTTGGGGCCACAGTTGCTGCATTGAATGGCTTGGCCAAGCCAACAGTGTTAATTGCTGGCGGTGATGGCAAGGGACAAGACTTCTCTCCTTTGGTGCAGCCAGTGTCGAATTATTGCAAGCATGTGGTGTTGATCGGCAAAGACGCTGACAAAATGATCAGCGCTCTTGCGGCTGCTCAAGTACCTTGTGAGAAAGCCGACTCTTTGGAGAATGCTGTACTGGTAGCAGCCAGCAAAGCCCGCGAAGGTGACTGTGTGTTGTTGAGCCCCGCATGCGCGAGCTTGGACATGTTCAAGAATTATGTGCACCGTGCCGAGGTTTTTGTGGATGCCGTTCGAGCCATTGCGGCGGACAGGGGGCAGCCATGCTAGGCAAGTGGAGCAAGAAAGATCAGAACGACATGCAGTTCAAAAGCCTGATTCCAGCAACAGCTGCTGGCGGTGGTTTGTCTGCTTCTTCAATGTACAAGGTCAATCGAGGACCTGCTGTGTCCCAAGCGATTGATCAGGGGTTGCTTTGGGCTGTTTTGGCGCTGCTGTTTCTTGGGCTTGTGATGGTGTATTCAGCCACTGTTGCTTTGCCCGACTCCAATAAATATGCCGAATATCAAACCACACATTTTTTAGTTCGGCATGCCGTGTCGATTGCCGTGGCATTTGTAGCGGCTTTCTGTGTTTTTCAAATTCCAATGAAAACCTGGCAAGAGTTGGCGCCATTGGTATTTTTGTGTTGTATCGCCTTGTTGATTCTGGTGTTGATTCCTGGAATTGGCAAAGAGGTTAATGGTGCCCGGCGCTGGCTGTCGCTGTATGTGTTGAACATTCAGCCCTCTGAATTAATGAAGGTGTGCGCAATTATTTATGCCGCCGATTATACCGTACGCAAACAGGCCTATATGCAGCGTTTCGGGAAGGTCTTGTTCCCCATGTTCATGGCCATGTTCCTGGTGGGTATGCTGCTTTTGCTCGAGCCTGACATGGGTGCATTTATCGTGATAGTCACGGTGGTGTTCGGGATCCTGTTTTTAGGTGGTATCAATGCGCGGGTATTTTTTGGGGTGCTGTTTGCACTGAGTGCCGCATTTGCATTGTTGATCGCGTTCAGTGATTATCGACGCGCCCGTTTGTTGGCCTACCTTGACCCTTGGGAAGGAGACAATGCCTTGAACAAGGCCTACCAACTTTCGCACTCCCTGATCGCATTTGGCCGCGGCGAGGTATTGGGTGTGGGGTTGGGTGGCAGTGTCGAAAAGTTGCATTACTTGCCAGAAGCCCACACTGACTTTTTACTCGCAGTAATTGGTGAGGAGCTTGGTTTCGTGGGTGTAACAGTGGTTATTTTGCTGTTCATGTATATCGTCAAGCGATGCTTTGCCATAGGTACTCAGGCAATTGCACTGGAACGCACATTTTCCGGCCTTGTTGCCAAGGGTGTGGGTATCTGGATTGGGGTTCAGTGCTTTATCAACATGGGTGTGAATTTGGGTGTTTTACCCACCAAGGGCCTTACTTTGCCATTGATGAGCTATGGCGGTTCAGCAATTCTTGTCACCTGTGTTGCCATGGCACTCGTACTTCGCATTGACCATGAAAACCGAACCATGATGCGGGGAGGCACAACATGACTAGGCCACAAAGAATGGCATTGATTGTTGCGGGCGGCACTGGTGGCCATATTTTCCCCGGTTTGAGCGTTGCCTCTGAGTTGAAAGCCCGTGGTTGGCAAGTTCAATGGGCGGGGAACCCTCAAGCCATGGAGGGAAAGTTAGTACCCGCGAATGGTCTGGAAATGAACACCTTGGTGTTTTCGGGTTTTCGCGGCAAAGGTGTTTTGCAGCAAATGTTAATGCCTTTGAAGTTGCTGCGTGCATTTTGGACGTCGGTGCAAATTCTTCGCCGCACAAGGCCTTCGGTGGTGTTGGGCATGGGTGGATATGTAGCCTTTCCTTTGGGCATGATGGCGAGTTTGTTGAATATTCCTCTGATTGTTCATGAGCAAAACTCGGTCGCGGGCCTTACCAACAAAGTGTTGGCCAAGTTGGCCGATCAAAAGCTGGTTGCCTTTCCTTATGCGCTTCCAGATTCAAACTGGGTGGGCAACCCCGTGCGTGAAATGATTTACAGCCAACCCCAGCCGCGCGCGCGATTTCACGGGCGCAGCGGGCCTTTGAAATTGCTGGTGTTGGGCGGAAGTTTGGGTGCTCAAGCCTTGAATGAAGTAGTGCCTAAAGCCTTGGCTTTGCTACCAGTAAATTGCAGGCCAGACGTGGTGCACCAGGCGGGTGAGAAAAATTTACCGGCTTTGCGCGACAACTATGAAAAAGCGGGTGTAAGTGCCCAGCAGCTGGCATTTATTGATGATGTTGCCGCAGCCATGGCAGCGGCCGATCTGGTGATTTGCAGGGCGGGTGCCATGACTGTGGCCGAAGTGGCTGCTATCGGTGTTGCAGCTTTGTTCGTACCGTTCCCGCATGCGGTTGATGATCATCAAACCCACAACGCCAATTTTCTGGTCAAGGAACAGGCAGCGTGGATACGCCAGCAAAACGAACTGGATGCCACATGGCTGGCCAACTGGATGCAGCAAACCGACCGCGATGCTTGTCTAGAAAAGGCAGAGCGTGCCAGGGCATTGGCAAAACCTCAAGCCACCCAAGATGTGGCGAATTATATTGAACAGGTTGCGAAGGTATGAAACACAAGGTCAAACATGTGCACTTTGTAGGTATTGGTGGTTCCGGTATGAGCGGAATCGCTGAAGTATTGATCAACCTGGGTTACAAGGTCAGCGGTTCAGACTTGTCTGATTCCGCAGTAACCCAGCGGCTGGCCAAGTTGGGTGCAACCGTATTTACAGGGCACGAGCGGTCGAATATTGCGGGGGCGGATGCGGTGGTTACATCCACTGCGGTTGGTGGCAGCAACCCTGAAGTATTGGCTGCACGCGCAGCGCGGGTACCTGTGGTGCCACGTGCGGTGATGCTCGCTGAATTGATGCGCTTGAAACAGGGCATTGCCGTGGCAGGTACGCATGGCAAAACTACGACCACCAGCCTGGTGGCGAGCATTCTTGCGGAAGGCAAACTAGACCCCACATTTGTGATTGGGGGGCGTCTGAATTCTGCGGGTGCAAACGCCAAGCTGGGTACGGGCGAATTTATGGTGGTGGAGGCTGATGAGTCAGATGCCTCGTTTCTGAACCTGATGCCGGTTATTGCAGTCATCACCAACATTGATGCTGACCACATGGAAACATATGGACACGATTTCGCGCGACTGAAGCAAGCCTTTGTGGAGTTCACGCAGCGCCTGCCTTTCTATGGTGTGGCCGCTGTTTGCGTGGACGATCCCTGCGTGCGCGAAATCATGCCTTTTGTGTCCAAGACTGTAGTGACCTATGGTTTGTCGGAACTCGCGCAAATTCGCGCAGTCAATGTTCAGGCTTGCCAAGGCAAAATGAAATTCACCGTTCTTCGCGAAGATGAGGCCCCGCTCGACATCACTTTGAACCTGCCCGGTGACCACAATGTGCGGAATTCGCTTGCAGCAATTGCGGTGGCTACAGAAATTGGTGTTTCGGATGAAGCGATTGTTAACGCCCTTGAAAAATTCAATGGAGTGGGGCGTCGCTTCCAGCATTACGGTGAAGTGGCAGCCAAAGAGGGAGGGCACTTTCTGGTGGTCGACGACTATGGTCATCACCCTGTTGAAATGGCTGCTACACTCGCGGCCGCGCGCGGTGCTTACCCCGACAAACGTCTCGTACTGGCTTTTCAGCCACACCGATACACGCGTACCCGTGATTGTTTTGAAGACTTCGTGAAGGTGTTGGGTACGCCAGACTTGGTGATTTTGTCGGAAGTATATTCAGCGGGAGAAGCGCCGATTGTTGCTGCGGATGGTCGTTCGCTGGCCCGTGCCGTTCGAGTGGCTGGCCGCACTGAGCCCGTATTTGTTGAAGACATGAATGAAATGGAAAGTACGATTTTAAACATTGCCCGTGATGGTGACTTGGTTATCACCATGGGTGCTGGCTCCATTGGGGCTTTGCCCGGTCGTTTGGTTGCAGGTGCCCAGGGAGGCCGTTCATGAATACGCGTGTTGATCCAAAGAGCCTCGGTAAAGTGGTCGTACTGTTTGGTGGCCGATCTGCTGAGCGGGAGGTATCGCTGAAATCTGGCAGCATGGTGCTTGCAGCCTTGAAGCGCAATGGTGTGGATGCCCACGGTTTTGATCCGGCCGAACGCAGCATGGTCGAGTTGGCACAAGGCGGTTTCGATCGTGCTGTGATTTCCTTGCATGGTCGTTTCGGCGAGGATGGCACCATTCAAGGCGTGTTGGAATGGCTCAATATTCCTTACACCGGCAGTGGTGTTACCGCCTCTGCCCTGGCCATGGACAAAATCCTGACAAAAGCGGCCTGGATCAGCCAAGGCTTGGCCACACCCGATTATGTTCGCCTTGAGCCTGGGTTCGACGCTCAGGCAGTAGTACAACGTTTGGGTCTACCACTGATCGTCAAGCCAGCGCAAGAAGGTTCGACCCTGGGTTTGACCAAAGTAAAAACAGCAGATCAACTACAGTCTGCTTTTGAATTGGCCTACAAATACGATCCGAATGTGTTGGCCGAGAAATTTGTCAATGGCCAAGAGCTGACTGTACCTGTAATGGGTGAAGGTTCCGGTGCGCATGCACTACCGGTTATTCGAATTCAGGCTCCTGATGGCAACTACGACTACCACAACAAATACGTTGGTAATGAAACCAAATACTTCTGCCCCAGCGGATTGGAGCCTGGTTTTGAAGCGGAAGTGCAGGCGCTTTGTGTAAAGGCTTACCAGGTGCTGGGTTGTGCAGGCTGGGGACGAGCAGATGTGTTGGTAGACCAAAGCGGTAAACCCTGGCTGTTGGAGATGAACACATCGCCAGGCATGACCGACCACTCCTTGGTGCCAATGAGCGCAAGAGCCAACGGTGTTGAGTACGACGACTTGGTTATGCAGATTGCAGCCAGTGCACGCCTAAAAGCATCGGGATTGAATTTGGGGGGCGCGCGCTAAATGCTGGGTGCCATCTGGAACGACGACAAACTCATGAGCATTATTGCTGGGCTGTTTTCAGCCCTTGCACTGGTGTTGTTGGGCTACGCTTGTATTCAGTGGTTAATTCAGCGCCCAATGTTTGAGCTAAAGCGTGTTGAGCTGGTTGGTGATGTAGAGCGTGTGAATCTGATTGGCTTTAAAGCGAATGTGTTGCCAAAAATTGAAGGCACTTTTTTTTCGGCCAATTTGCAGAAAGTCCGGGAGCATGTTGAAGCCCAACCCTGGGTGCGCAAGGCGGTGGTGCAGCGCACTTGGCCAAGTGGCTTGCGCATACAAATTCAGGGGCATACACCTTTGGCTTTGTGGGGCGAAACTCGCCTGGTTAATACTTACGGCGAAGTCTTTTCTGCAAACCTGGCAGAGGTTGCGGAAGATCAGCAGTTGGCCATGTTGAATGGCCCGGCGGGCAGTGAATTGCTTGTTTCAAAAATGTACGTGTCGAGTATTGAAAAATTAAAAAACCTCGGCATGTGGCCTTCTCGTGTGGAGCTATCGGATCGTTACGCATGGTCCATTGAAACCGACACTGGTATCACGATTGAATTGGGACGAGCTCAAGAGAATTTCAGCATTGAACAAAAAATGGATCGACTACTGGCGGTTTATCCAAAAATTACAAGTCAGGTGATGGCAACTGTAGATCGAATTGATCTGCGCTATCCACGGGGTGTGGCAGTAAGGGGCGAGCGTTTGGCGGTGTCGAATCCTGCGAATGCTTCAAGCGTGAAATTGAACTGAATATGAAAAATTAAAACTGGGCACCATGAACAAAGAGCCGAAAGATTTGATAGTTGGGCTGGACATTGGCACTGCGAAAGTTGTGGCCATGGTTGCGGAGCTGTTGCCAGATGGCCGTTTCGAAGTGATCGGCGTGGCGCAGCATGAATCGCGCGGGTTGAAAAAAGGGGTGGTCGTCAATATCGAGTCCACTGTGCACTCCATTCAGCAAGCTCTCGAAGAGGCCGAGCTGATGGCTGATTGTAAAATTAAAACCGTGCTGACTGGTATCGCCGGAAGCCACATTCGCAGCTTCAATTCCTCGGGAATGGTTGCAATTAAAGAACGTGAGGTTACGCAGGCTGATGTAGCCCGTGTCATTGAAACCGCAAAGGCTGTGAACATCCCGACCGATCAACAAATTCTGCATGTGTTGCCGCAGGAATTTATTGTGGATGGTCAGGAGGATGTACGTGAGCCACTCGGCATGAGCGGTGTTCGCCTGGAAACCCGAGTGCACATTGTGACTGGTGCAGTGTCTGCGGCGCAAAATATTGTGAAGTGTGTACGCCGTTGTGGTTTGGAAGTACAAGACCTTATGTTGCAACCACTGGCTTCCAGTATGGCTGTGCTGACTGAAGATGAGAAAGAGCTGGGGGTTGCGCTGATCGATATTGGTGGCGGAACAACTGACATTGCGGTATTCACCGGTGGCGCAATTCGCCACACTGCGGTGATTCCAATTGCTGGCGACCAAATTACCAATGACATTGCCATGGCCTTGCGCACACCAACTCCAGATGCCGAAGAAATCAAGATTCGTCACGGTGTTGCCAAACAAGTGCTGGCCGATCCACACGCCAAGATTGATGTGCCAGGAATTGGTGAGAGGGATCCCAGAACTTTGTCGAAGCAGGCGCTGGCTGCTGTCATCGAACCTCGCCTTGAAGAGTTGTTCTTGATGGTGCAGCAGGTTTTGCGCGAATCGGGTTACGAGGAATTATTGTCCTCCGGCGTGGTGTTGACGGGTGGCACCAGCTTGATGCCTGGAATTGCAGAACTGGGTGAAGACATTTTCATGAAACCGGTGCGCATCGGTGTTCCTGATTATGCGGGTGGTTTGGCCGATATGGTTCGAACCCCACGCTTTGCAACTGCCATGGGTTTACTTCACGAGGCGCGCGCTCAACATTTGCGTGGCCGCCGTGTGGCTTCTCAAGGCGTTGGGCTGAAGCAAACTGTGCAAAAAATGAAAGATTGGTTTTTAGGTAATTTTTAATTGTAGTTTTTATTCAAGTTTTTTCGGCGATGTTAATTTTTGCTAGATAGGAGGCAAATACCATGTCATTTGAAATTCTCGAGACAGAAACCCAAGGGACTGTCATTAAAGTTGTGGGCGTAGGCGGAGCGGGCGGCAACGCCGTGGCTCACATGATTGCGCAAGGCGTGCAAAACGTTGAGTTCATTTGTGCCAACACTGATGCACAAGCTTTGGCCAAAACCAAAGCAAATGTACTAATTCAGTTGGGCAAAACCGGTTTGGGCGCAGGCGCTAAACCTGAAGCTGGTCGCCAGGCAGCTGAAGAAGATCGTGATCGCATTCGTGACTCACTGCGTGGTGCGCACATGGTGTTCATTACAGCCGGCATGGGCGGTGGTACAGGTACAGGCGCCGCGCCTGTGGTGGCTGAAGTAGCACAGGAGCTGGGTATCCTCACAGTGGCCGTCGTAACCAAGCCTTTCGAGTTTGAAGGCACCAAGCGTTGCAAGGCCGCTGAAGAGGGTCTGGAAAAATTGGCCAGCAAAGTGAACTCACTGATCATCGTGTTGAACGAAAAGCTGCTGGAAGTGGTTGGCGACGACGCAACCCAAGAGGACTGCTTTATTGCCGCCGATGATGTTTTGCACAACGCCTGTGCCGGTATCGCAGAAATCATCAATGTAGAAGGTAACGTGAACGTCGACTTTGAAGACGTGAAAACGATCATGTCTGAAGTAGGCAAGGCCATGATGGGCACTGCAACTGCCAATGGCCCTGATCGCGCACGCGAAGCTGCAGAGCAGGCTATTGCCTCTCCATTGCTGGAAGGTGTGGATTTGTCTGGCGCACGCGGAGTATTGGTGAATATCACTTCAAGCAAGAGCCTGAAACTGAAAGAAACCAAAGAAGTGATGAACATCATTCGTGCTTATGCTGCCGAAGATGCTACCGTAATTTTCGGTACCGCTTACGATGAAACCATGGGTGACGATTTGCGCGTAACCGTAGTGGCCACAGGTTTGGGGCGTAAGGCAGCCAAGCCAACGTTGGTACAGGCGGAGCAATACCAGCCCATGGCGCGCACAGGTACATTTGATGCGGTCGGTGGTCAGCAGGGTCAAACGGATTACGCCATTCCAGCCGTATTCCGCAACCCACGTGACAATGCTGCCTCACGGGTACAAGCTTTGCAGGACAGCGGCATGGACCGGTTTGATATCCCCGCATTTTTGCGTCGTCAAGCTGACTGAATGTAGTGTTGCAGCCAATGCGACAATAAAAGCAAGCGATTAGCTTTTCGAGAAAATTGTCGAAAAGTGAATGTCCTATCAATGCCCCGGGTGTTCGCGGGTGAAGTTTGCAGTTTTGCCGAAGACTGCAAACCCGCGATCTACCCCGGGTCGCTTGCATGCTGTATTTTTGAGGTTTATGGAGAAGTAAAAAAATGACAATCAAGATCGGTGATAGCTTGCCTGACGCAACGTTATTTGAGTTTTTTCACGAAGAAACCGAAGGCTGTTCCTTGGGGCCCAACAAATTTGAAGTGAAAAAAGAATTGCTTGGTAAAACGGTTGCGATCCTCGCCTTGCCAGGCGCGTACACGCCAACCTGCTCTGCAAAACATGTTCCCGGTTTTATTCAGCACTTCGAGGCATTCAAGGTCAAGGGAGTGGATGAAATTTGGTGTATCTCCGTCAATGATGCGTTTGTGATGGGCGCGTGGGGCAAGTCTCTGGGTGCGGATGGCAAGGTGCGCATGATGGCCGACGGTTCGGCTGAGTTTACAAAGAAGATTGGTATGGAGCTGGACTTGACCTCAAGAGGAATGGGAATTCGCTCGAATCGATATTCCATGTTGGTAAAAGACGGCGTGGTAGCCCAGTTTAATCTTGAACCCCCCGGTGTTTTTGAGAACAGTACTGCTGAGAAGTTGTTGTCTCAGATTTAAAAAAAGAACTGAAAACTGGGTAATTCGTGCAATTTTGCGACACTTTTACCCTGTTTTGGCCCTAATTTGAGTTTGATCTCCATGAAAGATCTTGGGTTGAACCTGCCGGGTGGTTACACTTCGGTGACAATTCAAGGAAATTTGAGTGAAACAGAGAACTCTTAAACAAGTGTTGAGCGCCACAGGTATCGGCTTGCATTCAGGCAAGCGGGTTACCATGACGCTTCGGCCTGCGCCACCTGATACGGGCATCGTATTCAGGCGGGTAGACCTGCCTGAGCCGGTAGACTTCCCGGTGAACTCGCATGCAATTGGCGACACTCGAATGGCTTCTACGCTCGAGAAAGAGGGCGCCAAAGTTTCGACCATCGAACACTTGATGTCGGCTTTGTGTGGCTTGGGTGTTGACAACGCTTACATCGATTTGACTGCTGTTGAAGTTCCTATCATGGACGGCAGTGCAATTTCTTTTGTTTTTCTCATTCAACAGGCGGGTTTGGTCGAACAATCAGCCTTGAAAAAATTCATTCGCGTAAAAAAAGAAATTGAGGTTCGGGAAGGTGAGGGCGCGAGCCTGAAATATGCCAGTTTGAAGCCCTACGATGGCTTTCGCCTGAAATTTGAAATTGATTTTGGTCACCCGGCGATAGACAAAACCGGTCAAATGGTCGAAATCGATTTTTCCAAAACCTCTTTCACCCGGGACATCGCCCGGGCGCGCACATTTGGTTTCACTCAAGACGTTGAAACCTTGCGCAACTTGGGTTTGGCTTTGGGTGGTAATCTTGACAATGCTATCGTGATGGATGAATACCGAATCCTGAACTCGGATGGCCTGCGCTATGACGATGAGTTTGTGAAGCACAAGGTGCTGGATGCGATCGGAGACCTGTATGTAATTGGCCACCCCATAATAGGGGAGTACCAGGCTTACCGCTCCGGCCATAGTCTTAATAATCAGTTGATTCGAGCATTGGTCAGCGATCCAACTGCATTTGAGATCGTAACTTTTGAGAGTGTAAGGGAAACCCCTACTGTATTCAGGGCAGATTGGGCCGTTGCTTAAGTTATTGATTGTAAATTGATATTAAATGTAACAAACTCTGGTTGTTTTCGGATACATTGCGATTTCACTTGAACTTGTGATGTTTATTCAAAGCTTGGGTGGCTTCTTTCAGTGGTGAATCTGCCAGCCGGCTTTCGAGGTCAAGCCATGCTTTTTTAGCTGCCTCTGAGAAGACGGCTTTTTTTGGGCGACGCTCCAGCTGTTTCGACATCAAAGGGTTGGTTTGTATTTGTAGTTGAATTTCGTTTATATTCAATCCCGATCCCTGCAAGTGCTGAATCAGGCTGGGCAAGGACTGTCTCAGGCGCGTTAGTGCGGCCGGGGTTGATACAAAAATTTTTAGTTTGTCTTTTTTAATTGGTCCAACACTAAAAGTCACGCCACGCAGTGAGGGCCAGGAATGAATGGTTTTCTCAAGTCGTCTTGATTGTGCTGCTTGGGTAATCAGAGAGCTTGTTTCTGGCTCCTGCATAAGGCTTGCCAAGGGAGATAATGCGGAATGCTTTGGTTTCACCGGGTATTCTCACTAAAATCCGTTAAAAACGGGTGAATTCGGTTCGCTACGCGGATTGAGGAGGTTATACATGCAGTTAATTCTTATGCGAGGTCATTTTTCTCGTACCAGTGTACTCAGTATAAAGGCCAGTCACGTTGCTTTGCTGATTGTTTTGCTGGTTATGTTTGCAGGATTTTTCCTGGCTGCCGGGCTTTATCTGGCGGCACGATTCGGTGAGAAAATTCCTGTTGTTCAGGATATTGTTTACACGCAACAGCTCGTCAAACACCACGACATCGAGAATACCGGAAGCCCTCTCGATGCAATGGCCATTCGCTTGGCCGAGATGAGGGCGCAGCTTGCCCGCCTGGATGCCGTGAGCGTGCGATTACTCAAATCCAACGGACTGGACACACAGGTCACGCTGACCGAGCAAGTGGGTTTGGGTGGTGTGCAACAGAAAGACGAAAAATCCCTGAATTACAGGGAGGTGAAAACTGCAATTTCAGATGTGGCCAATCAAATTGAAAGACAGGCCGATGTATTTAGTATCATCGACACAGACCTTCAAAGCGCCCGCGTCAAGTTTCTCAGTATTCCCAACGAATCTCCCCTCTCAGAAACCATTGCAGTCAGCAATTTCGGTAACCGCATAGACCCTTTCACCGGACGTCGCTCCGTTCATGAGGGAATCGATTTTATTGCTCCCACTGGAACCCCGATTCTTGCTGCGGCTGCCGGGGTTGTGATTGATGCCAAATGGCACCCCGGTTACGGCAATATGGTTGAAGTTGAACACAATAACAAAACCATCACACGGTATGCGCACGCTTCAAAGCTGTTAGTCAAGCCCGGCGACATTGTTCGGTTGGGCCAAAAAATTGCCTTGGTGGGCAGTACAGGCCGTTCTACTGGCCCACACTTGCATTTTGAGGTGCGCGTAAACGGAGTGCCTCAAAATCCCAGCAAGTTCTTGGAGAAAAACGGACTTCCCCGCCCAGGGCCTTCGACCGTGGCCGCTTTGAACGGCTTATTCTCGGAAAGCGCTACAGTCCCACTCGACTAAGCTTCACGTGCTAAACTTCTATGCTGTTTTTGGAATCGACCGGACCCAAACCCGGTCGATTGACTTTCAGGCCCTCAAAGGGTCGAACCAGCTGACACTATGATCACAGACACTCTGAAAAAGCTTTTTGGCAGCCGCAATGAACGGCTACTGAAAACCTATCGTAAATCCGTCAACCAAATCAATGCACTTGAGCCCACCATTAAGGCCTTGACTGACGACGCCTTGCGTGCAAAAACTGCCGAGTTCAAGGCGCGCCTGGCCAATGGCGAGACTCTGGACAATTTGCTTCCAGAGGCATTTGCAGTGGTTCGCGAGGCTAGCGTGCGGGTGTTTGGCATGCGCCACTTTGACGTGCAGCTCATCGGCGGTATGGCCTTGCATCAAGGCAAAATTTCAGAAATGCGCACCGGTGAGGGTAAAACCTTGGTGGCCACCTTGCCCGCATACCTGAATGCGCTGGAAGGCAAGGGCGTTCATGTGATTACCGTGAACGATTACCTGGCTTCTCGTGATGCCGCCTGGATGGGCAGGCTTTACAGTTTCTTGGGGCTGACCGTGGGTTGCAACCTGTCTCGCATGCCGCACGATCAGAAACAGGCTGCTTACGCTTCAGACATTACCTATGGCACCAACAATGAATTTGGTTTCGATTATCTGCGCGACAACATGGTGTACAGCGTGGGCGAGCGTGTACAGCGTGGTTTGAATTATGCAATTGTTGACGAGGTCGATTCAATTTTGATCGACGAGGCCCGCACGCCCTTAATTATCTCGGGGCAGGCCGACGACCACACCGAGTTGTACCGCAAGCTCGATAGCCTGCCGAAGCAATTGGTGCGCATGCAAAGTGAGCAAAAGCCTGGTGAAGAAGAAGTTCCAGGCGATTTTTACGTGGATGAGAAAGGCCATCAAATTCAGATGAGTGAGGCTGGCCATGAAAAGGCAGAGCAAATTCTCAGTCAAATGGGTTTGTTGCCCGAAGGCGCCAGCCTTTATGATGCTGCCAATATTTCTTTGATGCACCATGTGATGGCCGCTTTGCGTGCCCACAACCTGTTTCACAAAGATCAGCACTATGTGGTTCAAAACGGTGAAGTGATTATCGTGGACGAATTCACAGGGCGCCTGATGCCGGGTCGACGCTGGTCTGATGGCTTGCATCAGGCGGTGGAAGCCAAGGAAGGTGTTCGCATTCAGGCCGAGAATCAAACACTGGCTTCCATCACCTTCCAGAACTATTTCAGGATGTACAAGAAGCTGTCAGGCATGACAGGTACGGCGGACACTGAGGCTTTTGAATTCCAGTCCATTTATGGCCTGGAAACCGTGATTATTCCAACGCATCGCCCAATTCAGCGTAAGGACGCACAAGACAAAATCTACAAAAGCGCTCGCGAGAAATACAATGCAATTCTTGAAGACATCAAGGATTGTTACGGGCGTGGCCAACCAGTGTTGGTCGGTACCACATCCATTGAGAATTCCGAACTGATCGCCAGTTTTCTTGAGAAAGAGAAGCTGCCCCACAATGTGCTAAATGCCAAGCAGCATGAACGCGAGGCAGAAATTGTTGCCCAAGCAGGGCGCCCTAAGGCCATTACCATTGCCACGAATATGGCGGGACGGGGTACCGACATTGTGTTGGGCGGCAACCTTGAGCGCGAATTGGCAGGCATTGAAAACAATCCTGAAATTGAAGAAGCCGCCAAGCCTGCGCTGATCGAAAAAGCGCGCGCGGAGTGGATGCTGCGCAACGAGGCCGTGCTCGCCTCTGGTGGTTTGCATATTATTGGCTGCGAACGCCATGAAAGCCGCCGTATTGACAACCAGCTGCGTGGCCGTGCAGGCCGCCAGGGTGATGCTGGCTCATCGCGCTTTTACTTGTCGATGGAAGACCAGCTGCTGCGCATTTTTGCGGGCGACCGGGTGCGCGCCATTATGGAGCGCTTAAAGCTGCCGGAAGGCGAAGCCATTGAAGCAGGTATTGTGTCCCGCTCGATTGAATCAGCCCAGCGCAAAGTAGAAGGCCGCAACTTCGACATTCGCAAGCAGCTGCTGGAATACGATGATGTGTCCAATGAGCAGCGCAAAATCATTTATGCACAGCGCAACGAAATTCTGGAATCGGCTGAAATTCGCGAAACCATTGGCAATCTGCGACACGGTGCCTTGGAGGCTGTGTTCCGGGAGTACATCCCGGAAGAATCCGTGGAAGAGCAATGGGATCTGGAAGGTTTGGAAACCGTTTTGCGCAACGAATATCAGCTTGAAGCCACATTGCGTAAATGGCTGGAAGAAGATGCCAAGAGCCTGGATGAAGATTTCCTCAAACGAATTCTTCAAATGGCCGACGATATTTATGAAGCCAAGGTTCAGTTGGTCGGCGTAGATTCATTTGCCAAATTCGAGAAAACACTGTTGTTGCAAAGCATTGATACGCACTGGCGTGAGCACCTTGCTGCGCTGGACTACCTGCGCCAAGGCATACACTTGCGTGGGTATGCCCAGAAAAATCCAAAGCAGGAATACAAGCGTGAAGCCTTTGAACTGTTTGGTGCCTTGTTGAACCGTGTGCGTGATGAAGTGGCCAAAGTGCTGTTGACCGTGCGTGTTCAATCTGCGGAGCAAGTGCAGCAGGCTGAACAGCAACTGGAACAGGAAGCGGCTGCGCACCTGGACAATATTCAGTACCAGCACCCCGATGCCAGCGGAGAAGAAGAGCAGGCTACTGGCGAAGAGCAAGTTGGCGCACCAGCCAATGTACCGCGCCGGGTTAGTGAGAAAGTGGGTAGAAACGACCCATGCCCTTGTGGCTCTGGTAAAAAATACAAGCAGTGCCACGGAAAAATTTCCTGAATCTGTTGAATTAGTTACGCAATTATTTACGCCGCACCAGCGCAAAAAGTGCGAGCCAAGGAGTTAAATGCCATGCCTGTGAATTTGAACGTACCTGCTGCTGATTCACTGTTTCCAGTCGCTGGCGTGGACATGGGTTATGCCATGGCCCAAATTCGCAAACCGAACCGCAAAGATGTGTTGGTGGTGCGTGTGGCCGAGGGTAGCAGCGTGGCAGGCGTATTCACGAAAAACCGCTTTTGCGCTGCACCGGTTCAGGTTTGCCAGGCCAACCTGAAAGCGGGCAAGGGTATCCGTGCACTGGTGGTGAACACGGGTTGCGCCAATGCTGGCACGGGCGAGCGTGGTTTGGCTGATGCGCGCGCAACCACGGCCAAAGTAGCCGAGTTGCTGGGCGTTCAGGCCGAGCAGGTGCTGGTGTTTTCAACCGGGGTTATTCTGGAAAATCTGCCCATGGATCGCTTGCTGCTGGGTATCGACCAAGCAGTTTCAGGTTTGGGTAAAGCCGATTGGCTGGATGCCGCCACCGCAATCATGACCACAGACACCTTGCCCAAAGCCAGTAGCCGCAAACTGAAAGTGGGTTCAGGTGAAATTGCTATTACAGGTGTGTCCAAGGGTGCAGGCATGATTCGCCCCAACATGGCCACCATGCTGGGCTACCTGGCCACCGACGCTGCAATTGCACAACCAGTGCTGGAAAAATGGACCACGGCCATGGCCGATGCATCGTTTAACAGAATTACCATTGACGGCGATACATCGACGAACGACAGCTTTGTTGTAATTGCAACTGGCAAAAGCAAGGCGGTGAATATTCAAACCGGTAATGAGCCCGAAGCGGCGACAGTATTTGAGGCCCTGAAGGCGGAATCGATCAAGCTGGCACAGGCCATTGTGCGCGATGGCGAAGGTGCCACCAAATTCATCACCGTGAAGGTTGAGCAGGCGGGCAACGAAGAGGAAGCCTTGAAAGTAGCCTACGCGATTGGCCACTCCCCGTTGGTGAAAACTGCGTTCTTTGCTTCCGACCCCAACTTGGGTCGCATTCTGGCGGCAGTTGGTTACGCAGGTATTGAAGACCTGGACCAAACCAAGATTCAGCTGTACCTTGGTGATGTGTACGTGGCCCAAAACGGTGGTCGCCACCCCGATTACCGGGAAGAACAAGGCCAGGCTGTGATGAACGATGCTGAGATCACTGTGCGTGTTCAACTGGGGCGCGGTAATGCCAGCACCACGGTCTGGACCACCGACTTTTCACACGAGTATGTGACCATTAACGCGGACTACCGCAGTTAAGTGCGGCTGCGCGATGAGCACTCAGCACAACGACATCAAAGCCATACTCGAGCAACTCAGCCGAATTGCGCAGGCCCTTGAGCAAGGGGTGATGAAAGCCCCCAACAACTGGAATGCCTCAACCGCATTTCGTTTGCATCACAGGGCTGGCCAGTTGCGCCTGGAGCCAGTGAAAACCGTTGAGTCGCTGGATGCTGCGGTACTCCAAAACATTGCCCCTCAACTTGAAAAAGTTGACCAAAATACCCACCAGTTTGTAAAAGGCCTGCCCGCCAACAATGTGTTGTTAACCGGCGCCCGTGGCACGGGCAAATCCAGCTTGGTGCGTGCCATGTTAAGCCGCTATGCACCACAGGGTTTGCGCCTGATTGAAGTGGACAAAACAGACCTGCTTTTTTTGCAAGATGTGGTCGATTTGGTGAATGGACGGCCCGAACGTTTTATTGTGTTTTGCGACGATCTTTCTTTCGAGGAAGGTGAGGCTGGCTACAAAGCCTTGAAAAGCGTGCTTGATGGATCGATTGCTGGTACCTCTGACAATGTGCTGATTTATGCCACATCCAACCGTCGCCATTTGTTGCCCCAAATGATGAAGGACAACCTTCAAACCCAGCACATGGACAATGGCGAAATTCGTCCAGCTGAGGGCATCGAGGAAAAAGTATCCTTGTCAGACCGGTTTGGCGTTTGGGTGTCTTTTCACGCCTTTAATCAAGATGAATACCTGGCGGCGGTGCAAGTTTGGCTGGAACAATTCAACATGCCTTACACCGATGAGGCACGGCACATTGCGCTGCGCTGGACCATAGAGCGCGGCAGCCGCAGCGGTCGCCTTGCTTACCAGTTTGCAAAGCATTGGGCAGGCTCGAAAGGTTTGTGAACCTGGTGGGCGAATCGCATATAAAACCCCGTATCGATGTTGCAGTGGCAGTGGTGTTCAATACCGCGGGTCAGGTGCTATGGGGTTGCAGACCGGAGGGCAAGCCTTACGCAGGTTACTGGGAATTCCCGGGCGGCAAGGTGGAGCCCGATGAGACAGTGTGGCAAGCCCTGGTGCGTGAATTAAAAGAAGAGTTGGACATCGTTGCGCTGGAGGGCGGGCCGTGGTTTCGCATAGAGCACGACTACGAACATGCTAACGTACGTTTGCATTTATACCGTGTGTGGCGTTTTGAAGGCACGCCCCGGGCGCTGGAGCAACAGCGTTTTACCTGGGCTAGCCTCAACAGTTCAGACCTTTCCCCAATCTTGCCGGCCACCGAACCCCTGTTGCCCAAATTGGCCCAGCCCACTGTCATGGCGCTGAGCAATTATGAGGCCGGGTTTGAGGCATGCGCCCAGCGATTAGAACAAGGTTTGAACACCACCGGTGTGCCGGTTTACGTTCAGTTTCGTGAGAAAGCCTTGAGGGGCGAGTATTTAATCCAGGCTTTTGAACACTGTTATGGTTTGTGTCAACAAACCGGGCAGGCCATGCTTGTAAATTCCGACACTTGGCTGAACTTGCGCCAGTATCTTGAGGCCTTGCCATGCCCGCTGCATTTGACTCAGGCGCATTTGTTGTCAGGTCAGTTTCAAGACGTGCACTGCGCTGGCGCGTCGGTGCATGATGCAGATGGATTGCGGCTCGCTTTCGATCGTGGCTTAAGTTATGCCGTGTTGGGCGCAGTAAAGCAAACTGCCTCACATCCTGGGCAATTGGGTTTGGGTTGGGAAAAGTTTACGGAAGTGGCGCAGGGAGCGCGTTTACCGGTGTTTGCCATCGGTGGGCTATCTTGGGGTGATGTGCTTAATGCTCGCTTAAGTGGTGCTCACGGAATTGCAATGCTCAGTCAGTTCGGGGTTTGAACCGCGAAATTACAAGTTGCAAAGCCGTATCTTGAATTCGATCGGATCAAGATAAGGGTTGTTTTTGCTGACTCCATTGGCGTTGGGGATGTTCAACCTGATCCACAGCATGTATTTGTTGGCGCTGAATTCAGGCACCACCTCTAGGTCGCTTGGCAAATCAACCCGCAATAACTGAAAAGTTTTGCCACTCATTTGCTGGGTGTAGTTGCCCTGTTCAGCGGTCACCACCGCGATCTCCCCGCTGTGGCGTAAAATTTTTAACACCAATTGAATCGCTTTGGCCAACGGTCGCATGGGTTCAAACCACGCCTCAATGTCCGCACGGCGCGCCTGGGCTGACCTTGATTGCCAGCGGTGATAGCCCGGCAAATCAAACTCACACACGCCACCAGGAATCGAGCAGCGGCTGCGAATAATCATCAGAAATTCATTGTCTCGCAGGTGGTAGCCCAAGCGGCCACTGCATTGGTTCAGTTGTGTGGCTGTGGAGTCGATGCTGACCAGCGTGTCCTCCAGCATGTTGCGATCTACGCCAGGATGGCCCCTGAATTGAATTAGCGAGGTACGCTGCCTGTCGAGTTCCTGAAGTAGATCGCTTTTCAGATCAGCTCTTGAGCCGACTTCGATGATTTCAAACAGGGTAAGTAGAGCCGTGTGGTGATCCAAGCGGTGGTCTTGAGACATGAAAAAACCAAACTTGGCAAACAAATCTTCAAGGCGCAACAAGGTACGAATTCTCTCATTGAGTGGAAACTCGTATGTGGTGATTTGAGTGACCGGATTTGCGGTCTGTTGTTCGTCTGTAACTTGGGTCACCGAGCTATCGCAATAAAAAGAAGCATCATGCATGATTGTGGCGCACCTGTAGTTTTCATGCAAATAGCGCGATCACTTTTACGCTTTTTTTATCAATGTTTGGTGCATAAAGTCAATTTTTTTGACAAGTTCTGCCAGATCACCATTGTTTTCGATCACCTTTGTAGCACCCGCCAATCGTTTCTCTCGTGTTGCCTGGTTTTGTATTACCGCGCGTACCTGGGCTTCTGGCCAACCGTTGCGTTGAATCACCCTTTGAATCTGTTGCTCTACCGGGCAATCGACCACAATAATTTCGTCCATTAGTTCCCCCCAACCTTCTTTTTCAAACAGCAATGGAACCACCAGTACAAAGTACAGTGGGGCTCCTGCGTTCAGCTTCAATTGAACAAGTTGCCGAATTTTTGGATGGAGAATCTTTTCCAGGGCAATTCGTTTGTCGGGCTCTTTAAATACCAGGGCACGCATGTGGTCTCGGTTCATGCTTCCATCGGGAAGCACGGCCTCTTCGCCAAAAGCTTTGCGTATGTCTGGCATGGCCAGCCCATTCGCTTTTGTCAGGCTATGTGCAATCTCATCGGTATCAATTACTGTTGCGCCCCAGTCATGAAGGCGGCCTGAGACCGCAGTTTTTCCTGATCCGATTCCGCCGGTCAGGCCCACCACGAGTTGCTTGGGTTTTTTTAAGGCAATGTGCATTGCTTGTTTAAAACCATTGAGTCACGTCAAGACCAGCCATCCAGGCCAAGGCGCCCATCACTAAACAGGGGCCAAAAGGAAAGGCATCGGTTTTTTTCTGTCCGCGAATGGTTTGAATAATCAGGCCAAATACAATACCCGACACGGAGGCGAAAAGTACCACGCTGAACAGCGATGTTAGGCCCAGCCATGCGCCGATGGCTGCCAGCAGCTTGAAGTCACCATATCCCATACCTTCTTTGCCAGTGACCAATTTGAACAGTTGGTAAATAATCCAAAGTATCAAATAGCCAGTTGCCGCGCCAGCCACAGCGCTGGCCAGTGGTACAAACTCGGCGAAAAGGTTGAATAGCAAGCCAGCCCAAAGCAGAGCCCATTAGGGCCAAGGCGACAAGTCCTGGTGGATTGAGCAAGGCGACAGTTACAAAAAGCCCTCCGCAAAGCAGCTCGACGAACGGGTAGCGCAAGGAAATATGGCTTGAGCAGTGGCCACATTTTCCACGAAGCAGCAGGTAAGAAAGCACAGGGATGTTTTGCCAGGCTTTCAGTTTTGTTTTGCATGCCGGGCAATGAGAGGCAGGCAAAAAAAGGTTGAACCGCGGAAGCGTTTCCGGCTCGCGGCCTTGGGCCTCAGCAAGGTCGGCGTCCCAGGCGCGTTGCATCATCACTGGCAAGCGATGGGCTACCACATTGAGCAAAGACCCAATACACAGCCCCAGCAGCGCGCTTAATACCAACCATTGCTCTGGTTCCAAACCATTTAATGCGGTCAAAAAATGTCTCCCATACTGAAGATTGGCATATACATACCAATAATAAGAACGCCAACCAGTACACCTATCACGCACATGATCATAGGCTCCATTACAGTGGATAGCGTATCCACCTTGTCATCTAGGCTGGTCTCGTACTGATTGGCCAGTCGTTCCAGCATCGAGTCAAGCCTCCCGGATTCCTCTCCGATTCTTATCATCTGTACCGCTTCTGGAGGAAATATTCGAACGCTGTCCATGCTGTCGGAAACCCGGCCACCAGATGCAACTGATTGCCGTATTTCCAGTGTGGCGTCCTGAAAGCTTTGAATGTGAGACACGCTAGCGACTGATTCGAGTGCTGACGTAATTGGCACGCCAGATGCACTCAATGTCGCAAAAGTGCGCGTCCAGCGTGCATGAACTGCGGTTTTCATCATGTCGCCGATCAGCGGAATGCGCAATAAAAGAGTGTCAGCAGAGTTTTTGAATTTCTGATTTCTGCGATAAACCTGAATCAGGCTATAAATTACCACCCCCAAAATACCGAGCATGACCAGTCCATGCTCTTGTAATAGGTCGGAGGTACCAAGCAGCATGGAGGTGAGCGCCGGAAGTTCTGCATCGAATTGCGAATAAATGGATTTGAACGAGGGCAAGACAAACAACAGCATACCCACGCTGACCGCAATCGCCACCAATATCACGATACTTGGGTAGATCATCGCCTTGCGAACTTTCCGTCGAATGTTCAGTGTTTTTTCCATGTGGGTTGCTAGCCGACTTAGTGCTGCGTCCAGTTCACCTGCATTCTCGCCGGCGGCCAATGTGTTACAGAACAGGTTATCGAAACAGCGGGGATGTTTACGCATGGCCTCGCTTAGTTTCAAGCCACTTTCAATATCGCCTCGAATGGAGCGGACTACAGTTTGCATGGCCCTTTTTGATTTGTCGTCAGTCATGCCGCTCGCAATCAAGCCCAGGCTTTGCCCAAGGGGCACACCAGACTGGATCATTACGGCAAGCTGCCGCACAAAAGAGGCAACTGTGGCCAGAGGAATTCCTCGCCCAGTGAAGGACCGGGCTTTTCGAACTGTACTCGCCGTAACGCCCTGTCGGCTTAGCTGGTAGCGCGCATGGTCAATTGAGCGCGCTCGGATTTCACCTGATCGCGCTTTTTTTGATTTGCCTTTTGGTTTTTCTGTCCAAAAAAACAGCGTATCTCCAGAAGCGGACTTGTCTCTCAAATTTGCATTCATGACACGCTCTCTCAAGCAGGTTAATCGGCTTTTGTCGCGCTCAGAATTTCTTCAATGCTGGTGATACCCAAGCGAACCTTGGCGATACCGGATTCACTCATACTCGCAATTCCCTCTTGGCGGGCAAGGCGTTCCATTTCAAGCGCAGATGCGCCCGCGATAATGAGTTCCTGCATGGCTTCAGACACGGGTAACACTTCGTAAATACCGGTGCGACCCGAGTATCCTGTGCCATTGCAGGCCTCGCAGCCCACCGCGCAGAAGGGTGTCCAATCCTCTTGGGGGACCTCTTTCAACAAACCTGAAGTGGCCATCGCCTGAAGCCCGAGCGGATGCGGGGACTTGCAACTGCATAGTTTTCGTACCAAGCGCTGGGCGATGATCAAGCTGACCGACGAGGCGATGTTGAATGTTTCAACGCCCATGTTTTTCAGGCGAATGATCGAAGACACAGCATCGTTGGTGTGCAAGGTAGACAATACCTTGTGACCAGTTTGTGAAGCCTTTATCGAAATGTCAGCCGTTTCCAGATCACGAATCTCGCCGACCATAATGACGTCAGGATCCTGACGTAGCAGGGCGCGCAGGGCCTTCGCAAAGGTTAGGCCAATCCGCTCGTTGATGTTGACCTGGTTTATTCCCGCCAGGTTGATCTCGGCTGGATCTTCTACCGTGCTGATGTTGACGGAATTGTGGTTTAGCATTTGTAAAAACGTGTACAGGGACACGGTTTTGCCGCTTCCTGTTGGGCCAGTGACCAAAATCATGCCGTGTGGTTTTGCCAATGCATTTTCCACAGCCGTGCGCTGGGCATTCTCAAATCCCAGTTGTTCTAGTTTCAGCAGTGATTTGGTGGAGTCAAGCAAACGCATCACAATTTTTTCGCCAAACAATGTTGGCAATGTGCTGACCCGGAAGTCAATTTTGCGCTCGTCGGAACCCAGCGTAAGCCGAATGCGGCCATCTTGGGGCACGCGTGTTTCAGTGGTATCCAACCGGCTCATGATTTTGATTCGTGCTGCAATTTGTGATTTGGCTGTCAGCGGCGGCTGTGAAGTTTCCTGAAGCACCCCGTCAATACGGAATCGGACCCTGTAGCTTTTCTCATAAGGCTCGAGGTGAATATCGGATGCACCTTTTTTCAGGGCATCACTCAGCACCCGCTGAACAAATCGAACGATAGGCGCATCATCTACATAGAGGGCAGATTCTTCTTGATTCGAGCTGCCTTCAGACTGAACCTCCGTGAGCAAGCCTTCATCCATACCCTGTGAGGGGGAGCTCTTTTCGATTCGGCTTAATAACTTATCGTATTCCACCACCACCGGTTCAACAAGCAACTGGGTCCGAAACTTTAGTTGCTGAATGGTGCTAAGGTCTGTCGGGTCGGCCATGGCCACGTTCAATGAGCCGTGGCGGCGGCTCAGTACAAAAGCTTCTAATCCTTTTTCTGCCTGTACCAGGTCAGCCTCCAGCCCCTCTCGCGTCTCGTCAAATTGGCTTAGGTCCAGCAACGGGTACCCAAAGTGCTTCGCAACCGTGCTGGCGAGCAACTCGGCGCTCACCAATCCGTTGCTCACAATCCACTCTGCCACTGAGCGGCCTTGGACCTCCTCAGCGGTTAACTGCTCCAGTCGGGCGTTGTCCAGAAGTTGTTTGGCGGTCAGTGCCCGCACAAGCCCAGAGCTTTTGACAATTGCACTACTGATGCTCATAGATCAAGGTCCTTGAAGGTGAACGGTTTGGATCAACAGCTTTATTGCCCAACTATGCTTCTTCAGTGTGTACTTTTCAATCACCTAGGCGGATGTTTTTTCAGATCAAGAATTACGATTTACCGCGACATCGCACAATGTCTCAAGTGCCTCCGAGTACTGGTTGTTGCTTAACACGCCTAGCCGGGTTTTGGCCGATCGTGCCAGGGCCAGAGCTTTACTTCGTGTGTACGCCAGGGAGTTTGTTTCCTCAATACTCGCCATAATGCCGCTCACATCCTGGGTGCCACCGTTGGCAATTGCATCCCGAATTTGGGCCTTTATCTGTGGCTTGGCGTGTAGCATTGCGTGAATAAGGGGTAATGTGGGTTTGCCTTCGCGAAGGTCGTCTCCCACATTTTTGCCTAGCGCCGTACTTTCTCCGGCGTAGTCAAGCACGTCATCAATTAATTGGAACGCGCTGCCCACCTCTGCGCCAAACCGCCCCAGATTGGCGATCTGTTCCTTGTCTTGACCGGTCACAATACCCGCCAGCCGGCAGGACGCCTCGAATAGCTTTGCCGTTTTGAAATCGATAACCTGCATGTATCGGTCTTCTGTCACATCGGGGTCTTTGCAATTCAGCAGTTGCAGCACTTCACCTTCTGCGATGGTGTTGGTCGCTTCCGAGAGCACGTCCATCACGTCCATCAGCCCGATTTTTACCATCATCTGAAACGAGCGGGAATACAGGAAGTCACCAACCAACACTGCGGCAGAATTTCCGTATTCTGCGTTTGCGGTCAGGCGACCTCGGCGCATCTCTGATTCATCAACCACGTCATCGTGCAGCAGAGTGGCCGTGTGAATGAATTCAACAATTGCAGCCAATTCAATAGCTTGTGCCATTTGTTGTGGTGTGGCGCCCAAAGCGCGGGCGGTCAGAATAACCAGTGCCGGGCGCAAACGTTTGCCGCCTGCATTGATGATGTAATCGCTAATCTGGTTGATCAGGCTAACCTCGGAGTGCAGGCTGGCTCGAATAACCTGGTCGAGTTGCTGCATGTCGGCCACGATGGGCGACAACACGCTTTTCACACTGGGCGCTGGGCTGGGCATGGGGTTCACTGCATGTGAGGATGATTTATGTTGCGCATATTGTACTTGAGGGTGTTTGACAAAAGCCGCATCGGCTTTGCAGAATGTGCGCACTTTGCTCACAAGGCTTTGACAACATTGCACTTTCCGAGCATAATTGCGGGCTATCCGAATTTTTTCGGGTTCATTGCAAGATTAAAGATTGGTTAAAAAATTAAGGGTCAACTATGTACGCGGTCATAAAAACCGGCGGCAAGCAATACAAAGTTGCTGCTGGCGAAAAACTTAAAGTAGAACAGATACCTGCTGACATTGGCCAAGAAATCTCTCTGGACGAAGTGCTCGCCGTTGGTAGCGGTGACACTGTAAAAGTGGGTACTCCACTTGTTCAAGGGGCTTCGGTCAAGGCAGTTGTTTTGGCACACGGTCGTCACGACAAAGTGAAGATCTTCAAGATGCGTCGTCGCAAGCACTATCAAAAGCGTCAAGGCCATCGCCAGAACTACACTCAAATCCAGATCCAAGCCATCAACGCTTGATAGAGGAGAATGACTCATGGCAAGTAAGAAAGGCGGCGGCTCTACGCGAAACGGACGTGACTCAGAAGCCAAGCGACTGGGTGTGAAGGTGTTTGGTGGCCAGGCAATCAATGCCGGTGGCATCATTATTCGCCAACGCGGTACACGTTTTCATGCTGGTGACAATGTCGGCATGGGCAAAGATCACACATTGTTCGCCCTGACAGACGGTCAGGTGCAGTTCTCAGTCAAAGGCGCACTGCGTCGCAAAACTGTGAGCGTGGTCAGCGAAGGTTAATTCCTCGTTTGCACCGCACACCGTGCTTGGTCCAATAGCCCTGCAGTGCAGGGCTATTTTCGTTTTTGGGCAAGTGCATTCATTTTTATAGTAAACAGATCAAGTCTGGCAGGCGCACTCACTACAAGTAGCATGCGGGCATAGTAATCGGGAAAAAACATGAAGTTTATCGACGAAGCAACAATTGAGGTGTTTGCAGGCAAGGGCGGAAATGGCTCTGGCAGCTTTCGTCGAGAAAAGTTTATTCCCAAGGGTGGTCCCGATGGTGGCGATGGCGGCAAAGGTGGCAGCGTGTTTGCCGAGGCCGACCGCAACCTGAACACCCTGATTGATTACCGTTTTTCCAAGCAGCACCGCGCGAAGAACGGTGAAAACGGCCGTGGATCCGATTGTTACGGCGCAGCAGGCCCGGACATTGTGTTGAAAATGCCTGTGGGCACCACGATTGTGAATGCTGAAACAGGCTTGGTCGTGGCCGACCTGACCGAGCATGGCCAGCAGGTGCTGATTGCAAAAGGTGGCGATGGCGGCCTGGGCAACATTCACTTCAAAAGCAGCGTGAACCGTGCTCCACGTCAGTTTACCAAAGGAAAAGACGGTGAATCCGCCCGTTACAAACTGGAATTGAAGGTACTGGCCGATGTGGGGTTGCTGGGCATGCCTAATGCGGGCAAGTCCACTTTGATCGCGGCCGTTTCGAATGCCCGCCCAAAAATTGCAGACTACCCGTTTACCACCTTGCACCCCAACCTGGGTGTGGTGCGCATTGGGCACGCCCAAAGCTTTGTGATTGCCGATGTGCCGGGTTTAATTGAAGGTGCTGCTGAAGGTGCCGGCCTTGGCCACCAGTTTTTGAAACACCTAAGCCGCACCCGCGTATTGCTACATCTTGTTGATTTGGCCCCGTTTGATGAAAACGTAGACCCGGTGCACGAAGCAGCGGCAATTGTCGAAGAGCTGCGCAAATACGATGAAGACCTGTGGGCCAAGCCGCGTTGGCTGGTGCTGAATAAAATCGACATGATTGCTGAAGAAGATCGCAAAGCCAAAATTGACGACTTTGTGACCCGTTATCGAAAGAAAACCGGTTGGCAAGGACAGGTGTATCCAATTTCAAGTTTGACAGGCGAGAACACAGCCAACCTGATGCGCTCGGTATATGAAAACCTGGTGCAGCAAATGCAGGTGGAATTCCCGCCCGAGCCTGATGCGCGCTTTCGCGAAAGCACGGGTACACTCATCAATCCCGAAAGAACTGGCGACGATCAGGAGTAATTTCCGTGGCAGAGAAATCTCTGGCAAATCAACGTGTAGTGGTGAAAGTAGGCAGCTCCTTGGTCACCAAAGGTGGCAAGGGCGTGGACATGGAGTCCATTCGGGCTTGGGCAGCACAAATTGCTGAACTCGCCGAACTTGGCTGCGAGGTGGTGTTAGTCTCGTCCGGTGCAATTGCCGAGGGCATGAAACGCCTGAACTGGGCCAAGCGCCCCCGAGAAATTCACGAGCTTCAAGCCGCCGCGGCCGTGGGGCAAATGGGCTTGGTGCATGCTTATGAAATCGGATTTGCTGAACATGGCCTGGTGTGTGCGCAGGTGCTGTTAACTCACGCCGATTTGGCCGACCGTGAGCGTTACTTGAATGCACGTTCCACTTTGTATTCGTTGTTAGGCCACAAAGTGGTGCCCATCATCAACGAAAACGACACCGTGGTAACTGACGAAATTCGTTTTGGTGACAATGACACCTTGGGCGCGTTCGTGACCAACCTGGTTGAAGCTGACACCTTGGTTATTTTGACCGACCAAGTGGGTTTGTACAGCGCCGACCCCCGCAAGAACCCGGATGCCAAATTCATCCACGAGGAAACAGCAGGCAACCCCGAGCTTGAAAAAATGGCAGGTGGGGCGGGCAGCAGTGTGGGCACTGGTGGCATGATCACCAAAATTCTGGCTGCAAAGCGAGCTGCACGAAGTGGCGCAGCCACCGTAATTGCCAGTGGCCATGAACCGAATGTGCTGGTGCGCCTGATGAAAGGTGAATCCGTGGGCACCTACCTGAAAGCCCCCTTGGGGCGATTGGCCGCGCGCAAGCAATGGATGGCCGACCACCTGAAACTGAAAGGCTCCTTGTTGCTGGACGCTGGCGCCGCTGAGGCCTTGCGCAAGAAAAAAGGCAGTTTGTTGCCCATTGGTGTAACCGGTTGCCAAGGCAATTTTCAGCGCGGTGATGTTGTAGCCTGCCTCAGCCCAGAGGGCGAAGAAGTTGCGCGTGGTCTAGTGAATTACTCTGCTGCTGAGGTTAAAAAAATTGCCAAGCAACCCACCAGCGCGATAGAGCCCATCCTTGGTTATCTGGACGACCCCGAGCTGATACACCGAGACAACATGGTGGTGCTGGCCTAAGAATTCAAAAGCTGCTGCTTAGCCCGCTCGGCTTTTTGTTTACCCGGTTGATGAAAAAAGAAAAGCTGGCTACCAGCTTGCGCAGCGTGTTTTCGGCTGGCTCAAGCGCGATGAAGACATCGATGCGGCCTGGGTACTGCTGGCCCACAAAAAAGGCAATCTGTGCATATGCACCTGTTGATTCAGTGCATGCGCGAGCGGCGCGAAAACCGCGACCGTTGGGTGGGGGCTTTGCAAAAGGCTGACTGTGGTTAACCCAAAGTGGATTTTCGTACAATTGAACCAAACTTGCCTGAGGATTTACTTATATCTTTTCGTGGTCAAGGAAGGTTGTCATGCCCCAGCAAGTTGGTATTATTTCTGCTCAAACTGTAAACGCTAACCAGGCTATGGGCCATCAGCGTCCACCTTTAGCCCAGAGTCTAGACAATCAAAATTCAGTGATTTCTCCACTTTGTTGCGCCGTGGTCACAGCTTCGGCAGGTTTGTTTGCAGCGTGTATGGGCGCTAGGCACATGGTCAAAAGCGGAGAGATCCATGAAATGCTTTTTGGTGCATCGGCAGTTATGGTGGGTCTCACAGCCATTACCGCATCGGCGTTTTACGCCAAGATGGCTTCGATTAACCTGAATTATCTCAGAGGCAATCGCGTGGCCGAAATTCAAGCATCAATTGAATTACCAGAGGTACCCGCAGCTGAAAATCGTGTGTAAAAAAACGCGAACCCTTGGGTTCGCGTTTTTTTATGTCGACTCTGGTTTTCCTTGGGTTTCACCGGTTTTAACGGCAGGTTCCCAGTGGTCACCCCGCGGCAATCGCCTCGGGTCATTTCTGGAAAACAGCAGCTTGGCCAACTCTCCCAATGCTTGTTTGTACACTTCCCTTTTGAAATCTATGACGTTTTCAAGTGGAACCCAATACTCGTTCCAACGCCAGGCATCAAATTCGGGATGCTCAGTGGCCCGCAGGCTTACATCGCAATCCCTTCCAACCAATTTCAGCAAAAACCAGATTTGTTTCTGGCCTTTGTAGCTTCCCCGCCATTCCCGTCGAATCCAGTGATCGGGTACGGTATACCGCAACCAATTCCTGGTTCTTCCTATAATTTCAACATGTTCTGGCAACAGGCCAACTTCCTCGTGCAATTCCCGGTACATGGCTTGTTCTGGCGATTCACCATGTTTAATTCCGCCCTGCGGAAATTGCCAGGAATGTTCACGAATTCGCTTACCCCAAAAGACTTGCTTTCGGGAATTGGTCAAAATAATGCCGACGTTGGGACGGTAGCCTTCTTTATCAAGCATACGCGCCCCGCAGATTTCTTTACAATTCACACTCATTATAAGCACCAGCCTGCATTTGTACACCTAGGGTATCCGCGCTGCGGGCGGATAAAAGTACAATCGCAGTTCTAACCAATTCATTACTCAAGAGTTTTTTGCAAATGCGCGCCACCCAGTTTTTTTTGAATACCCTGAAAGAGGCACCAGCCGATGCTGAAGTAATCAGCCACCAACTCATGATGCGGGCTGGCATGATCAAGCGTTTGGCCGGTGGTATCTACACCTACATGCCTGTGGGCTTGCGTTCAATTCGCAAAGTAGAAAATATTATTCGCGAAGAAATGAACCGGGCAGGCGCCCTTGAACTGTTGATGCCCGCTGTACAGCCTGCTGAGCTTTGGCAGGAAAGCGGGCGTTGGGAAAAGTATGGCCCTGAACTGCTACGCCTGAAAGACCGACATGACCGCGATTTTGTGATTGGGCCCACACACGAGGAAGTAATTACCGACGTGGTGCGCAAGGAAGTAAAAAGTTACCGCCAGTTACCCTTGAACCTTTATCAGATCCAAACCAAGTTTCGCGATGAAATTCGCCCCCGCTTTGGCGTGATGCGAGGCCGCGAATTCGTGATGAAAGACGCCTATTCTTTCGACCGCGACCAGAATGCAGCTTTGAAAACCTACGATGTGATGTTTGACGCATACCGTCGCATTTTTACCCGTTTGGGTTTGAACTTTAGGGCTGTGAATGCAGATACGGGCTCAATAGGCGGTAATCGTAGCCATGAATTTCACGTAATTGCTGAAACCGGAGAGGATGCAATCGCGTATTGTCCCGGGTCGGACTATGCCGCCAATGTGGAGTTGGCCGAGGCCGTGTGTAATACCCAGCGCCCAGCAGCAACCAAGGGAATGGAGAAAGTTCACACCCCGGGCAACTCCACATGTGACGCGGTCGCAGAGCAACTGAGTTTGCCATTGGCTTTCACCGTAAAAAGCGTGGTGTTCGCCAATGAAGTTGTTGAAAAAAATGAAACCAAACCCGTCAAAAAGACACAACTTATATTGGCATTGGTGCGTGGTGATCACGAGGTTAACGACATTAAGCTGGGCAAGCTGACCGGCGTACAAGAATTACGCCTTGCCACAGAGGCTGAAATTGTTGCGGCTTTTGGTACTAGGCCAGGTTACCTGGGCCCGGTTGCTTTAAGTGGGCAGGTGCGCGTTGTTGCTGACCGCAGTGTAGCTGCCATGGGTGATTTTGTATGTGGTGCCAACGACGCAGACTACCACTTTGTGGGGGTTAACTGGGGGCGTGATTTGCCCGAGCCCGAGGTGGCCGACATTCGCAACGTTGTGGAGGGCGACCTTTCACCGGACGGCAAAGGGGTTTTGGCGATATGTCGTGGTATTGAAGTGGGCCATGTGTTCTACTTGGGCACCAAGTACTCGGAAGCCTTGCAGGCCAAGTTTCTGGATGAAAACGGTAAGCCTGCCGTAATCGAGATGGGCTGCTATGGCATTGGTGTGACGCGTATTTTGGGTGCAGCGATCGAGCAGAATTTTGATGACCGCGGCATCATTTGGCCATTGAGTATTGCCCCTTTTGAGGTGGTGCTGTGCCCTATTGGTTACAAAAAAAGCGAAGAGGTCAAGGCCCAGGCAGACAAACTTTACAGGGAACTAAACGACGCTGGCGTAGACGTAGTATTAGATGACCGTGATGAGCGGCCGGGTGTCATGTTTGCAGATTGGGAATTGATTGGCGTACCGCTGCGAGTAACTCTGGGTGACCGTGGTTTGAAAGAAGGCAAAGTGGAGTTTCAGTCTCGCGATGGCAAGGTTGAAAAGCGTGATGTCAGTATTGGGGAAATTTTTGAGCAGTTGCGTGTTGAACTTGCCCAAAGGCGAGTTGATCTGTAATCAAGCTGGCCAAATCAACCTGGCGCAAGGCGTCAGAAGGTTACTTGCAGCCTTCAGTTTGATGTTGCTATTGGCTGGTGTCGGTTCACCAGCGAATGCCAGCCAGCAATACGAGCCCATGGCGGATCATCTTCGCCTGGCGCTGCGCACAGCGCTTTCAGCGCCCGTGGCGCCGCGTCCAATTTTCGATTCTGTGGGCCATCGTATTCACTGGATGGCTGAAATGTCGCGGCGACTCTCACGCCGCGTGCCTGACTTTAACGAACGCACTGAGCTGATAAAAACCATTCGATACGAGGCGCAACGGGTTGGCATTGACCCCCAAATCATTTTTGCCTTGATTGAAGTGGAAAGTAACTTTCGGGCGGACGCTGTAAGCCATGCCGGTGCTATTGGCTTGATGCAGGTAATGCCTTTCTGGACCCGAGTGTTGTCTGATGGTGATGTACGACAGCTCTATGAGCCGCGAGTGAACATTCGCTATGGCTGCCTAATTCTCAGGCATTACCTGGATATAGAAAAGGGCAACTATGACCGTGCGCTTGGCCGCTACAACGGTAGCCTGGGAAGAATGACCTACCCAAACCTGGTGTACGATCGGCTGGACCGCAACTGGGGCTACTATTACGTTGAGCCGCCAAAACCCTTGCCTAAAACCGCATTAAACGACATTAAGGTCGAAAAGCCCTGATTTTCAGGTAAATCCAAGCGCTAAGAAACTGCGATTACATGCCCGGGAAACCGCCTTTGCCACCAGGGCCACCCATGCTACCCATCTTGCGCATCAACTTGGCCAAACCACCTTTTTGCATGCTCTTCATCATGTCGCGCATTTGCTCAAATTGCTTCAGCAGGCGGTTCACTTCCTGAACCTGCACACCCGCGCCTGCAGCGATTCGGCGCTTGCGTGAGGCCTTTAACAAGTCGGGCTTGGTGCGTTCTTCAATGGTCATTGAAAAAATAATGGCTTCCGTGCGTTTCATCTGTTTTTCAGCTGCTGCGGCGTCTACTTCGCCTGCGCCTTTCATAAGCTGGCTGGGCAGCTTGTCCATCAGGCCCTGTAGCCCGCCCATGTTGCGCATTTGGCTTATTTGCGCCAAAAAGTCGTTCAAGTCGAATGCCTTGCCGCTTTTCAGTTTTTTGGCCAGTTTCTCGGCTTCTTGTTGGTCGATGCCTTTTTTGGCCTCTTCAACCAGCGAAACAATGTCGCCCATGCCCAGAATTCGGCCTGCTACGCGGTCAGGGTGGAACTTCTCGAAACCTGTCAGCTTCTCGCCCACACCCATGAACTTGATGGGCTTGCCGGTAATTTGACGTACAGAAAGTGCCGCACCGCCGCGGGCATCGCCGTCCATCTTGGTAAGCACCACGCCGGTTAGGGGTAGGGCATCGTTAAAGGCCTTGGCGGTGTTGGCGGCGTCCTGGCCCAACATGGCATCGATAACAAACAAGGTTTCGGTGGGGTTGATTGCCGCATGCAAGGCCTTGATTTCATTCATCATGGCTTCATCAATACCCAAGCGGCCCGCGGTATCCAGAATAAGGACATCAAAAAACTGGCGTTTGGCGTGGTTTAGCGCAGCCAGGGCGATGTCGACTGGTTTTTGAGTAATGTCGGAAGGGAAGAACTCGGCGCCTGCTTGCGCGCTAACCGTTTTCAACTGCTCGATCGCCGCAGGGCGGTACACGTCGGCAGACACTGTGAGCACTTTCTTTTTAAGGTTGTCTTTCAGGTACTTGGCCAATTTGCCGGTGGTGGTTGTTTTACCTGCGCCTTGCAAGCCAGCCATCAAAATAACCACCGGGGGCTGTGCCGCCAGGTTGATTTCTTCGGTTTTTTCGCCAATCAGCTTGATCAACTGTTTGTGAACAATGCCCACCAAGGTTTGGCCTGGGGTCAAGCTGTTCAGCACTTCTTCTCCCAGTGCCTGTTCCTTCACCTGGTTGATAAACTCTTTCACCACAGGCAGGGCCACATCGGCTTCCAGCAGGGCAAGTCGAACTTCACGCAGCATTTCCTGCGTGTTGGCCTCGGTAATGCGGGCCTCGCCTTTGATATTTTTAACAACGCGCGTTAGGCGATCGGAGAGGTTTTCAAACATCGTGTAGTGCCCCTGACTCGTGCTATGAATCGAGTAAACTGATTGGTATGAACAACACAATATTGTACGCGCTCGCAGTGCCCCTGCTGTCCGCCTCGGGTGGATTGGCGGCGCTGAACGTTTTCGGCAAGTGGGTTGCACCTGCGGGTGTAAGCCGCGCGCTCGTGGCCTTGGCCTTGCTGGTATCGGGCTATTTGTTAGCTACCCTCTTGTTTCAGGCCGATGGCCTGCACTTTGGTTTTGTGATTGGCCTGATGTGTGTGGCTTGGCTTGCCTCGCTGGTGGCCTTTGTAGAAAGTTTTTTCAACCGCGTGCCTTTGCTTGAATTAATCGTATTTCCGTTGTGTGCCGTGGTATTTCTGCTCCCGCTCTGGATGGGGCAAGATGCCGCAATTCGCCTGGCTGGCGATCATTTGTTCCAGTTACACCTGTTGATTGCGCTTGCTGCATACAGTTTGTTGGGTATTGCGGCAGCCCACGGCGTGGTCATGGCGTTTCAGGAAAAGGCTTTGCACCAGCCTGTTGCCACCACACAAGAAAACCGCATGTTGCGCGAGCGCCTGCTGGATCAGCTGCCCTCCCTGCTCACCATGGAATCCATTTTGTTTCGGCAGTTGTGGGCAGGTTTCGTGTTGTTGTCGCTTACCCTGGCCACGGGCTTCTTGTTCTCTGAGCATTGGAGTGGTAGCAGCTGGCGCTTCGATCACAAAACACTGTTTGCCATCATTTCATGGTGTTCATTTGCAGTTTTGCTGGGTGGGCGCATGGTATTTGGTTGGCGCGGAAAAGTAGCCCTTCGATGGTGTTTGGGCAGCTACGCCGTGTTGGTGCTGGCTTATTTCGGCACCCAGTTTGTGCTTGAGTTTATTTTGAAAAGGGCAGTGTAATGGGTCGTATTCTGTTTTTTCTGGGCCTGGCAGTAGTGGCCTGGATACTTTTCAAAAGCTGGCAGCGCAAACAATTGGGTGAAAAGCCGGGGGTGGGCACTCAACAAAAAGGCAATCTTGGCCGTAATACTGGTAAAGAAGAGATTATGCCTTGCCAGCACTGCGGAGCTTACAGCCCCATGACTGAAGGGGTGATGATGCAGGGTCGTTTTTACTGCGGTATTGAACATGCAAAGGCGGCCGGAGAAAGAGTTAAATAACAGTTCAATTGGTTGAAAGTATTTTCACTTTCAAAAGGGGCATGCCATGTGGCTAGACGAAGGCTGGATTGAACAAGACTGGGTGCGCCGCTTGCAAAGCCCCAATCAAGATGCTCGCCCCATGGGCACGGTTGTGGATACCTTGGTTATTCATTGCATTAGCCTGCCCGAGCGCGGTCGGGATTCTTCATTAATTACCGACCTGTTTTTGAACCGGCTCGATTGCCACTCGCACTCAACCTTTGGTGAGTTGATTGGCCTGCATGTTTCCTCGCATTTTCTGATTGACCGGGATGGTTCCGTAACACAATTTGTGTCGTGTGAAAAGCGCGCCTGGCATGCCGGAATTTCTGCAGCCATGAACCGCAGCAACTTCAATCATTTTTCGATTGGCATTGAACTGTTGGGCGATGTTTACACCCCATTTGAGGTAGCCCAATACGCCAGCCTGAAACGCCTCGCCCTGGAGTTGCAAGCACGTTATCCACTGAAATATGCAATGGCGCACAGCGAGATAGCGCCCACCCGAAAAACCGACCCTGGGCCCTTCTTTGACTGGAAAGGGCTTCGTAAATCAAACACCTACGAACTTCAGATCAACGGCCTTTAAAGGGCCGTTTTTTTGTTGCACCGCATTTATCCCATGCTTGTCCACAAGTTGTTCACAGGGGATAACTGTGTGCATAAGCTGGGGATAAGAAAGTGTTTGCCAAATCGTGCTGTGACCACTACAATTAGTTTAAAGCCACACATAAAACACAAGATATAGTGGTTTCCGGTTTTGCCCCCACTACAAAAACAAACCCTCAAGAACACGTTTATTCCAGGAGAATTACGCATGCTAACTAGCCATGGATCCTCAGATTTGGCGAGCAATTTGGTAACTGATGCGCCCTTGTCCGCCTCCCGGCCTGCAGGTACAGCGCCCGTGGTTGACAGCGCGTATGCAAACTACAAAATTATTCGCCGAAACGGTGCCGTGGTTGGTTTTGAGCCCAGCAAAATTGCAGTGGCCATGACCAAGGCCTTTTTGGCCGTTAACGGTGGGCAAGGCGCGGCGTCTGCCCGCATTCGCGAACTGGTCGAACAAATGACCGGCAGCGTGGTGAATGCGCTGGTGCGTCGCCAACCTTCCGGCGGCATTTTCCACATTGAAGACATTCAAGACCAGGTAGAACTGGCTTTGATGCGTTCTGGCGAAGCCGAAGTTGCCCGCGCCTACGTGTTGTACCGCGAGCGTCGCGCCCAGGAACGCGCTGCCAAGCAGGTTGCACAAGCTGAGCAACACGCACTGAATGTGATCGACGGTGATATCAAGCGCCCGCTGGATGTAGAAGCACTGAAAGCGCTGATTGAAAGCGCAGCGGTTGGCTTAAATGAAATTGACGTTGCACACCTTCAGAAAGAAACCCTGAAGAACTTGTACGATGGCGTGAAAATTGACGAAGTGTTCAAGTCGGCAATTCTGGCTTCGCGCGCCATGATCGAGAATGAACCCAGTTACACACTGGTGACTTCCCGCCTGTTGTTGCACACCATTCGCCGTGAAATTATTGGCCGCGAAATTGCGCAAGATGAAATGGCGCAGGTGTACCCCGAGTACTTCCCCCAGTTCATCAAGAAGGGCATTGCCGCTGGCCTGTTGGACAACCGCCTTGGCCAGTTCGACATGAAAAAGCTGGGCGCAGCCCTGAAGTACGAGCGCGATTTGCAGTTCGATTACCTCGGCCTGCAAACCCTGTACGACCGTTACTTCCTGCACGTGGACGGCACCCGCATTGAAATGCCACAGGCCTTTTACATGCGTGTGGCCATGGGCCTGGCACTGAATGAAGTAGACCGCGAAGCACGCGCCATTGAGTTTTATGAAGTGTTGTCAACATTCGACTTCATGAGCTCCACACCAACATTGTTCAACAGTGGCACCATTCGCTCGCAGTTGTCTTCCTGCTACCTCACCACCATTGGCGACGACCTGGACGACATTTACGAAGGTATTAAGGAAAACGCATTGCTGTCCAAGTTTGCAGGTGGTTTGGGCAACGACTGGACCCCAGTGCGCGCATTGGGCAGCCACATCAAGGGCACCAACGGAAAATCGCAAGGTGTGGTGCCTTTCCTGAAAGTGGTGAACGACACTGCCGTGGCCGTGAACCAGGGTGGCAAGCGCAAGGGCGCCGTGTGTGCCTACCTTGAAACATGGCACCTGGACATTGAAGAATTCCTGGAGTTGCGCAAGAACACGGGCGACGACCGCCGCCGCACGCACGACATGAACACCGCGAACTGGATTCCCGACCTGTTCATGAAGCGTGTAATGGAAGGTGGCAACTGGACCCTGTTCAGCCCGTCCGATACCCCTGACCTGCACGACCTGTACGGTAAAGCCTTCGAAAAAGCCTATGTGGGCTACGAAGAAAAAGCCGCGCGTGGCGATTTGAAACTGTTCAAAACAGTGGAAGCGGCCAAGCTGTGGAGAAAAATTCTCTCCATGCTGTTTGAAACCGGCCACCCCTGGATTACGTTCAAAGACCCCTGCAACATTCGCAGCCCCCAGCAACACGTGGGCGTGGTGCACTCGTCGAACCTGTGTACAGAAATTACACTGAACACCAACGAGAACGAAATTGCAGTGTGTAATTTGGGTTCCGTGAACCTGACCCGCCACCTAAAGCCTGCCGACAACGGCGAGCTGGTGATTGACCACGACAAGCTGCGTAAAACCGTGGGTGTGGCCATGCGCATGCTGGACAACGTGATCGACATCAACTACTACGCCGTGGCCAAGGCGCGCAATTCAAACCTGCGCCACCGCCCCGTGGGCATGGGCATGATGGGCTTTCAGGATGCATTGCACATGATGCGCAAGCCCTACGCTTCACGCGATGCAGTTGAATTTGCCGATGAAAGCATGGAAGCCATTTGCTACTACGCTTACGAGGCTTCAACCGAATTGGCCGCTGAGCGCGGTGCATACAGCACCTTCAAGGGTTCGTTGTGGGACAAGGGTATTCTGCCTTTGGATTCATTGAAGCTGTTGGAAGAAGAGCGTGGCGGTTACGTGGAAGTAGATACCAGCAGCCGCATGGACTGGGACGCATTGCGTGCGAAGATCAAGAAGCACGGCATGCGCAACTCCAACTGCGTGGCCATTGCGCCTACCGCAACCATTTCCAACATTATTGGTGTGGCCGCTTCCATTGAGCCCACATTCCAGAACCTGTATGTGAAGTCGAACCTTTCAGGTGAATTCACCATCGTGAACGAACACCTGGTGCGCGACTTGAAGCGCTTGGGTATTTGGGACGAAGTGATGATTTCTGATCTGAAATATTTCGATGGTTCAGTGATGAAGATTGACCGCATTCCCGAAGACTTGAAGCGCCTGTACGCCACCGCGTTTGAAATGGACCCACGCTGGCTGGTTGAAGCCGCAGCCCGTCGCCAGAAATGGATTGACCAAGGCCAAAGCCTGAACATTTACATGGCTGGCGCAAGCGGCAAGCGTTTGGACGACACGTACAAACTGGCCTGGATACGCGGCCTGAAAACAACTTACTACCTGCGCACCATTGGTGCTACACACGCCGAGAAATCGACGCTGGCCGGTGGTGAATTGAATTCAGTGAATGCGGAAGGTGGTGCTTCTGCCGCGTTTACATCAGCGCCAGCTAGTGGCGTAGTGCCCAACCTGCCCGAGCCTGAAATTGAAGGCAAGGTATGCACCATGCGCCCAGGCGATGCGGGTTTCGATGAATGCGAAGCATGCCAGTGAGATGAAAACAGAGGGGCTTCAGCGTGGGTTCCCTGCTTGCGCACTGAAAACCGCTGATCCCTTCTTGAATCAAGGTGTTCAATTTACCCAAGCCCGCCAAAAAAGATGGGCGGTTCTTGGGTATCGCCAAGGATGTAAACATCTTGGCGACCATTGAAACCTTGTTCAAACGGGGCGGTTTTCTTGAAGTGCGCAACAGGCAAACCCTTTGCTGAAGCTGCGCTGTTTGCGGCACAGGGCCAGAGGAAGCCGAGGTGTGATGTTCGGATAAATGGATATCGCCATTATTGTTTGATAAAACTAGTTAGGAGTTCCTATGCCGTACCACAAGAGGTTCGGAATGATCATTATGGTTGCGTCAGTGCTGCTCGCGATTATAGCGACCGCTTTCTCCCGAGATGAGTGCCTTGGCTCAATATCGGGGTTTGACTATGTAATGCTTTGTATGATGTTGTCGTTTTTTGAGGAAATCCCCGGTAATCAATTCTCAGCACTCTTTAAACTTCAAACCAAGTACATCTTTGTTTTTTGTGGGTTGATTTTTGGACTGGGGTTTCTTTGGTATCAAGGGGCAATTAAAGCTCCCCATATTAAGGTGTTGGAGGATTGAAAATGGAATTTGTTGACCTGTTTGACGAAAGAAAAACTACCTACACCATCACTGATGAAAATGCGGAGAAAAGCAGTATCACCATCGACAAATGGGCGGCTGACACACTTCAAGATTTGCTTCCGAATGTACATCACTGGGTTCAAGAAAAGTACGACCTAGTGTGTCAAAAACAGCCCGAGTTAACACGTCGAGAAAAGGGCAATGTTGTGCGGGCATTAGCTCGGCGTGAGGCTGAGAAAAGCCCCCGCTATCTGCGGCTCATGGATTTTTTTTGAGCGCTACTCCTAGCACTTCGGTCAACCGGACTGCGGGAACAGCGTGGGTTGTTTTCCATAACTCGCCTTGCGCTGCAGCCGGTTACCTCGAATTTTATATATTCCTTTCAGGAAGGAGCGTGAACCATGATATGTAATTGGCCACTAGGCAACGGCGAGGCGTTGCAGTTCGAGGTCCTTGCAAAAAATGAGGGCTGGAATGCAATTGCTGGCCTGTACATTTTCGCGTACCAGCTTCAGAACGGAAATTGGCAAGCGGTATACATTGGGCAAACGGATAATTTTTCATTGAGAATGCCAAACCATGATCGCTTGGATGCCGCCGTGCGAGCAGGCGCGACGCACATCCATGCAAAAGTGGTGAACTCTCAGCAGAATCGGGATCTTTGGGAAAGTATGCTCATTCGGAATCTACAGCCACAGCTGAATCAACATCACCGGTAAGTAGGCTGTGGTGTCCAGCTAGTCGTAGCAATTCGCGGCCTTCGGTCGCCGACTGTGACTGCGAGGCCGCCACGAGGCTCAATGTTAGTACTCTCTGTCAGTGCAAAGGAGAAATCATGGATCCATTATTTTCTACGCTCGCACAACTCAGTCTTGGTCTCGCAACCAACGCTGTGTATGACCTCTTAAAGGGCCTAACAGGAAAGTCTGTCGATACGCAGAACGTTGTTCAGGAAATTCAGGATCGCATAAATATGTATGGCGTTTCTATGCATGCCGAATCTGTAATTAGTGCTCTAGCCCAAAGTGGGTTTCTTGTAATCCAGCAATCACACTTGCATGGAAATCAAGGGCTCAGCTTTGGGAGTTTTCGAGGTAAGGCTGTTGTTGGTAACAATAGCTCTTTAAAAACGAACAGTACGGTTATCACTGCTGGCTCTGGCGCATTTCTCGAAACCCAAGGGAATGCGCAGGTGCGCCAACACGTAGACGGCAGCATTTCATTCCATGTTGGTGATAATGGAAATGTTAATTTCAAGGTTGCTAAGTGAAAGAGCTAACCCTGCAATCCGCACGGACGTTGCTCAATAAAGCTACGCATCGCAAGTAACTTATGGCAACAACAGTGAGCGAGAACAGTGTACTTAAGCACACGATCATCGGGACAGTGGTCGGCGGAATAATCTTAGCTGCCATTCAATGGGGGACAGGATTTGTAACGTTGGTTTTACGGTGGCTTTGGTTGCAGCTAAAAACCGAAGTGGTTTTTGACGGTTGGTTACTGATACTGGCTGGAATTTTTCTGATCATATACGTTTTTGTAACTACCAGACGAATTGTTTGGCTGACTTCCGAAGTTAACCGCTATGAAGGTGTTTTGGCTGAACAGCGAAATGCGGCTGGCACACTAAATCTCGGCGAGGATGAATTGGAGGCGTTAAAACAGCATGCAGACCTGCTGCCGAACTACGGCGTAACAGCTTCATCGCTGGCCGAAGATTTGACGGTTCATAATCAAAAAGCACAATATTTGCTTGATTCCTTAACAGAGAAGCGTCTTGTCGAATATGCGTTCAAAGCTGATAACGGGGAGGACGCGTATTAATTGACAAAGGCGGGAAGAAAATATTTAGTAGAAAATCGATATCTCGCGACCGCTGAAAAAGTGATCACATAAAAAGTAGTTCAATCTGGATGCACAAAGGTGTCTCATTAATTCTAACGTTGAAGTTGTAAAAATTTTTGGTGGACTTTATCCCAGATAAAAAATGAGAAGCGACCTATCAAAACAATACGCTGACCTGATATGAGAATGAAGTAATGTACGAATGCAGTTTTGAATTGAATGACAAACCAATGAGCGCTTTCAAGATGGGGGCTATTTCATTCCCTGCGTTTTCTGGTCGAGGTGATCATGTAAATCGTCGTGTTTCTGCGTGTCATGTAGGTGTTGGTCCAATACCGCCGGGCACTTACTATATTTTCGACAGGCAGTCTGGTGGTTTGCTCGGAGCGTTTTACGATATGTTTAGCGGGCGTGATGACTGGTTTTCTCTGTACGCGGCTGATGGAAAAATAGATGACGAGACCTACTGTAACAATGTGAAGCGTGGTTTGTTTCGATTGCATCCGGGCAGCGCAAGCGAGGGTTGTATTACGATCGAGAAAATGAGCGATTATCAACGTTTGCGGGCAATACTTAGAGGTGTCAAACCCGTGGCGGTGCCGGGCAGTACGCTTTTAGCTTACGGTAAGGTAGTTGTCGCATGAAAAAGGCAGCACGAATACTGCTGATTTTATTGTGGGTAATTTTTGCGACACTTGGCCTTGCGTTTGTGCTGGTACGCTCAAGAATTGATGAAAAGTTGTCGGAGTCTTCTGTGTTGTGGTTGTACGATAAATTTGATCTTTTAGGTATTGAGGATTATCAAAATTTGCTTGTTGATTTTTTCTTGGGTTTGTCTTTTGTTGTTGTATCTTTATTGACGTTGCTGGCTTACTTTTTTTGGTGTCGCACAAAAGTACGCTAAACCTTGAAGATATTGCGTTAGAAAAACTCAGTGGAAGATTAAGCTGTAAATCTCGGACAAAAAGCAAAGTGATTGAATACGGATGTTTTGAGTAAAAATGGAATGTTTTTAAATTTGGTTGGTCTATACCAAAAGCAGCAGCGAACAAGAAAATTTAAGGAGTAAAAAAATATGTTGTCTTGGGACGATGAATTTGATGCAGCCATGGGCAAAACAGCACCTGCTGCCAAGCCCCCCGTGCAAATGCCCCCAGCCATGGGCTCTGTGGCCTCAGGCTTTGCTGCGCCAGTGGCTAGCCCGGCAGCAAGCCAGGGCTTGTACCAGCAAGCAGCCGCGCGTTCGGCCGCTGCCCCTGTGCAGCAGCCAACCGCTGAAGGTGCAAGGGCAGGCCGCGTAAACGCAGCCGACAAGCGCGTAATTAACGGCACCACCGATGTAAACCAGCTGGTGCCCTTCAAGTACAAGTGGGCCTGGGAAAAATACCTGAGCCAGTGCGCCAACCACTGGATGCCTCAAGAGATCAACATGGACCGCGACATTGCGCTTTGGAAAGACCCCAACGGTTTGACTGAAGACGAGCGCCTGATCGTGAAGCGCAACCTGGGCTTTTTTGTAACGGCCGATTCACTGGCCGCCAACAACATTGTGCTGGGTACCTACCGCCACATTACAGCGCCTGAATGCCGCCAGTTTTTGCTGCGCCAGGCCTTTGATGAAGCCATTCACACCCACGCCTACCAGTACATTGTAGAAAGCCTGGGTATTCCTGAAGCGGAAACTTTCAACGCGTACAACGAAATCAAGTGTATTCGTGACAAAGACGAATTCCTGATTCCGTTCATCGACGTGTTGACTGATCCTGAATTCAAAACAGGCACACTGGAAAACGATCAGAAACTGTTGAAGAGCCTGATCGCTTTTGCCTGCATTATGGAAGGCATGTTCTTCTATGTGGGCTTTGTGCAAATTCTGGCGCTGGGCCGCCAAAACAAAATGATTGGTGCTGCCGAGCAGTTCCAGTACATTTTGCGGGATGAGTCGGCACACTGCACATTCGGTATCGACCTGATCAACACCGTGAAACTGGAAAACCCACACCTGTGGACCCCTGAATTCAAGGAAGAGATCAAAGCCATGTTCCGCAAGGCCGTTGAACTTGAACACGCGTATGCCGTAGACACCATGCCTCGCGGCGTGTTGGGCCTGAATTCAGCCCAGTTTATGGAATACATGAAGTTTATTTGCAACCGCCGTTCCAACCAGATTGGTTTGGGCACCTTGTACGAAGGTGCGGCCAACCCATTCCCATGGATGAGCGAAATGATGGACTTGAAGAAAGAAACCAACTTCTTCGAGCGCCGAGTGACTGAATACCAAACCGGCGGTGCGTTAAGCTGGGATTGATGGCTTGATCAAAGCCTAAGTTTAAAGCGAAGTTAAAAAGGCAGCCCAAGTGGCTGCTTTTTTATTGGTTTGTGCTCAAGTAGCAGGTGCCACACACTGTGCTGCTTGCTTGTGAGCAGGCTGTTCATGATGGCCTGTTTCATGTCCACAGGAACTATCCTGTCTGCCGCCGGTACTTAGTGGCTCTTAGATGTTAATACCAGGCCTTTCAAGAATTCATGCGCGGTTTGCCTCCCAGCCACAATAATCAAAGCCCTGGTTTGTTCGCACTGGGTGATGATGTACGTGGTCTTGGTTCAGAAACTTTACAGAATTTCAAGCATGTACTTGGCCGATTTTTGACCTCAGGGTCGGTAAGCAAAGGACCGCATCAGTCGGAGCTGAAAGAGTTGTCGGCCGAGTTGTGTAGAGCAATTGGTTCAGAAAAAATTGCGTTTCTAGATGCTGCGCTTCAGCTTGGAATTAGCGACAAGCGCCATGATAATCCCGATCGGGATAAACACATGAAACTGGTCAATTGGTCGTTAGAACAAATTTCCCGATTGCCTGGTGAGGGAGCATTGCACAATGCGATCGACAAGCTGAATCTTGATTATTCATCCCCAAAAATACTTCAGCATTTTAATTTGGTCAGGCGGTTTCTGATACTTTATCCACCCGCTGCGGGCGATGGGACAAGCGATAACTTTAGTTCGTCATTCTCATGGCTTCAGAATGCTTCGTTCAGTGGCTCACTTCGAGGCATTCCCGAAGAGTTGCAATCAACCTTGCGTACGGTATTTGAAACTCGTGGCACGAATGTTCAGGGTGCTGCTGCCAAACCACAGGGTGATCGGAAAAACAATCAAGCCGAGCTGGAATTGCAACGCGCCAGGTTGTTGCTAACACCCGATTCATATTCTATTGAGGTGGTGGACCAGCAAGAAAAAATTCAGAACCCAGTCGTCAAGCGGCTGCTCAAAGAAATTCCTTACCCTGCGCGCCAGGGTGTTCATTTGCTCACCAACTTCAATAAAAAAGTTTGCTTTCATGAGCGGACTCGAAGTCAAATTGTTTGCCGCCATTTGGTCATGCATAGAATACAGACCCAGGCCGCGCAAGCTCAGGGCAAGTTTCGAATACAAACTGATACCCAGGTTCAAGATTATTTTGCCAGCGCGGCAGATCTGAAAAACAGGGTGGCATGGGAGTTCGAACGAAAGTTTAAACAAGTCATGGCGAATGCCGCCGAGCCTTATTTGATCAACAACGATGAGCTTGGTGCAACCCTGATTGAACAGTTCAAGGGGATGAATGCCCGAATGAGCAACACCATTGACGGGGCAAACAAACAACAAGAGTCAGTTCGATACATTGTGTTGCTTTCAGCTGGCCATGTGATGAGTTTGCAGCTGCGTGTAAAGACAGGCAAGCTGGGGCATACGCAGTATGTGACAGAGTTCTATGACCCCAACAGAACGAATAATCATGTTCGTTTTGCACACACGGAATTAAACGCACTGTATATGCTGCGCGTGAAAGACTTGTTCAATCACCCCGCTTATACAACGCTTTATTCAAATTACTACCCCGATGGTCAAAATTTATCGATGATGTATGTCACCGGTACTTCGGCGCAAACCCTTGGAATTCTTGAGGCAGAAGCAGGTTTGTCACCCGTTCGCCAAAACCGGAAGGTTACTTTGAATATGAAAAACAATTCTGTTTCAGAAGCGACTTTGTGGTTTTTGCTTTTCCATGGTTTCGATGGCACGTTAAGAGACCTGACGCCAGCGGTGCAAAATGCGATTCGTGCTGGCCAACTGGACTTGGCAAATATCAAAGTCGGAAAGAAACCCTTCGGGCTGAACTTGGCCATGAGACATGGGCGCTTAGAGTGTATTCGAGCTTTTAAACCGTTTTTGTTGGCGGTTCCAGAGCATCAGCGTGCCAAGGTGTTGGCTGCCAGGTCGGCAGATGGAATGACAGCGCTGGATACTGGTCTGTATTACAACAAAACGGCGGCCATTCATGCATTCGCTGAGCTGGTGGAGCTGGTGCCAGAATACCAACGCATCGGTTTGCTGGATGCGATCCGTTCGGGGTCTCTTTAATGTAGTTTTGTTGGTACTTGGCAAAAAATATAAAACTAAATGGAACTTTAGCTTGCTGGTTGCTACGTAGCGTTCCATCCAACAAGTAAGGGGGTTTCAAATGAGTCCAGCAACAAGTGTCAGTGCTCCAGCTTCATTAACGATGAATCGTGCCAATGCGCGGTCAACCAGCAATGCAGATGATGTGGACTCCGGCCCTGGAATGGCTGCGTATCATGCTGAGATGGCAGTGTATCGACAGTCGGCCTACAGAACAAATTGTGCCAAATTGGGGCGCGCTGCTGTTTGTGCGGGGTGCCTAGGTTGCACCGTTGCAATCCCATTAGCGGCCCCCAAAATAGCCTGGGATTGGACTGCGCTTACAATGGCGATAACAAGTATTTGTTGCTGTATTAATTCGTTGCACTGCTACGATGAGGCTAACATACCAGAGAGGCCAGGTATCAGCCAAATATTTAACATTGATAACCTATGAATTTAAATCTAAAATGAAAGTAGCAGATGTATCGCTCAGCATAACGGTTGGCAATACATCTGTGAAAATGTTTCATCATGCGGCTTGCCCGAACATTCGGCTTACGTCGATTGGCTTCAAACAAAGTCTCCACACACCTTTTTCCTTGGCGTGTTGGTAGCGATAAAACGTATCGGGGGAAAAGCCCATCATTTTGCAGGCTTTGGAGACATTACCCAACCCTTTGGCAAGGCTTTTGTCAGATCAAATCAAAACTACTGCAGATAAAGTGCGCAGCGTCAACCGCCGCCACCCCCACCGATGGTGTATCGAGACCAATAAGCAAAGCCACAATGTGTGCATTGAAGGTAACGAATCCCTTCTTCTTCACGATCTGCAGGTATTGCGTGGCCACTCATGTATGTACAAAATTTCTTGCACTGGGGGCAGCTTTCAATCATCCACCACCCTATGAACATCGTGAAAGCCAGCGTAAAAGCATGGTTAAATCCCAGGTTTTCAAAATCCTTGTTGATTAAAGTTTGTAACAACGGTGAATTGAATAGCACCAACAACGCCACAAACATAATCAAAAACGTAAATCGTATAGCACGCGCCCAAGTGGGCAGTCGTTCAAAGTACTCCTCAAACAACTCCAGTGGGTTTGGCCAGGTTGGTTTTGGTGATGGCTCACCGAAAGTGGCCCAATACGCCTTCCTTGTGTATTGGTAGCTCATCAAGTCATCAAGTTTCCCCGGCTCAATATCGCTCACCTCAAACAACTTCGGCTCTGGATATTTTCGCTCTGTTGATTCTGTGAATTTCGACCATGTAGAGCAACAACCAAATTGCAAGTCCACCTCTCGAACCGCAGCCAGGTTGAAAGGCATCCGGATGTACCCCCACTCAATCCTGAACAGGCAAACAAAGCGTGGGTACTCTTGCAGCAATTGATCGCACTCATCGGGATTGATTGCCAACAGATCCATAACCCTGTCTTTGAAGTCTGGGCGATTAATTAATTGCTGCTGAAAGTCCTTCTGAATGTTTAGCAGCAAACTTGGCTTGGTGATGTGAACGGTATTAACTGTTGAGGACATTTACAGTTTCTCTAGACCTTGAGCGTGAATGCTGGGCTGCAAACAAGTGATAAATTCCTGCTTTTAATTCTCCAGCTTTTTCCGCTTCCTGCAAAGCCCAGGTTCCGGCCTCTGTTTCTGGGCCGGAGGGGTGGGGGCAATTCAATATCCGTTCAAATGTTATTTCACTCTTAGCCACAAGAAAAAATTCGCATTTCCCCGCCTATCATCTGGAAATTCCACAGCCGGAGAAATCATGATTAAGAAAACTGTTTTGTGTTTTCTCTTTGTATGTCTTTCAGCTTCCCTGTCGCCTGCCTGGGCAGCTTCCGGAAGCGACTGTGTGTATGAACACAGTGGCGTTGATGTGCAGCGGTTTAAAAAATCGAAGCATGTGATTGGCTTTGAGAAGTTGGAGAGAAACACTGGTTACATAGGTGCCCTGAAAGGCATTGGTGGTTTTCACCTGCAACTTTTCAGTTGCGCGCACTACGGGGCCACGCTGACAGTTCTTCTTGGCCCTAACCCCAACGCCGGGACCGTGACTAAAACCTTCGATACATTGCCAGCCTTGTTATTTCCAGCCCTAGATGTAGCAAAGGTGAAGGCGGCATTGAAGCAGGTTCCGTTAAATGCTTTGTACACACCGCAGCACCTGGAGCCATTGGCTGCTGAAATGGGAATGACTGATATAAGTGTTCGAATAATTGATGCAGACGGTATGAGTGTGTTGGTGTTTGGATTTTATGGGGGGTGAGGTTTGCCATTTCAAGAGAGTGCCCAAGGCAAGTTTTCGTAAAACTCGCGTACCTTTAAGTAAGCCACATCAAATTCAGGCAGATTTTCTTGAAGGTCGTTTGTAAGTGTGTTGTAGCCCGTTGCCGCCATGTTTTGTACGGCGGTGTCTCTTAGGCTGTTTGGTGTGGCTTCAATTCCCTTGGTGTTGCAAGTTGTTTGTATGCATTCAAGTAAATCGAGGTGTTCCCTATGGCCTGTCAGTGGCGCTTTCTCGATTAGAAAGTAAAGGTCGTAAACATCTTGATACCGATTTCTTTTCCGAATGGGTTGCTGTAGCAGCGATCTATACTTTTCCGCCATCAAATTGACCAAGCTATACACATGCAGTTCGTCAAGGTCGCTAAGCCGAAGCATTTCAACATCCAGTACCGCCTCGTTGTAGCTGAAATCAATTTCCACAATTCTGGGTGACTGTTTTGCAATTAGTCGGCGAAAGGCCGATTGATCGCTTGGTGCTGCGTAGCCAATCGTCAGTTTTAATGTTGGGTGTGTACGGTTGTTGCCTGGTGGGCTTATTTTCGACGATTGAACGGTGCAGTGGGTGTTGTATGAAAGAAGTTGATTGCAATATTGAATTTGGGCTTCAAGTTCTTCAATTAATTCTTTCTCATTGCCTTGTTGGTAAAGTGCCGTGGTGGAAAAATCGGCGTCGCGGGTAAAACGGGTGCTGTTGTAGCGAATGGCCATTAGCATGCCGCCTTTCATCACCATGTTGGTACGCAGCAGCACGCTGCTGCCGATTGCCGACAACACAATATGAACAGCTTCCCGAAAAGCTTGTTGCTGTAAAGGTGCGCTTGCAACCCATTCGGCTACGTTCAGGGTTTCAATCTGTTTATTCAAAGGTGTTCTCGTTGTTCAATAAAGAGGGCAGGTTGATCGATAGCTTCCACCGTTCAGAATAGAAGGGTTCAAATTCGGCTTCGGGATCCAGTTTTCTGGAACCGCCCCGCTGTGCAAACTTTTCCCAATCGGCAAAAGCCGGGTGGTTAAGTTTGCAAACTTCGGAAAGCAGGTAGCCAGCCCTTACTTTGTCGATGGGTGCGCCATGGGTGTTCAGTTCGTCCACAACAAATGCCAGGTACTTTTTGGCATGGTTGGTGTAAATGTCGACCACATGTTGCAGGCCACCGCACAAAGCGGGTTCGCGAAGCATGTCTAGAAACACGCGGCCTATTGTTGCAACGCGCAGGCTGCTGTGTGCTGTGGTGCGAAAGGCGCCCTGGTTAGAGCGTTCAAGCAGGTGCACCGTAATTCCAGACAGCTTTTTGAAAGTAGGGCGAATTGGTTTTGGATAGCCCAACTTCAGAAAATTTTCTGATTGCTGCCCAAGGTCGCGATTCATTTTTGCTTTGGCAAGGGTTGACCACTCAGAAGCTTTCGGGCGCGTTAAATAAACCAGTTGCGAGAGGCGGTCGGTTAAGCCGTAATGTTCCATTGCGCTAAGGTGGGATACGTAAGCGAAAGGATCAAGGCTGCATGCAAGTTCAACTGCCGTGCTTCGTTCACGCCCAAACAGCCGGTACCCGCGTGTTTCTGCAAAGGGTTCAATTGGGTGTATTAAGTGGAATTGTTGAAGTAGTTTTAAAACTTCGTCGAGTTGTTTTTTTGTAGCTGCGGTTGTTGATTTTTTATTCGGCAGGCATTGAAATACCAGGCATGCCAATTCATACTGCGTAATGGCCGGGCCTGTTTGTTTGGCCAGCTGCGCGGCAATGCTTGTGGCTATTTGTTCGGGTTGAATTGTTTTAATATTTATTGCCATGCGTTTAACATCCGTCCTTAGGACGGATGTTAAACGCATGGCGTAAATTTGTCAAGAAGGGTTTTTATTTCGCTTATTTCTGGTGATTGATGTGCTGGCGGGCGAAATTCTAAAAGGCTTTTATGCGCCAATTTCTCGCAACACTTCTGGATGAGTAACCGCAACTTTGAGCAGGGTTTTTGCCGCGCCGGTTGGGCTTCGGCGGCCCTGTTCCCAGTCTTGTAGGGTGCGAGCTGACACACCCAGTAATGAGGCAAATTCTTGTTGAGACAATCCCATTTTGGCACGTGCCTCTGCCGCAGGCGATAACTCAACCTGATTGATGCGTGCGGCCTTGCCTTTACGCATTTGTTTCACGGACTTGAGTAAGTCATCTTGAAATTTTTTCATTTCAGAGTCCATCTTCTACTCCTTTTTTCAATTCAGCTAAAAAGGCGGTTGGAAGGTTATCGAACTTGGCCTTTTTGTACACGATGAGCAGCCAAATAGCCGCTTCAGTCGCATTGAAATAAATTACCCTGGCGCCACCTCGCTTACCTTGGCCTGCGGATGACCAACGAACTTTCCTGCAGCCACCGCTTCCTGGAATGACATCGCCAGCCTCTGGGTTATTGGCAATCCAGTTGATGAATTCAATACGCTCGGCGTCTGACCACACATCGCTGGCGTACTTTTGAAATATTGGGGTTTCGGCTACGGTTCTCACATCCATGAATATACGGCAATGCCGTATATTTAGCAATCCCTTGGTGGGGTTAAACTCGGGATGTCGGTCAGAGTGGCTGTGAGACTTTCGAACTAGAAGGTCTCCCAAGTGATTTCAAGCCGACTTGGTCTAACGCCGAACTAACCAGCCCGCGTCATTTGGCGCGATTCTGGGTTGAGTGACGAGTTAGAACTCATTGCGATGGGCTTTCAGTGCTGTGCCTAGCTAAGCTAGCTCTGATTTTGTTGATGTGATAAGCATATCCGATACCGACATTGGCCGACCTACCAATTTCTTGTGCAATCCGTTGCATTTGCGTTTGAGTCGCAAGCATTGCTGCAACCGGATCAAGTCCAGCAATGATTGCGCGGGCGCCACCTTGCTGCATAACCTGCAGTTGATTGATATTTTGCTGAAATGAGTGCAGCAGCGCATCAAATTGTTGAGTTAACCCAGTGGCCTTCCTTGTGACTATTCCGCGCACTTTACCGGTCACAGCATCGATTAGAGGACCGCCAGAATTTCCGTGGTTTACACTTGAATCAAGCTGAAGATAGTGCACCCCAGCGCGAAAATATTGCGAAGCCAAATAGCCCATGTGCATTGATAGCTGTGCTTGATCGAATTGATACCCGAAAATGGCAATTTGGCTCCCAACTTCTATCTCATCTTCCTCAGCAAGTTCTAGGGATGGCAAAGCCTGAAATTCAGGCCCTGGGATTCTTAATATCGCAAAATCCCATGCTGTTTCTGGGTCACCTTCAACCAAGAAAGTACGGAACTCAAGATGCCCGAATGAAATATCCAAAGCAGTTGTATGTGAGTCTGCATTTACGCTTCTGATGACGATTCGCCGGGCATCCGTGACCTGGATCACATGATTATTAGTGATCAAATAGTCTCCTACTTTAAAGCCTGAGCCAGATGTTATGCGGCCGTTCGCGTTTTCAAATGTCAGCGAGCAAATTGCCGCTTGACATTGTCTCCACAAATGATTCATCAAATTCTCCTTGAGTTCTTACGTTTGACGTCCCCTCAATGGAAGGGTTAGGCGTCGGCGCGGGGCTATACACAGACACCTTCAAGGCCACAGATCAGCTTCTTCGCCGCGCTCTCCGTAAGGTCGATGCAGGGCAAGTAGTAAGTGCTTCCAGTATCACGGTAGCTAAGACGAGTAGCCAAGTATTCCTTGGACAACAGATCCAACGCCGCGACTTCAGACTGCTCAAGGGAGACATGGTTTTCCAGTCCTCTGCTTGTGGCTTCGCTCAGAAGCTTCACGAGGTTGTGCCGGAAGATCTTTGTCTCCTCTGCGCTTGCTCCGCAATGAATCAAGAACGCCTTCAGAGAAAGCTCAATAGATCGACCAAGTAGGAAGTACGCCGGTAAGGAGACCCCAGATGTTCTGTTGAGAACGAGTTCGCTAGCTTTGAAGAACTCAAGCGAGTCAAGCATTAAACCCGCGGCAGTTGAATTGATGGGCTGCTTCTTCATCGACGCCTAACGTTTGAGTTCACCGGCCTGCTCGGCTTTTTGCGCAGGTCCGGTGGAATGAAAGGTTAGCCAACATATTTACCCGACAACTTGGCGTTGCGTATGGCAATTGCGGTCGTATGGGCTGTCTTCCATTCTATACTAAGCAAGAATGCATCAAAATGAAACGACTCATGAAGTCGATCAAGAAATGAATCAAGCCAAGCAAAGTACTCCCAACTGCGCGAACTTAGCACGCTCCACCACCTAAAGCTAACAGTGACGCGCAAGTTCACCTGCTGTGCGTCCACCTCGTTGGACGGAATGCCTAAGTAGAACTCTTCGAAGTCGCGTGGCAAGACCGTCGAATATCCCTTGTAAATTGAATCAATGTCCAAGGTGAATCGAGGTGTATGTATACGTAAAGTTGTTCCATGTCGGCTCAACGACGACCCTTTGGGCAGCACAAGTTCAAAGTTGTCATATATCTCTCCCTCTGAGCCCTTAGCAAAAACTATTTTCCCTGGCGAATCTTCTCCGTGATACTGAAATGCCTCTCTCTCAGACATGTCTTTGGAAAAGAGCTCTAAGAATCGATTGTCTAGCAGCAATTGTGGGATATCACGTCGTTCAACGGTAACAACAGCGTCATTGTTAGCTCGTACTCCGGAGACGAAATATTCGCTTAGATGTAGAGTGAGTTCGCTTAAGACAAAATACTCGATAGCTTCACGCACGAGCTTATTTGCATTGTTCGTTAATCTGCGGGTTGTTTCGTCTATTTCGTCGTCGCAAAACCCTAAACTTGCAGTCTGCCAAGTTTTTGCTAAGGCCTTATTTTCCGAAGTCAGCCCTTTGATATGGCTTCTGGTTTCTTCCGAAAATCTATACCGCTCGATTTCGCGCACTTCGTTATTGCTCGACAAGAGGAGCACACCTTCCATCTTGATAGTTTTGGAGAGTGAAGAAACGACTCTCAACATCACGTAACAGACACCTACCAAAACCAGCAGGATGCCTATTCCTAGTATTGTATTAATTGTCAAGGAAAATGCTTGAGGAATAGCTGAGGATAGTAGATTTACACCGAGTGCCAGCAACACCGCGATAGCAGCGAATTCCAACGTACTGCGATGGAGTTGTTCAACGCCCTTAATGTAGTCGTGTTTTTCTTTTTGCATGAGTCTTTGAAGTCAATGATTTGTGAGCTAACTTGATTTATTGAACAATAACGGCGATATCCATTTATCCGAACACCGCAGGTTATTTCTTTAATTTAATTGTTTCAAACATTTGCCGTGCATTGCATGATCATAGTGAACAATAAATCCCGGTTATTCGCCACCAAATGGCGAGTTAAAGGCACTATTCGAAAGGACTGCATCACAATCGGTTACCACCGAAGTGTCGCTGTCTGCATTGGTTAACAACTCAGACGCTCCAGCCGTAAGCCCTAATGTCCGCTCCGGCCAAAACCCACACCTCTCAAACCACCGTCAAAAACTCCGCCACCACAACCATTTCTTCCGAATCTTCAGCACTCAGCACAATCGCTTCATGCGCGCTATTCGTCGATTCCGGTTTCAACACCACCACGCTGTTCACCACACCGTCTTCATCAAAATGCTTTTCGCTTTTGTAGCGTTTAATGGTGTATTGCCCACCCAGCTCAGGGTCTGAAATTTGGCGGTGTTGCACAACCACTATTTTTCCGTTGCGTGTGCCTTGTGGGTTGAAGTGAAACAGGCACCACGCGCCGGGGGGTATGCGTTTGTTCATTGAATCGCCTTCCACGCGCGCTACAAAATAGCCTTCGCTGGCGCGCAGGTGGGCGGGCAGTACAACATGGTCAAAGGTGTCGGCCTGTTGGTATTCACTAAATTGCCCGGCGGCAAATTTCAAATCAAAAATGGGTACGCTGTTCGCTGCTTCTTCGCCGGCTTGCACAATGGGTAGGTCTAGCCCTTCGTATTTGGTCAACATGGGTGCTGCCTCCGCTTGCACAAAACCATTCACCAGCGCTTGAAAGTGCGTGCGTGTCTCGTCATCCGTGAAGTAAACGTAACAGCCCTTCATGCCGCGGGTCATCAATGTTTTGTAGGTATTCTTGATCACGGCTTCTGCCATTGCCAAGTGGTGTTCCCGGTCTGCTTGCAGTTTGCTTTTCTGGCCGCTTTTAAATCCTTTAATGCTTTTGTCTTTGCTGCTGCGCTTGAATGCGTCGGTTACCACTTCGCCATTGCGCACTACGAAGTCGGGCCCAACAATTACGCCCACGTAATCCAGTTCAAGGCCCTGGCAGGTGTGTATGCAGCCCACTTGTTCTACGCTGTTGGGTTTGATAATCCAGGTGCTGCCATCGTCGTCTAAATTCCATTGCGCTTGGTAGCCGTGTTCGGGAAATTCAATGTCGAAAGCTTTCGGGTTCTTTTTACTTTTCCAGTCCCAGCAGTAGCCAGCCACCATGCGGGCTTTGTTGTTTACGCTGTTTTTCTGGCGAATGGCTTGGTGCAATTCTGTGGGTGAATTGAACACTTTGAAATCAAAGCCCAACCCATCCAAGTTCAAGTTGGCGGTGGGTTTAATTTGCAGGTGGTGGTTTAACCAGGCTATGTAGCCGTCGCTGCCGTTGCATCGGAACTGCGAGCGCAGTTCTTGTTCATACACAGTGGCGCCCAGTTCGCTTGCCCATTTGTAAATTTCTGCTTTGCTGCCAATGTCGGCAAAGCTAACGCGTTGGTCTTCATCCAGGAAAAAAATACACAGCTTGCTGGCGTGAATCAGTTCTTTAATTTGATTCTCGCCCAGGTTGCCGTACAGGCCACTTTTTTCATTCAGGCGGTGGGCTTCGTCTACCAGCAATACATCAAACTGATTGGCTTCGTTGTTCACATACCCGCCAGAACCCCTGAACAAATTCGCAATGCGTGTTTTTTTAAATGTGCCGCTTAGCTTGGCTTCAAACACGGCGCGCGGCGCTGCGTTTTTCGATACGTATTGGCACACTTTGCCCTGCTGCGTAAATTCATTCAGCAGGTTAATGGCCGCCACCGATTTGCCGGTGCCGGGGCCACCTTCAACTATCAGCACGCGCTTCTGTTCCGAATCGCCGCAGGCATGGGCAAGGTCTAGCGCCATTTCGTACACCAGCTTTTGATCGTCGATCATTAAAAACTCGCGGTTGCCTTGTAGCATGCTGGCCAGGCTGTCGGCCAGGTTTTTCGATGGACGAATTTTTCCGTGCTCAATGCGGTACATCAAATCATTTTTGTCGCCGTGCTTTACATGCTGCTTTAAAAATTCGGAAAGCTTGCGTGCGTCTTTTGAAATGAATACGGGTGCGCGGTCGGTGTGGGCTTTGTAAAAGGGGTCGTTAATTACCTGCGCACTGTTCAGGTTGTGCAGGTAGGCGCAGGCGCTTAGGCGAACCTGTTCGTTTTGTACTACTTCGGAATAGTCTTCAATTAGCGCGGCGTAAGTCCATGCCTGGTAAGAAGGGTGGGGCGTGTTGATATTGCCTTTGCCCAGCCAGGTGTTCACCACGGCATCTTGCTGGGTGGCTTGCACATCGCTCCACTGCTTCAGTTCAATAATTACAGCGCATTCTTCAAGCCGTGCGTTGCGGCCCGTCAAAATGAAGTCGATGCGTTTGCCGGTTAGCGGTATGTTGTATTCGATTGAAACCAGTGAATCAGCGGGAATGTCGGGGTCGCTTAAAACCTGCTGCATTCGTTGCATGGAGTTGCGCCAGGAATTCACTTCCGATTCGCCCGCCCTGCGGTGTAGCTTGCGCTGAAATTCGCGGTGAATTACTTCATGAATTTGATCGTCCAGTACGTCGTCCAGAAACTTTGATTTGCGGGCGGTGTAAACGATCATTGAGTGTGCGGTTTGTTCTTGTGTAGTGAATGTATCAGGAAAACTTTGTTTAATGAACCGTTTGGGCTGTTGTGAGTGGGGGCCGCAAATGGGTGGGGGTGGGCTATTCGTGCGCAGCTTGTATCCTGAACTGTGGCAAACCGCTGCAAATAAGCGTGTACGCCCAACCCGCGCGGAATCAGGAGACGAGCTAGGTTACTTCTAATAAAACTTAAGTGCGCGACGCTTTGCCGGTTTTCTGGAGGCGTTCATATGCCTCCACATGTTGATTGAACAGCCGCAAGTTAAGTTTGCGAATGGGAGCGGGCAGGTGGTACTTCACGTAGTCGTGCCGCCAGCGTTGTAAATGTTCCAAGCCTTCGATTTCGAAGTTTCCTTTTTTAAAATGTAATTCGATCTGAATAAGTCGAATACCCTCGCCAAAAACCAAACCGCAGAGGTAGCAGAGAATCATCGCGCACATGCCTGCCAGCGAAATTAACGTCAAGTCCTCTTTGAGGTCCGCAACATCAGCGTATTGCTTGGCAAACCAGATGATGTAAATAATGCCTAAGGAAACGAGAGGCCAATACAGCGTGTGTATGATTGGAAAGTTTTTGCGTCGGCCATATTTTTTGTTTCGCAAATCTACTTCAAAAAGTGTCCATTCAAGATGCGGGTGTGTATTGACGTAATCCTGACCTGATTTAGTACGGGCCATGAGGTAAGAGACCAAGGTGCTGCTTACCAATACTGTGATACCGAAAACCAAGTTGATGTTTTGCCACCAGTGAGTCGTTTGAATTAGCTTGCTACTGTCTGTTAGCGGGGGCCAATGATGGATTCCAAATACAAACGGATGCATTACGGCAAGCAGGGTTGCGAACTCTATCATTGTCGATTTGATCGGTCGTTTGCTGATAAAGACCCATTGATAGCAAACGATGGAAGACAATAGAATTATTCCGATAAATGCGGAAAAAAATAAATTGGAGGTCATCCACGGGGCTACATAGAGTGGGGTGGCCGCAATTAGAAGCAAGAATGACAGGCTGAAAATTCCACCAAAAAAATAGTAATGTAGAGGGGCTGGGCTGATCATCATTTGTGAATATTAGTGGGCGAACGGAGTGGGCTACTGAAATAATTTTCTGGCTTTGGCTTCTACAAAATCATCTATTCCTAGGCGATCGTACGCTAAAGAAACAGACAATCCGATACCCATTGACAGTAACACCAATGGTGCGCCGGCCACTATGCCACCAGTCAACACAATGGCCACAGCAAAACCTGCAGCCATGCCAAGTGCATTGCCAGTCTGATTTTTTACACTGTCCACACCAAATTGCGTCCAGTTAAAGCGCTGTCCCAGCGTGGCATTGTGGTTGTAGTTGTTGATCACGTCGCTGATTAACGTTGGGCCAAAGCTTAGAACACCACCCACTTTGATTGAGCTTAGCCACGGCGACCCTGTCAGCCTTCGCAATTCCCACATTTCGTCTGAAGCTTGCCTGCTCAGGCTCAGCACTTTGTCGTACTTAAATGCATTTGCCCCCAGCGATTTGGTATTCATGTTTTTGCTCACCTGTTGAAACTGGTTTTTTTCAAGCAAGGTTATTTGCTTTGCATTGGGTTGGCGAATACGAATAAGCACATCGGCATGCTTGCCAAATTGGTTGGGGCCTTTCAAGCCAACAGCCTTTAATTCAACACCACTGCACAGTTTTACCGTGCGTGGTTTGCCGCTGGCCAGTATGGCCTTTAGTTCGCTTTTCATTTTGCTGGTGAAACGCGCTTTTACAGTGGCTTCAATTACGTTGGCCAGGTTACCGGGTAGGTTGGTTGCGCCAAATAACTGGTTAAGCAATGCGGCTGTGAATGTTCCATTTTCAGCAGCGGTTACCAAGGCGGCTGTTTGTTGTGTATTCAGCTGCGCTGTCATCAGCATTACGCCTGCCACAGGGTCTTGCTGCATTACTTCGGGCACCATGGCCAGGCTTACCTGGGCATCGGGCTCAAAGTGCCCAAGGAAGTCCATTTCCTGATGCAGGTAAAGCGGTGCTGAACCATCGTGACTGTTCAGCGCACGGGTGTAGGCCAACTGTAGCGATTGGGCTTTGCGTTGCAGGTGGTCTTCGTGAAATGTGCGGGCTTGTGAACTCATGCTATGGGAAGCGAAATGCAAATCAACCCGCAAGTATGCGCAAAGGTTGAGGTGGGGTAGAAATTACGGGGGCGGGTTAAATGGGGTGAGGGATGCCCCTGTATACCATGAGGTGCCACCCAGAATAGGTGCTCAAAAGTTTCAAAGCATGTGTTTTTCTACCCATTGCTATTGACTGGCTACACTTCCCGCTTGTTTTAATTAATGGGGGTGGCAGGGCATGCCAGCAGATCTGTTTTTGAAATTGGGTAACGTGAAAGGCGAATCAGTTGACGCGAAACACGCCGGGGAAATGGAGCTGTTAAGTGCCCGCTGGGGCATGCAATTGGCCGTGACCGCGAATGGTGGTGTGTTGGCCCCGGCTGGCCGTGCTGAAGTAAAAGCCCTGCGTGTTGAAAAGCGTGTAGACCGCGCTTCCCCAACCTTGCATGCGCAAACCTGTATAGGCCAGCTTTACGACACCATGGTATTGACCAAAAGAAAGTCGGGCCTTGTGCCGCTGGAATACCTGCGCATTACTTTCAAAGATGTAATTGTGAGCGACATTGATATTTCACTGGGTGCTGGCGACGACGGTGACCTTGAAGTGGTTACTTTCGCTTTCACAGAGTACAAAGAAGAGTACAAACCGCAGAACGGCGATGGCACAGGTGGTGCTGCGGTAACTGCCGGGTTCAACTGCATTAAGTGCGTGAAACTTTAAGCCTTCGCCATGTTTCTCAAACTACAATAGTTTTACTTTTATTATAGTTTGTTGCTATTATCCTATAATAACAATGCGGCTATTGTATTTTGAGAAAACTCGACCTTCACCCCAAACTTCAAAAAACCTGCGTACCAGTTCCAGGGCGTTCGGGTTGTTTTGCTGTGGTTCCTCCCGCAGTTCCCCGTTTGCTTCAGCTTCCTGAAACCTATCAAATTTCTGGCGTTGCGCATGCGGAGTTGTCGCACCTTCTTACGCGGTGGCGCGAAAATCCGGAAATATCCGAGCTTATTCTTTTTATGCTGAATCGGCGAGAGGCCGTTGAAAGTAGCCAGATCGAAGGTACATCAACCACTTTTGATGGCTTGCTTCTGCACGAAAATTTACGCGACACAAACGGCACAGACAATTCCAACAAAGACGCTGCTGAAACACTGGCCTATGTGCATGCGTTGCAGGATGCTTTAGCGAAAGTTCGAAGCCCCAAGTTCAAGGGTTTTAATCACAAATTGGTTTGCGATATCCACCAGCGTTTGATGCAGCTTTACCCCGACAAGTTGCCGGGCAAATACAAGAATGTGGTGAATTATATTGGTGGGTTTCACATGGAAATGGCGCGTTTCATTCCAGCGCCTCCCGACAGTGTAAAGCCCTTGATGGTCGATCTTTTTACGCTGATGAATTATCAGCAAGACAGTGCGCTTGAAACACCGCTGTTGATGCGCGCCGCCGTTGTACATGCCCAGTTTGAATCGATTCATCCGTTTCTCGATGGCAATGGGCGAACTGGCCGTATGTTGATTCCGTTGATGCTGGAAGCCGAAGGCATTCCTGGTATTCACTTGGCCACCTTTTTAAAACTTCGAAAGCAGGAGTACTACGACGCCTTGCTTCAGGTTCAAATGAAATTGAACTGGGCACCTTGGCTGAAGTTGTTCTATGAATGCGTGGTTGCCTCCTGCCGACACACCATTGCTTTGTTTGACACCCTTGAATGTTTGCAGCGCAGCTGGGTTGCGAAGCTGGATAGCGCAGGTGTACGCCGGGATTCTTCTGCCCGAAAAGTTGCGGGCCTGCTTTTGGGGCGCCCAATACTGAGTGCCAACCAAGCCATGGCGCTGTGCGGGGTTACCTACGCTGCAGCAAACAATGCGCTGGATAAATTGCAGGAATTGGGTATTGTAACCTTGCGTGAGCAGGCAGCCAGAAACCGTATTTTTCAGGCCAACGAGGTGCTTTCGGCTTTGTACGACGGCGTAAATTCAATGATGGATTCAGCAGGGCAAACGTAGATGGTAACCCCAGAGAGGGATTAATCATTAAACGCAGTCACCCGCGCAGGTGTGGGTGTTGGCCCTTGTGTTGAAATGGGGAATGCCAACAGAACGGTTTAAATACACCTAACGTACATGAAATATTCAGTTGTTTTTCTACTGCTTACTTTTGCAATGAGTACCTCGCTTGCTTCCAGTGCTGACCCATTTTCGAAGTGGACGCCAAAGGGCTGGAAGCGTGTGGCCCTTGCCACTGGCGATTTGAACGCTGATGGCATTGACGATGCTGCCATTGTGTTGGACAAGTTGCCCCCACAACTGAAGAGTAGTCGTTTGCCACCGCGACGAATGCTTGTGCTGTTGGGGTCAGCAGACGGGTTTAAAAAAATACTGAGCCGTGACAATTTATTGCCCAGCGCACAACAGGACAACGAGCCTTGTTGGATTGATCCACTTTTGGAAGCGGATGCCTTGGTGATCAGTGCCAGCACTTTGACGCTTGCATTTCGTTATTCGACCAGTTGCGGTAGCTACGATGTATCGAATGAGCGGTTTAACTTTCAGTTTGAGGGTGAGCGTTTGAAGTTGGCAACTTATGACTTGTATGTGGCTTCGAGAAATTCGGGCGAGATTGAGGAAATAAAAGTTGATCTGCTTCAGGGCACTTTAAGGAAAACCTATGGCGAGAACCTGTTTGATGATTCTCAAAAAGCCAGGGTACGCTGGGAGCAACTGGGGCAGCAGCAGCCTTTGTACCTTGATGACATGTCTTTAAACTGCGACCCTGAAAAGCTGGGTGATGAATCAGCTTGGTGTGAGTAATATCAGCTTATGAAGCAGGAGTAAGGCTTAAGTTTTGCGCCACTGCTTCAGCCACTTCTATGCCGTCAACACCAGCAGATAAAATTCCGCCTGCGTAGCTGGCACCCTCCCCAGCGGGGTACAGCCCTTTCACATTCAAGCTTTGGAAGTCGTCGCCGCGTGTAATTTTCAAAGGCGATGAGGTTCGGGTTTCAACGCCGGTGAGTACGGCGTCGTGCATATCAAAGCCTTTAATTTTTTTACCGAATGCGGGTAGTGCTTCGCGCATGGCCGTGATTGCGAATTCGGGCAGGGCATCGGCCAAATCGGTAAGGTGAACACCAGGCTTGTAGGAAGGTTCTACGCTGCCAAATTCAGTAGAAGGTTTGCCAGCTATGAAATCGCCTACCAACTGGCCGGGTGCTTCATAAGTGCTGCCACCCATTAGAAATGCATTCGATTCAAGTTTGCGCTGGAAGGCAATACCTGCCAGCGGGCCGCCGGGGTAGTCGGCCGGGCTAATGCCCACCACTATCCCCGCATTGGCGTTGCGTTCATTGCGGGAATACTGGCTCATGCCATTGGTGACCACGCGGTTTTCTTCAGAGGTGGCCGCCACCACAGTGCCGCCGGGGCACATGCAAAAGCTGTACACAGAACGGCCATTGGCAGCGTGGTGCACCAGTTTGTAATCGGCTGCGCCCAGCAGTGGGTGGCCTGCGTGTTGGCCCAGGCGTGCCCTGTCGATTAAGCCTTGTGGGTGTTCAATCCGAAAACCGACAGAAAATGGCTTGGCTTCCATGTACACGCCGCGTTCGTGAAGCTTGGCGAAGGTGTCGCGAGAACTGTGGCCCAGTGCCAGCACCACATGGTCGGCGCGAAGTTCATAAGTGCCGCCTTCTTTCAGGTTTTCTATGGTCAGGCCGCGTATGTGGCCGTTTTCAATGTGAAAGTCGCTAACGCGTTGCTGAAAGCGAATTTCGCCGCCCATGGCAATAATTTGTTCGCGCATGTTTTCCACCACTTTCACCAAGCGGAAGGTGCCAATGTGGGGTTTGCTGACCAGCAAAATTTCTTCGGGGGCGCCGGCTTTTACAAACTCGGTCATCACCTTGCGGCCTAAAAAGCGGGGGTCTTTGATTTGGCTGTACAGTTTGCCGTCTGAAAACGTGCCCGCACCGCCTTCACCAAACTGCACATTCGATTCCGGGTGCAGCACACGCTTGCGCCACAAGCCCCAGGTGTCTTTGGTGCGTTCGCGCACTTGTTTGCCACGTTCAATCACAATGGGTTTGAAGCCCATTTGTGCCAGCATCATGGCCGCAAAAATGCCGCAGGGTCCGAAGCCGATTACAACAGGCCGAATAGCAGGTGCTTCGCTGAGTTTGACTGGTAAGTGGTACACCATATCCGGTGCGGGGCGAATGTGTGAATTGGTACTGAATTTGGCCAGTAGCTGCGCTTCTAGCCGAGCGCTGTGAAGTTCTACATCGACAATGTACACCAGCAGCAATTTTTGTTTGCGCGCGTCGTAGCTGCGCTTGTAAATGCTAAAGCTTTTGACCTCTTCAGGTGCAATTTTTAGTGTGCTGTGAATAAGTGCGGGTAGGGCTTCTTCGGGGTGGTCGAGTGGAAGCTTCAGCTCGGAGAGGCGGATCATGGCGGGTTTTTACCTTGAGGATCTGTTTTTCGGATCAAGGGCGTATTTTATGCCTTTGCCCGCCAAAGTGCACTTATTTTGCAGGTTTTAGAATCACATAAGCCAGGCAATCGGGTTTCTTTTCCTGAAAACCGAAGTCGATTTTCCCCCATGATTTACTGGCGGTGTAGGTGGTTGATTCTTCCAGAGACCTGCCCCGTGGTATTTCTGTGATCTGCAGGTTGTCGTGTTGTTGCTTCAGTTCTGGCAGGTTGATGCAAGCGCCACCCAATCGCAGCAACAACATGCCTGGGCTTTGAGCACCTTGCTGTGGCAGGCGAAGATCGATCCCGGTGACTGTGATATCGCCAGCCAGTTGAATTTGCTTTCCTGTGTAAAACTTGAAATATTCATTCGAGTGTCGAGCGTCTTGAACAAGTGTCTGCGCCAGCTTCTGTTCCACTTTTGGCAAAGTGAGCGAGGGTTGGGTTTGAATGTCTTCAACCAAATGCCAAATGGATTGATTCAACTGGATCATTGTGTTGTCCTGCGAGGCATGTGCAATGGATTGGCAAGCGCTACAAAGCAGGGTAAACAACATGTAGGTTGAACGTGGCGTTATTTTCCCGGCTTCAATGTGTTGGTTATTGCCTGTCATTGCAAATTTCAGTTGTTTGGCTCAAACACCAAATATCCCAGGCAGTCAGGTCTTTTCTGTTGAAAGCCAAACCGAATTTCTCCCCAAGTGGTTTTGTCAGTCAATGTAGTTGCTTCCTCAAGCGACGTTCCACGTGGCATGCCGGTAATAGTGAGGTTGGGAAATATTTGATTGACTTGTTCCACTGTGATGCATTCTCCGCCGATATCCAGTACCAGCATCCCGGTGGCATTGTGTGTTGGCTGGGGCAATCTAAGGTCAATTTTTGCAATCGTAGCGCCAGCAGCCAGCGCTACGGGTTGACCCGAATAGAACTTGAAATAGTTATTTGATTTCTGGGTTTGTTCCACAAGTGTTTGGCCAAGTATTTTTTCAATGTCAGGCAAAGCCATTCGGGTGGCTTGTACGTCTTCGATCAATTGCCAAACAGAAAGGTTTAGTTGAATCATGGTGTTGTCCTTTGATGCATATGTTGAGGATTGGCATGCAGTCGCAACCATTGCCAGTAGCAGCAGTAGTAGTTTCTTGAGCAAGCGGTCATTTAGGCTTGCAATATTTTTTACACCACGGCAGATATTCGTTGTCATACCATTTTCCATGCATATCTCCATAAGTTTCCTTGGTGGTCGATGTGTATTCTCCCTTGCGGAATACCTCTCCAATTTTTCGAATCGCTGATTTATAGTCGCCGTCTTTGAGCGATTGATTGTAAGCGTTTTCGTAAATCGGAGTATTCGCAGGTTGGCCGGCGATGCCTATGTCAATTTTGTTTGAATCAAGAATTTCGCGTTGCACTTTGATGTTTTTCATGACCGCTGCGCCTTCGTCGTCCAGAGCATCAGTCAAATAAGTTGCTTTGGTACTGTAGTCGGGCTTGAAGGGGTATCGTGCATGTCCCACTTCATGAGATAAAACCTGGACAAGGCTTTTTGTGTCGCTCTTCAAGTTGGGGTCAAGGGTAATCAGTTTTTTATCCCGGTTGGCCGAGGACCCGCCACCGGCTGCTCCATACTCGATGGTCCATTTTTCTTTACTGAGTATTTCCAGATCTTCGGTCAGCGTGGGCGATTTACTCACCAACTCATTGAGATCTTCTCCGAGTTCTTTCTCAAACGGGTTACTTGTTGAGCCTGGCGCGGGGGTGGTTGGCGCTTCCGGTTTGGCGGCTGACGCCATCAACGTGGCGCCACACGCTATTTTATGCCCGTGCAAAGCTACTGCCATGTAATTGTCAGTGAATGTGGCAAGGCCTTCAACAATCGGGAATACATGTGGCTTGCACAGTGGGCAGGTAACCATATCACCAACCCTTGCAATTGGGCGGCCTTCAACCGTGGTGGTAGGGCTGCCTGATATAACCACGCCGCCGTGGCTGGTGGTGTCGCCCAGCAATATTTGAGCACGCCCTTCAATGATGGGTCTGGATGACATAAGTAACAATAGAAGCGGATTGTGTAATGCCTTTAGGTAGTTAAACTGTCTTGGTGGTTCCCTTTCCGTGGCAGTATAGGAACAAGCCCTCACCCAACAACATGGCTTTCAGAATGCGAGCATCAATTTTTGTCTTCTTGATCGGAATTGGACTATTTGCTACCTGGTGGTTTTTGCAAAAGCCCAGCCACAATAGGCAATGGGCTGACGATGTTGCCCGCATGCTGCATGCCGATGTGAATGGCGACAAAGTGGTGTTGAACAATGTGCGTAATTTTGAGTGGCGTACAGAAACCGATTACACCCCGCGTTGGGAAACGCGGGAATACGATTTAAGCCAGTTGCAATCTGCTGACTTGGTGTTGTCGTACTGGATGGGGCCGCACATTGCCCACACCCGATGTTTACATTTACCGTTTGGCCATACCGCCTGCGCAATTAAAAACCTTGTTCCTGGCCTACGTTGAGCAGGCGAGCAAGCTTGAAAACAAGCCTGAGTTTTACAACACTTTGACCAGCAACTGCACCACGGTGGTCTACCACATTGCCAAACGCATTGTGCCCGATTTGCCCCTGGATTACCGCTTGCTGGCCAGCGGCTATTTTGCAGAATATGCCCATGAGCAGGGTGGCTTGATTGAAGGTTTCAGCTACGCTGAACTTCATGAGAAGGGTTACATTGTGCCCCGCGCCAAGGCAATTCAACCCGGCGAAAACTTTTCAGAAGTGATTCGCCGGGGTGTGCCGGGTATGGAATAAGCTGCCAGGTTCAAACGCCTTTTACCAGCGGCGAGAAAAAGCGGATTATTTTCACCAGGTCTTCTTTGGCTTCGGGTACAGCTAGGTTCATGGTTGGCCAAATGTGGGGCATGCCGGGGCGTGTAAGCAGTGTAATTTGCCCTCCGGCCTTTTCAACCGCATCGCGCAGCAATACAGAATCGTCGAGCAAGCATTCATCCTCACTGGCAGTTACCATGAGCGGGGGCAGGCCTTTCATTTTGCCCAGCAAGGGCGATGCGCGCTCATCGGCCGGGTCGTGGCCGCACAGGTACAAATTCGCTGCGTGCTCAAGTATGTGGGCTGACAACATGCTGTCGGTTTTGTCATTGCCTTGAATCGAGGGGGCAAGGCGTCGCATGTCGGTGGCTGGCGAAATAAGCAAGCCGCCGTGCGCTGGCAATTTGTTTTTTACCGCATGTTGCAGAACGGCCAGGCTTAAATTGCCGCCAGCGGAATCACCCGCTACGAAAATAGGTTCGCCTGCGGGGGTGTTGGCTACCAAGGCTTCGAAGGACGCAATGCAATCATCTAGCGGGGCAGGGAATGGGTTTTCAGGTGCAAGGCGATAATCCACCATGAACACGCGAAAACCCAAGGCATTGGCCAGTGCGCCACAGAAAGGGCGGTACATGGGTGGGTGCCCTGCAACAAAAGCGCCGCCGTGAATGTAGAGCATTGCGCCTTTTGGGTTGGCTGGCACAAGCCATTCGCCGGGCACGCCGCCCAATTCGCCTTTCGAGTGCTTTAAGCCCTTGGGCACGGGGGCCAGCAGGTTTGATGCGCCTGTCACCATGCGGAACCGGCGCACAAAACCTGCGCCGTTGCCACGGAAGCTTTTCAGGGCAACGCTTGCAATTTTGTTCATCACTGTGGCTTGAATGGATGGCATGGTGTTCCTCGTTGAAAGTGGGTTGGGTATTTATAGCACCGCGCATGGCATCAAAATTACCTTGAGTTTTCAATACACTTGATAAATTCGGACAAATGCGGTGCCGTTTGGTAAACGCTGTTTTCAGGGCTGAAAAAATCGGCACAATAAAAAAAACAAAACCACCCAACGGAGACACACCATGGCGATATTCGACGAAGACATCTTGATCATTGGCGCAGGTTTGTCTGGTATTAGCGCTGCATGCCATTTGAAAAAAGAATGCCCTTCGCGAAAATTCACTATTCTTGAGCGCCGTACCACCATTGGCGGCACTTGGGATTTGTTCCGTTACCCCGGTATTCGCTCGGATTCCGACATGTTCAGTTTCGGCTTCAAGTTTAAGCCTTGGAAAAATGCGCATTTTTTCTCGCAGGGCAATGACATTCGCAGCTATGTGCACGAGGCCGCAACCGAAAACAAAGTGTTCGACCACATTCGTTTTCAGCGCAAGGTAAGCGATGCAAACTGGGACAGTGAGGCCCAGCGCTGGGTGATTAATGCCGTGAACGAGGCCACAGGCGAGCCTGAACAATACCGCGCCAAATTCATGATGGCCTGCGCGGGTTATTACAATTACGATCAAGGTTATCGCCCCGATTTTCCGAATGAGAAAAGTTTCAAGGGTTTGATTGTTCACCCACAACACTGGCCAGAAAGCCTTGATTACACCGGCAAAAAAGTGGTGGTGATTGGCAGTGGTGCAACAGCAGTTACACTGATTCCGAGCATGGCTAACAAGGTTGAACACATCACCATGTTGCAGCGTTCGCCCTCGTATATTTTTTCCTTGCCTTCGGTCGATGCGCTCACCAAGCTGCTGCAAAAAACCTTGCCCTCCAAGTTGGCGTACAAGCTGAACCGCACGCGCACCATTGGCCTGGCGCACTTTATGTTCAAGGCCAGCAAAAGCAAGCCTGAGGTGGTGCGACGGTTTTTGATCGCGATGATGCGCAGGCAGTTAAAGGGCTCGAATGTGGATATCAAGCACTTCACGCCCAACTACATGCCTTGGGATCAGCGTTTGTGTTTGGTGCCCGATGGCGATTTTTTCAAAGCCCTACGCAGTGGCAAAGCCAGCGTGGCCACGGATACCATCAAGCAGTTTGTGCCCAATGGCATTGAATTGAATTCTGGCGAAATATTGGAAGCCGACATTATTGTGACTGCCACTGGTTTGAATGTGCAAATGGTAGGCGGTATGAAAATTTCGCTGGACAATGAGCCGGTCAACCTGAGCGAGAAGATGTTTTACAAGAGCGCCATGTTGCAAGACCTGCCGAACGCTGCCGTGGTTTTGGGTTATACGCATGCCTCCTGGACATTGAAATCGGATTTGGTGAGCGGTTTTGTGTGCCGCCTGTTGAACCACATGGACAAGAAAGGCTTTGCCGTGGCGGTGGCCAAAACAGCGGAGGTAAAACCGGTGGAAGGGTTTACGGTGTTGGGTGGCTTGAATTCAGGTTACCTGAAGCGTGTGGCCGACCAGTTGCCGCGCCAGGGTGAAACGCACCCGTGGCACAACCGGCAAGATTATTACCACGATACCAAAACCTTGCTGGAAGACCCAGTGGATGAACCCGGCCTGGTGTTTGAAGCTGCAAAACCAGCGAGCAAGGCCAAGCCCAAGTTGAGGGCGGTGGCTTAAGCTTGGTTGTTGAACTTAGTTGTTGAAAATTAGCTGTCGCTGTCAACCAGGGTGAAGCGTTGGGTTGTGCGCTCGCCCACCTGCACCATTTCAAAAAACACGTTCAAGGGGCGGGTCCAGGCGGTGTGGGTGTTTCCACTCAACGGGCGATACACCACGACAGGGCTTAGGTCACTCTCCTGAGTGGCTTGGCATATGATTTCATACAGGCCGCCTTTGTAGTGCCGGTAACGTTCGCCCGGTTTCACGCAGTGTATTTGATCTGGTACGTGGCTCATGGGTGTTTCCTTTGTGGTTTGGAGTCAATTTTCTTGAATATTCAAGGTCATATCGTTAAACTGTACGGCTGTCCTTGAAGAATTAAAAGGAGTTCCTGAATGCCTGCATCCAAGCGAGCAACCGAGGAAACCAGTAAACCGGCAACCAAGATTACTACCAAGGCTGCTACCAAGCCAAGCGCCAAGGCAAGCAGTAAACCTGTTGCAAAAACGGAGGCTACGGCAGCCGTCCAGCCAGGCGAAAGTGAAGGCAAGGTGGCGCGCCCGGTGGCAACAACCCGAAAACCCTCTAAAACGGCGCTTTCTCCTTCCGAAGTTACGCCATTGGCCCTGCTTACGCCAAGCAAGCCAGCGCGTCGCCGCAGGTCGGGTGCTGCCAAGCCCAGAAAGCTGAAGGGTGCAACAACCACATGGCCATTCCCAACCGGCTCACGGCCTTAACTTGCAGAACGCTTTACTATGCTTCTAATTGACATTTTGCGCTTACTGCTGGAAACGGCTGCCAGCTTGCTTACTTTCTGCTTGTTGTTGCGCGCCCTGATGCAGTGGGTGCGTGTTCACCCCAGTAATCCCTTGTCGCCATTCATTTTTTCCATGACCGATTGGTTGGTCAAGCCCCTGCGCAAGGGTGTGCCTGGTTATGGCGGCATTGACTGGGCTTCTGTTTTTGGCGCATTTGTGGTGTCTTTTGCGCTGCATATTGTGCTGGTGTTGCTTACCGCGGGGCTTTCCAGCAGTGGTCCCGGCTTGGGTTCGCTAATTACTTTAACCATACCCATTGCCATTTTCTGGGTGCTGCGCAACGTGGCTTACCTGCTTATGGGAATTGTGCTTATTCAGGTGGTTTTAAGCTGGGTGAATCCGTTTTCGCCAATAGCGGCCATTTTGAACGAACTTTCCCGCCCATTTCTTGAGCCCTTGCGCAAGGTATTGCCCACGATTGGAAATGTTGACTTGTCACCGTTGGTGTTTTTCCTCATTTTGCAAATTGTAATGATGGTGCTGCAAAGCCTGATGCCAGGCTTCTAAATGCTGGCAGTCCATAAAAAAAGCACCCCGAGGGGTGCTTTTTTATTGCGCGCTAGTTTGCATTTCTAGCGTGTTACGCGAGAAGTGCCACCGCCACTTACAATTCGAACGCGATCACCTGGGCGGAAGTCTTCGCCCGCAGCATCCTGAACATAAGCGCGCAAGGTACCATTGTCCATGCGAACCGTAATTTCAAGACCTTGGCGTGTGGAGGCATTTCGCTCGATTGCCTGACCCGCCACACCACCTGCAACTGCACCCACAATGGCACCCACGGCACGGCCGCTACCGCCGCCCACATTGCTGCCCGCGATGCCCCCGATGATGCCGCCAGCTGCTGTACCCACACCGTTGGTGTCGCCTTGAATGGTCACGTTGCGCACGCTTTCAACTGTGCCTTGCTCGATAATTTGTGCGCGGCGTGTTTCACCCTCACGGTACACCTGTCCCGAGGTGCTTTGTGTGGCACAGCCTGCGAGCGCAGAAAGCGCAATCAAGGCCACTGCGCCGGTGCTTCTAAAACTGAACTGAATTGACTTGGCCATGATTCGTTTTTCCTTTCAAGTTATCAGAATTGTTCGCCGAAAGCGGCTGCGAACCTTGATGCGATTTCCTCACGACTGTACTGGTAGGTTTGTGGGCCTTTCACTGCAATTTTCAATGAACCCATCAAACTGGCCAGCTTGGCCGCCTTAATAATACCCATGCCTTCGGTAAGCCCGTAGAGCAAACCGCCACGGTACGCATCGCCACAGCCTGTGGGGTCAGCAATGCGTTCTGCTTTAACGCATAGTATGACGTGCCGTTGACCCTTTGTAAATACCCAACTGCCTTCCGCGCCACGAGTAACCACAAGTGCTTCCAGTTTGTCGGCAATTTGTTCCAGCGTCATGCCGGTGCGGTCACACAGCATTTTGGCTTCATAGTCATTGACAGCTGCGTAGGTGGCAAGTTCCAAAAACCGGTCAAGTTCGGGTTTGCCAAACATGGGCAGGCCTTGGCCCGGATCAAATACAAAGGGAACGCCCGCAGCGGCAAATTGCTCAGCATGTTGCATCATGCCATCCCGTCCATCGGGGGCGATAATGCCCAAGGCAATTTCACCAGCGTCGCTTACTTTGTTCAGGTGTGAATGGCTCATTGCGCCTGGGTGGAAGGCGGTAATCTGGTTGTCGTCAAGGTCGGTGGTGATGAAGGCTTGTGCTGTGAATTCATCGCCAATTTGCCGCAGGCAATTTGTTTCTATGCCCAGTGTTTGCAGACGGTCCAGATAACCGCCAGCGTCGTGGCCAATGGTAGCCATGGGCACGGGTTTGCCGCCTAGCATGTTCAGGCTGTAGGCAATGTTACCTGCACAGCCCCCCCAGTCTTTGCGAAGGCTGGGCACAAGAAAAGCCACGTTCAGGATGTGTACCTGGTCGGGCAAAATTTGATCTTTGAAGCGACCTTCAAACACCATGATGGTGTCGAAGGCGATGGAACCACAAATTAGAACGCGTTTGGAGTTGGTTGGGGAATTCATTGTGAAACTGTCCAGTATTTAAAAGTTGGCTTGGCGTTTATTGCGCGCTTGGGCCTTGGTCGAATAATTCGAGCCGAAAGCCGGTTGCAGCGCTTTCGGGCATTTGTGTGTTCAACTTGCTCAGGTTCAAGTATGCCAGCACTTCCACTGTTTTTTTACCAGCAATCAACGGCGCCTGGCTGGCGGCGCTGTCGTCGCGCACTTGGTAATCGCTGGGGCTAAGCGATTTACTGGCCAGCACCCCGCCTTGCGGGTCTAGCAATTCTACTTTCAAGTGTGGCCATTTCGCAGGCAGGGGAAGTGGGTTGTGTAAGGTGAGGTCAACCCGAAGGTTATTTTCATCAAGCGCTTGCAAACCGCTACCCTCAACTTGCAGAGCTTCGGTGGCTGGGCTTGAAAACAGGCTTTGAATGCCGGGCCCCGCTTTGTTAACGTTCGCGGCTATTTCTGGCAGTTTTTTCAGCAGCACGATGCGCTGTTGCCACAGGGCTTGCAGGCCAAGCGCAAGCAGAAGTGCAATGCAGGCTGCTTTCAGGGCAGGGGTGCCTTGTTTAAAATTCAGCAACGGCTTGGCGGGGGTTGTGTTGGCGAACAGTACTTCAGGGCTGGTGCTGTCGCTGCTGTCGTTTTCATTGCTGTTTTGTTTGGCGCTAAGGTCTAGTTCTTGCCAGGCCTCGGTGTCGGGCGAGGTAAGGTGCTCTATGCCGGAAAATACGTTTTGGCAATGGCCGCAGCGTACCTTGCCTTCGTGCATTTGCAGTTGGCCAGAGGTAACTTTGAACAGGGTGTTGCAGCTGGGGCAGCGTGTGGCAAGGCTCATGGCGCTAGTTTAAACCCTGCCGGTCTGGGGCAGGGCTATCAGTTGCACGTTTAGCTGGCTGCTTTTTGGCCATGCAGGCAAACCCAGCCATCGCGCTCGGCCCACACGGCCAGGTTGATCCATTGGCGGTAATGTTCAATGACTTCTTCGGCTTGGCGCGCCAATACGCCTGAAAGTACCAGTTGCCCGCGTGCTTGAACATGGTTGCACAGCGATGGGGCCAACACCTTCAGTGGGTTGGATAAAATATTGGCCACCACCACAGGGAACTGGCGCTTCGCGAGCGGAAAGTCTGGCAAACCGCAGGGCATTTCCACCCCGTTGTTGCTTGCGTTGTAGGCGGTGCTGTCCACGGCCTGGGGGTCAATATCGACGCCGATGGCTTCAGATGCGCCCAGTTTAAGCGCAGCAATGCCCAAAATACCGGAACCACAACCGTAGTCGAGCACGATTTGCCCTTGTAGCGGAAACTCGCTTAACCAGCGAAGGCAAAGGGCAGTGGTTGGGTGTGAACCCGTGCCAAAGGCCAGGCCGGGATCGAGCACCAAGTTGATTCGGTCGTCAATGTGCTGGGGCTCGTGCCAAGAGGGCACAATCCACAAGCGGGCAGAAATTTGAATTGGGTCAAATTGCGATTGGGTTAAACGCACCCAGTCTTCTTGAGGCACTTCGGTGTAGTCAATTTCAATATTTCCAAGCAAATCGCCGGGAATTTCACCGAAAATTTGCTCACCTTCAGCCTTGTTGCGAAACAAGGCTACCACGTGGTTCAGGTTCCACGCCGCCGATTCAGGCTCCATGCCGGGTTCGCCGAACAAGGGTTGTTCGTCTTCACTGTCAGCGTTGGCGTCTTCAAGGCTAACCGCCAACGCACCCAGTTCCATAAGCAGGTCGGAAACTTCATCCGCTTGCTCAAAGGGCAGGGTGAGTTTGGCTTGTATCAGCGGTGTGGCCTGTTTGTTCATTTACTTGAAACGTGCTTCCAGTTTGTGCTCTAGGTAGTGAATGCTGGTGCCACCCTCAACGAAGCGGGCATCTTCCATTAGTTCACGGTGCAAGGCGGTGTTGGTTTTAATGCCATCGACCACCAGTTCAGCCAGGGCTTGGCGCATGCGGGCCATGGCCTGCTTGCGGTCTTCGCCGTAGGTGATTACCTTTGCGATCATGGAATCGTAGTGCGGTGGCACGTTGTAGCCGCTGTATACATGGGAATCCACGCGCACGCCGGGGCCGCCCGGTGCATGCCAGTTTTTGATTGGGCCGGGTGAGGGCACAAACTTGAACGGGTCTTCCGCGTTGATTCGGCATTCAATGGCATGACCACGGAATTCAATGTCGCGTTGGCGGAAACGCAGTTTATGCCCCGCTGCGATGCGAATTTGTTCCTGAACAATGTCCACACCGGTAATCATTTCTGTAACAGGGTGTTCAACTTGTACGCGAGTGTTCATTTCAATGAAATAGAACTCGCCGTTTTCATAGAGAAATTCAAATGTGCCGGCGCCGCGGTAGCCAATTTTGCGACAAGCTTCGGCGCAACGCTCGCCAATGCGCTCGATAAGGCGGCGTGGAATGTTGGGTGCAGGTGCTTCTTCAATTACTTTTTGGTGGCGGCGCTGCATGGAGCAATCGCGTTCGCCAAGCCACACGGCGTTTTTGTGCTCGTCGGCCAGAATCTGGATTTCAATGTGACGCGGGTTTTCAAGGAATTTTTCCATGTAAACCGCGGGGTTGTTAAATGCAGAACCTGCCTCGGTTTTGGTCATGGTCACTGCATTCAGCAGTGCTGCTTCGGTGTGCACTACGCGCATGCCGCGCCCACCACCACCGCCAGCAGCTTTGATAATGACCGGGTAGCCGATCTGGCGTGCAATTTTCACGATTTCGCGGGGATCGTCGGGCAACTCACCTTCAGAGCCAGGTACGCAGGGTACGCCTGCGGCGATCATGGCGCGCTTGGCAGATACCTTGTCACCCATCAGCAAAATGGATTCTGCACGGGGGCCAATAAACACAAAGCCGCTTTTTTCTACACGGTCAGCGAAGTTGGCGTTTTCAGACAAAAAGCCATAACCGGGGTGAATGGCTTCAGAATCGGTGACCTCTGCTGCGCTGATAATGGCCGGAATGTTCAGGTAGCTGTCTTTAGAGCTGGGGGGGCCGATACACACTGATTCATCGGCCAGCTTTACGTATTTGGCGTCTACGTCGGCGGTGGAGTAAACCGCCACGGTTTTAATGCCCATTTCTTTGCAGGCGCGCAGAATGCGCAGGGCTATTTCGCCGCGGTTGGCGATCAGAATTTTTCCAAACATGGTGGCTGCTCCTGTTCTATTCGATCACGAACAGAGCTTGACCAAACTCCACGGGTTGGCCGTTTTCGACCAAAATTGCCTTTACAACGCCAGACTTGTCGCACTCAATTTCATTGAGCAACTTCATGGCTTCAATAATGCAAATGGTTTGCCCTTCTTTTACTGTGCTGCCAATTTCAACGAAATTGGACGCGCCTGGGCTTGGTGCGCGGTAAAACGTGCCCACCATGGGAGAGGTTACTTTGTGGCCGGCATCTACGGGTGCGGCTGGTGCTTCTGCGGCTGCGGCAGGGGCGGCAACAGCAGCAACGGCCGGTGCTGCCATGGCGGCAGGTGCTTGCTGCATTACTTGCTGCGGCGTGGCCATGGTGTATTGAGGCTGGCTTTTGACGATTCTTACCTTGCCCTCGCCTTCTGTCACTTCCAGTTCGGAAATGTCGGATTCGGCGACCAGGTCGATCAAGGTTTTTAGCTTTCTGAGGTCCATTTACTTGCTCCATCTAGGGAGGTTGGTTTTGTATGGCAGTACATCACCAAGCGCTAGGTTAATTGAGCCTAACTTCGCTTAGTGTGCACTGAAAATCAATTATTTTCCACCTTGAAGGGCGTTGGTGAACCTTGCTTCGTGGTTCGCCCAAATCAGGCGTTGCGTGAGCATACCCGATTTTAGCGTTGGAGTGCGTTGGTGATAGTACTCATCTGTATTCTGCCGGCTTCTGTGAGTATTTTATTACCATTTTCATCCAAAATGACGGTAAATGGTAATCCGCCCTGTTGGTTGCCCAAGGCTTTTCCAAGCTCGGTGCCAGTCATGCCAGCGAGCACGATCGGGTAATTTACTGGGGTTTTTTGAAGAAATTGCGCCACATTACTGGGAGAATCAATGGCAATGCCGATCAGCTCCACATTCTGGGCCTGAAGCTGCGGATACAGGTGATCCAGTTCGGGCATTTCTTCCACGCAGGGCGGGCACCAGGTTGCCCAGAAGTTAAGAACCACCACTTTGCCTTTCAATGCGCTTAAGTCGAGCGAGCCACCCTGCGGGGTGTCAAATGTGTAGCCACTCAGTGGGTAATCAGCGCTGCTTTTCGGTTTCAAACCAAAATACAGTCCAATCGCAAGGGCAAGAATTGCTGTAACTATCGGAATTAGTTTGTTTTTCATGGTGCTTCTATTAGGCGGACAAGGCCCGCAATGTCAGTTTGAAAAAGGGTGCCGTCGGGTGCTTGCCTGTTCAACAGGCCACGGCGTTGCACAGGGCTGGCCACACCCAGTTGAAACCACCGCTGCTTCCAGCGAAAGGCCACAGCAGGGAATGATTTACCGGCCAGCAAGGCGTCTTCGCAAGCATCGAAATTGATTTTCTGGTTCAACAACCAGTAATCCACTTCTTTTTCATCATCCGCAAATGCAATTAAATGCACATCGGAATGCGCGCTGCCTGTGCCATTGACGGCTGCACCGTACACAATGGGCTCGAACTGCTTGATGCCTTGCATGAATTGGAGTGCAACTTCGCGCAATTCGTTCAATTCACCGGGTTGGCTGTCGGCTTGAAACAGGGCTTGGTAAGCACGCAGTTCGTCTTGAATGTCTTGATCAGAGGGCAGCCGTTCACGAGGCACACGCTGTTTGCCAAGCAGGGTTTTTATGGCCTGGTTGCGTGCAGTGGCGTAATCCAGACCCTCCTCGGCAATCAATCGGGCGGCTGTCATCGCAATTTCTGTGCGAAGTTCGTCTTGCGGGGCGAAGAATTCTTCCATACCGGCAGTGTATCCAAATTCACAGGCACTACAATATGGGCTTGTTCTGAAAGGAAGAAAGAATGCACATCCACATTCTCGGTATTTGTGGCACCTTCATGGGCGGCGTTGCCCAGTTGGCCAAGGCCTTGGGCCACACCGTGACCGGCTGCGACGCCAATGTTTACCCACCCATGAGCACGCAGCTGACCCAGGCGGGCATCGAGTTGACCGAGGGGTTTGGCGTAGAACAGTTGGCAATCAAGCCAGACCTGTGGGTGGTGGGCAATGTGGTGTCGCGCGGTAACCCCCTGATGGAAGCCATTTTGAACCAGGGTTTGGCTTACACCAGTGGCCCCCAGTGGGTGGGCGAGCATATTTTGCGTGGCCGCAAAGTGTTGGCTGTGGCAGGTACCCATGGCAAAACCAGCACCAGCTCCATGTTGGCTTGGGTGTTGCAGCAGGCGGGCTTGGTCCCAGGTTTTTTGATTGGCGGCGTGCCCGGTGGCTTTGGCGTGTCGGCCACTTTGGGGCAGGGCGATTGCTTTGTTATTGAAGCCGATGAATATGACACTGCGTTTTTCGACAAACGTTCGAAGTTTGTGCACTACCGCCCGGTTGTTGCGGTGTTAAACAACCTGGAATACGACCACGCCGATATTTTTCCCGATCTTGCTGCGATAGAAACCCAATTTCACCACCTGGTGCGCACCGTGCCTTCTCAAGGGCGGGTTATTTGCCCTGCCAACACCGATTCTCTGGAACGCGTGTTGAAACGTGGTTGTTGGACTCCCGTTGAGCGTTTTTCCGCCAACGGTGACGACGCCCCTTGGCAGGCCAAGGTGTTGGGCGCATCCCGGTTTGAAGTTCTGAAGAATGGTGAAGTAAAAGGCCTGGTTGAATGGGACTGGTCGGGCCAGCACAATGTGAACAATGCCTTGGCGGTGATTGCTGCGGCCCATGCGGTGGGTGTAGGGGTGGCCGACGCATGCAAGGCCTTGAGCGCATTTCCCGGTGTGAAGCGCCGCATGGAACTACGCGGCGAAGCTGCCGGTGTGAAGGTATACGATGACTTTGCCCACCACCCCACGGCCATAGCCACTACCTTGGAAGGGGCCAAGGCCCGCATGGCAGAAATTGCTGTGGCCGATGGAAAGCCGGCAGGCCGTTTGATTGCTTTGTTTGAGCCCCGTTCCAACACCATGAAAATGGGTACCTTGGCGCAAGCCTTACCCGCTTCGTTTGAGCAAGCGCAAGCAGTGGTGTGTTACACCGCAGGCATTCAATGGAATGTGCGCGACACCCTGGGCAGCGTGGGCGAAAGGCTGTTTACCAGTGATAACTTGAGCGAAGTAGTTAAGCACGTGGTGTCCCTTGCGCAGCCCGGTGATTGGGTAGTGGCCATGAGCAATGGTTCGTTTGGTGGTATTCACCAAAAGTTGCTCGATGAATTGGCCTCGGGAGCAAAGGCTTGACGCCTTTCAACTTCAACAGCCCCGGCGCTTTTGCACGCACGGGCGGCGTGGCTGACCTGGTGGTGTACCTGCACGGGTTCAGGTCATCTTCGAAATCGGTGAAAGCCCAGAGGGTGATTGATATGTTCAGCCAGGCGGGTTTAAGCAGCCATTTGTGGGTGCCCGATTTGCCCGCCTCGCCTGCACAGGCGTTGGCACTGGTTGAGCAGCAGGTTAATACGCGGCTGGAAAGCCAACCCAACACATCGCTCACTTTTATAGGCAGTTCGCTGGGTGGCTTTTATGCCACCGTGCTTGGGGAGTTGCATACCCACGCCACGGTGGTGTTATTGAACCCGGCCATTAAGCCATATGACGATTTACAGGATCAAATCGGTAAAAAGAAAGTTTATTTTTCTGAAGAAGAAATTGAGTTTGTGCCCGCTTACCTGGGCGACTTGAAAGCCATGGAGCAAACCAGCTTGATCGATCCGCAGCGCTACTTTCTTGTGGCTGCGCGTGATGATGAGGTACTGAACTGTGACACCATGCTGGCGCGTTACAAGGGTGCGCACCAACTGCACCTGCTGGGTTCTGACCATGCACTGAGCGATTTCGATGAAATTTTGCCCTTTGTAAAACTGGCCTTGGGTATGTCATGAGCGGTTCTGTTAAGTGGACAAGCCATTGCCCACCAAGCTGGCCTGTGTGGGCACGAAACTGGGCGAGTACACCCGGTTCGCTAACCCGGCGTTTAGTGGGTTTGAACAAAGGGTTTAAAGTAGAGCCTGTGGCGCAAGGCAAGGTATTGATTAAAAACGGGCCAGGTACCAAGGGGCGTGGCGCAAGCGGGCAAGCAATGCGGCAGCGGCTGGTGCGCCTGCATGTGAACAATGCGCCAGTGGTGTTGGCCCAAACACTGGTTAAAACAGACGGCCCTGTGAATGACTGGCATTTTTGGCGGGGCTTGGGCACACGCTCTTTGGGCACGGTGCTTTTTTCAGACCCACAGGTAAAACGTGGCGAACTTTATTTTGCACGTTTGCCCTTGCGGCAGCCTTGGGTGCAGCAGCTTTTGCCCCCGGCTTTGAAAGCCGAGATGAACCGGCCAGGCACCGCACGCGTGTGGTATGCCCGTTGTGCGCGTTTTTCGCGCAAGCCCAACCGAACACCGTTGTGGGTCATGGAAGTATTCCTGCCCCAACTTGAACACTACCTTTAGGACAGTTGATGAATTTGTATTACGAAGAGGCCGGTGCCTTTAAAGTGGGCCGAGTGCTTCAAGAGCAGGGCAACGCTTACCAAGTGGAAACCTTGCATGGCAAACGCACCAAGGTGAAATCCAACAGTGTCATGCTGAAATTCGACACGCTCGAATGTGCTGAATTCCACACGCAGGTAGAAGCTTTGGCCAAAGAAGTGGACACCGAGTTTTTGTGGGAATGCTCGCCCGAGGGCGAGTTTGATTTCACCGCCATGGCCAAAGAATATTTTGGTGAAAACCCCACAGTGGTTCAACAGGCGGCTACCCTTGCCGCCCTGCATTCGGCGCCAGTTCATTTTCACCGCAAAGGCAAGGGCATGTACCGCGCAGCCCCGCCAGAAATTTTGCAGGCGGCCTTGGCTGGCTTGGAGAAGAAGCGCCTGGCTGCTGAGCAGCAGCAGGCCTGGGCCGACGCCTTGGTGCGCCGCGAGCTACCCGATGGCTTTGCAAAACAGGCCGCCACATTGTTGGTGCGGCCTGATAAAAACAGCGCTGAGTACAAAGCGCTGATGTTGGCTTGCACAGAGGCTGGCCGTTCGCCTGATGTGTTGCTCATTGAGTGCGGTGCATTCAAAACGGTTCATGAAATGATGCGCGCGCGTTTTGCCGCCATTTATTTTCCCAAGGGCCCAGAAATTGATTTGCCGGCTCCCGAAGTGCCCGCCGATTTGGCGGAACTGCCTGTGGCCAATGTGCGCGCGTTTTCGATTGACGACATTTCAACCACAGAAATTGACGATGCCTTCAGCGTGGTTTGGCTGGATGAAAAAAGCGCCCGTATTGGTGTGCACATTGCAGCACCTGCATTGTTGATTCCCCGTGGCAGCCCATACGACCGTGTAGCCCGCGAGCGCCTTTCAACTGTGTATGCGCCCGGCGATAAAATTACCATGCTGCCTGACCAGGTGGTTGAATTGGCCACGTTGGCAGAAGGCCGCACTGTGGCATCGGTCAGTATTTATGTGGAAGTAAGCACCGAAACTGGCGAGCTGATCAGCGAGCCCTACAGCGCCATTGAGCAAGTGCCCATGGCTGCGAACCTGCGCCACAATCACTTGGACGCCGCCTTGTCCAAAGAGGTTTTGGAAGACCCCGAGTTGAACGAACTTGAGGTAGTGGGCGAGTTTTTCCCGGCGCTGAAAATGCTGTGGAAAAGTTCGTGTGTATTGCGCATGGAGCGTGAAATCGTTCGCGGTCAGCCCGAGAAACACACTCGCATCGATTTCAATTTTTACGTTAGCGATGACGGCACAGTTGAAATTCAGCCCCGCCGCCGTGATGCGCCACTTGATTTGTTGGTGGCCGAATGGATGATCTACGTGAACCGTGAATGGGGTGGCATGCTGGATGAATGCAAGGTGACCGGCATTTACCGGGTGCAACCCCCCATGGGCCGCGTAAGAATGTCTACTCATGCTGGGCCGCACGTGGGGTTGGGCGTACCGCAATACGCATGGAGCACCTCACCCTTGCGTCGTTATGTAGATTTGGTAAATCAGCAGCAACTTATTTCGCTGCTTCGCCAGGAAGCACCGGTGTACACAGCAACCGATGCGGAACTGCTGTCGGCAGTGAATAGTTTTGACGTCACTTACAAAGCCTATGCCGAATTTCAGCAAAGCATGGAGCGTTACTGGTGCCTGCGCTGGATTCAGCAAAAAGGCCGCAAACACTTTGATGGCGTTGTGGTGAAAGACGAACTGGTGCGGCTGGATGACATTCCCTTGTTTGTGCGTTTGGTTGGCGTAACTTCGCCTGGCCGGGGCGTGCAGGTGGAAGTTGAGCTGGATCAGGTAGATGAATTAACGCTGACGGTTTCTTGCAAGCTGATTGCCCTGAAAAAGGGAACACCCACACGTTTGCTGGACGATGACGAGGAAGAAGACGAGGAAGAAAACATTGAGCTTCCCGAAGCGCCTGTGGCTGTGATTGAAGCGGGTGAATCGGAAGGGCTTAATGCAGCAGACGATTCCTCTGCAGCAGACAGTTCTTCGGAGGGTTCCGCGGCTTGAATGCATTGCGTGCACCACTTGGCGAGATTAACTTGAAAAAGGCACTGGTGTTGTCGGTGTTCCTTCACGCCTTGTTGTTGTCGGTTCATTTTGCCAAACCAAAGGTTGACACTGCTTTTAGCCGTCCGCTTGAAGTGATTTTGGTGAACGCACAATCACCAAAAACACCGGCTGACGCCAAGGTGCTTGCACAGGTTGCACTGGATGGTGGAGGGCAAGCCGACAAGGGGAGGGCCACCACCTTGCCCGGGCAAGCGGATGACACGGTTAACCAGCGCGAGCTGATTGCAGTTCAGGAACGCCTGAAAGCGTTGGAAACCTTGCAGCGCAATATGGCTGGCGTTGAATTTCGCTCCGAGTTGCAAAATGAGGTGCCAGATACCCGTCAGGGCGATGACCCTAAAAGCCAGCGCGCGCTTGAAATAAAAAGGTTGCAGGCGCAAATTGCAGACAACATCAAAAGTTACAACGAGCGCCCGCGCAAACATTTTTTCTCGCCCAGTACATCACCCTATGCTTTTGCAATATACGAAGAGGCTTGGCGAGCCAAGGTAGAGCAGGTGGGCAACGCAAACTACCCGGAAGAGTTGAAAGGTCGTATATACGGCAAGTTGAGGTTGACCGCCTATGTGCGTGCAGACGGCACACTTGAAGACATTGAGGTGGACCGTTCCTCAGGTTCTGCTGTACTGGACAGAGCGGCTTTGCGCATATTAAGAATGGCTGCGCCATTTCCACCTTTCCCGTCTGAAATGCGGCGTAAAGCCGATGTTTTGGCCATTACCCGCACTTGGGTTTTCAGCCGTGACACCATTAGCACCGAGTATTAAGTTCAGGGAGATTCACTGTTGAATGCGTTGATTCGCCAAGCAGACCGATATGTGGTGATTGGAAATCCGATCGCGCACAGTATGTCGCCTTTCATTCATGCCGATTTTGCTGCGCAGCTTGACTTGCCCCTGCAATATGAGCGCGTGCTTGCCCCCTTGAATGGCTTTGTTCAAACAGTGGCAGCCCTGAAAGCTGCGGGAGTAAAAGGTGCGAACGTTACTGTGCCTTTCAAGCTTGAGGCTTTTGCTTTGGCCAGCGCGCGCCCACACACGCTGACATCTGCTGCCGAATTCGCGCAGGCAGTGAACACCCTGAAATTCAATGCCGATGGCACCATGTTGGGCGACAACACCGATGGCGGTGGTTTGTGTCGAGATTTGAATCGGCAGTTACGCGTGCTGGGTATGCACCTGGAGCAGTGCCAAATATTAATGATTGGTGCTGGCGGTGCTGCCAGTGGTTGTGTGGCCGCCTTTCAGCAAGCCGGTGTTCAGCACCTCACAGTGCTGAACCGCACCGTGAGCAAAGCCCGCGAATTGGCGCAGCGCGCTGAGGCAATCGACTTGCCTGCTGCGGGTGGGGGGTTTGATACACCACCCTCGCATTTTGATATTCCTGGTGCACCCGTGGTTATTGTGAATGCCTCGTCAAGTAGCCTCAATGGCGAAGTACCTGCACTTCACCCCGATTGGTTTCAGCGTGCCGTGCTGGCATACGACATGATGTACGCCGCCGAGCCCACGCCATTTATGCGCTCCCTCAGTAACCGTGATTTGCCGTGTAGCGACGGCTTGGGTATGTTGGTGTTTCAAGCCCAGCAGGCCTTTGAAGTGTGGACCGGGCAGGCACCCAATGCGCTTGAAACCTTGACCAAAGTTCGGCAAGCCTTGCTTGCCAAAGCCAAACAACAATGACCATGGCACGCAGAAAAAACTCCCCTGCTGGCGGCAAGCGCAAATTCAGCTTGAACCCCTTGGTGTGGTTGTGGCGAATTTTCTTTTGGGGGTTTTGTGCCATTGTGTTGCTGCAACTTTGGTACCTTGCACAAATTGCGGTGTGGACGCATGTGAACCCAAGCAGCACCAGTTTCATGCAAACACGTTTGGCTGAAATTCGCAAAACCGAGCCAGGTTTTCAGTTGAAACATGAGTGGGTGCCCTACGACAAAATATCTTTGAATTTAAAGCGCGCTGTGATTGCTGCTGAGGACAGCGGTTTCATGACCCACAAGGGCGTTGAAATGGCTGCCATTGAATTGGCAATGAAGCGCAACGAGCGGCGTGGGCGGGTAACCCATGGCGGTTCTACCATCACACAGCAATTGGCCAAGAATTTATTTTTGACCAGCAAGCGCAGTTATATTCGCAAAGCCGAGGAGTTGGTGATCGCTTTGATGATTGAAGCCATTTGGGACAAGCGCCGAATACTTGAGGTTTACTTGAACGTGGTGGAGTGGGGCAATGGTGTTTATGGCGCGCAAGCCGGCGCCAAACACCATTTTGGCGTTAGCGCCGCGCAACTGAGCAGTTACCAGGCAGCGCGCATGGCGGGCATGTTGCCAGCGCCACGCTACTTTGACAAACGCAGAAATTCACCTTTTTTGGCGCGCAAAACAGGCACGCTTCAAAAGCGGATGTATCAGGTGACTGTGCCGAAGTAATTTGTAAGGTCACCCCATCAAATTTTCCCACAGCATTCGAATGGGTTTGCGCATCACCATCAAAGCGGGGTCGCCGGTGAGCGATTTGTCTTGCCCGGCCAGTCGCAAAGCATGTTGCTTGGCACGCAGTTGGCGGTACGCATCGGCCACATGGTTGGCCAGCTCTGCAGGCACCAGGCCAAGTTCCCCGGCCTTTTTCAGTAACCAGATATTTCCTTTGTTTCGCGTCAGTTCAGGGTGTTGGTGTGAATAACCCAGTACCAAAGCTTGCACCATGAATTCCACATCCACCATGCCGCCAAGGTCGTGTTTTACATCAAACAGGTCGCTGTTGTTGGGGTGTCCGTCCAGCATTTTCTGCCGCATGGTAATCACTTCTTTTTTCACATCGTTCCAGTCGCGGGGCAGTTGCAAAATTTCTTCGCGCAGTGTTTCGAATTTTTTGCCTATTTCAACGTCGCCCACGCAAAAACGCGCGCGGGTTAAAGCCTGGTGTTCCCAAAACCAGGCACCCACACCACCTTCGCGGCGCTGGTAGTCTTCAAACGAGGCCACACTGCTAACCAGCAAACCGGCTTCCCCGTTGGGGCGAAGGCGAAAATCAGTTTCAAACAAAGTGCCCGCGGCTGTTTGTGTTGTTAGCCAACGGTTCATGCGTTTGGCCAGTTGGGCGTATAAATCGGGTGCTCGGTCGTCCTCGTCTTCAAACAGAAAAATAAGGTCAAGGTCGGAGGAATAGCCCAATTCTTTGCCGCCATGTTTGCCATAAGCCACCACTGCAAAACGCGGGTGCGCACGGTGCCGTTTGGCCAACTGGTCCCACGCACGTTCCAGAATGATTTCAAGTGTGCAATCGGCCAGTTCCGACAATAAATCAGACACATGCTCAACAGTCAGCAGGTTTTCAAGGTCTTGAGTAAGTACCCTGAACAATTGGGCATGGTGTTGTTCCCGAATCAAATCCATTTGCCGCTCCAGGTCGGCTTGCCCATCGGGCAATTTGGCCTGGTCCAGTAGGTCACGAAGTTGTTGCTTCCACTGTTTGAAGTCGGGTGGGGTCAGCAGCGTTCGGCTGTCCAGCAATTCATCCAGCAACAGCGGGTGTTTAATCAAAAAGTTCGCTGCCCATGGGCTGGCCGCAAGCATACGGCTTACCCGCATGCGGGCGATTGGGTATTCGTCCAGCAAGCTGAGGTAGGCCCCCCTGCGCGACACGGTCTCGATCAATTCACAACAATAACGCCAGCAGGAATCCGGGGCTGCTGTTGCACCCGCGGCGGCCAGCATGGCCGGCATCAGCCGGTCAACCCTTTCCCTGTGCGCGCTTGGCAGTGTTTGATATCGGCTTGATTCAACAAAGTGCTGGTAACGATCTTGCGCAGCCTGTGGATTACTGAATCCCTGGGTTAGTTTGTCTGCCCATGGCAGTTCAAGGCTTGGTGTTTCTTCGTCTTCCTGCTTGTCGCCAAACACCACATCGAAGTGGCTGGCCACGTAATCCATGTGGCGTTTCAATGTTTTCATGAAATTGCCCGGGTCTTGAAAACCCATCGACCTGGCAATACGCAGTACCTCGGTTGGGCTCGCCGGAAGGCGGTGGGTTTGTGCGTCGTCCACATATTGAAGTCGGTGTTCAAGGTTGCGTAAAAAACGATAAGCCGCCACCATTTTGTCGTGGTCGTCCTTCGTAATCAGCCCCAATTCCACACACACTTCCAGCACATCAACTGTGCGCCGCAATTGCAGCTTGGGTTCGCGGCCACCACGAATCAGCTGAAAGGCCTGCGCGGTGAATTCAATTTCACGAATACCACCACGCCCCAGTTTTACGTGCACAGAGCCGGGGTGTTGGCTTTCCCGTTTGTTCACTTCATTGCGAATTTGCACATGCAGGGCGCGCAAGGCACGAATGGAACCGAAATCGAGATATTTGCGAAACACAAAGGGCCTGACAATGTTGTTCAGGTTGTCCAGACTTTGTTGAAAGGCAGCGTCTTGCGAAGGATCTACAGCCCAGTTCACCACGCGGGCCTTGATCCAGGCATAGCGTTCCCACTCGCGGCCCTGCACTACAAAATACTCCTCTAGCATGTCCAGGCTCACCACCAGTGGGCCAGAGTCACCGTTGGGGCGCAGGCGCATGTCGACTCTAAATACAAAGCCTTCGTCGGTGACTTCGGAAATTATTTTGATAACCCGTTTGCCCACCTGCGAAAAGAATTCTGCATGTGATTGGGTTTTGCCATTGGGGCCGCCCAGTGTTTCACCGTCCTGGTTGTACAAGAAAATAAGGTCAATGTCGCTGGAAGCATTCAATTCAAGGCCACCCAGCTTGCCCATGCCAACCACCATCATGCAATCGCCGTTGGCCGGTTCGCCAAAACGCTCGGCCTGTGTTTTGTGGCTGAACTTCAGTGCAATTTGCACAGCCGCATCGGCCAGGAAGGACAAAGCCTCTGTCACTTCGAACAAATCAACCTTGCCCTGCAGGTCGCGGCGCATGATTTCAATCATGCTGCGTTGCCGAACCAAGCGAAGTTCGGCCATCAGCGCCTTTTCATCGTTTAACTCTCGGGCTTTTTCCAGCCAGGTTTCTATGCTGTTCAAAAGGTGATCGTTATCGTGCTCGGTGGTATTCCATTGCGGGAACCTGTTGAGCCAGCGTTTGGCATACTCGGAGTGGTTGGGCCAAACCTGATGATAGAAATCCAGTGCGTCGTTCATGCGTGCCGTTATAAAGTGAAGCTTGGTTCTACAATAGCGTACTACAGGTGTTGATCATTATTCGGGCGGTATTTCTTGCAGGAAGGAACAAACCAGGCACTGGTGCAACAAGTCAGGGGTAACCCCGCGCTTAGGCGCGCAGGGACGGTGCTGTTTTGGGCGCTGATTGCTGTTTACACCCCCTTGTGTATCGCACTTTTGGCGATTAAATGGTTGGTATTGCCAGAAATTGACCGTTATCGCCCGGAAATTCAGCAGTACCTGCAAACCCAAACAGGCACAGCGCTTGAAATTGGCAAGATACAGGCCAGTTGGCGGGGTTTTGGGCCGTTGCTGGTGGTACAAAACATTCGTTTGCCCCAAGCCAGTGGTGAGCCAGGTTTCACGGCCGACCAGGTTCACCTGACCTGGTCGCTACCCAGTATCCTTGCGTTTAACCCGCGTTTGAAAAATCTGGAAGTGCAATCGCCTACGCTCAGCGTGGTGCGCAATTCCCAAGGCATATTTGAAGTTGCCGGTATTCCCTTAATTGACGATGGAACCGAGGGTAACCCTGGCCTGGATTGGTTATTGGCGCAGCAACGCGTGTTGCTGAAAAATGGTGTTGTGAACTGGAAAGATGCCATGGGGCAATTTCCTGATGCCCAAGCCATTGAAGCTGAGCTGTTGTTGGTCAACGGTTTAAGTCGCCACCAGGCAGGGCTTGCTTTCAAATTGCCCGTGCTGGCCCAAACTCCGTTCAATGCCCGCTTGAATTTTAAAACCCCCTTGCTTGAACGCCGTTTGGGCGATATTTCCAAATGGAAAGGCACTCTTTATGCCAGTGCTTTGGTGGATCAAACTGAGCCGCTGAAGCCAGTATTCAAAATGCTTGGTTTTGATGTGGACCTTACCCAGCCCCAGGGAAACCTTTGGATCGATTTTGAGGGCGGCTTTGTGCAACGTTCGTTGCTGGATGCTCGAATTGGAAAGCTGAGATTCTCCAACCCCGAGGTGAATGCCATACCGTTTGACATGACCAACACCAGCGCTTTGGTTGAAGTACAGGGTGAGCATGCTCTTTTTGAACCCAATGCAATTTCGATTCGCCAGTTGCAAGGCCGTATTGCTGGGCAAAAGCAGTTTGGTCCAACCGATTTGTCGCTGAAACAAAAGGCGGATGACAGTGGCGTAGATTGGGCAGTCCAGCTTCAGCAGTTGGATGCAGCCCAGGCCCAGGCCGTGGTACTTGAATTGGGCCCTCACCTTGGGCAGCCCCAGTGGCTTGAGCTTTTGAGGTCTTTTTCGGTGGCGGGTCAAGTTAACCGAATGGCGCTGGATTGGCGAACCGCTGGTAAAAAGCCTCTTGAGGAATCCGTTTCATTCAAATCGGATATTGATTTCAGCAAGTTAACGGTACTGTATCGAGACCCTTCGCCACAATCGAACCGGCGCGTCACAGGTTTTAAAAATCTCAGTGGCACTTTCAAGGGTGACGATTCCAAAGGTGAATGGACCTTGGTCGGCAGCAATTCTGAAGTTTCACTGCCAGAAATATTTGAAGCAGAAACCCTGGCGTTTGATTCGATTGAGGGGCGAGGCACTTGGCGAGAGGTGTTCACGGCCAATCAGCCTGCTGAATTCTTGGTGGAGCAACTGAAGGTAAGCAACACAGACCTCGAGGCTCAGGTGTCAGGCAGTTACCAGTTTCGTCAAGGTGAGTCTGATGTGGTCGATATCAAAGGCACCTTGCCAGTGGCCAACATTGCACGCGTGGTTAAATACCTGCCCTTGGTGGTTGGTGCCAGTGCGCGTGAATGGTTAAACGACAATGTGAAGGCGGGTACTGCAAAAAATGGTCACTTTGAATTGAAGGGCCGATTAAGCGATTTCCCCTTTGCCGATGCCAAACACCCCGGCGTATTTAAAATTGAAGTGCCTTTTGAGAACGGCGAGCTAAGCTATGCCCCTGGCTGGCCTGGAATTCAGAAAGTGAACGGCAAAGCCTTGTTTGTGGGTAAACGCATGCTGATTGAAGCAGAGCAAGCTGAAACTTTGGGCGTCAGCCTGAAGGGCGTGCAAGCCAGCATTGATAACCTGGATGCCTGGGAGCCCTTGCTGGAAATCAAGGGTCAGGGCCAAGGCGAGTTGGCCAAAATGGTTGCCTTTGTGAATCAAAGCCCAGTGCGTGAAATTTTGAATGAGGCGCTGATCAATGCCCAGGTTGAAGGCGATGCGAAACTGGATTTACAGCTGAATATTCCGATTGCCGATCCTGAAAAAACACAGGTCAAAGGCGACCTCACGCTACAGGGCAATTCCATTCGTGTGGTGCGTGGCATGCCTGTGGTCAGCAATGTGGATGGAATCATTCAGTTCTCCAACAAAGGGTTGTTTATTGATCAGCTTCAAGGCCAGGCACTGGGCGGGCCAGTGCTGTTCAAAGGCACTACGGATGCCAGTGGGCGCATGGAGATTCGGGCCAATGGAACAGCTCGTGCCAAAGGCCTTGCCCAATACTTAAACCCTTTGACAGAGCCCTACCTGGCGGGAAGCACTCCTTATTCGGTGGTTGTGGCCACACGCGAGAATGGTGTGGCCGTGGATGTTAATAGCCAGCTGCAGGGGTTGGAAGTGAAACTGCCAGCACCTTTTGCCAAAAAAGTGGATGCCCGTTTGCCTTTCAAGTTGAACCAGACAAGTTCTTCGCAGGGCGAACGCTGGCAAATCGATTTAGGCCCAGACGGAAAGCCCTTGGCGCAACTCCGCGCCATTGTGCTTGAAAAGGCCGGGCGGGCTGGAATTGATTCCATGCAGTTTGCAATAGGCGCGCCCTTGGCGATGCCCACCGCTGGCATACAGGGTGATATTCGGGTGCCCGTAATTGACCTTGATACCTGGCGTGCTGTTTTCAACGACATCACCTCGGCCTCCGCTTCGGGCAACATGGGTTTGATGGGTGAAATGTTGGGCGACCCTACCGGCGACACCACCGTCAACATGAAGGTGGGTATTCGCACCGAACGCCTGAACATGGGCAGTAAATCATTTGAAGGTGTGGCAGTGGCAGCCCGTACCATCGAAAAGCGTTGGCAGTTTGATGTGAAAGCCAAAGGGGTTGATGGTTACCTCTCATGGATTTCCGACAAACAACGGCCCGATGGCGCGGTGTTGGCTCGTTTTAAAACGCTGGTCATTCCCAAAACGCTCGACAGCGGCATACGTGACCTGGTTGAGGAGCCAGCCTCCAGCATTCCTGCTCTGGACGTGCAGGTAGAGAATTTCACGCTGAATGACTTGCCCCTTGGCAAGTTGAAGTTGATCGCGGTGAACCAAACCCGCGAGGAACAGGCGCGCGCCGAACTAGGCCAACGCCCGAAAGAATGGAAGCTGGAAGAACTGCGCATTGAAAACCCGGAATCGATTACCCGGGCCAAGGGGGTTTGGCAGTACGGTGAAAACCTGAAGAATCAGCGCACCGACATTGAAGTAGACCAAACCGTGAAAGATGCCGGAGGCTTGTTGACCCGACTCGGCATGGCCGGGGTTTTTCAGGGGGGGGAAGGTACGCTGCTTGGGCGATTGCGCTGGAATGACGCCCCCACGAACATTGACTATGCAAGCCTGAGTGGTCAATTCAAGCTGAAAAGCAGCAAGGGGCAGTTTTTGAAAGCCGATCCCGGTGTGGCCAAATTGTTGGGCGTGCTTTCTCTGCAAAGCATTCCGCGGCGCTTCACTCTTGATTTTAAAGATGTGTTTTCCGAAGGCTTTGCTTACGACACCATGGAGGCCGATGTGGCCATGAAAGAGGGTATTGCCAGTACCCAGAATTTCAAAATGACAGGGCCCAGCGCCACTGTCTTGATGGATGGAAAACTGGACCTTGAAAGCGAGACCCAAAACCTGAATGTGGTGGTGTTGCCCGACTTGAACCCTGCTGGCGGGTCACTGATTTACTCCGTGATTGCAGCCAACCCGGCGGTGGGTATTGCCTCCTTGATTGCCGACTTTGTGTTGAAAGATCCCTTGTCGAAAATTTTTTCCTTTCAGTATCAGGTAAGTGGCCCCTGGGTGGCCCCGGTTATTGAGCGAGTTCGAAAGGGCGATGCAACAACCCAGCCCACCAACGACATCAACACCAGGAACTAGCATGAATCAACCCATGAGCAAGCCCATGACGGTTGCAAGCCTGCAAATGATTGCCACGCCCGACCTTGAACGTAACCTGGACATTGCACAACGCCTGATTGGCCGGGCCGCCAAGCAGGGCGCGCGCATGGTGTTGTTACCAGAGTATTTTTGCCTGATGGGCCACAAAGACACCGACAAGCTGGCAATTGCTGAACCCTTTGGTAGCGGCCCGATTCAGCAATTTCTTGCTGACCAGGCGGCAGTGCGCAACCTGCACATTGTGGCCGGTACCCTGCCTATCACCAGCGAGATAGATGGCCGCGTGTACAACACCACCTTGGTATTCAATCCACAAGGCGAATGCACGGCCCGCTACGACAAAATACATTTGTTTTGCTTTACCAAAGGCGATGAAACTTACGACGAAGCCCGAGTGCTGTTGCCCGGAAAAACTCCGGTTGTGGCTGATATTGACGGATTTAAGGTGGGTTTGTCTGTGTGCTACGACCTTCGCTTTCCCGAGTTGTACCGCGCCATGGGGCCAGTTGATTTAATTGTCATGCCTGCTGCATTTACATACACCACGGGCCGAGCCCATTGGGAAGTACTCATGCGCGCGCGCGCCATTGAAAACCAGTGCTATGTGCTGGCTTGTGGGCAGGGTGGTGTGCACGAGAATGGGCGCCGTACCTGGGGCCATTCCATGGTGGTAAGCCCATGGGGCGAGGTTGAGAATGTGCTGGAACAAGGCGAGGGAGTCGTGCTGGGCCAGCTTGACCCTGTTAAGATAGTTGATGTGCGAAACAGCCTGCCCGCGCTTGCGCACCGCGTGCTTTAAAGGATTCAAAATGAAAGTAGCAGACCTGGCCATTTCCAACCTGGCCACCGCCCAAAGCCTGTTGTGGACCCCTTACGGGATCGACGAAGGCCACATTCAAAAGGCCTTCAGTGAAATTTTCTCCCACAAGGTGGACTTTGCCGACCTGTACTTCCAGTACGGCTGCATTGAGGGTTGGTCGCTAGATGAAGGCATTGTGAAATCGGGCAGCTACAACATTGAACAGGGTGTTGGCGTGCGTGCGGTCAGTGGCGACAAAACAGCGTTCGCCTATTCTGATGACATCGCCTTTAAACCAATAATGGCCGCTGCCAAATCGGTTCGCGAAATTGCAAGTTTGGGCAAAACAGCCAACCGCAACCTGAAAACAGGCAAAGGTTTTACCGGTGCCGAAAGCCGCGCACTGTACAGCCCCCTCAATCCCATTCCAACGCTTACGTCTACTGAAAAGGTCAATTTGCTCAAGCGCCTGGAGCAATTCGCCCGCAAACGCGACAAGCGCGTAAAACAAGTAAGAGCCAGTATTGCCGGTGCCTATGACGTAGTGTTGGTTGCCCGCAGTGACGGCGTGTTGGCTGCTGATGTGCGCCCATTGGTGCGAATTAGTGTGTCTGTTGTTGTTGAGCACAAAGGCCGCCGTGAAACGGGATCATCCGGAGCGGGTGGGCGTTATGACTTTGGTTACTTTAATGATGCATTTTTAATGCTTCATGCCAATACTGCTGTAGAGCATGCGCTGGTTAACCTTGATGCAAGGCCAGCCCCCTCAGGTTCACAAACTGTGGTGTTGGGTTCCGGTTGGCCTGGCATTTTGCTGCATGAAGCCATTGGTCATGGGTTGGAGGGCGACTTCAACCGCCGGGGTAGCAGCGCATTTTCCGGCATGATCGGCCAGCGCGTGGCCGCCAAGGGCGTGACCATTGTTGACGATGGTACCTTGGCCAGCCGCCGTGGTTCTTTGAATATCGACGACGAAGGCAACAAAACCCAATGCACCACCTTGATTGAAGACGGTATTTTGACCGGCTACATTCAAGACATGACCAACGCGCGGTTGATGAAAATGCCAATAACAGGCAATGGCCGCCGCGAAAGCTTCGCCCACCTGCCCATGCCCCGCATGACCAACACTTACATGCTGAATGGCGACAAAACCCCCGAGGAAATTATTGCAAGTGTTAAAGACGGTGTTTATGCCGTCAACTTTGGTGGTGGGCAAGTGGACATTACCAGCGGCAAGTTTGTATTTTCAGCCTCGCTGGCCTACAAAATTGAGAACGGCAAAATTACCTATCCATTGAAGGGTGCCACCCTCATGGGAAATGGCCCGGAGTCTTTGATCAAAATTACCATGGTGGGTAACGACATGGCACTTGACGACGGAGTAGGTACCTGCGGCAAAGAAGGCCAAAACATACCGGTTGGTGTAGGGCAGCCCACCTTGCGCATCGATGGCTTGCTCATGGGCGGCACGCAGTAAGCTGTTATTTGAGATCAAATTTCCTGACATTTCAGTGGGATGCCTGCCACACCCACCCACGACTTGTTAGAATTTGAGCTAGCACGCTTGCACCGCGGCCATGAATTGATTACATTTAAAAGATGAACACGAACTTCGCGCACTCTTTTTATGCATTTTTTGGCTTCTTTGCCTGGTTTGGGCAAGCGGCGGAAGAGGGTTGTGCGTAAAAACACATAGTTCAAACAGATCCCAAAACCGCCAGGCCTGAACCACCTGGCGGTTTTTTTTTTGAACCGACACTTTGAACAAAAAGCGCGCCAGCATTCAGGAGAATTGGCATGAACACGGTAACAGACGACTTGAGAATCAAAGAAATTAAAGAACTGATCACCCCTGCGGCCCTAATCGCAGAAGTGCCAATTACTTCCGCAATAGCCGACACAGTTGCTGGCTGCCGCACCGCACTGCATAAAATATTGCATGGTGGCGACGACCGCCTTATTGTGGTCATGGGGCCTTGCTCCATTCACGACGTGAAAGCCGCCATGGAATACGCCAACAAGTTGAAGGTATACCGCGACAAATACGCGGAAGACCTTGAAATCGTAATGCGCGTGTACTTCGAGAAACCACGCACCACCGTGGGCTGGAAAGGCTTGATCAACGACCCCAACCTGGATGGCAGCTTCGAGATCAACAAAGGCCTGCGCATGGCGCGTGAAGTGCTGTTGAATATCAATGGCCTTGGGCTGCCAGCGGGCACCGAGTTTCTCGACATGATTACCCCGCAGTACATCGCCGATTTGGTTAGCTGGGGTGCCATTGGCGCCCGCACCACCGAAAGCCAAATTCACCGCGAGTTGTCCTCGGGCCTTAGTTGCCCAGTTGGCTTCAAAAACGGCACCGATGGCAATGTGAAAATTGCCGTGGATGCCATTAAGGCTGCGCAACACCCGCACCACTTTTTGAGCGTAACCAAAGAAGGGCGCAGCGCCATTGTAAGCACTTCGGGCAACGAAGATTGCCACATTATTTTGCGTGGCGGCAAAGGGCCAAATTACGATGCCGCATCAGTTGAAGCAGCAGCGGCCGACATTGGCAAAGCCGGCCTTGCAGCCCGGATCATGATTGATGCCAGCCACGGCAACAGCAGCAAAGTGCCCAAAAACCAGGTGGGTGTATGCGAAAACATTGCCGAACAACTGGCCGCAGGCGACGCCCGAATTATGGGTGTCATGGTTGAAAGCCACCTGGTGGAAGGCCGCCAAGACCTTGAGCCCGGCAAACCCCTTACCTATGGCCAAAGCATTACTGATGGCTGCGTGGGCTGGGACGACAGCCTGCAGGTGCTGGAAACTTTGGCACAAGGCGTACGCAAGCGCAGGCTTGCTCAGGTTGCTTGACAAACAGCCTGCTTAATAACTGATTGCCTGAAGCGCAGTTTAAAAATCCCGCCGGGTTTTAAAAACCCGAGCGGGATTTTTGTTGTGCAGAACTGATCAACCGCTGCATAAACATTGAACTTCCGTTTTTCAAAGTTAACTGACTAATCCTTTTGGACTTTGTAAAAACGAAAAACCATGTACTTAAATTCAGCAAGCAGCAACGACTCCATCGTGCGGCTGCACAACATCAACAAACAAAACCTGGCCAATATGAAAAGGGATGTTTCACCTTTGGCAAATGCTGCGCTTGGGTTGGCACAAACTGCGAAGGAAATGAAAGCGCATGTAGTGGCTACCACAGGCAACAACAGGAGTTTGGTGTATGGCACACAGGGCAGCCCGGTTCAGGCCCGGCAACTGATCAAAATGTTGGACAACGCAAAAAATACGCTTAAATCGTTTGCATCCAAAGCACAAAGCCTGGACCGTGAAATTGATTTCTTTTCAGCACACCACGAAGGATTGTTCCACGGCAATGTTGCCATGATTCCGCAGGCTCACAAAGTGGACTGGAGCACTCGCCAAATCGAAAAAATCATGACGAGAACCAGCAAGCTGGGAGCCGACCAAGCGCCCAAGGTCAATGCAGCCGTCAATGATTTGGCATTCGCCGCCAACTACACGCCTCAGAATGTTCAGTCGAGCCTGGGTCAACAGGTTTCTGCGTTGAATCGCGGGTTTCGTTAACGAAATTACAGTGCCTACAGAACCGCGGCACTAAGGAACTATTTTTTATTCTGGTTCACGAAGGCTTCCTTAACTCATTCTGGAATTTAAAGCATGCAGAATTCAACAGGAAGCCTTCACTCACAACTGCAACACAGCACCGCAGTGCTGAATGGCTTTATTAGTGATGTTTCCACCATCAAAAAAGAATCCAGCGCGCTCACCAAATCGGTTAACGCCATTTCCAAAGACTTTCTTAAACAATGCAGAAGATCGGGTGTGTCGCCTTATTTGGCTGCGCCTGTGTTTCAAAAACTGAATACTTTGAAAGAATGCAGCCAATCGGTTTATGCCCAGGCTGATAATTTGAAAGTATGTCTTGATGCGGTGGTTAACAACAGCTACAAACCCGACCTTAAACGCGCTGACAAAGGCAAACCCACCCGCATACTGGTGCAGGCAGAGCAGGAAGCCCTTACTTTCGAGACTCATATTCATTTGGCTGAAGACCTGGTGGCCAGCGTGTTGCCCCGGCATGAAGCCCCGTTTTGCCATGGCAGCAATGACTCAACAGATTTGCAATCGGCTTTCAATGAGGTGAAAAATCTGAATTATTCCGATGTTCGGTTAAGCCTGCAAAGCCGTTCGCTTCAACATCTGAGCACAGGTACCTTAAAGGCAGCAACCATTCATTTGCGTGATCAAATTGAGGCCCCCAGCGTTCGCGATCGGATTAATTCGATCCGTTCATCGGCACCAGGGTGGCTGTCCAGGTAAGAGGTCTCTCCCGATTCTCCCTTGCCCAAGCTGCCCAATTTTTCATGTAAAAGTTCAAGTGTGGCCAGCTCGCGCCCTTGTTTTACAAACAGGTCAATTGCAAACAAGTCGGCTTCCCGCTCGAATTCACGGCTGTAGTGCTGTGCTATTAGCTGTGTGCCCAGGCTGCTGATCAGTATTGAAACATCACCAGAAAATGTGGCAATCAGGGTGCCCACCAATGCGTTTTGTAACAGGCGGCGGGTCATGTGCCGAAGTTTCACATGACCCAATTCATGCGCCAAAACTCCAGGTATTGTTTCTGCTGGCAATGCACTTAACAGTTCGTCGGTTAACACAATGGTGCCATCGGGCAGGGCAAACGCATTGGGTCCTATTTTGCTGCTTCGAAATACAAGCTTTACATGAGCCAATTCGGCTTGGTCCTTACTGTGTTGCAACAGTGATTCCAGTTGTTGCTGGTGTGTGGCTTTGGTTTCTTCGTCAAGCTTGCTGGGTTGAAATATTACGCCGTCGAGTGTGGGTAGCACATCTTCCATCAGCGCCGAGACTGTGGCTTGTGGGGTAGCAAAAGCAATCCACTTGCTGAGCACTGGCAAACCCTGCGCGTACACACCCACCGCAAAGGCCAGGCTTACAAGGCTGATCAACAGCCAGCGGGTAGGGTGATATTGAAGTTTTTCAAACCAGGAAAGCGAAAGCACATTCCATGCTTTCAGGGTGTTCAGACTGGTTTGTCGCTCGAATTCAAGTGTGGCACCACCCGGCAGTTCAAGCACAATGGGTGCATTGCCAAAGCTTTCCGAGCGTTTAATACTGCTTAAATCGATGGCGTGTTGTGTATCGCCCAGAAAAAATACCAGTTGCCCGGAATTGCTATGAACTGTGACGGGGGTGCCCTTCAGCACCTGCCCATCAAAGTAGCTTGCCTGCAATGTGGTGGCTTGTGTGGGCAGGTTCAAATGCCCAGTTCCAAACCAAGCGCATCGGCCATGCTGTCGCCAAATACCTTTTGCTTGGCCTGCTCTATTCGCACAATTTCGTTAATGCTTCCCACTGGCTCAAATGTCATATTTGAAATTCTGTACCGGGTTGTGCGGATTTGCGCAAAGGGCAAAAACAAACCTAAAGTGCCGATAATCAGCAAAATATTGCTGATGTGTATCCAGGTTGCTGTCATAGGGCTTGCGGTGCTGCGGAATTGGTGCTGATTGGCCAGCATGGTGTTGTTCCACACCAGGTTATCAATCGCAGTTTTTAAATAGGTACCAAATGCAAACAGCACCACATAGCCCAGCACTGTAATGATTCCCATGCTGGAAAGTATTGCTGTGGCCTGCATGGCCACTTGTGCTTGTTCTTGTGCGGCTTCATCTTGCAGTGTTGCGGGTTCGCTGGCCGCGGGTAGCGCGAAATCGACCAGGCCAGTAAATACGCTTACATTGACTACAAATGCAACTATTGCCAACAACAGCATAACAACGCAGCCTATGGACACCGATTTCAACGTGGTTTTACTGAATTGGGCAAACCGCGCGTTGCAGCTAATACTGGCGTTCCCGAACATTGAATTGTTCATCACAAACAAACGCAAGCCACTGATAAAAACTGCAACAACCAGCGACATGCTGATTGCCAGCACAATAGGCGTTGCAATAATCAGCATGCTTGACAGCACAGGGTAAAACTCCAAATCAAAAACCCTGCTGGCAATGGCATACAGTATGCCGAGTACAAAAAAACAGCTCAAGCTGATTAAAATGGCTACCGCCAGTTTTCCGTAAGCTGTTGCCACACTGCCGTTGAAAGAAAAGCGCAGGCCCCTGTAGCTGCAGTTGGCCAAGTGGAAGCGCAGGCTTGAAACCAGGAAAAACGGCATAAGGCACACAACCGAAAGCATAATAAATGCAGATAGCCCAGGCGCATAAGTGCCAGATATGACGTAAGTAAGCGCAATGGCCGCAACAATCGAATTGCCTTTGAGTATGGCCTTGGGGTCGCCGTGGTAGTCGAACCGGTTTCCACTCAATTCGGTGCATTGATAAAAATACTTGCGGGTTCGCACCTTTGCCCACGCGGCGTATATACCCAGCGTGGCAACGGTCAACACAAGGTTAACAATCCATATTTTGAAATATTCACGGCCGGTGCCGTGAAAAACGAACTTGCCGACCGGGTATGTGTTGAGCATGGCGAATTGACATGAGGTAAAACCCTTCGTAACTTTGGTGCGCTGACAAGTTCAATGCAAAATTGGGGTCCCTCAGCCTATAGGCTTAGGGGCCTAGTTCAATTAAACAAAGTTGGGTTCGCTGTTGCGCAAAGTATTGATTGCATTGTTAACACTGCGCCCTAGTTTTTGTAGCGGCTCTAAGTACTGCTGTGCAGTTTCAGTGGCACCGCCCCTGTCAGGGTGAGCGCAAATTAAAAGCGTTCTCTTGCACTGGTGGTAAGCCTCTGAAAGCTGATCAACCTTTTCAGCATAAGCCTGGGGGGTGGTGGTTTGGTTCAACGATTCCCAGGTACTTAGCAGGTTATTCAAATTCGAAGCTGCTCTGCTGTCGCCGAACGTGTTGGTCATGTTGGTGATTGTGGAAATGAGGTCTGAATGAGTTTGCTGTTGTGCTGCAGGAATTTCTACTTGAGCAGCCCGCGGTGGAACAAAAAGCATGCCGCCAGCGCCATTTGCCATATTCTGGTTGTAAACCCAAGTGCCTGTTTTGCTTACACCATTCTTGTGAATGGTGCCTTCGGTTAAGTGCATGCGGCCAAGTTCGGGAATGTAACTTCGCGTGCCTTCCTGCCAGTTGTTTCCTTTTTCGATGCGTCCGTTGATTAACTCATTCTTTTCAAGCTGTGGAACATAACTAAAAGTTCCGGTTTCCTTTTTACCATCGGGGTGTGTTATCGAACCACTTGCCAATCGCATGGAGTTTGAAGCAGATTCATAAACAAATACGCCTTCTCGCACTTCACCACTGGCCCATGTGGCCTTCCCCTCTACAAGGACAACATCATCCAATTCAGGAATGTAGGCATACCTACCTTCTTGCACTTCACCACTAGGCAATGTGGTTTTCCCTTCCACAAGGGGAACACTACCCCATTCAGGAATGTAGGCATACCTACCTTCTTTCACTGCACCACAGGCCCATGTGGCCTTCCCTTCTACAAAATGAACATCCTGCAATTCAGGAATGTAGGCATACCTACCTTCTTGCACTTGACCACTGGCCCATGTGGCCTTCCCTTCTACAAAATAAACATCCTGCAATTCAGGAATGTAGGCATACCTACCTTCTTGCGCTTCACCACTAGGCGATGTGGCCTTCCCCTCTACAAGGACACCACCATCCAATTCAGGAATGTAGGCAAACTTACCTTCTTGCACTTGACCACTGGGCCATGTGGCCTTCCCTTCTACAAAGTGAACACCCCGCAATTCAGGAATGTAGGCACACTTACCTTCTTGCACTTGACCATTGGGCCATGTGGCCTTCCCTTCTACAAAGTGAACACCCTGCAATTCAGGAATGTAGGCATACCTACCTTCTTTCACTGCACCACTAGGCCATGTGGTTTTCCCCTCCACAAGGTGAATACTACCCAATTCAGGAATGTGGGCATACTTACCTTCTCGCACTTCACCACTAGGCAATGTGGTTTTCCCTTCCACAAGGGGAACACTACCCAATTCAGGAATGTGGGCACGCCTGCCTTCAACGAAGTTTCCATCAGGACATGTGTACGTAACTTCGCTAGGTTCAATCGACCCATGTTTGGAAGCAGAGTGAAGCAGATGGCGAGCGATTTTTCCGCTGACCTTGCCAAGCAGGCTTACTTTTTGGGTGGATACCCTTTCAGCTGTGGTGTTTTGTTGATTGTTTATATTTTTACTAGAAAATGCTTTGAAAACACCTTTCATGTTTTGCTCAAATTTTTGAAACCGTTGGGTAGCTTAAAACCATGAGTTGGTTCCCTGAATCTTTCAGTTTCAATCAACTCGCCATTGGGCCCGCCTGTTCACCCATTACAATCAAAGACCTGTAGCAACCGCATTACCCAGCAGGCACCCGATGAGCACCAAAACGAAAAAAACCGAGAATTCCAAGTACCTTGGCAACGTAATTCGTATCAAGGGGGCACGCCAGCACAACCTGAAAAACGTCGATATCGACATTAAAACCGGTGAAATTACAGTGTTCACAGGTGTTTCAGGCAGTGGTAAAAGCTCGCTGGTGTTCGATACCTTGTACGCCGAAGGCCAGCGCCGTTACGTGGAAACCTTCTCGCCTTATGCGCGCCAGTTTCTGGACCGCATGGACAAACCCGATGTAGACAGCATTGAAGGCGTGCTGCCCGCCATTGCCATTGACCAGGCCAACCCGGTGCGCACTTCCCGCAGCACCGTGGGCACCATGACTGAAATTAACGACCACCTGAAGTTGATTTACGCCCGCGCTGCACACCTGCATTGCCGCCAGTGCGGCCAGTGGGTGCGTGAAGACACGGTGGCCACCATCAAGCAATCTATTTTGCAAAGGGCCGCCGAGCGAAACGACCCACGCTTGGTTGTTACCTTTCCCGTGCGTGTACCTGCAAAATTTACCAGCCAGGAAATTGAAGACTTTTTAAGCGCGCAAGGCTACACCCGCATACACCGTGAAACGCCCATAAAAAAAGGCCGCACCGTGGTTGAAAAACTGTTGGATGTGGTGCAAGACCGTTTCCGTGTAGCGGGCATAGACGAAAGCCGCTTTAGCGACGCCGTGGCCAGCGCTCTGCACCGTGGCAAGGGCAAAGTGAATGTGTTTGCCCTGCCAGAATCTTCCGAAGATGCTACCGAAAAAAGCGGCGAAGAAACGGCACCCTGGCGTTATTCCGAAGGCCTGCACTGCGCCAATTGCGACCTTGATTATTCAAGCCCTTTGCCAAGCCATTTCAGCTTCAATTCCCCATTGGGTGCCTGCGACATTTGCCGTGGTTTTGGCCGGGTAATTGGCATTGATTACGGCCTTGTAATACCCGATGAAAGCAAATCGCTGGAAGAGGGCGCAGTAAAACCCTGGACCACCGAGAGTTTTAAAAGCTGCCAGAAAGACCTGGTGAAATTTGCCAAAAGGCGAGGAATTGCCACCGACATTGCCTACAAACATTTGCCCGAAGAACACAAACTGTGGGTGATTGAAGGAGATGCAAATTTTGATGGCAACTGGGAAGGCAGTTTGTTCTACGGTGTGGCCCGTTTTTTTGAATGGCTGGAAAGCCGCACCTACAAAATGCATGTGCGCGTAATGCTTTCCAAATACCGCAGCTACACACCCTGTGGCGATTGCGGCGGTGCCCGCCTAAAGCCCGATTCACTGTTGTGGAAGTTGCCCAGCGATTCAGGCAAACACAGCATTCATGAAATTATGCAAATGCCACTGTTGAACGTGGCACAACTGTTTAAAAACCTGCAACTGCCGGGCGCACTTGATGAAGCCAGCGATTTGGTGCTTCAGGAAATTCGCACCCGCCTGGGCTTTCTCATTCAAGTGGGTTTGGGCTACTTAACTTTAGACCGCCAAAGCAGAACCCTAAGCGGTGGCGAAGTACAACGCATCAATTTAACCACTGCGCTGGGCAGTTCACTGGTGAACACCCTGTTTGTGCTGGATGAACCTTCCGTTGGTTTGCACCCCCGCGATATTGCGCGCGTGGCCCAGGCCATGCAACGTTTGAAAGAAGCAGGCAACACGCTGGTGGTGGTTGAACACGACCCGCAACTAATGAACCAGGCCGACAGGCTGGTGGACATTGGCCCCGGCCCCGGCGAGGCGGGTGGCAATATTGTGTTTGATGGCGCGCCTGCACAAATTGAACAAGCAACTTCGCTAACCGCCCGCTATTTGAAAGGCGAGTTGAAAGTGGTGGAGCAAACCAAACCGCTGGGTGATTCGAAAGAACATATTTCATTAACCGGCGTGCGCGCCAACAATTTAAAAAACATTGATTTCAAATTACCGCTGAACCGGCTGGTGGTACTTACTGGTGTTTCCGGTTCAGGAAAAAGCACCTTGGTGCAAGACGTACTGGTGCCCGCCATCAAAAAAATAAAAGGAGAGCCCACAGAGCCGCCCGGTGAATTTGATTCATTGGAAGGCGTTGAACACATTTCAGAATTGGCCTTTGTTGATCAAAGCCCGATTGGCAAAACCACGCGCAGCAACCCCGCCAGTTATGTGGGCGCATTCGACGAACTGCGCAAACTGTTTTCCAAAACAAAAATTGCAGTTGAGCGCGATTACAAGCCCGGCTTTTTCAGCTTCAACAGTGGCGACGGCCGCTGCCCCATGTGCGGCGGCAATGGGTTCGAGCATGTTGAAATGCAATTTCTAAGCGATGTGTATTTGCGTTGCGGCGAATGCAACGGCACACGCTACCGCCCCGAAGCGCTGGAAGTAACGCTGGAACGCAAAGGCCAGGTATTGAACATGGCGCAGGTGCTTGAACTAACCGTGGACCAAGCGCTTGATTTGTTCGAGAAAGACACCGCCTTGTTAAAAACCCTTCAACCGCTGGCACAAGTGGGCTTGAATTATTTGCGCTTGGGCCAACCCGTGCCCACCCTTAGCGGTGGTGAGGCACAACGCCTGAAGCTGGCGGGCTTCCTGGCCAATTTGAAGCCCACAGCAAGCGGCCAGAAAGTGGCCAAGCGTGGCGACCTGTTTGTGTTTGATGAACCCACCACCGGTTTGCATTTTGACGATGTGGCCAAGCTGATGCGTTCACTGCGCCTGCTGCAAGAAGCAGGGCACAGCGTGCTGATTGTTGAACACAACCTGGATGTAATTTGCGCAGCCGATTGGCTGGTTGATTTGGGCCCCGAAGCAGGTGAATACGGTGGCGAACTGGTGGCCCAAGGCACGCCTGAACAACTGGCAAAAAATGGTACCAGCTACACTGGCGTAGCCATTAAGCAGTACCTTGCACAAAGCAATTTATTGCAGGCAGCTGATTTGAATAAAGGCAACAAGGGTAGCAAGCAAGGCAACGACTTTATGGTTGCCGAAGCGGCTGCACTGTATAGCGTTGAAACTGCGAACAACAAACGCGGCCTAAGCAATGGCATTGAAATTTTGCATGCGCGCGAACACAACCTGAAAAATGTCAGCCTGACTATTCCGCGCGAAAAAATGACCGTGATTACCGGCCCTTCAGGCAGCGGAAAATCTACCCTCGCATTCGACATTTTGTTTTCCGAAGGCCAACGCCGTTACCTTGAAAGCCTGAACGCGTACGCCCGCCAGTTTGTACAGCCTGCCGCCAAGCCCGATGTTGACGCCATTTTTGGCATACCCCCCACGGTGGCCATTGAGCAGCGCACCAGCCGCGGTGGCCGCAAAAGTACGGTGGCCACTGTAACCGAGGTGTATCACTTTTTACGCCTTATGTTTGTAAAGCTGGGCATTCAGCATTGCCCCACCTGTGAAGTGCCCATTGCTCCGCAAAGCATGGACAGCATGCTGGCGCAAATGATGCAGCACTACAAAGGGCAGGAAATTACCTTGCTGGCCCCGCTGGTGCAGGGGCGCAAAGGCATTTACAACGAAATAGCCAAATGGGCCGTAGACCGCGGCTATGAACGCCTGCGCGTGGATGGTGAATACGTGCCCACCAACCCTTGGCCCAAGCTTGCCCGTTACCAGGAACACCACATTGAAGTGCCTGTAAAAACCTTGCAGGTGCAAGCCAAAACCGAAAAAGAACTGCGCGAGGCCCTTGTCCAAACCCTTGAGTTGGGCAAAGGCACCGTGATGGTAGAGGCAGCAGGAGGCAAAGGCCAAAGCAAAAGCAAAAGCGAAGTCAATTCACCGTCAATCCGTTTTTATTCCACCAAGCGCGCATGCCCAAGTTGCGCGCGCAGCTTTCCCGAACTCGACCCCCGCCTGTTCAGTTACAACAGCAAACACGGCTGGTGTACCAGTTGCTTCGGCGTGGGTGAAGAAGTAGAAGGCTTCGATGCCGAAACCACTGGCGAAGAAGGCAAATGGCTTTCCGAGCAAGACAAAAGTTTTGATGAAACCGTCGAGAGCGACGAAGGCAAATACATGGCCAACGCCTTGCGCGAAACTGCGGCATGCGGCGCTTGCAACGGTCAACGCTTGAACCCCACCGCACTGGCTGTGAAATTCAAGAACAGCAACATTGCCCAACTGGCCGACCAAACTGTAAGCGATGCCTTGCAGTGGGTAGAGCAGCTTGAACTGGACGAACGCGAAACCGCCATTGCCAAAGACATTCGCATTGAAATGGCAGGGCGCTTGAAATTTTTAAAGCAGGTGGGCTTGGATTACCTGCACTTAAACCGCAGTGCGCCCACACTGAGTGGCGGTGAAGCGCAGCGCATTCGCTTGGCTTCGCAGCTGGGCACCAACTTGCGTGGCGTGTGCTACGTGCTGGATGAACCCACCATTGGCCTGCACACCCGCGACAACCACCGCCTGCTGGATGCACTTGAAACGCTTCGCGCCAAAGGCAACACCCTGCTTGTTGTTGAACACGACATTGACACCATGCAACGCGCCGACAGGTTGGTAGACATTGGCCCCGGCGCGGGCAAACTGGGTGGTGAAATTATTTCTCAAGGCACTGTGGCTGAAGTAACCGCTGACCCGAATTCCCTAACTGGCCGTTACCTGAAAAACCCGATTCCGCATTTGTTGCAGCCCAAGCGCCCCGTGGAAAAAGACACCCCACGATTAAGTATTAAGGGTGCAAAGTTGCACAACATCAGCGGCCTGGATGTAGAAATTCCACTAGGCCGCTTGGTGGCCATTACCGGTGTTTCTGGCAGTGGAAAATCTACTTTGGCCCGCGATATTTTGCTGGCCAATATGCGGCAATACGTGGCCAATCAAAACAAAAAAGGCAAGCCCGCACACAACTGGTTTGCCTGCGATGCAATTGAAGGTGCTGAACGTGTGGCCCGCGTGCTTGAGGTGGACCAAACCCCGATTGGCAAAACCCCCCGCAGTTGCCCCGCCACTTACATAGGCTTCTGGAACCGAATTCGCAATGTGTTGGCCGACACCATTGAAGCCCGCATGCGCGGCTTTGCAGCCAACCGCTTCAGTTTCAACGCTGGGCCAGGCCGCTGCCCGGTGTGCGACGGCCAAGGCATGCAAACCATTGAAATGAACTTTCTGCCCGATGTGAAAGTGGTGTGCGAAGCCTGCCGTGGCAAACGCTTTAACCCTGAAACATTGCAAGTAAGCTGGCGCGACAAAACCGCAGCGGAAATTCTCAACATGAGCTGTGCTGAGGCTGCACCGTTTTTTGAAGCGCACCCCGCCATTGCACAAGCCCTGCAATTGTTGAACGATGTAGGCTTGGGGTATTTAACGATTGGTCAACCCAGCCCCACCCTAAGCGGTGGTGAAGCACAACGGATCAAGTTGGTGACTGAACTTGTCAAGGTACGTGAAAATAAAGCTGGCGTGCAAATGAGCCCACCCACCCTGTATGTGTTGGACGAACCCACCGTGGGCCTGCACATGAACGACGTGGAAAAACTGATTGCCGTGCTGCACAGGCTTGTGGACGCTGGGCACACCGTGGTGGTAATTGAGCACGACCTTGACCTGATTGCCCAGGCCGACTGGGTAATCGACATGGGCCCCGAAGCAGGTATTGGGGGTGGCCGGCTTGTGGCGCAAGGCAGCCCGCAAGACATGGCAAATGCTCAAGGTAAACGTGTTGGCCACACAGCCAAGGCGCTGGCAGACTTTTATGCCAGCAGAACCGAATACCGCTAACAAGCTAACGGAACTTTTTTTTGGTATTTGTTCCTTAACCGGAAGGGGCTACTTTCCCCTGTTTTTTAGCGGTGCTTAAAGCAAGGGGAATACATGACAGCAGTTCCTTCCGGAGTAAATAGCCCTTCAAACGCAGCGTCCAAAAACGCTGGTTTGGACAACACAGCTAATCGAGCCATGGGTAAAAAGCCCGCCGCTGGCCAAGGGGTATCAAAAGCCTCTATGGCCATTTGGACCAAGCTGAGTGAAAACCTGGTTAGCGACCCCGCTGGCAATTGGGGTAATGCGCTGGCCAATGCGCAGGAATTGGCGAGGTCTGTTTGTGGCCAAAACCTTCCCCCCGATCTACAGGCCGACCTACTTCAAAATTTCAAGCTGCTTGAAAAAACCTTGATCGGCTTGAATATTTCTCCATCCAACGGCTGTCCCGACCCAAAGGCATTCATCAAAGACCAGTTTTTGGCTTTCAAACTCAATATTGTTACCGATGCTAAAGATTTAGAAACGCTTGAAAGCATCAGAAACAATCTATCCAATTAATCAGTTTTGAATACTGGAGTAAGTTGAAATGGGCAGCTCAATGGATGCATCAGTTAAATCGGCTCACACCGTTTTTCGTCGGGGACCAGATGATTCAATTGGCTCTGAACAGCCAAGCGCAATTGCCAACGCTGTAAAACCTGGCCGGGCAGTAGTTGAGACACAGCAGAGATCCTTTTCAGAAAGAGCTTTACCAGCCGACCGGGATGCTATCCATTTGATGAGGGAATGTTACCGGTTGAGCGGTGGCGAGATTAGCCAGACCCTTAATGAGTGCATCAATGAGTTGGTCGATAAAATGGAAGCCGTTCAGGCTGGAGATGCTCCACGTGATGAGATTAGGGGGCATATTATCGAGGTGATCACGAGTAAGCCACCCGTAGCCAGCAGTGCTCCAAAGGCAGCCAAAGATGCAAAGCGTGATACCTCCTCTTCCACGTCACACGCTGCGTCCGCAGTTGAGACTGTAGAAGACGACAACGGTTCGGCATTTACCGAGGTGATATCACAGGCTCCCTCATCTTCTTCAAAAACACCTCATCCTACAGCAAACAATACAGCAAGCGCTGCTGACCAAAAGCCGCCAATACCGACATCTATATCCTTCAATTCAAACACCCGCTTTGAAGATGAATTGAGAGAAGTCGCTTATAAAGCTGGTCTGCTTGACAAGTTGATTAAGCACAAAGAAGAGCTCGATAAGGCCAAGGAGAATATCTCACTTGAGCAGAAAAAACTGGAGGCCATCAAGGAAGTCGAGGGTTTGAAAGATATGGCTTCATTTAACGAGATGTTGGGCGGAGTCGTGAGCAGTGTTAGCACAATGGTCACCGATACTTCAACCGCGAGAGCTTCGATGGTTGGCCTTGTTCGGCAAACCGAATTGCAAAGCCGCAAGGAAGTGGGTGTTATTAAGCAAAAGAAGACGGTAGTCGATCATTTACTTTCAAGTTCCAAAACATCAAAATCACCCGCCTCTCCCAGTGAGAAGGAGAAGGCAGCGGCGGCAGAAGTGGTGCAAAAATGGTTCAGAAACACAAAGGTAAATCAGGCCATACAAAATGCTACTCAAGATGGGTACCAAAAACTCCAACCTATATTGAAAGCCTCTCAGAAAGATGTAGCCGAACCAAACAAGGAACTGGTTGAACTGAATAAGGCCAAGCTTGAAGCCCTTGAAAAAAAGTATGGTGAATTGCAAAACTTAGAGAAGGAAAGATTGCCCAATCTTGAGCAACAGCTTGAGGAAGAAATAGAAGAGCAACAGAATGGGAGTGGGGATAATAACCGTGTGATCACGCTTCGTAAGCAGGTTGACGAGTGTAAAAAAAATACCCACGACGACACCATCAAGGCAACTAAAGCCACGTTTAAAACCATTTTGGGCGATATTTCTAAGGCAGATACAGCCATTAAACGCATCGACAAGCTGGTTGAAGATGTCAGCGGAACAAAAAATAACGACAGTGCCGCCAAGGCAGTGCCATTCAGTTTGCCAATTCTGGCCAACGGAGCTGATTCAGCACCTGTGAGTAGTGGCCATGGTTTTAATGAAGCATTGGTGTACACCAGGGCCGGAAAAGGCAACCACGCCATGACGCGAGCAATGGCTTTACGAATCGGCCTTAACGAGTTTGGTTCGAGTTTGAATATTTTTGAAATAAAAGAAAAACAGCCCAATACAGTATTGAATGGAGCCAAGCGGAGTTTTCTCTCTTCTATTAACGGTCGTTTAGAAGAATTAAATGGTTCACGCGCAGAAACACTGTTCAAATTTTTCGGCGAGACGGCGCCGATCGGCGATCGGTTAAGCGGCAGGGTTTTCATTCATAAACTGGCCGCCTGCAATGTGAGTGCTGCGGGTTTCAATACAAAAACCCTGCAACTCGATGCACCTTCGCTGGCCTATAAAGTTGATTACGGTTTTAGCGCAATCAAAAAATTCATACCTGGCCGCGCTGGCGTTTATGCGCGTAATCCCTCGGAATATTTGGGTACCCGGCTGCTAACCATGGAGCGTATTTCAAGTAACCTGCGTGCCGAGGTGTTTAAAAATGGCAAGCCTGTCGATTTACAGTCTGCAATAGTTACAGCCCCACATGCCATAGAAGCTTCATCGTTGCTGTTGGCCGCTTTACCCAATGATTTATTGACGACAAACCATGAAGAAGTAACAAGTTTCATGAAATCGTTAAGAGAGTTTGAGGCCGAGGTTGATATTGCCCAGCTGAACAACAAAGAATTCGAGCCCGGAAAGCTTGACTCATTTAAAGAGACGGTTAAGAAGTTTCATGAAAGTGCTGCCTCGTGGGTTTCGAATAGAGAAAAAGCGGGTGCAGCGGAATCAGTGGCTGCCGCCCAAGAAATTTCCCACGACATTGCAAATAGTCGCAAAGGGTTTTTCCGAAGCGTACCAGTGGCCTTGGGTAATTTCCTTAACCTGGCGGGTGGCAAGGCAATTCGTGAAAGCGTTTCGGCAATTCGGAATTATGTGTCGACTGTTAACCAGAAAGAGCGTTTGCGACAGCAGTTTGTGCGGCCCGAGAATGTTCCATTAATTTCACCTTTGAAGAGCCGGTTGTCGAACATACTAGCCAAGACAAAAAATGAAGCAGAGGCTAAAAACGCCCGCGCTTTAATTAACTACCTTGAGGGCAAAACCCTAAGTGTGAAGCTTGAAGGGCAATTAAGCCGTGACCTCAAGAATTCTTTGCTTGATGTGGGCAATGTTTTGCAGAAAGTTTGGGAGCCACGTTTTAATGGCAAACCCGCGCCGAAGGTAATTGCTTTGTCGTCTATTCAAACAAATAGCATAGAAAATTACGCAAGCACCAATTTGGCCAAGTTTGCAGCTGATGCCACCGTTCCTGTTCAGGCAGCAGCATCGGCACCCGCTGCAGCACCTGCATCAGCAGCAGCACCAGTAGCATCAGCAGCACCAGTAGCATCAGCATCAGTATCAGCAGCACCAGCAGCACCAGCAGCAGCATCAGCGGCATCAGCGGCATCAGCGGCATCGGCGGCATCGGCAGCATCAGCGGCATCGGCAGCAACAGCAGCATCAGCAGCTCCGCTAAGAGGACTATCAAGATCCAAGTCCGAACCGGCATTAGTAACTGTAGCACCGCCAAAAATAACATCAAGACCCCTGTCTGCATCAGTATTGGCGGCGACGACAAGAGTACCAGTGCCGTTTGCAGCACCGCCAAACGCAAAGCAAAGCGGTTCTAAGTCATTTGTTGTCGAGCCTCAGCCAAAGCCCAACGCTGCACTCAATGTGAAAGCGAACGATGCCAAGCAGCCATTAGCATCTAACGATGAATGGATTGTTAACGTATGGCGTAATTTATTGGATCCAAATCCTGAAGATTCAAATCTTGAAAGCAGACTCAAGAATATTGAAAGCAGAATCAAGAAGTTAAAAGACGATTACGGTAGACATTTTGAATTTAATCACGCAAAACCTGACCATAACTCTTCAGCTGAATACGTACTAAATTACCAACAAAACGCCAGATTATACGAGCAAAACGTCGGATCACTTGATAATATCGCCCGGAGTATAAAGCGTCGCGAAATTAGAAGCGAGGGTTTAAAACAAATGCGTGACTTGCTTCCTTTGATCATTGAGATTGAAGGAGGGGGGGTAATTGCTTCTCAGTTAACCCCTCTCAAAGACCGTGGTGAACCTAAGGAAATTTCAGGCCAGGACGATAGATGCTGGCTTCGGTCGTCTTGGGCCGCAGCTGTTGATGCATTACCAGAAAAACAATTTATAGCGAGAGTGCTTGAGTTGGCTAGGTCTATGCGCGAACAAGAAATATTCGCTGATGGGGAGCCATTTGGCGGGCTTGGTTTAAACTTCGTTGATGTTGCTCAAATTTATCTTGCAATTGACGCAGATTCTGAGAATGGTCTTAGCACTGTGGGTAAGCATGATGACAATGTCAGGCCGCTGAAGAGATCTGAGCGTTTGGATAGCACACCTCCGGGCCCGATGCCGTTGACTGATGAAGACAAAATGATTCTTGAGCGAAAGCAAAGAGCATTGATGATTGCCCTTGTTGATGCAGATGAATCAGTGAAAACCGGGGATGTCAAGACGAGATTGGATGCGTTGAAGAACGGTAAAAATGAGCAGGCCGAACAACAGTTCATTATTTCATTCATGCAAGCACTAGATTTGCCGGTGATTATTCACAGCACTTCGGTTGCAGGCACAGATATCCGGTTGCCCAAGAACTTCAATGTTGCAGAGCACGGTCACCCCGACACTTGGCCAACGATTTACCATACGGGAGGTTCAGAGCATGGCCATTACCAGTTTTATCCAAAACGCAAAGCCGCTTAACTTAGCACCTGTTAGCGTATTGCATGAGTAATGCCCCAAAGCAAAATTGGGCTTTAACTTTTCTTCTGCCCAATTTTGCTTTCCTTGCCTTCAATCAGGTTTGCAATGTTCTGTTTGTGCCGGTAAATAAGCAAGGCAGCCATAATGGCAATGGCTGCCGCTTGGCCGTTAATGCCAAACAACAGCACGTTGTAAAACACGGCAAACAGGCTGGCTATTAGCGCGGCCAGTGAGGAATACCGGAAGAAGTAGGCAATAACAATCCAGGTTATTGCTGTGGCCAGGCCCAGCACCCAGTTCAGCCCAAGCAGCACGCCCAGTGCGGTGGCAACGCCTTTGCCGCCTTCAAACTTAAAAAATATGGGGTACAGGTGGCCAATAAAGGCGGCAAGGCCTATCCAGGCTATGTCTGTGCGGGTGTAACCCAGTTGGTCTTGAAAATAAAAAGCCAGTGCCACGGCCAGGGTGCCTTTCAGTGCATCGCCAAGCAGGGTAAGTATGGCTGCTTTTTTGTTGCCGCTGCGCAGCACGTTGGTGGCACCGGGGTTTTTGGAGCCATAGGTGCGGGGGTCGGCCAAGCCTGAGAATTTTGAAACAAGCACTGCAAATGAAATAGAGCCAATGAGGTAGGCGGCTAGCAGGCCAGCGGCGAAATTAAGCAAAGGGGTCTCCTTGGTGTTTTGGGTTTGGCGTCGATTTTATCGGCTTTTCGAGCGCGGGTGGCTTTGGTTTAGCAGGGTGTGCAGGTGTTCTTTGGCCACATGGGTATAAATTTGGGTGGTGCCAATGTCGGCATGGCCCAGCAGCAGTTGCACCACGCGCAGGTCGGCCCCGTGGTTAATTAAATGGGTGGCAAATGCATGGCGCAGCACATGCGGGCTTACCGGTGTTTCTATGCCTGCCAGCAGGGCCAGCCGCTTGATATTTTTCCAGAAGCCTTGCCGGGTCATGGGTGTTCCAAAGTGGGTGATGAACAGGAAATCGCTGGTTTTTCCTTTCAGCAGTTCACCGCGCGCTTGTTGCAGGTACAGCGCAATGGCCAGCCTGGCCGGTTCGCCCATGGGTACCAGGCGTTCTTTTTTGCCTTTGCCCAGTACTTTCACAGCACCCACATTCAAATCGACAGCGCGCAGGGGCATGTTTACCAGTTCGCTTACCCGCAGGCCGCTGGCGTACATGAATTCAAGCATGGCTTTGTCGCGCTGGCCAGCGGCATGGTTTACATCGGGTGCGGCTAGCAGGGCCAGCACTTGTTGTTCGCTTAGGGTTTTGGGTATGCGCAGGCCGCGCTTTGCGCTTTGCAGTTGGGCGCAGGGGTTGTCGGCGCGTTGTTGGGTGGTGTTTAGCCACAGGTAAAAGCGCTTGTAACTGCTTAGTTTGCGGTTCAGGCTGCTGGGCTTTAATTCCAGCAGGTTGTGTACATGGTTGCGCAGGTGTTCGCTGCTGGTTTGCAGCAGGGTTTCGGAAAATTGTTGCTCAAGCCAGTGGGCCAGTTGTTGAAGGTCGCTGCGGTAGGCTTGCAGGGTGGCTTGGGCCAGGCCTTCTTCAAGCCACAGCGTGGTGCAGAATTCATCAACAAGATCGGCATTGCTCTTCATTGTGGCGCTGGCAGCATGTAAAAATAAAAGCCATGATACCTTTGGCAGCACCCAGGAGTTTTGTTTTATGTCGATCGCCGACCTTCGAAAAGATTACACCCAAGCCACTTTGGATGAGGCCGATGCCTTGGCTAACCCCTTCGACTTTTTCAAGTTGTGGTTTGACCAGGCACTGAATGCCGATTTGCCGGAGCCCAACGCAATGACCCTAGCCACTGTGAATGCTCAGGGGCGGCCCTCGGCGCGCATTGTGTTGATTAAGGGGCTGGACACCCGGGGCATTACCTTCTTTACCAATTATGAAAGCCGCAAGGGGCAGGAACTGGCGCAAAACCCGCATGCAGCTATTCTGTTTCACTGGACCGAATTGGAAAGGCAGGTGCGCATTGAGGGCCGGGTAGAAAAGTGCAGCGCGGAGGAATCGGATACCTATTACCTTTCACGCCCGGCTGGTAGCCGGCTGGGTGCCTGGGCTTCGCCGCAAAGCCAGGTTATTGAATCGCGGCAGGTATTGGAGGCCAGGGTGCAACAGGCCCAGGCCGAGCAGCAGGGCGACCCAAAAACCCGCCCGCCATTTTGGGGCGGTTACCGTTTGGTGCCCGATTTTTTTGAGTTTTGGCAGGGGCGGCCTTCGCGGTTGCATGATCGCTTGGCTTACACCCTGCAAGGCGATTCATGGGTAATGTCTCGCCTTGCGCCTTGATGGTTTTTGCTGCGCTGAATTAGCTCAACAACTGTTTAGCCTAGCAACTTTTTAGCCCAGTAAATTCAACATGCGTTTGCTGGCCAGGAAGTCGCGGGTAAGTTGGCCGTAAACTTCTTGTTCAATTTCTGCCCGCACCTGCGCGCCCACGGCACGTTCGGCATCGGTTTCGTTGAGCAGTGCCATTCTTTGTAGCTGGTTGTTCATTCGTCTTGTAAATTCGTCGCTCATTGCTTGAACTAATTCGTTTCGTGCCCGTTCATACATTTCGGGGGCCAAGCGCTGCAAAACTCGTTGCCAAGGTTGCCATTCAGATGAAAGGTAGTTCGCAAAATTGTTTTGTTCGGCTTGTCTAACGCGTTGCACGGCCTCATCCAAGTCGGTTTGCGTGATATTTGATAGGTTGAAATAGCGCATATTACGCGTGCCAATTGGTAAGGCCAGTGACTCGCGTAACCTAGTTTGGTAGGCAAGGTATACCTCAATCTCCAGCACCGCCTCACCGGTTGGCGCTAGGGTTCTTTGCAGGGTCTGCGTTGTTTCCGCTGCAATTCGTGCCAGTTCGTCGAGTCTGAACATCCCGCGGGCTAGATCAATCAGTTCGGGTAGGCGGTTGTCGTAATCGCCTCGGGCCACATCAAAGGATAGACGCAATTCGCGCATGGCGTTGAAACTGAGCGAAACGCGATCCTCGCAGCTGGCAGTAGCCTCTTCACTAAAATCAAAGGTGGCTTGCCGCAGTTCGCTTCGGGTTTCTAGGTGTGTCAACCATTCGGCTACGCTTGCTCTGAATTGCGGGTCTGTGCTGTTGACTGTCTGGCCCAGACGCAATAGAAACTGCGCAAATGAAGCTGCGCCGGGCTCGTCGGCAAAGCTTCTCCATAGACGTGAGGTTGCGGCGATATTCGTGGGGGTGGAAGGCGTGACCCAATTTGCGATAGCTTCGCCTAGTTCGATTGGTTCCTGCGGTTGTTGTTCTTCTTGCGGTTCTAATTCGGGTAAGCGATCAATTATTGCTTGGAATCTGTGCATGAAGTCTTCCATGTTCAGAACTGGTTCCTCACCAAACCGCACTGGAGGTCGGGGTTGAGCGGGTCTTTCTAACTGTATTGCTACATTAAGCAATACTTCTAGGAATACCAAAATACGGGACCCGAGTTCCATGTTGGTAAGCTCGAAAGTATTGATATTCATCAAATCATTTAAGATCGACATGAGTTCGGCTTCGTCGGGCAATTGGGCAGGCCCTAGTGGGTTCAGCAAACCGAGCCGTTCAGCTCTTTCAAGTATTAAATCTATGGCTTGCCCGTCATCTGGTTGGGGTGCTGGTATCTCGACTGCGCTCGTTGGTTCAAAGACGATTCGCGGACCGATATAATCTGGGCGGGATTGCAGCACCCTCAAATCTTCAACCGATTGGGGCGACAGAGGATTCCTATCGAGCCGAAAGTGGTTTGCGCGTGGCGGCTGCCGAAACAAGTTCACATCTACCTCTTGCAACTGGTTACCACACACTTGCAGCGATTGCAAACTTTGCGGGAGATGGTCTGGTAGTGTCCGCAGGTGGTTGCTATTCGCATATAGCGCCTTTAAATTCTGGGGCAGATTGTTCGGTAGTGTTTGCAACTGGTTGTTGTTTACGATCAGAGTTTGCAAAGCTCTGGGTAAATTATTGGGCAGAGTTCGTAGCTGGTTTCCACTTACATCCAGCTTGCTCAAATTTTGGGGTAAGGCCTCGGGGAGTCTTTGCAACTGGTTGCGCGATCCAATTAGTATGCGCAAATTCGGAGGCAAATCCTCTGGCAGCGCTTGTAACTGGTTCTCCGATACATCCAGATCTTGCAAATTTCGGGGCAAATTGTCGGGAAGTCTTTGCAACTGATTGCTTTCCGCGCGCAACGTTTCCAAATTTATGGGTAGGTAGTTAGGAAGGCTTTGCAGCTGGTTGTGCGTTACATCCAGCATTCGCAAATTGGGAGGCAGGTTGTCGGGCAGTGCTCGCAACCGATTGCTAGATGTTTTTAGTGTGAGCAAATTTTGGGGTAAGTGGTCTGGTAGTCTTTGTAACTGGTTGTCTAATACATTCAGCTCTTCCAAATTTTGGGGTAGGGATTCGGGAAGTCTTTGCAACTGGTTGTGCGATACATCCATCCTTCTCAAATTTGGGGGCAGGTGATCGGGTAGAATATTCAACTGGCTATGTGATAAACATAGGCGATCCAGATTGCAGGCCAGGCTGCCGGGAATGCGCCAGCATTCTGGGGGCGGAAGTGGAGTGCCATGTACGAATAGCCTGTAAAAGTCATCTGGTCTTACAAAAACTTGTCCAATTATCCTCGCTCCACCTGAAAGTGGACATCGAGCAACATCTTCAGCAATGTGCTCTCCTATGCTTGCGGCTGCGCGTAAAAGTGCTCTTGGTTCAGTGTTGTGTGGCTGATGAGCGTTGGGCAGCCGGGTAGGGTTTCTGACCGTTGGACGATGATTGTTAATGTGTGAGTCCATAGTAAGTCCTTAGTTGAATTAAGTTCAGGATCAAGGTTTGAGGTGCTCGGGCCGCTCTGCCTTAACGCAACAAATTCAGCATGTGTTTGCTGGCCAGGAAGTCGCGGGTTAGTTGGCCGTAAACTTCTTGTTCAATTTCTGCCCGTACCTGCGCGCCTATGGCGCGTTCGGCATCGGTTTGGTTGAGTAGTGCCATTCTTTGTAGCTGGTTGTTCATGCGGCGAGTAAATTCATTGCTCATGGCGTCAATCAATTGTTCCTGAGCTTGTTCATACAGTTCCGGTGCTTGGCGTTGTATGACTTCCTGCCATGGGGCAAAGTTGGTAGAAAGGTAATTGGCGAATTCCATGCGCTCGGTTTGCTCTACTCTCGCCTGGGCTTGGTTCATGTGGTCTTGTGTTAAGCCGGAAGTGCGGAAGTACGCCATGTTGGCTGTTTCAACAGGCAAGGCCAGTGGTTCGCGCAGCATAACCTGGTAGCCCAAATACACTTCAATTTCATCAACCCGGTTGGGACCATATGTCTGCACCAAGGTTGCGGTGGTTTCCCGGGCAATTATTTCAAGTTGTTCAAGCCTGAACATGCCACGCGCCAGGTTAACAAGTTCGGGCAGGCGCTGGTCGTACTGGCCGCGCGATACTTCAGCTGCCATGCTCAGTTTGCGCATGGTGTTGTAGGTCAGGGAAACTCGGTCTTCGCAGCTTTCGGTTCCGCCAATGCTGGCGGTAAAGGTGCTTTCGCGTAGGCTGGGGTTGCTTTCAAGCTGCGTTAACCACTGCGCTACGTTGCGCCGGAAGGTGGTGTCGTTGGAATTCACCGTTTGGCGAAGCCGGTTGAGGAACCGTGCAAATTCAGGGGCGCCGGGCTCGTTGGCAAAAGTGCGCCACAGGCGAGTAGTGGCGGCGATGTTGATTTGGGTTGGGGGGGTTATCCATTCGGCTGCGGCACGACCAAGGCTGCCAGCCAGTGTGGGTCGCTGATATACTTCCAGACTAATGTCTACAGGCGCTTGAGCTCTAAGGTGGTTTTCTGTCATGTGCGTGCTTTCGCCGATCAGCTCAGTAGCTTGTTGCAAGTCGGCCTCACCCGTTGCTTGTTGGGGCGCCAACGTTGGGGCTGCTATCGGAGCTATTGGTTGGCGATAAATTAAAGTAGGCTCTGAATTGGCGGTCGCATCTGCGCTTGTCGGCCCAAATTCTATTCGTGGGCCGATGTACCCCCGGCTGGCCTGTAGCGCAGTTAGATGTTCAATCGTTTGCATAGATAACGGGTTGCCATGTAGGTACACTACCGAGTTAGGTGGAAGGTGCCGAAAGATTTCAAAGTCCACTTCTTGTAATCTATTATTCGAAGCATTCAGCAAAGTTAAAGTAGGTGGTAGCGGGGCTGGCAGTCTCGTGAGTAAATTGTCAGATATGTTCAAGTCGGTGAGATTGGTGAACACGTAGGCTGGAATTTCGGTGAGGCTGTTCTTGGAAAGATCCAGTCGGGACAGCCAACGTGGAAGGGTTGGGGGAGCAGTTGTTAATCCTAATGATTGGAGGTTAAAGCTTCCTTGAACGCGACCCCTTCCGGAGTTGTTATCAAGAAAGCTTTTTGTACTTTTCATCATATCTCGCCAAGCAGCTAAGCGTGTACCTCGTTCCTCAGTACCTTTGAAAATGCCAGCTACGGCCCAGGCGTTTACCGAGATTCGCCATATTCCGGGCATGGGTCGACATTCTGGAGGTGGAAGAGGAATACCATGCATTAGTAGGGATTCACGGTCACATGGTCGCTGCCAGGCAAGGTGTACCGCTTCTGAAACGCTAGCCGCAGCACGGGCGAAGGAGCTGGGCTGACGGTTACGTGTCGAGTTGGTATTTGACTGCGAGGCAGTGTGATGCGCACGCGTGATGCGATCATGATTAATGGGTAATGGCATAGTAAGCTCCAAACCAGAAAAAATTAAAGATTCGGGCTTCGTAACACATGAACACAAAAAGTTCGCTTGGTTTTAGTGCGCCTTGCGCCTTGATGGTTTTTGCTGCGCTGAATTAGCTCAACAACTTTTCAGCCCAGCAAATTCAGCATGCGTTGGCTGGCCAGGAAGTCGAGGGTAAGTTGGCCGTAAACCTCTTGTTCAATCTGCTTGAGTACTTGTACGCCAATTTCGCGTTCAGCGTCAGGGTCGTTTAGCAACCTCAATGCTTTTAATTGTTGATCAAGGCGTCTGTTAAATTCATCGCCCATGGCTTCAATTAACTGGTCTTGGGCTTGTTCATGCAGTTGTGGCGCAAGGCGTTGTATCACTTCACGCCACGGCGTGAAATTGGTGGAAAGGTAATTGGCAAACTCGGTTCGCTCTGCTTGCTGTACCCGTGCCTGTGCTTGGTAAAGGTGTTGTTGGGTAAGCCCGGAGCAACGGAAAAAAGCCATGCTGCTTGTTTCCACGGGCAAGGCCAGTGGGTCGCGCAGCATAACCTGGTAGCCCAAATACACTTCAATTTCATCAACTGGGTGGCCACCGCGTGCTTGCACCAGTTCGGCGGTGGTTTCGCGGGCTATGTGCTCAAGTTGCTCCAGGCGGAACATGCCGCGTGCCAGGGTGAGTAGTTCCGGCAGGCGTTGGTCGTATTTGCCGCTAGAAACCTCGGCGGCCATGCTCAGTTTGCGCATGGTGTTGTAGGTGAGCGAAATTCGGTCTTCACAACTTTCGGTGGCGCCAACGCTGGTGGCGAAGGTGCTTTCGCGCAGGCTGGGGTCGGCTTCAAGTTGCGTTAGCCAACGCGCCACACTGCGCTGAAAGGCGGGGTCGTTGGCATTCACTGTTTCGCGAAGGCGGTTCAGGAATTGGGCGAATTGGGCTGCACCGGGTTCGCTACCGAACGTGTTCCAAGAGTTGCTTGAACTTGCCATGTTGGTGTGGGGTGGCAGCCATGCTGCAACGGCGCGATTTAGCGAGTGAGTATTGTTTGTTATTGCATGGGTTGCTTCTGCAATGGTACGCCCAAATGTCATGTGCTCTATTGCAATTCCCAAGAGTTGTTCTGGCGAGATTGGGTTGCCTGCGGCTTCGGCGTCCTCGCGCATTTGTAAAAGTTGATCTGCCAACTGATCAGGCAATGCAGCCAGAATTCTATCCATCATGGTTCCGTTTTGGTCGCGGGTGGGCATTAATCTTGAATTCGCTTGTGGCATGGGTCGTAGTGCAATATTCAGCGGGCGGCCATGGTGTTGGCTGGTGTAGCGAACTGTGGCGCCGCTGTAGTTGGGCCTAAGGTTGGCAAGCCGGGCTACAGCGTGTGGCGACAAAGGGTTGCCTCGCAGGTCAACGTTGCCATGGCGCCCCATGTTGGTCATGAATCGAATTGCGCTTTCAGGCAGTTCTTCAATACGGTTGTTGCGCAGGTTGAGTGTTCGCAGGCGCGGTGGCAGGTGCTCGGGAAATGCGGTTAACTGGTTGTGGTTGGCATGTAAAGATTCCAACCTGTTTGGCAGGCTGTTTCGCAGCGAACGGAGGTGGTTGTGGGCAACATTCAGGTGCCTCACCCACAGTGGAAACATTGGGGGCAGGCTGTTGAGTTGGTGGCGGCTTAAATTCAATTCACCCACGGCCTGTGGGTGGTTGCGCTGATTGCTGTTTTGAAACAGCATTTCCCGTTGTGCCATTTCACGGGCAAAACGTTGATTGTCGCCACTAAAAATGCCGCCTCTAACCCATGCGCCAACGCCCACGCGCCATGCGCCTGTGGCGGGTATTTGGCGCGGTGGTGCCGTGTTGGCGGTGGTGTCGGCTTGCTGCGCTGCATATTCTGTTGCATTCCAGGCTGGATGGTTGCTTGTTGGGTTGTTAATTGGCAAGGGCATGGCAGGCTCTGGTTTGGGTGTGTTTTGCGGTTTGCACTAAGTAACACCGGGGCTGCACAAGTTCGTGATTGCTGGATTATCAGGGTAGGGCGGCATACAATAGGGTGTTTCATACGGGCCACGCAACTTGAATTCCCAGAGTAAAACCGGCAAAGCCGCAACGCCTCCATTGAAAGTTCTCCTGGTTGACGAGGAGCCTGGCCGCGCAGCCATATTGGAGCGTGCCTTGCTGGATGCTGGTTATGTGTTGGTGTCCCGCCTTAGCTCGGCCGATCGCTTGGCCGAACATGTGGCCGTTTCGCAGCCAGACATCGTAATTGTTGACATTGATTCACCCGACCGGGATTGCCTTGAAAACATGGCGGTGTTGTCGCGCAGTAACCCAAAGCCGGTAATTATGTTTTCAGACGAGGACGACGAAGACACCATCGCTGGCGCAATCAAGGCGGGTGTGAGCGCCTATGTGGCCGATGGCATGAACCCGGAGCGCGTGCGCCCAATTGTGCAGGTGGCGGTAGCCCGGTTTCGTGAATTTCAGGCGCTGAAAAACGAGCTGCAAAAAACCCGTGACCAACTGGCCGACCGCAAACTGATTGACAAGGCCAAGGGCCTGTTGATGAAGCACCGAAACTTTAGTGAAGACGAGGCTTACCACGCCATGCGCAAGCTGGCCATGGAGCGAAACCAACGGCTGGTGGACACCGCCCGCAACGTGATTGAAGTATTTGAAATGTTGGGTGGAGGTGGTTTGTAATGCAACAGGAAATTCGGATTGGCGTGATTGCGCTTACTGATTCTGCTCCATTTGTGGTCGCCCAGAAAATGGGTTTTTTCGAGGCTGAGCGTTTGAGCGTGGAACTGGTGAAGCAGCCGTCTTGGGCAACCCTGCGCGACAAACTGGCCTATGGTGAAATTGATGCCGCACACATGCTCTCGCCCATGGCGATTGCTTTGCAGTTGGGGCTGGGTGGTTCACCCAAAAAAGAGGTGTTGGCGCCGTTGGTATTGAACCGAAGTGGCAATGCAATTACGGTGAGTAAACTTTTGGCAGAATTAATTGCCGGGCTTGCTGAAGGCGAAACGCTGGGGTCAAATTTGCGTGCTGCGAAATCTCGGGGGGAACGGGCCATGGTGTTTGGCACCGTGTTCCCGTTTTCCATGCACACATTGCAGCTTCGCCGCTGGTTGAGGCTGAATGATGTAGACCCGGAGCATGATGTTCGTTTTGAGGTGGTTCCGCCAATTCGTATGGTGGGTTCGCTGCAGGCGGGTTTAATCGACGCCTTTTGTGTGGGTGAGCCCTACAATTCGCTGGCAGTGAATGAGGGTTTGGGCACCATAGTGGCCACATCGAACAGTTTGTGGCCTAAGGCACCCGAGAAGGTATTGGGTTGCACACGAGCCTGGGCTGCTGAAAACCCGCTGGCATTGAGTGGTTTGTGCAAAGCGCTTCGGCAAGCTTGTAGTTGGCTTGAGGGTGGCGTTGAAAACCGCAGCAGGGCTGCCGCGTGGTTGTCGGCAGCGGACCATGTGAATTTACCCGGTGCAGTGCTTGAAATGGCTTTATTGGCTACTGTTAAAGGTGGAACCGATCCGTTTATTCAATTTGATGGCGCAGAGCTGACCGAAGAGCAGCGACCAATGTTTGAATCGCTGGTGGTTGAAACCCATGCCTTGACCAGTGGCTTGCCATTGGATGCAATACAGTTTGCAAGTGGCTTGAGGCCTTTCGGTTTTTAGCGTGGGGTGGGGCATGTTGGCTGTGGGTGTTTGGATTGTTCGGTTTGGGTTGATTGCACAATTTTGTTTGTTTTTTCTTTCTGGGGCACAGGCCGCCACCCGCAATGACATTGACGATGCAATTGGGCAGCTGGTCAAGGCGGTGCCCAATATGAAACTTGAAGTTGAGCTGACCAAAACCTGGAACAGGGCTTATGTATCTGACAGGATTGATGGCGCTTTGCTAACCATGGACCCCGATTTTTTGAGCCGTTTAACACCCGACGGTGTGTTGTTTGTGATTGCCCATGAATATGCCCATGTGCACCTTGAGCATCAAAAAAAGTTGGGTGCCAAGGCGATGGAGCTTGCAGGCCTGCCCACGCCCGACATGGCTTTTGATGCAATTGAAAAGAACCCTGCAACCATGGAAAAACTGCACGCCATGAACCGGCAGTTTGAGCTGGATGCAGATGAAGCTGCAACGAAATGGTTGGCCAGTCTTGGTGTTGTGGCCTGTACTGAAGATGTACTGCGAAGCATAGACGGGGCCGACATGATGATGCCGGTGGTGCCCTCACACCCCGGCTACTACAGCCGCAAGCAGGTTATTTGCAGGAAATAGGTTTTACAAGGCCTGTGCAACCCATTCCACCCAGTGGCGCACATCCACTGTGGCATCGCTTTCCAAATGACCCAAACAACCAATGTTGGCCGATGCGATGGCCTGCGGTTTGCCTGCCATTAAATTGGCCAGCTTGCGTTTCTTCAGTTCTTTGGACAGTTCTGGTTGCAGCACTGAATAGGTGCCTGCTGAACCACAGCACAAATGTGAATCGGCCACGGGCGTAAGTGTAAAGCCCAGTGTGGTCAACACATTTTCAATCACGCCTTTTATTTGCTGACCATGTTGAAGCGTGCAGGGTGGGTGAAACGCAATGGTGCCGGGTATGCGTTGTTGCGCAATTGCTGCCTTTACTTTCGTGCCCAAGCGGGAAAGGCCATCGGCATTTTGTTTTGTGATGAATTCGCCAATGTCCAGTGTTTTATCGCTGATCAATTTGGCTTTGGCAGCGTATTCACGATCGTTCTCAAAGTGGTGCGCGTATTCGCGCACTGTTACGCCGCAGCCCGATGCATTCATCACCAAGGCTTCAGCTTCGCCACTTTGCAGCAAGTTGTACCAGGCATCGATGTTGGTTTTCATTTGGGCCAGGCCGCCCGCATGGTCGTTCAGGTGAAATTTCACAGCGCCGCAGCAACCTGATTCCTGAACCACCATGCTTTGAATTCCAAGTGCATCCAGAATCACCGAGGTTGCAGAATCAATTGACGGCATCATGGCGGGCTGTACACAGCCTTTCAGCAAAATGACCTTGCGCGTGTGCGCAGTGCTGGCAAAGGGCAGGGTAGCGCGCTTGGCGGGTACTTTTTTCTTGATGCTTTCAGGCAGTATGCCCCGCACGGCTTTGCCCATGGCCATGCCAGCGTTGAACATGGGGCGGTTGGTCATCAGCATTTTCAGGCTTTCGCGGGTCAGCTTTTCAGCCATGGGGCGTTCAACACGCTCGTCTACAATTTTTCTGCCAATGTCGATCAATTGCCCATACTTCACGCCGGAAGGGCAGGTGGTTTCGCAGTTGCGGCAGGTTAAGCAACGGTCCAGGTGTTGCTGGGTTTTGCGGGTAACCTGCTTGCCTTCCAGCACTTGCTTGATCAAGTAAATGCGACCGCGCGGGCTGTCCAGTTCGTCGCCCAGAATTTGGTAGGTGGGGCAGGTGGCTGTGCAAAAACCGCAGTGCACGCACTTGCGCAAAATGGCGTCGGCGGCTTTGCCATCGGGGGTGTCTTTGATCCAGTCGGCGAGTTGGGTGTCCATGTGCGCTACTTACAAAATAGGTGACAGGCGGTTGATGCTGAACACACCAGCCGGGTCGAATTGTTCTTTCAGGCGGCGTTGCAGTTTCAGCATTACGGCATCGGGTTGCTGGAAGGTCTGCACGCGTGCAGCTTCATTGGCGGTGCGATACAATGTGGCATGGCCGCCCACGCGTTTGGCAATTGCGCGAATTTGTTCTGCGCTGATTTGTTCTTGATTGTTGCCTTTGTTTTCATCGGCGCGGAACCAGCGCAAACCACTGCCCCATTCATGCACGCTTTCGCCATGCATGGCCAAGTCCACCGTAGTGGGTGGCACGGCCAGGCGCCACAAGTCGCCTTCTCGCGTAAAAAATTCATGTTGCTGGTCGCGCACACTCTTCCAAAAGGCTTGCGCCTGTTGCGTTTCAATTTCTTGCCCGCCCATGTTTTTAATGGCGGCTTGCACAGCAGCGCTGGCGCCACGCAAGCGAACAGTTAATTTGCCGTGTTCAAAAAAAGTAGCGGAAATTGGCAGGGGTTTCGCCAGCCATTCATTGCTTTGCGAAATGGCTTTGTTTACATCGAATTCGAATTGTAGGGTGGCCTCCGCAGGCGCGACAGGCATTACCTTGATCGACAATTCCGTGGCAATGCCCAGTGTGCCCATGCTGCCCGGAATTACACGAGCCACATCATAGCCCGCCACGTTTTTCATCACCACGCCGCCGAAGTGCAGTAACTGACCTTTGCCATCCAGCAGGGTGCAGCCCAACACATAATCTTTCACGCCGCCTTTGCTTAGGCGTGCTGGGCCTGCAAGGCCACTGGCGATGGCGCCGCCGATGGTCCCACTGGCTGTAAATCGTGGAGGTTCAAATGCCAGCTCCTGCTTTTGTGCTGCCAGTGCGGCTTCCACTTCAGCCAGGGGTGTGCCGGGCTTTACGGTGATTACTAATTCGGTGGGCTCGTATTCCACAATACCGGCCCATTGCCGCATGTCCACTTCTTCGCCTTGCAGGGGGCCACCGTAAAAATTTTTGGTGCCACCGCCCACCGGGCGAAGTTGCGTGTTGTTGCGTGCAGCCAGTTCTACCCGCTTGCACAGGTCATCGATAAAGTCGCTCATGTTGTCGTTCTTTTAAAAGCGGGGTAGGTCTGCAAAAGGCACTTGCCCGCCGTGCACATGCATGCGGCCGTATTCCGCGCAACGGTGCAGGGTGGGAATGCCTTTGCCAGGGTTGAGCAAACCGGGTTCATCGAAGGCTTTTTTCACAGCGAAAAAGGCATCCAGTTCAGCGCGTGAAAACTGCACGCACATTTGGTTTATTTTCTCGATGCCTACGCCGTGTTCACCGGTTACAGTGCCGCCCACTTCCACGCACAGTTCCAGAATTTCAGCGCCGAAATCTTCAGCGCGTTTAATTTCTTCAGGCTTGTTGGCATCAAACAAAATAAGCGGATGCAAATTGCCGTCGCCAGCATGAAACACGTTGGCGCAGCGCATGTCGTATTTCTTTTCCATTTCGGTGATGGCGTTCAGTACATCGGCCAGGCGGCGGCGGGGAATGGTGCCGTCCATGCAGTAATAGTCGGGCGACACACGGCCCGCCGCCGGGAATGCATTCTTGCGGCCTGCCCAGAATTTCAGGCGCTCAGCTTCACTTTGCGAAACCTTGATGGCAGTGGCACCGCAGCCGTTCAGCACGCGTGTCATTTCTGCAATTTCCTCGGCTACTTCTTCGGGCGTGCCATCACTTTCCAGCAGCAAAATGGCTTCGGCTTCGGTGTCGTAACCGGCTTTCACGAAAGGCTCCACCATTTGGCTGGCGCGTTTGTCCATCATCTCCAGCCCGGCGGGAATAATACCCGCTGCAATTACGGCGGCCACGGCGTTGCCCGCGTTGGCCACGTCATCGAAGCTGGCCATGATCACTTGGGCCAGTGCAGGCTTGGGCACCAGTTTCACAGTTACTTCGGTCACCACCGCCAGCATGCCTTCTGAGCCAATCACCAAATTCAGCAATTCAAGGCCGGGCGCATCGGGTGCTTCGGAGCCAAATTCAACCACTTCGCCTTCAATGGTAATGGCACGCACCTTAAGCACGTTGTGCACGGTGAGGCCGTATTTCAGGCAATGCACACCACCACTGTTTTCGGCCACGTTGCCGCCAATGGTGCAGGCAATTTGGCTGGAGGGGTCGGGCGCGTAGTACAACTGGTGCTGAGCCACCGCTTCTGAAATGGCCAGGTTGCGCACACCTGGTTGTACCACGGCGCTGCGGGATTGCACATCCACTTTCAGGATTTTGTTGAACTTGGCCATGCCGAGCAAGATGCCGTGTTTGTGCGGTTGAGCGCCGCCAGACAAACCTGTACCCGCGCCGCGCGCCACCACCGGCGTATTCAGCTTGTGGGCCAATTTCAGAATTTGAATAACCTGGTCTTCGGTTTCCGGTAGGGCCACCACCATGGGCAGCTGGCGAAACAGGCTTAAACCATCGCATTCGTAGGGTTTGGTGTCTTCTACTTCATGCAGCACGGCGTGGGCGGGCAGAATCTGGTTCAGGCCTGCAATTACCTCAGCGCGTTGGGCTGCGTTCAGTACAAAGTCTTCGGTGGGGGCATTCATACGGGTACCTCTTTAATATCATTAAAGAATACCCGTATAAGATGCTCTATGGAATTGGTGCTTGCCCGAGTTTTAACACAGATTAAACAACAAACCGGGAAACTGCGCTTTGCAGTTGATTGGCCCGCTCATCGAGCCTGTTGGCGACTTCACTGGCCTTTTGGGCAACAGAGGTGTTCACCGAGGCGGCGTTCACAATTTCTCCAATCCCGCTGAAGAAACGCTCCATGCTGGTTTGTTGCTCCTTGAGCAGCAAGCCAAAGGATTCAAAGGTTTCATTCAGTTTGTCTGATTCGGCATGCAATAAGCCCATGTCCTGCTCTGAGCCAGCCACTTTTTGCAGGGACAGGTCGGTTTTGGCATTGGCGTCGGTTGTCATTGAAACCGATTCCTGAATTTGATTTTGAATTTCCAGAATAAGTTTTGAAATTTCGTTTGCCGCGTTGGCGGTGTCTTCAGCCAGTTTGCGCACCTCATCGGCCACCACTGCAAAACCACGCCCTTGTTCACCTGCTCGCGCCGCTTCAATGGCGGCATTCAGTGCCAGCAAATTGGTTTGGTCTGCAATCTGCTTGATGGTGTTGATGATTCCGCCAATCTTGCTGGAACTCTCGTTCAGCATGCCAATTCGTTCACCATTTTTGCTGACAATTTCCACCACGCTGTTAACCGAGCTTGCAGTCTCGCGCATGGATCGCATTGAGTTAATCAGTTGCACCCGGGTGTTGGCCGATACTTCTTGTGCCGAACTCAGGTAGTTGCAAGAAGATTCCAGCTTGTTGTTGGCTTCGCTTGCAATTGTGCTGAGCGAATCGGTGATGGCTTCCTGCTTTTGTGTGCTTTGCGAAATTTGTAGCCCGGATGAACGTACTTCCGATACGGTCGATCCAATTTGTTCTGCCGACGCACGTATTCCCTTCACGGTTTCGCTGAAGCTGGCCATCAAGGAATCAAATGACGATGCAATCGATGCAATCTCGTGCTTTTCCTTCAAGTTGACGCGAAGGCTGAGGTTCGATGTTTCCTGTACCTGGCGTATAACTGATTGAAGCTTGTTCACGGGTCTTGAAATGGAACGCCCGATGAACCAGGCTATGACCAGGCCAGCAATTACGGCCAGCAAACCTACAATCTCTACAGTTTTAATGGCGGTACTGCCCATTTTCTCTGCGTCAAGTTTGGATTGATCAATGCTTGATTCTGTTAATTTCAACACTGATACCAATTGCTCTTCAGCCTGTCGCGCGGCTTTTCTGACCGCAACGGTGGCCACAATTCGCTGAGGCCCAATTTGAGCCTTCATCATGTTTTCAAAGTTTGCTTTGTATTGGGAAAGACTGGTTGCCAATGCACCCAGCAAGTCCGTAATTTCCTGCGAATTCAGAGCGGGACTTAACTGGGCACTTTTCTGAATAGCGCCAATGGCAATATCCAGGCTGTCAACAACAGATTTCTGCAAAATAGGATCGTCGGCGTACATCAAATCTTTGATGGGCCGCTCTGCCTTGAGAAACTCGACTTGCGCCAAGGAGGCCTGTGACTGAATTTCAAACTTCGAATCCACCAAAACGTTGAAGGATTGATTCAGGTTGCCTAACAAACTGGCCACCAGAACCTAGCAGGCAATTAAAGACAACAAAATAAATCCAAACCCGGCATAAATCCGTTTAACGATACTCATATTGACACCTGCTTCCCTGAGTAGTTTTAAGGCTTATTCCAGTGAATAGCCCACGTAGTAAATGCCAATGGTGGCGCCACTTTCATTCACGATTGGTTCGTAACCGGTCTGGAAAATTTTTCCGAGAATGTCTACGGGACCGTAAAATGGCTTGCCACTGTCAATGGCTGCTTTGGCTGGGCCAGATGGATCAAGAGGAGTACCCACAGCACGTTGTCCGGCTTTCATCACATTGGTGCTTCGGCGAATGTAGTTGTTGCCTTCTTTCACGAAGATTGTGGCTGTGCCGCCGTGTTTCGCTTTAATCGAATCAACAACCGTGAAATCTCCATTGATTTTTTGGCTGCCGAAGAACAGTTGGTCGCCTTCCAGGCGGGGCTTGCCTTTTGCGGCCAATTCACTTTTCAGAGCGCTCATGGCCTTGTTCACTTTTTCATCGGCCACGGCAGGGTTGATTACACAAACGGCAGCAACAATCGACAACAGAAACTTGGAAAGAAATTGACTCACTTTAATCTCCTGATAAGTATTCGAGACGTAAGACCAGAAAAGATCTGGTAGTTCGAATGGTATCCAGAGGGTTCTAAGTCAAATAAGTGGAGCAGGTGTGGTTTTAGACCGCAGCTTATGTAATTGACGCAAATTAGGCACGATTTGCACCATTTTAGGATCAATTCGCACCATATTAGACTCAATTGGCACCATTTTGGGGTTAATTTGCACCGTTTTGGTTCAGCGGGGCCAACTCGCACCGCGGCCTGGTCAACATGCTGTAACTGCGGGTATTTAACAGGGCTGGGTTTTTGGCCAATTGCATTGCGCCTGCAAAAGCAATCATTGCGCCATTGTCGGTGCACAGGTTTAGCTCGGGAAAGTAAACCTCAATTCCACGTTTTTGTGCTGTTTTCACCAATTGCCCGCGCAGCAATTGATTGGCGCCCACCCCGCCGGCTACAACAAGACGTTTGTGGTCTTGTTGCAAACAGGCCGCCAGCGCTTTTTTCACCAGCGTTTCAACAATCGCAGCTTGAAAGCTGGCTGCAAGGTCAGCCTTGTCGGTGTCGCTTATCTGCATGGTTTCCGAGGGCTGGGCAACTCCGGCCAGTTTCATGGCTGTGGTCAGTACGGCGGTTTTCAGGCCCGAGAAGCTGAACATGAAATCGCCGCTGTGCAGCATCGGGCGTGGCAGCTTGAAGCGATCGGGATTGCCCTTTTCTGCCAGTTTGGCCAAGGCTGGCCCACCCGGATAAGGCAAACCAATCATTTTTGCGGTTTTGTCAAAGGCTTCGCCTGCTGCATCGTCCAGTGTTTCGCCCAGCAGGGCATAACGGCCAAGGCCTTCCACACCCATTAGTTGTGTGTGCCCACCACTAACCAGCAGGGCTGTGAATGGGAAGGCGGGTGGTGTGGCTGAAAGCAGGGGTGATAGCAAATGCCCTTCAAGGTGGTGCACCGGAATAACCGGCAAATTCAGCCCCATCGCCAGGCTGTAAGCAAAGGCGCAACCAGCCATCAAGGCGCCGGGTAGTCCGGGGCCAGTGGTTACGGCAATTGCATCGACATTGCTCATCACAAGGCCTGCTTGCTTGAAGGTGTCATCCATTAAAGGGATCAGGCGGCGAATGTGGTCTCGGGAGGCAAGCTCGGGCACCACGCCGCCGTAGTCTTTGTGCATGGCGATTTGAGAATACAGGGCTTGGCCCAGAATGCGGCCATCGGTGGTGCACAAGGCAACGCCTGTTTCATCACACGAGCTTTCAAAGCCAAGCACTATTTTTTCAGGGTTCACGTTGCTACACCACAGCTACAAACCCCCTTATTCTAAACCAGTCTGCCTAATTCAAAGGGTAAACCGGCTTTTCGCCGTTTTCGCAAATCCAGTTCACCCACAATTTTTGATCGCTGCCTTTTTCCAGGGTCACAAAATTCCGTGTTCTAAAGTAAGTACCCGCGCCAAATGGCTTTAGCATTTCTGCGCAAATGTGGCCGTTTTCATCCAGTTGTTCTTTTCTATCATTGGTGGTGGCCAAAATACCCATCCACTGAATGTGGGTTGGTGCAGGGTGCACAATGCCCGAAGACACCACCTGGTGAACATTGACAGTTTTAGCTTGCGATTTGTCGGTGACCACACCAAGACAACCAACATGCACATCGCCTGACAAAATAACCGTACGGCCCTCTCTATCGCGCGTGTTGGTCAGTAAACGCATAATCAGCCTTGCTCTTTCACCCTGGTGTTCGCGAGCGCGCCAATGGTCTTTCAGATCGTCGCTTAGTTCTTCTTCCCAGGGTGTTGCATCGAATGCATGTTCAACAAATGAAAAATCACGGTATACAACTGGCACGGCGCTCAGCAACATGAAATCACCATGTTTCACGGTGTCCAAAAATGCATTAATTTCAGACCAGTGCTTTTGGCTCATCACTTGTTGAATGGTGCGCTCAGAACGATGATCCATGGCCAACACCGTGTTTCCCCGAAAGTGAAAGCCAATTGAATAGTGGCTTACAGGGCTTGATTGATTGATTCGGCTTTTATTGTGTTCAACACCTCGAAGCTGAAACACTTCAAAGTGCTTTGCAGCCGCCTTGTAAATGGCCTGAAACACTTCGCATTGTTGCAGCTCGGCCGGAAAGCTTCCCCAGCCGTCGATAATATCGTGGTCATCCCACATCATCACATTCGGGATGGATGCCAAAGCTGTTGCTACGGGTTCCCGTGACCAACGCTCGCAGTACAGCGTGCTGTAAAAGCGATCCAGTTGTTCCAGCATTGTTTTGGTGGATTTGCGTTTTGTTTTTTCTTCCAGTGGCAATGAATTCCATTCTCGCAGACTGGGTAATACGGTCCAAATGGAATCTGCGTAAACCTGGTCACCGCCCATCAGCAGTGCTGAAAAAGGCTTGCTCTGGTGCATTTGCACAAGTTGCTCCCACATGGCATTGGGTGCTTTTGTGGCATTCATTAATTTAAGGTCGGAAAAGCCATTGCACGATGCATACGCAAACCGCGCATTTTCATTTTCACCCGGTTGGTAGAAACGCCATTCAGCCTGGCCTTGCTTGTTGCAGCCGGGCTTACCGTCTGTTTCAATGGAATAGGCAATCGAGCGGCCGATTACGGGAACCGGTAATTCAATGTTGGCTCGCCAGAACGCACCGGAATACAGGTTTGCAATTTTGTGTGCAGAGTGCACTTGGCCATTCACCAGAACCCGAGCACTGTTGGTGTGGCTGGGGGTAACAAAACACACGGTGTAGCTTGATTCGCCCTCAAGGCCCAGTAGCGGCCCCAGGGTAAGTTGTTCGGTGGTCATTGCGATAGCCCTGTTTTGTAAAGGCCACCAGCTTAATAAGTGCTTGCCCAGTCACAAAAAAATGCCTCCGCTCTGCCCAGCTAACCGCTTTTGTGCGTCGCACTAAATCCGTGCGTTTGTTTTGGCCCTGAATCTTTTTTTTATGTGAAATATCCGCCAAAACAGTGCAAATTATCCAAATTTTGCTTGGCACGGCCTTTGCTTATACATGAATGTAGGTCGTCAACGGCGGCGACCTGCAGGTGGATTGACAGGTCTCCCAAAGCCGCGAAAGCGTGTTCAAGGGAGTTGGACAACGGCGTCCGTGCTGCTTCTTGCAGCCGGGAGCCGTTTTTTTTTGGTGAATTGGGAAAAAGTATGCTGATGTCCGTCAAAAAACAGAAGCTGGTGGTGATTGGTAACGGCATGGCCGGTATTCGGGTGGTTGAAGAGCTGATCAAGCTTGCCCCTGAATTGTACGAAATCACCGTGTTTGGCGCAGAGCCGCATCCCAATTACAACCGCATCATGCTTTCGCCCGTGTTGGCGGGCGAGCAGAAGTTCGAAGAAATTGTTCTGAATGACTGGAACTGGTACACCAGCAACAATATCACCTTGCACGTAGGGCGTGAAGTCACTGAAATTGACCGCGTGAAGCGCGTGGTGAAATGCGCAGACGGTACCAGCGCGGCTTATGACCGTTTGCTGCTGGCCACGGGTTCCAATTCATTCATATTGCCTGTTCAAGGCTCAACCTTGCCCGGCGTGATTGGCTACCGCGATATTGCCGATACTGAAGCCATGTTGGACGCCGCCAAGCATTACAAAAAAGCAGTCGTGATTGGCGGTGGCCTGCTGGGCTTGGAAGCAGCCAACGGCTTGGCTATTCAGGGCATGGACGTTAGCGTGGTGCACTTGCCCACCTGGTTAATGGAACGGCAACTTGACCCCACTGCAGCGGGCTTGTTGCAAAAAAGCCTGGAAGCCAAAGGCCTGAAATTTTTACTCGCAAAAAACACCAAAGCTTTGCACGCCGGTCCCGATGGCCGTGTTGCACAAATTGAATTTACCGATGGTGAAGTTTATGAGGCCGACCTTGTTGTGATGGCTGTTGGTATTCGCCCGAACGACAAACTGGCCGCAAGCAGCGGCTTGCTGTGTAATCGCGGTATTGTGGTTAGCGACACCATGCAAACCATCACCGATCCAAAAATTTATTCTGTGGGTGAATGTGCCAGCCACCGTGGTGTTGCTTATGGTTTGGTGGCCCCCTTGTTTGAACAGGCCAAAGTGTGCGCCAACCACTTAGCGCAGTTTGGCATTGGCCGCTACGAGGGTTCGGTTACCTCAACCAAACTGAAAGTAACCGGTGTTGATTTGTTCTCCGCAGGCAATTTCATGGGTGGTGACGGGTGTGAAGAGCTGCTGCTTTCCGACCCGATTGGTGGCGTGTACAAAAAGCTGGTGGTTAAAGACGACAAACTGGTGGGTGCCTGCCTGTATGGCGACACAGTAGATGGATCCTGGTACTTCAAGTTGATGCGCGAAGGCAAAGCCATCAAGGAAATTCGGGACAAATTGATGTTCGGCCAAAACAACATTGGCGACACTGGCCATGAAGGGCAAAGCCAGGCCAGCAAAATGGCAGACACCGATGAAGTGTGCGGCTGTAATGGCGTGTGCAAAGGCACCATAGTTCAGGCCATTAAAACCAAAGGTTTGTTCACCATTGAAGAAGTGCGCAAGCACACCAAAGCGAGTGCAAGCTGTGGTTCATGCACAGGTTTGTGCGAGCAAATTTTGATGAGCACCGCCGGTGCCGATTATTCCGCCACACCAAAAACCAAACCCATGTGTGGCTGTACCGACCACGGGCACCAAGTGGTTCGTGATGCAATCTTCAAACACCACTTAACCACCAAGGAAGAAGTATTTGCCACCATGAACTGGCGCACACCCAACGGCTGCGCCAGCTGCCGCCCGGCTGTGAATTATTACCTCATCAGCTCCTGGCCAGGCGAAGCGGTGGATGATCCACAAAGCCGCTTTATTAACGAACGCGCGCACGCCAATATTCAGAAAGACAAAACATATTCTGTGGTGCCACGCATGTGGGGCGGCGAAACCACTGCCGCTGAACTGCGCCGCATTGCCGACGTGGTTGACAAGTACAACATACCCACCGTGAAAGTAACTGGTGGCCAGCGCATCGATTTGCTGGGCGTGAAAAAAGAAGATTTGCAAAATGTGTGGAAAGATTTGGACATGCCCAGTGGCCATGCTTATGCCAAAGGCTTGCGCACCGTAAAAACTTGTGTGGGCAGCGAATGGTGTCGCTTCGGTACGCAAAACAGCACACAAATGGGCAAAGACCTTGAACGCGGTTTGTTCAAAATGTATGCACCCCACAAAGTAAAACTGGCCGTATCGGGTTGCCCGCGCAACTGCGCCGAAAGCGGTATTAAAGACGTCGGCGTAATTGGTGTTGATTCCGGTTGGGAAATTTATGTGGGTGGCAACGGCGGTATTAAAACCGAAGTGGCTCAATTCCTGTGCCGTGTAAAAACTTCGGATGAAGTCATGGCGATCAGCGGTGCATTTTTGCAGTTGTACCGCAAAGAAGGTTGGTACCTGGAGCGCACAGTGCATTACCTTGAGCGCGTTGGCCTTGATCATGTGAAGGCGAAAGTGGTGGATGACATTGCCAATCGCGACGCCTTGTGGGCCGAGCTGCAAGCCGCACTGGCCCTTGAAGAAGACCCATGGCACAAGCCCAAAGAAGCGCAGGTGGATTTGCGCCAGTTCATTCCAATCAAGCTGGCGGAGGTGGTCTAATGTCGGCTTCAGAACTGATTGAACGAAAGGAAATTCAAATGGAATGGATCGACATTTGTGCAGTGGAAGACATCCCGGTGTTGGGATCACGTATTGTGCGCCGCCCTGCCGGGCAAGACATTGCAATTTTTCGCAACAGCGAAGAACAGGTGTTTGCCCTGCTCGACGAATGCCCCCACAAAAAAGGCCCATTGAGCCAAGGCATCGTGCATGGCACCACCGTAACCTGTCCCTTGCACAACTGGCAAATTGGTTTGGCCGATGGTTGTGCACGCGAACCTGATGAAGGTTGTACTGCGAAATTCACCGTGCAGGTGGTCAATGGTCGCGTGCATTTAAAAGCCAGCGAAGTGAAAAACCACGGCATTTAATTGTTTGTACAACATGCCCATGACCCAATTGCAGCCAACCATTCAAAGCACCAAAACAACCTGCCCGTATTGCGGCGTGGGTTGTGGTGTGGTGGTGCGCACGCAGGGCGGAAAAATTATCGATGTGAAGGGCGATGAAACCCACCCCGCCAACTGGGGTAAGCTGTGCAGCAAAGGCAGCAAGCTGGCTGAAACCGCCACCGTGAATGTGTATGGGCAAGTGCGTGCAAGCCAGCCCCTGTTGCGTATTCAGCGTGATCAGCAAGTAGCCCCAACAAATTGGGATACTGCACTTGATTTCACCGCGCGTGAATTTGCGCGGTTAATTTCAACTTACGGCCCAGATAGCGTTGGGTTTTATATCAGCGGTCAATTGCTGACCGAAGATTATTATGTGTTCAATAAACTCGCCAAGGGTTTAATTGGCACCAACAACATCGACACCAATTCACGCCTGTGCATGAGCAGCGCAGTAAGCGGATACAAACGCACGCTGGGTGCAGACGCACCACCGTGTAATTATGATGATTTGGCTTTGGCCGATTGCGTATTCATCGCCGGTTCCAACATGGCGTATGCACACCCGGTTGCCTACCGCAGGCTTGAAGCGGCGCGTGCCGCGAAGCCCGGCCACAAGCTGATTGTGGTTGATCCCCGCGCAACCGACACCGCACTGATGGCTGATTTGCATTTGAAAATTCAGCCCGGCACCGATGTAATGCTGTTTAACGCCATGCTGCATGTGATGATGCAAAACGGCTGGCTTGACATGGCCTACATCAACAAACACACCGAAGGTTTTGACGCAGTGGCCGAGGGTTTGGTTGATTACACCCCCAAGCTTGCGGCCAGTGTGTGCGGAGTTCCGGAAGGCGACATTGTAACTGCCGCCACCTGGTTCGCCCAAAGCAACAGGACACTCTCCCTGTATTGCCAAGGGTTGAACCAGGCCACCACCGGAACTGATAAAAACACCGCCTTGATTGCCTTGCACCTGGCCACTGGGCAAATTGGTAAAGAAGGTTCAGGCCCGTTTTCGCTTACAGGCCAACCCAATGCCATGGGTGGTCGTGAAGTGGGGGGCTTGGCTACATTGCTGCCAGCCCACCGGGAATTGAACAACCCCGCGCATGTTGCTGAAGTGGCCGCATTCTGGGGCGTAAAAAAAATTAGTGCCACGCCCGGTGCCAGTGCCGTTGAAATGTTTGACCAACTGGAGCAAGGCAAAATAAAAGCAGTGTGGGTGGCGTGTACCAACCCTGCGCATTCCTTGCCCAATTCGCAAAAAGTGGCGCGTGCCTTGCAAAATGCCGAACTGGTTGTGGTGCAAGATGCTTACCTTACACCTGCCACCGTGCAGTATGCCGACGTGCTCTTGCCTGCCACAACCTGGGGCGAAAAAGAAGGCACTGTTACCAACAGCGAGAGGCGAATCAGCCGTGTGCGGCCTGCCATGCCCGCTTATGCTGATTCAAAAAACGATTGGCAAATTGTGGTTGAGTTTGCAAGGCGCCTGGAGGCAGAGTTGCAAAAGCTGGGCATTGAAAGCCCACGCATCGAACAAGGTTCCACGCCTTTCATTGATTACAGCAACACAGAAGAAATTTTCAACGAGCACCGCGAAACCACGCGGGGCCGTGACTTGGACATCAGCGGTTTAAGTTATGCGGTGTTGGAGACAAAGGGCCCACAACAGTGGCCCATGCCCGAAGGTGTTACTGAGGGCCAAGCCCGCCTGTACGAAGATGGGGTGTACCCCACAACAACAGGCAAGGCCAGGTTTGTGTTTGCAAATTATGAACCCGTGGCCGAAGAGGCCGATGCACGCTTCCCATGGCGGTTGAACACTGGGCGCCTGCGTGATCAATGGCATGGTGCCAGCCGCACCGGCACACTGGCGGAATTTTTCTCGCATGAAGCCGAGCCGGTGATCGCATTGCACCCTGCTGATTTCAAGCGCCTGAACCTGAAGCCAAACAGTTGGGTGTCGGTAAAATCTCGCCGTGCCATCATTAACTTGCGCGCCAAGGCCGATGAATCGGTTGCACGCAACCAGGCCGTGTTGCCCATGCACTGGGGCCCTGAATTCTTTGGTGGAAAATATGGCGTGGGCGGTGTTAATGCGCTCACCACGGAGGCCTTCGACCCCTATTCAAAACAGCCAGAGCTAAAACATTCTGCGGTGAACATTCAGACTGCGCATTTGCCTTGGCAGGTGGTGGTTTTTGTATACGGCGAACACTGGCTAAGCCTGTGGCAAAAAGCCCGTGCAATGTATTCGGAATTTGATGCTGCTGTTTGTGTGCCTGTGGGCCGTGAACAAACAGGGGTGTTGTTCCGCGCAGCCTGCGCGCAGGCGCCTGCCAAAGAAATAATTGACCGCCTGCAAGCACTCTTTGAATGCGAGGGTGGCGATGTCATGGTGTATTCCGACCCGCAAACCGGGGCACGCCGCCGCATTGGTGTGAAATTGCAAACCACCGCGCAGGGAGCTCAAACTGCCACGCTGGCCAAAGTGTTTCTTGCGGGCAATATTGAATCAGAGAGTTGGTTACGCAATTATTTTGATCAGCAGCTGGATGTAATGCCTTTGCGTGGCTTTCTGTTGGCGCCAGCCAGCCAACCCCCCGGCGTGCAAACTGAGGCAGTGCGCATGGTGTGTAACTGCGTGGGTGTCTCTGAGCAGTCCATTCAAGCTGGCTTGGCGATCGCTTGCTCCAGCAATCCGAATGCCAGTGAAAATGACCTGCTCGCAGGTTTGCAAGGCTCGCTCAAATGCGGCACACAATGTGGTTCTTGCGTACCCGAAATTCGTAAACTCATTCACACACAGGCCAGCCTTGCTACAATAGCCACTTGAGTACACCTTGAGTCGCCATGCCCAATTCAGTTCAATCCGATAAATTTTCTTGCGCCCCCTTCATTAAAGAAATTGGCCGAGGCAAAGACGGCGCGCGTGGTTTGCCCCAAGAGCAAGCGAAAACCCTGTTCTCAGCCATTTTGCGTGGCGAGGTGTCGGATTTTGAATTGGGTGCGGTGCTGATCGCACTGCGCGTAAAGGGTGAAAGCCACGATGAATTGATTGGATTCCTGCAAGCCATCGCCGAGCACTGGCCTTCGAATGAGCAGTCATCCCACGTAAAAGCACTGCAAGCCCTCAACGCGCAATCGCAGGCAAGCGGCAAACCCGTTGTGGTTATTCCCAGCTACAACGGGGCGCGGCGCAAGCCCAACTTTACCCCTTTGCTGGCGGGCTTGCTGGCGCAGCGTGGTTACCCTGTGCTGGTGCATGGCTTGCAAAGCGATTTCACAGGCCGTGTAACCAGTGCTGAAGTGTTCGAACACTTGAACTGGAGCGATGTTGATTTGACCAATCCCGCGCCGGTTTACCTGCCCATGGCACAAATATACCCCCGCATTGAAGCTTTGCTGCAAACCCGCAAGGTGCTTGGGGTGCGCAGCTGTACTCATACCTTGGTGAAGTTGATGGTGCCCAGCGCGTTCAGCAATGCGCTTTTGGTAACCAGTTACACCCACCCGGAATTCTGGAATTTGCAGCGCGAGGTGTTGTGTGCCACTGGCCATACAGCGCTGGTGTTGCGTGGGCACGAAGGCGAGCCAGTCGCCGCACCTTATCGCAGCCCGCGTATGGATGGTGTGAAGGCAGGGCGCACCTGGTGTATTTCTGAACCTGAAAACCTGTTTACTGAGCAGCCTGACCCGCATCCCGATATTGATGCAGAATCAACCGCACGGCTAATTGAACTGTGGTTGAACAACCCTCAGGAAATGCCGCACGGTTTTGCGCGGCAGTTGGATGCAATCGACGCCGTAAATCAGGCACCTGAGCAAGCACCAAACCAAGCAGCACCCCATGCAGCAATTTGACGTGATTGTAATTGGTGCCGGTGCGGCAGGCCTGATGTGCGCAGCGCAAGCCGGGCAGGGTGGTTTGCGGGTTGCCTTGTTGGACCACAGCGAAAAACTGGCCGAGAAAATTCGAATCAGCGGCGGTGGGCGTTGCAATTTCACCAACATGAATGTGTCGGAAAACAATTTCATTTCCGAAAACCCAAGGTTTGCCCGTTTCGCGCTGGGCCGCTACACACCGGCCAACTTTATTGCGCTGGTGAAACAATACAACATACCTTTTCATGAAAAGCACAAAGGCCAGTTGTTTTGTGATCGCAAAAGCGATGACATCATCGACATGCTGGCTGCTGAATGCAATGCGGGCAATGTGAAGTGGTTTCGCCCCCACAGCGTGAGCAATGTTGAACATGACGGCAGTCAATTCAAATTAAGTACCACCGCCGGCCAGTTGCAAGCCCGCAACCTGGTGGTGGCTACTGGCGGCCTGCCTGTACCAAAAATTGGCGCCACTGATTTTGGCCTCAAGCTGGCCAAGCAGTTTGGCCATGCGCTGGTGGATCAGCGGCCTGCCTTGGTACCACTTACTTTTGATTCTGGCTTGTGGGAACCGTTTGTAGAACTGGCAGGCGTGGCTTTGCCGGTGCGAAGCCGTGGTAGCGATTCCAATGCCCCCTGGTTTGATGAAGACTTGCTGTTTACCCACAGGGGGCTGAGTGGCCCTGCTGTATTGCAAGCTTCCACTTATTGGAACCCAGGCAAGCCGATTACGCTTAACCTTGCCGGCAAGGAAACTGATGCAGTTGCTTTGCAAACCGATTTGCTACAGGCCACGCTGGGCGCAAAAGCCAGTGCCGAGAACTGGTTTGCCTCGCAAGTGCCGCACTGGCCGAAGCGTTTGGTGCAGGCTTGGTTGAACAAACCCGAGTTGCAAACAATTGCTGGGAGCAAAGTGGCGGAGTTGGGTAAAAAACAACTGGGCCCCTTGGCGCAGTTGATTGCCGCCTGGCAGTTGGTGCCCAGCGGCACCGAAGGCTACAAGAAAGCAGAAGTGATGCGGGGTGGCGTTAGCACGGCCGATTTGCAGCCCAAAACGCTTGAATCGCGCAAAATTCCTGGGTTGTACTTTATTGGCGAGGTGGTCGACGTAACCGGCTGGCTGGGGGGGTACAACTTTCAATGGGCCTGGGCCAGTGCTTACACCGCAGCCCATTCAATATTGAGCCAAAAATAATTGAAAACCCTTGAGAAAACCGGCTTTCACATGGTACTATCTCGGTCTTTGCCAGATTCTTGGCGGTAACTCTTTGCACTAACGCATTGGGTTTTGTGGTTAAATTCTCGCAAAATCAATGGGTTAAAGTTTAGCAAAGAGCTGAAAAACAACTTACGAACACCCGATTGGAGCCCTATGCCAAACGTTCGCGTTAAAGAAAACGAGCCATTTGAAGTTGCCCTGCGTCGCTTCAAGCGCACTATCGAAAAAACCGGTCTGTTGACTGAACTGCGTTCACGCGAGTTCTATGAAAAGCCAACCGCTGAGCGCAAGCGTTTGAAAGCTGCTGCTGTAAAGCGCCATTACAAGCGCCTGCGCAGCCAAATGTTGCCCAAGAAAATGTATTGATTCGTTTTGGTATGTCACTGAAAGCGCAAATTCTTGAAGACATTAAGCTGGCCATGAAGGCCCGCGAGCAAGCAAAACTCGCAACGCTTCGAATGCTCTCAGCGGCAATCAAACAAAAAGAGGTCGACGAACGCGTCGAACTCGACGATGGGGCGGTTCTCGCCATCATCGAAAAGCAAATCAAGCAACGAAATGAAGCCGCCACCCAGTTTGATCAAGGTGGTCGGCCAGATTCGGCTGAAGCTGAAAGGGTCGAGGCTGTGGTCTTGGCGTCCTATTTGCCCGCACAATTGTCTGAAGCTGAAGTGGTAGCTGAGATCCAGGCGATTGTTCAGGCAGTGGGTGCTACCGGCCCTCAAGACATGGGCAAGGTCATGGGTGCAGTGAAAGCCAAGCTTGCTGGCAAGGCCGACATGAGCAAGGTGTCCGCTTTGGTCAAGGCAGCGCTGTCGAAATAAGCAAGCTTGTCAAAAGCAAGCTGCTCATTTTCTTCCCTTTGGGTTTGTTATTCTAGAAGTCAGGCCTGCGGCCTTGATTGTTCTGCGCGTGAATTCACCCAAACTGCATGATTCCTCAAAGCTTTATTGATGATTTGCTTTACCGCCTCGACATCACCGATGTGGTGGGCCGCTACGTGCAGCTTAAGGCGGCAGGTGCAAACCTCCAGGGCTTGTGCCCATTTCACAACGAGAAATCTCCCTCTTTCACAGTCAGTCCCTCCAAGCAGTTTTATCACTGTTTTGGCTGCGGCGCGCATGGCAATGCAGTGGGTTTTGTGATGGAGCACCTTGGGCTTACGTTTCCTGAGGCTGTTGAAAACCTGGCTGGCAACTTGGGCATTGATGTGCCTTATGAAAAGGGCATGGATGTACCGGCTGAAGTGCGTTCCGAGCGTGAAGAGCTGGTTGAGTTGTTGACGCGCGCCGCCAACTATTACAAAGCGCAGCTTAAAAAAAGCCCAGTAGCCATTGATTACCTGAAAAACCGCGGATTAACCGGGCATGTTGCAGCCCGTTATGGCATGGGCTATGCGCCCGATGCCTACCAGAACCTTGAGGCGGTTGTTGAGAATTACGCCAGCAACACGCAGCTTGACCTGGCCGGGTTGACCAAAATAAGCGACAGCAACCGCAGGTACGATGCCTTTCGTGGCCGTATCATGTTTCCGATTCGAAATGCCAAAGGGCAGGTGATCGGCTTCGGTGGGCGCGTGCTGGGCGATGAAAAACCCAAATACCTGAACAGCCCGGAAACGCCCGTGTTTTCTAAAGGGCATGAGGTATACGGTTTGTTCGAAGCACGCCAAGCCATTCACAAAATGGGCTATGCCCTGGTCACCGAAGGTTACATGGATGTGGTGGCTTTGGCGCAATGGGGCTTTGAAAATGCAGTGGCCACTTTGGGTACTGCAGTAACACCCGATCATGTGTTGAAGTTGTTCAAGCAAACCGACCGCCTGGTGTTTGCTTTTGATGGAGATAGCGCTGGGCAAAAGGCGGCCTGGCGCGCCTTGCAGGCCTGTTTGCCGCATGTCAGCGAGAACAAGCGGGCCGACTTTATTTTCCTACCCGCTGAGCACGATCCCGATTCTTTCATTAGAACGGAAGGCCCCGATGGCTTTGAGGCCATGGTGGCACAGTCTGCATCATTGTCGGAATTTTTGGCACGCTACCTCGAGCGCAGCTACCCCTTGCAGCAAATTGAGGGCAGCGCAGCAGCCATTTCATTTTTAAAGCCTTTGATTGTGCAAATGCAGCCTACGGTGTACCGGTCTTCACTGTTGCGTGCGCTGGCCAATTTGCTGGGCGCCACACCCATGGAGCTTAGCCGCCATTTGGGCCTGAAAAGCAGGGAAGGCGGTGGTGATTACTTTTCGCCCAGAAACAAGGGGCAGTTTCAGGGCGGGTCGCAAAACGGACAACCGGGCGGACAGCAGGGCGGCCAGCAAGGCAAGTTCTCTGGCAAGAAATTTGGTAAGCGGTTTGGTCAGTTTGAGGATCAGCCTTTGCAAAACAACTGGGGCCCCAGGCCGACTGCGAAGTCGCCTTTGTTAAGCCTTGCAGCGCGAGTTATTCGCGCACCTCAGCATGTGGGGTTATGCAATTCATTGCTTGAATTGTACGAACGCGAGCAAAGCCCTGCGCCAGAGGTGCACAGTTTTGTCCATTTGCTTGAAAAAGTCAGAAGCGACCCTAACTTATTAGAAGCGCGGCTTCAGCATGCTTTTAACGATGAAGTGCATCAGAATTGGGTTAACTCTGTTTTAAAAGAAGCACGCACTTTGGATGATTCCCTCGATTTTGAAACCGAGTTGCGATCTGGCGTGTATCAATGCAGTGAGCTTTGGTTTAAAGCAGAGCTGGAGCGGTTAAGCGCAGAGATACCCATTCAGGGGGAGCAACTCCGTTGGTATCACGAGTGTATGCAAAGGTTTCAAGAGTTAAAACAAAAGCGAGTTAATCAGTTATAATTAAGGGTTGCGGTGCAGCTTTTGCATCTTTTGTGGTGCGTATTTGCGCACCAGGTGGCTGTAATTGAGTTGTTCAGGGAATGAATGTTCAAAATACTCAACATTTTTTCAAAAACGCAGGAACAGAAAGCCAAATCTGGCCACTAAACCAAGTCTGCGGATTCACGAAGCGTGATTTCACAGCAAACCGATACACACACACAGATTCCTGGTGGCCAAAAGCCGGAGAAGGAATCCTCCACTAAGGCATCCAAACGCAAGGGAGCGTCGTCAATGGCAGGGAAGAAGGTTTCTCCTCAAAAGGCAACTGTAAAAGAAGCGAAAGTAAACACCGTGGTTAAGAAGACAGAATCCAAGAAAACAGCACCCGTTGCTGAAAAGCCTGTGAGCAAGAAAGCCGCGGCGCCCGCAACCGCAGATGTTGTGGCCGAAGAAACGTCCAAGCGCGGCGCAAAGTCCAAAGCTGCGGAAGCCGTAGCTGAGCCCGCGGCAAAGGCAACTGCTAAAACAACAGCGAAGCCAGCCAAAGTTGCAGAGTCAGCAGAAGTCGAAGACTCGCAGCCAAAAAAGCGTGGCCGAAAGCCCAAGGTGGTAGAGCAGGCGGCGCCGGAACAAACGGCTGAGGCACCCAAGGGGCGCGGGCGCCCACCCAAGGCTGGCAAGCCAAGGGCCGAGGATGAAGACGATGAGGACATGGATTCGGGGGCCGATGCATCGCTCGATTCCGATGATGTTCCGGAAGACGATGATTCTGATGCCAAGAAAGCCGACCTGGTAATCATGCCCAAGCGCGGTCGCGGCTCAAAGGCCAAGGACAAAGCCCTGATTAATTCGGCTTATCTGAGCTCGGCCAACGCCACCGTTGAAGAAATTGAATTGCGCCGCAATCAGCTTAAAACCCTGATTAAAATGGGTAAAGAGCGTGGCTACCTCACTTTTGCAGAGATTAACGACCACTTGCCAGACGATGTTACTGATGGCGAGGTGATCGAAGCCATGGTCAGCACTTTCCATGACATGGGTATTACTGTTTACGAACAGGCCCCTGACGCGGAAGCCTTGCTGATGAATGACAACGCACCTGTGGGCACTTCAGCCGAAGACGCTGAAGAAGAAGCTGAAGCGGCGTTGAGCAACGTTGATTCAGAGTTTGGCCGCACCACCGACCCAGTTCGCATGTACATGCGTGAGATGGGCACGGTTGAACTGCTGACCCGCGAGGGCGAGATTGAAATTGCCAAACGGATTGAAGCTGGCCTGAAAGACATGGTGCAAGCCATTTCCGCTTGTCCAGCCATTGTTGAAGACGTGGTGGGGTTAGGCAAACGTATTGCAGAGGGTGTGTCGACTGTTGATGAAGTGGTCGATGGAATCATTGATGATTCGATCACCGAGGAAATGGTTGAAACTGCTGTGCCCGAAGAAATCAGCGATGACGACGGGAGTGATGACGAGGAAGAAGGCAACGACGGTGGTACAACATCTGGCATGTCGGCCCGTCAGCTTGAGGAGCTGAAGAAAAATTCGCTGGTGGTTTTTGCGGACATCGAAAAGCAGTTCGCCAAGCTGAACAAGGTTCTTGCCGAAGGTGGTTACAACACGCCAGCTTACAAAAAAGCCAAGGAAGCGATTGCCGAGCAGTTCATGAAAATTCGCTTCACGGCCAAGCAGGTGGAGCGCCTGTGCAGTATTCTGCGTGAGCAAGTGGACAGTGTTCGCAAAATTGAACGTGAAATTTACGACATCGCAGTAAACCGCGTGGGTGTGCCTCGTGAGCAGTTCATCGACAAATTCCGTGGCCATGAAGTTGAAACGGCTTGGGTCGATACCTTTAGCGCATCCAACGCGGCTTGGGCCGAAACCTGGGCGCGTAATATTCCCGCCATCAATGAATTGCAGCAAAAGCTTGTGGCCATTCAAGACGCTGTGTCATTGCCCTTGAACGATTTGCGTACGATTAACAAGCAAATGGTTTCAGGTGAAAACCGCGCCCGTTTGGCCAAGCGTGAAATGATTGAAGCCAACTTGCGACTGGTGATTTCAATCGCCAAAAAGTACACCAACCGTGGTTTGCAGTTCCTTGATTTGATTCAGGAAGGCAACGTAGGCTTGATGAAAGCGGTGGACAAGTTTGAATACCGCCGTGGTTACAAGTTTTCAACCTACGCCACCTGGTGGATTCGCCAAGCGATTACCCGTTCGATTGCTGACCAGGCTCGCACCATTCGTATTCCGGTGCACATGATCGAAACCATCAACAAGATGAACCGGATCAGCCGTCAAATTTTGCAGGAAACGGGAATTGAGCCTGACCCAGCGACTCTGGCCGAACGCATGGAAATGCCCGAAGAAAAAATTCGCAAGATTTTGAAAATTGCGAAAGAGCCGATTTCCATGGAGACACCAATTGGTGATGATGATGATTCGCACTTGGGCGATTTCATTGAAGACAATCACACATTGGCGCCTCAGGATGCAGCTCAATACAGCAGTCTGCGTTTCGTGACCAAAGATGTGTTAGATTCGCTAACTCCGCGCGAAGCAAAAGTATTGCGCATGCGTTTTGGCATTGAAATGAGCACAGACCACACGCTGGAAGAAGTAGGCAAGCAATTTGATGTAACCCGTGAACGGATTCGTCAAATTGAGGCGAAAGCGCTTCGCAAGTTACGTCACCCCAGCCGCTCAGACAAGCTGAAAAGCTTCCTGGAAGGTGAGTAAAAGTTTGAAAGGTTAAAAGTAGGGCTATAGCTCAGCGGTTAGAGCAGAGGACTCATAATCCTTTGGTCCCCGGTTCAAATCCGGGTGGCCCTACCAATAAAAACAAGGACTTAGAGGCCCAAAGCTTCTAGGTCCTTTTTGTTTTCACGCCTTCACCAACATGCCGGTGAATTCGCGCATCACTTGTGTGAAGGCATCTGCATTCAGGGTTTCCAAGCGGTGCGACCGTAACTTGGCCACGTGTTCAAAGGTCAGTGGTTCAGCTTCAACAATCCCCATGGTCCAATTGTCAAACAGGCGGTCTTTGATGGGGCTGATTTGAATGAGTCGGCTATCCGTGTGCCGTTTGTCATCCAGAATTTTTACGTAGGTTCGCAACACGTTTTGCTCAGGCCCCTCCAGCACTTGCATGAACATACCGCCACCGTGCACCAAAACGCCGGTGATTCCTGTTGCACTGTTGTTCTTTCTGGATGTGAGCAGTATGTCGTCCAGCGTTTCATCGTTGAACTCAGGTTTGGCCTGGCTGCAATACAGAAGTCGAATCATAAGGATTGCCCCATGGTGGTGAGGTGTTTGTCGGTTTGATGTCCCCCATGCTAGTGGGTGTGCCTGAAAATGCGTGTTAAGAAGAGATGTGGGATTTCAATCTTAATCAGGGCTTTGGCTGAGTTTTTTCTGTGCTGTCCGACACTTTGTCAGGTGAAGACTAGCGGCCATGTTCCTTTGTGCCTTATTTATATTCCGTATCGCTCGAAGTATCTTTTTTTGCCCCGGTTTCAATAACTCAACTTCAATACTCAAGATGATTTCTGGCGAGAAACCTTCTATTTCATTCACCATGCCCGATCCCAAAAAGGCTGACGCTTTGGCGGCTCAGCGCCCGCCCGAGGTGAAAACCGCGGCAGATCGCGATGGTGCAAGTGTGGTCGTGTCAATTTCAAGGCCGCGGGGCACGATGTTGGTGGACAATACCACTCCGTTTGATGCGGACAAGGTTGAAATGATTCGCCGCATGCTGAGTGAGGGGGGGTTAAAGATTAATGCAAATATTGTGGCTGATCGCATGATTAATGATCAAAAGGCCTTGTTAGGTGGTTGATTGTGTAAAAGTGTTCACTGAAATTGTTGTTTTTGTTGCTGGTTAATTAAGTCAAATAAATCAATGAATTGGAATTGTTTTTAAGTGTACGCATGTACACTTAAGGTGATTTATTCTAGTTTTTCAAACAAAATTTCTTGCGATAATCAGGCGTTTTTTGGTAAATTGTGCACATATGTTCACTAATGTGGAAAGTGCAATGAGAACCAATAGCCAACTGTCAAACAAGGTAGTCCGCGGACTCTCCAGAATTCTGGGTCAGGAATTCGTGAATTTCTGGCTAGAGCAAGCCGGCAGTACTGTTTCAACCGATCGCTGCCTGGCCGAGGTGGTGCGGATTGACCGCGAAACTGCTGATGCGGTAAGCCTTTGGTTGCGCCCGAACGATTTGTTCAAAGGTTTTGAGGCTGGCCAGCATGTGAACCTGAGCGTGACAATAGACAGCGTGGTGCACACTCGTTCATACAGCTTTAGCAGCGCACCTTCGACCAATGGCCTGGTACGCTTAACCATCAAGCAAACAGCAACGGGCGTGGTTTCACGTTACGTGGTGAACCAGCTGGCGTTGGGCACTGTGCTGGAACTGGGTGATGTGTTTGGTGACATGACCCTTGCGCACACCCAGCCGAACCTGCACAGCCAGCGCCCAACCATGTTGCTCTTGGCAGCGGGCAGTGGAGTTACACCCATGATCAGCCTGATTGAAGAACTTGAGGCGAAAGGCTGGCCTGCTGATGTAACTCTGATGAGCTGGGCGCGTAACCCGGAAGATGTTTTGTTTGATGCTGCACTGAAGGCCAAAACCAACAAGCACTTCAAATACGTGCGCCTGCTTGAAAACGGCGCCAATCTGGCTGAAGGTGATCTGGCGGGCCGCCCAAGTGCAGAGCAGTTTGCAGCACTTGCCGGCACCCTGGAAACAACGGATGTCTGAATCATTCACCCCCATGGCCTTGAGCATTGATGAGAACGCCGAGGTAAAAACATTCACAGTCACCCTGACCAAAAGCAATCGAATTGTTGAAGTAAGCAACAACAAGCCACTGTTGAAAGCGCTGCAAGAGCAGGGCATAAACCCGCCGCACGGTTGTGGCATGGGCATTTGCAACACCTGTTCTTGCGAAAAGCTGACCGGTACTACGCAAAATATGCAAAACAAATCGGTGTGTGGTAACAACAATACGGCGCTGCGTTTGTGCGTCAACGCCGCTCAAGGCCCGGTTTCCCTGGACCTGTAAAAGCAAAATTTAAAAATACTGGAGCAAACAATGAGAAAAGCCGATCGCAAATTAAGCCCTGCTGAACTGGAACAATTTGGTGCCGAAATTGAAGCCATTCGCCAGAAGCATTTGGCGGATGTGGGCGAACGCGACGCCAAATACATTACCAAAATTGAAAAAGCAGTTCGCTACACTGAAATCGCGGGCCGTGGCCTGTTGATGGCCGGTATTTTTCCGCCTGCATTCGTGTTGGGTACGCTAACTTTGGGTGTGTCGAAAATTCTCGAAAACATGGAGTTGGGCCACAATGTGATGCATGGCCAGTACGACTTCATGCAGAACAAGCGCCTGATGGGCCAAACTTACGAGTGGGATACCTGGTGTACCAGTGACAACTGGCGCTACAGCCATAACTACCGCCACCATACGTTTACCAACGTGCTGGGCGAGGACCACGACATTGGCTATGGCGTGCTGCGCCTGTTCCCCGAGCAAAAATGGGAACCTCGTTTTCTGGCCAATGTGCCCATGATGGCGTTGCTGGCCACATTCTTTGAAAACCTGTTGGCCTTGCAAACGCTTGAACTTGAGAAAGTGATTAGCGGTGAAAAAACCCTGAAAGAAACCAAAGACCGCGCCATTCCAACATTCAAAAAGGCTGGCCGCCAGATTGTGAAGGACTATGTATTTTTCCCGTTGTTGGCCGGCCCGTTCTTTTTGCCGGTATTGGCAGGCAATTTCCTGGCGAACATTATTCGGAATTACTGGACTTTCACAATTATTTTCTGTGGTCACTTCACCGCCGATTCAGAAGTATTTGATAAGTCGATTGTTGATGGCGAGTCGCAAGCGCATTGGTATCTTCGCCAGCTAAAGGGTTCATCAAACCTGACCGGTGGCAAGCTGTTTCACATCCTGTCAGGCAACTTAAGCCATCAGATTGAGCACCATTTATTCCCCGAGGTGCCAGCGCATCGCTATGCGGAAATGTCGGTTGAGGTGCAGGAAATTTGCAAACGTTATGGCCAGCACTACAACAAGGCGTCGCTCTTCAAGCAGTTTTCTACTGTTGTAGGCCGTGCATTCAAGTACAGCTTACCCAGCTTCAAGCGCAAGAGCGAAGAGGCTGTGGCGGCATAAAACGCGCTCCTTTTACTATTTATTGGTGGTGTTTGTAGGCCGTTGGCTGATTCCCTGCGTTAAACGCCGTGCCTCCTGCACAGGGGGCGCAGTATGTATAACAAACACAGGAAGTCAGCCATGAAAAAATTAATTTCTATTGCCGTGTTGTCTGCAGTTGCAGCCAGCCCGGCTTTTGCCGAAGGCCCGTATTTGGGTGCTGCGTACAACAGCCTGGGAATCACCGACAGCCGCATTGGTGGTGTTGAACTGGATGTGGATACGCTTGGTGTTGTGGGGGGGTATGAATTAAGCCCTAACCTGGCCGTTGAAGGCCGTTTGTTGACTGGTGTGGATGAGGAAAATTCGGGTGCATTCCGTGCCAAAGTAGATTCGTATATTGGTGCCAATTTGTTGGGTAAGCTCCCGCTGAACAAGCAGCTCTCGCTTTACGGCACATTGGGTTACGGCTTTCTGGATGCAAACATCAGCGGCCCAGGTTTTAATACCAGCGATGACGACGGTGCCATCAGTTATGGCGGTGGCGTGATGTACACCGCAGGCAGTGTCAATATTCGTGCTGGTTGCGAAATGCTTTATGACAAAGACAACATCGAAGCGGACGGCTTGAGCTTGACAGCCACTTTCGCATTCTAAATTCGAGTAAATCAGGGGGGGTACTGGCAAGGTACACCCCTTGTTGTGTTCTCGCTTTGCGACACTCCTTGAGTGTTTGATCATTCAATGCCCGGAAGAGGTGGCTTTTTGTGTTTCTTCTTGGTAGTTTCCTGATGTAACAATACTCCTACCCTTTTTAGGTATCCTTTGTTCATCGAGAATTTGAATGGTAAGAATCGCACTTTTCTTCAGTTTCTTGTTGGTTTCACTTGCTGCCCAGGCTACGCCTTTGCGAATTGGGGTGTCTGAAACCATTCTCTCTCTGCCTCTGTTTATTGCTGAAGCCGAGGGATTTTTTCAGAAACGTGGGGTGAGTGTTGAGTTTGTTCAATGCGTGGGTGGTAACCGTTGCGTGAAGAACATGCTGGATGGACAAAGTGACTTGGCTACGGCCACCGAGCTGCCTGTGGTTTTTAACAGCTTTACCCGCAATGATTTCGCGATATTGACTAGTTTTGTGAGTGTTTCGAATGACGTGAAAGTGGTAGCGCGTACCGAATCAAAAATTACTGAACCGGGAAAATTGCGTGACAAAACTCTTGGTTATGTGAAAGGGGGCGCGAGACAGTATGTGCTGGACCTGGTTCTGGTGTACAACGGCATCGACCCCAATACTGTGAAATTAAAAGCAATTACCCCAGAGACAGCCTTGGCGGCGTTGGCCAACAAGGAGGTGGATGCGCTGAGTATTTGGGAGCCTTTTGCTTCCCGAATTGAACTGGAGTTGGGTGCTGATGTGCAATTGGTGCCTATTCCGAAGTTGTACACCGAAACTTTTAATTTGATCGGCATGCAGCGTGCAATTAAAAACAGGCCACAAGAATTGGAGCGTGTTGTGCATGCCTTGAAAGACAGCACCCAGTTTATTCAGACCCACCCTGAGCGGGCCAGGGCTTTGGCGGCTCGGCGTTTGAATGTGCCAGTGGTGTTGATTGATAAAATATTTGATGATTACCGGTTTCGCCTGAGTTTGAATCGCTCTTTGCTGCGCACCATGGAGGGCCAGGCCCGCTGGGCTGTGCGGGAGGGGCATGTGAACGCAAACCTGCCACAACCGAACTATTCGAATTATTTGTATCCTGCCTTTTTAAAAGCGGTGGACTCTGGCGCTGTGTCGCTGCAATAAAAGGACGTTCTTGTGCGTGTTGCCACCAAAATTAACCTTGCCATTCTCAGCACCGTTGTGTGTGCTGTGGTTTTGGTACTGGGTAATTTGTTCATTCTCAGCGAACAGTTCAAGAGTTTGGAACAGTCAAAAAAAGCGCAAGACATTACTCGTTTGTCATCCAGTCTGTTGGTGCTAGCCCAGGAATACGTTCTTTTCAAATCACCCTCTGTGGCTGATGCCTGGTTGCGTACCCAAGAGGAACTTGAAAGACTGATTCAGTCCACGGTGAACGCCTCGGTTGTACCGCAAGAGTTATCTGATATTCAAAGCAGCCTGGCTGAATTGAAACCCATTTTTAATGAGCTCAACAAAAGAGAATTACCTGGTAACAACAGCGCGGTGTTTTTGCAGCGCCGTGAAAGTTTGATTGTTGAACGGCTGATTGCCGAAACCCAGGTCATTTCAGAGTTGGGTTATCAATGGGCTGCACAGGTGAATAATGCGCAGGCTGGAAACCTGAAGGGCTTGACCCTGTTGGAATCGGTGGGCTTGGGTGGCTTTATAGTGGTAATCGCCCTGTTGGTAGTGCTGATGCGAACGGGGGTGTTAAACCCGCTGGCCAAGTTGAAGCGAGCTGCCGATGAAATTCGCAACGGCAATGAAGATGCTGTGTGTGAAATAAACACCAACGACGAATTGGGTGATGTATCCAAAGCGGTGAACCAAATGGCCCACAACCTTGCTCACAAGAACAGGCGTTTGCGCGAGGCCAATGCACGGGTAGAAATGGCGAGCCAGGCAAAAACAGAATTTTTGTCAAATATGAGCCACGAAATTCGAACGCCTCTGAACGGTATTGTTGGTCTTACGTATTTGTTGAAAGACACATCGGTGTCGAATAATCAAAAACTGTTGCTGGAAAGCCTTGAAAAAACATCGCGTAACCTGATTGATCTGGTGAGTGATGTGCTTGATATTTCCAAGATCGAAGCTGGCAGCATGGAACTGGAGTTCAAGTCCTTCTCCACACTGGAGTTCATCGACAAGGTTTCCGGGATCATGACGGGCGCGGCTGCAAGCAAACCAATCGAACTGATTATTGAGCCACCTGGCGATTTGCCACCTGAATTAATTGGTGACGAATTGCGTTTCCGACAGATTGTGGTGAACCTGGTGGGCAATGCAATCAAGTTTACGCAGCTTGGGTATGTGCATTTGCTGTTGCAGGTGGTGTTTGTTCAAGGCAGCGTTTGCCGGTTGCGGGTGGAGGTGAGAGACACCGGAGTGGGTATTTCACCACAAGGGCAGGCCAATCTGTTTCGGCAGTTTCAACAGGCCGATACCTCGGTCGCACGTGAGTTTGGTGGCTCGGGCCTGGGTTTAAGCCTTGTAAAAAAGCTGGTTGAATTGATGAACGGCAAACTTGGTTTTAGCAGTGAGTTGGGCCAAGGCAGTACCTTCTGGGCTGAGCTTGAATTTGAAGTGCCGCAAGGCGTTTCACCAGCTTTAACAAAGACAGGCGATTCGTTGCTCTTGGTGTCTGAGAGTGAGCTTCAAATCAAGGCTTTGCAGAGCGCTAGTAAGCTGGTGGGGCGAAATTTGCTCACCGCTGGCAGTTTTGACGAGGCCCGCAAACTGATGGCAAATACTCAAAATGTCGTGGGTATTGTGTTGGATTTTCCCAAGCGGAAAGTTGATCGCTTGGCATGGCTTGAGTTTGTAAAGGCCATGGACCTGACGGGTGTACCTTGTGCAGTCTTATTGGGTAGTGATGACACGCGGCGTTTGCTGGACAAAGGGTTGAATGAGATTTTTACCGCAATTTATGTAAAGCCTTTAACGCCGCTGCAACTGCAGAATGCATTTAAAAGTACGGTGCCGAATTTGGTTGCACGAAAAAATGCGGAAACTACAGCACACAAGAAAATGAATTTACTGATCGTGGATGACAGCGAATTGAACCTGAAGGTGCTTGAGGGCATTTTGATGCGAAAGCAGGCCAATATCACCAAGGCCAACAACGGGTTGGAGGCTTTGTCATTCCTGTTGCAATACGGTCATGGTTTTGATGCCGTGGTAATGGATGTACAAATGCCCTTGATGGATGGTCTTGAGGCCACTCGAGAGCTGCGCAAGCCGGCTTTCAATGCAGATTTGCCCGTGATTGGTTTGACTGGCGAGGTGGGCCCTGGGGACGAAAAGCGGGCCCTGGAGGCGGGTATGAACGCGGTACTGCACAAGCCATTGCAACCTGAGGACTTGATGCAGCTACTCAACAAATTGGTTAAACCAGCCAACACCGAGTGAGCAACTCATCAGTTTAAGTTCGGTTATTTGGCTGCCACAATCCACATGTTGTCGCTGGTGGGTTGCTTGTCTGCAAAGCCAAACTGCACCACTTTCATGCCTTGTCGAACGATAAGCGCTTCCAGGTTGTCTGGGGTGAAGTAATTCACATGGTCGGGCAGACGAAAACCACACCATTTTTCGGCGCGAATTTTCCGGTTCCACGAGCCGTAGTTGGGCACCTTGATAATGACAACGCCTCCGGGCTGAAGCACTTTAGCCACGCCTTGTAACAGGCCGTTGGGTTCCACTTCATGTTCCAGAAATGCGCTCATCAGTACGCCCGCGAAGTAATTCTCCGGCAACTTTTGAATGCCGTTCAGTGCGTTGTCATGCATGATGCTGCCGCCTCGTGGTTCAACCACTTCGCTGGCTGCCTGGGCAAGCGCTTTGGACACTTCAATGCCGTAAGGCTGGTATTTCGTAGGCAGGGTGGCGAGCAAACCACCCGCCGCACAGCCGATATCGAGCACTCGCCCGCCGGGTATGTATTTCTCGATCAGTTCGGGTAGCTTGTTGCGTTTAAGTATTTTTTGCCGGAAATGTTTAAAGGCGCGGCTTAAGCCTTGTTTCACGGGTTCGCGTTCTTCGCGCACTTGGCGCTCGGTTTCCGATGTTTTTTCCCAGGCAAATTCTTCGCTGAGGCGCTCGTAAACAGGTGCTCGTTTCAGGTATACAAAATGACACTTGTTGCATTCAATCATGGGCCACTCGCTGCTTCCGTAGCTGAGTTGCTGCGCGTCCTCTGCGCTGTTTTGGCAGAAGGGGCAGCTGCGTGAGACCAGGCGTTGACTGACATCCATGTGAAATTCTCGTAGTTGCTTAAATTGGTTTGCCAGGCGTTATCGGCATAACCAGTTTTGTTGAAATGTGGTAGCTTGGCGACCAAGCGGTTTGATTGTACATCACTTGTTTTCTGAACTTGGAGGGAATGGATTTGAAACTCTTGCTGAGCTGGGTATTGCATGCGCTGGCGCTGATGGGTGTTGCCTATTTGTTGCCAGGTGTGGTTGTCGAGGGGTTTTGGGCTGCTTTGTGGGCCGCGTTGATTCTGGGTTTGGTCAACACCGTCGTAAAACCTGTGTTGCTCATTCTGACCCTGCCTTTAACCGTCCTTACTCTGGGCCTGTTTTATTTCATCCTGAACGGTCTGATGTTTTATTGGGTGGGCTCTATTCTGGAGGGGTTTCAGGTCAATGGTTTTTGGTGGGCTGTGTTGGCTGCCTTGTTGTATTCTCTATTCGCCACTTTTTTAAGCTCGATCCTGCTTCAGGAGAAGGTCAGAATCGAGCGGATTTAGGCCCCCTCAAGCCTGCTGGGCCAGCTTGAATTTGCCCATGACGTTGTCCATTTGGTTCGATAGATTTTGAAGCTCGGTAATCACATTGTTAACTTCATGGGCAACGCCCTGACTTTCCTCGGTCATGCGGGCAATTTTCTCCACCTGCTGCGCAATCAGTGTAGAAGCAGAGCTTTGCTCTTTCAATGCTTCTGTGATTTCGGTTACGGCTCGTTCTGTATCGCTGGCGTGATGGTTAATGGCCTCCATTTGTTGGTCGGCACCTATGGACGAGCGTTGACCTGAATTGATCATGTCGGCCCAGCCGTTGACCTGGTCCACAGCAAAACGGGTTTCGCTTTGAATATCCGAAATCAGGGATGAAATGCTTTTCGTTGACTGTGCGGTTTTCTCGGCCAGCTTTCGTACTTCATCCGCCACTACTGCAAATCCCCGCCCTTGTTCACCAGCACGCGCAGCTTCAATGGCTGCATTCAGCGCAAGCAAGTTGGTTTGCGCTGCGATGGCATGAATAACCTGAATAATGCTGGAAATATTGTCGGACTGTTTGCCCAGGTTGTTGATGCTTTGCGCCAGTTTGCCCGAGGCTGTACCAATTTGCTCCATGGCTTGACAGGCCTGTTTTACGCTCTCGCGGCCATTGACTGAGGATTGCCCCGCCTGATTCGACAAGCCAAGAGCCTGATTGGCGTGTGTGTGTACCTGGCCTATGGAAATGGTAAGCTCTTCAACCGAAGCGGCCACTGCCGAGGCTGAGTCAGTTTGTTCCTGAGCGCTGTTCTTCACCTGGGAGGCTGCTATTACCAAAGTGCTGATGGTGTCGGCCATTCGAGTGGAGGCCTCCTTGACTTCGCCCACCAACAAGGTTTGTTTTTGCCGAATGTTTTCAAGTGCTGAACGAATTTTGCTGATCTCGTTGTTGCCATGGCTATCGATGGATTTGGACAAGTCGCCCATGCCGATTATTTTTGCATGCGCCAGAATTTGGGCAATTTCCGTGTTGATATTCTTGAACACAATAAAGCCAAAGGCAAATGCCAGAGCCAAAACTGCCAGCGAAGCTGCGCTGTTGGCAATCAATTTGGTCAGCATGCTGGAAATTCGCTCATTCAAGTCATTTTGAAGTGCGGTGTTCAGTTCTTTGCTCAACAAAAAGCTTGCAGTGGTTGCGTCAGTGAGGTTTTTGAGCGCGCCTGGAGTACCGGTCAAGCTTTCATAGTTCAAATCTTTGGCGCTTTCTGTTTCAACCCAGCGCGCCAGTTCATTCAGTTGTTGCGCAATACTGTTCAGGTGTGTGTCGGTACTGGAAGGGATTTGCCCGCCAGCAGCCGTGGATTTGTCTTTCGCCTCATGAATTTCAGCAAGCGAGCGTCTTATTGTGCCAATTCTTGATTTTACAAAGCTGAGCGTACCGGTCACGTCAGTACTCAGAAAACGAAGTTTTCCATCCAGGTCAGAGAGATACTCTGTTAATCCTGGCAATTGAAAGGCCATCGGGCTCATCATGTAGTAACTGGGCAAAAAAGGGTCTAGCGTCAGTTCGCTTTCGTCGGCCAGTTGGCGCACCAAGGTGACCATTTGCTCGCCCAAGGCGTTGGCTTGTTCACTGCTGGCATTCGGGTTTAATGACTGTGGCAGTAACTCTGCCAGTTTGTCGATATTCGCTTGTGTGTTCGGCCAACTTGATGGCAATCCGGTTTTTATTTCACGCAGGGCGTTAACCAGCTCGTTGGCACGTTCCGGCTGTTTGCCCGCTCGAGCTGCCAGCATGGTTTGAAACACGGGTGTGAGTTTTTCGAGTGTCTCTGCCCCGGCGAGCTCATTTTGTGAAGACGTGATCAGTGCATTCACCTGCGCATACATTTGCTGAAACAAGAAACCAAATGCCAGCAACAGAGGCAGCGCGATGATGGCGCATTTTTTGGGCAGAGTGAGGGAATCGAGAATGGGTTTAAATACCATGGAGGAACCTTCCGGGGCTGGTGTGTAGAGCTCAGCCTTCAGTGTGGATTAGATCTAGTTACTTGTTGTCCCTGTTCGGTGGTAGCCCAAAATGATTAGTTCGCAGGCGCAGACAGCTGGCTTGTTGTACCGCCTTGCTTAAGGATTCACCTCGATGGTGCCGATTGTAGCCCCGGACAGATCAAGTTCGATTGCATGCCTGCCAGGCTTGTTGGCGGCGATGCTCACCAGCGTGGTCTGGTTGCCAGGCAAAGGCACGCGCGCGTCCAGCCCTTCAACAATCAATGAATCGGTTTGATCGCTGTGTACCAGAAACTGAATACGCTGCCCCTTGCGCACCGTGGTGCTGTATGAACCCGTGGTCAGGCTGCCGTTGACGATTGAGAGCGATTCCAATGCCTGTGCAGAATCGCTATGGTTTACTGGTGCAGGCGTTGTCTCGGTTGGCAGTGATTGAACATAAAGGAAGGCCCCGGCCAGCGTGGCGCTGGCAAGGCCAAGGTATACAAGTGCGCGTTTGTTCATGGATTGATTTGAGATCGTTTCGATGTGGTTCTTTCCCACATCTGAATATACACCTCAGCTGAATTGTAGAGTGCCTTCAAGGCCTCGTTGCCGCCTTCAAGCCGCAATTCTTCCACCCAGTCTGCCTTTAAACCATAGTGAGCCTGGCCCTCGGTGTTGGCATCAAATACGCGCTCGCCGCTTTTTTGCTTTTCGAATTTCACCGGGCTTACATTGGTGTTGAATACACCGGCCCAATCTGGCCCTTGAAACAAGGTGAAGGGGTAATTAATTTGTGGCCTGTCAGCACCCCGTGGGCCAGCTTGTGCCCCCAGGCCGTTGGTGTCAGCACCAAAACCCATGGCGAAATCAAACTGCTGGCTTTTTAATGGGGCAATTACTTTGAGGTCTTCAGCCCAGCTTTGTGCATTGCCCTGGTAGGGATAAATAATGCCGCCAGCAGCAAGAATTTTTCGACCCTGTTCCCGTGTAATGCCGCCATGCGCGCCGTGGGTAGACACCAAGGGGTACTTTGGTTGCTGGCGATCGGCCATGTCGATCAGGTCGCCTTTGATGCTCAACTCCATGTGGTCTACTTCAATGATGATGCCTTTTTCCATCAAGCGCTTGAAGGCGTATTTACCCAGTTCGGTCAGCCCGCGGCGATTGCACTGGCGCTGGTTTTCACCGGTGGGGTAAATTGGCGCCACCCCCGGGTTGTTGGCGATCAGTGCCTGGCTGAGTGGGTCGTTACCCAGGCCGGGGGCCGAAGTCATTACTGCACCTGGCTGGCGCAAAATATAGTCGGCGTAATTGTTGTCGCCGCCCGGGCAGTCATAGGTTTGCCAGAATGCGCCAGTGTCCAGGAAGTTGCCCACGTTCAGCACCGCACCATCGAAAATGCCATTGCCGCCGAAGGCATTGTCAAATTCATGAATCGGGAACATTTGGCGCACGCCAAGTGCGTAAAGCCTATCCAGTTGTTTGTCGATTTCGGCTTCATCGCACAGGTTTTGCCCAAACCTGATGCCGCAGTTAAACAAGTGTGAAATTTCAATACCCAGCACCACGGCCAGTTTGCCTTCGTTAATTACCTGGCGGGCTTGCTCCGGGCTGGTCACAATTCGGAACCAGCCTTTTCCGGGGCCACCTTCTTGAGCGTCAATGTAGCTTTCAAGCTCTTTGATGTATTTAATTTGGCTGACCGCGCTTTCCATCTCATTGCAGTTTTGAAGCGGATTGCCTTTGGTGTTGCGAACCAAATTGCATAGGGTTTCGTTTTCAACCAGATTGGTAACGAATATGCGAAGTCCTGCTTGCCACGCACGTTCCAGCCATTTGTAATACAGGCCTTCGTGGGTCAGCGCATCGGCTGCTGGCCAGCTTCTGAATGTGGGCCAGCCCACGGTGTCGTGGCTGGCTTGTGGCGAAAACTTGAACAGATTGTCCACCAAATCAAGCCTGCCCATGGGGCCATGGTTAGCCTCGCAGCTTCCCAAGGCTTGGGTAACGCCAAACCGGTGGTGGGGCGTGCCATGGTGTGCGCCGCCCAGGAAGGTGGTGGCTGTAATGTGGTTGTGCACGTCGGCAAAACCTTTCACGGCACGGTTCAGGCCAGCGCCAGCAAAGGTGCGGCCTTCGGTGTTGGTGGAAATTTCAGGAAACTCGGCGCAGCCTGTGGTTTTTACAAATTGAAACAGGGTTTCCTCGCTGTTGCGGGCACTTTCCACAGTGCCCAGGCTATTGCTAAGCCCCAACAAGGCCAGCTTCATGGAGTTGCCAGTGTTGGTGAGCGAAAAGCCCCCACGGCCCAGTTCGTCTTCCTGTGCAGCCCATTCAATCGAGTCGGAAAAAGCAGTGCTGCTGCCCACGGGGGTGCCTGCCGAATTGCCCACCGCCTGCATCATGGCCTGGTTGCGGTTGTAGATCATGTATTTCCCCAAAGCCGTTGGCTTGAGAAAAAACGGCGCTGCGTTCACAGCCGTGGTTTCGGTAACGCCGTAGCTGCCGTCGCTGCTAAGCGCAATAAATTTGTTGTTGGCTAGCGATTGGATTGCAACGCACTGGTTTGCAATATTGAATGCCGTGGGCGTAACAGCAACTTCACTGGGGGTAGCGCGCCCAACAGTGCTGCCTGCAGTGGTGTCTGAATCAGAACTGCAAGCGGCCAGGGCGGCGCACAGCGCCAAGGTGCCAAGTAGGGTATGTCTCATGTCTCGTCTTCCGATGGTCTTAGTCACTCGGTTGCTGGTACGAGTTAATACTGACAATTTCGCCTTTCAGATTCGTTTGAAACTAGCTCCCGGTTTTTTCCAGAGGCAAACCAAACCAATTCGATTAATTAGATTGAGTGAACTATTTCATGAAAAAGGGTTACCTAAAAATTAGGTGATTAACTCTTAATTTCGCTTAAACCGGTAATACGTCGAACGCGTGCGTTGAGGAGGTGATATGAGTGCAGAAATTTACACCAACGGTCAGTATTACTTTGACAGTGGTTCATACACGACGCCTCATTACGAGCCGCCCGCAGAGACAAATGTAGGCAATGAAATTCGTGATCCAAGCGATCTCGTAGCCTGGTTTAGCCCCATCACCTTAGACCCTGCACTTTTAGATTTTCTAAATTCGCCCTTCCGGCCGATATCGGGAAATAACAACAGTGGAATGCCATCTGAAATCACGCTTGAAGATGACCTGACTCACCCTGACCTTGTTTTTATCAAATACGTGGTGCAGCAATACCAGTCAATGGGTGCGATAGTCGATGAAAGGGTTCTGAATGGAATTTCAGGTGTCGACTTTGCTGATCCCGAGTTTGTGCAGCAAGCCTATGAGTGGGTTGATGAGCTGGCAGGAAGCGATCTCTGGTTATCAATTGATATTGCAAGTTGGTTATTTGCCAATGGGGCATATGACCCTGACCAGCCAGCCCCTACTCCCGATTTTGTGGTGAACAATCCGCCCGTTCAAGTCAGTTATGATTCTCCGCAAGAAGCCATTCAAGCCAACGGCGTGCCTTTGGTTGAAGGCCAAGGGGTCGACCAGTTTAGTGTGATGAACCTGCGCAGTGGTGTTTTGGTTGACCCAGCCAATCCCGAGGCGGGTTACTTGACTGTAACGGAAGCAGCACAGCAATCGCTTTATCTGGAATACAAAGCGGGTATAGACAATGGGTCCATACCTGTAGATGATCCACGAGCCCATTTTGTTTATGCGTTAGAGGCCAAAGCGGCCCTGCAAGGTGGTTATGACCTGATTCCTTATTACGAAAAGGACAAAATCGGTAACCGCACCAACCGTGATTATCCTGAACAAGGCAATGTGAATGCCGGTGAAAATGCAGATGGTCAAATTACCTACGAATTGAGCCCTGCGGATGCGGCTGCATTGATTGACGAAGACGCCGTAGATGCTCAAATCAATACGCTTTGGGCTGATGCCACCATTCAGGCCGATTTTGCCAAGCATGTTCAAGCGGTCGTAGACACCATGCCAAACAAGGACGCTTTGGCCGCTCAGTTGAGTCAGGCTATAGCCAGCCCTGCATACCTGAATGCGATTGAGGACATGGAAGCTTCGGGTTTTGCGGAAGAGGCGATGCAGTTAATAGCCAGCAATTTGAGCAATTTGTCGCTTCTCGATCCTGAACTTGCCAAGCAAACGCAAACTGAGTTGGCGCTTAATGTGGTCACCAGTGAGTTGAATGCGGTGCTTGCTGACCCTTCCAAGCTCAGTACTGAGTCAATCGGTGTGGCTATTCAAGACAGTATTGAGCTTACTATTCGTGGTTTGCGTGCGGGTGTTTCTATTGTTCGACATACACCCGGCACGATTGATTACTTTGCTGCATATGCACAAGGTTTTGCAAATGATCCAAAGTCGGTCGAGGCTCTGAGTACGGTATTCAAGCAGCTGGTTATTGATGCCAAAAATGGACTGCCAGTTGATTTAAGCAATATTTCGCCTGAGGCGTTTAAGTCTGCCATGGACCGCACTTACATACCAGCCAGTATGCGGGGAGGGTTGACGCAGTTTATGGCTGAGGCCCAAAACATAGGGGTATGGGGTTCGATTGCTGGCGGTGCCTCTTTGGCTTCATTTGGTTACCAGGTTGCCAATGGCGCATTTGATTCAAACAGCACAGCGGCTGAGCGTTGGGGGGCTGCCCGCGATTTGATTTCATTTGGCTCTGTGGTGGGTCATGTTTCAAAAACCGGGGCTACGGTTGCTGATTCGGTCATTAATTATTTCGATGAAACGCCCAACGGTAATGCGGCCTGGCAGGCCTTGGGTTTAGACCGCACTTTGCCCGAACTCTATGGCAGAGAGTCTATCAACCCCTTTGAAATGGACTGGAGGCAACACTGGGAGGCTTACAACGGCAATTACACCTCGAATGCAGCAAAACAGTTGTTGATTGATCCCACTGGGAATAGTTTGAATGGAATGGACGCGACTTCATTGCAAGGGTCAAACGTCTCGGTGTCTGCTGTTGAGGATATTTTCGCGCCCAAAGCTCCGTTGGCTGCTGCAGGTGCAGCCACCAAAATTTCAGGAACCGTGTTGAAAGTAGTGGGTACCGTGACTGACCTGTTTGGCGTTGCGGATATTGTGATGGGTGGAATTGCTGCGAAACAGGCGGTTGAAGCGGGAGACAGGCCCATGGTTGCTGTGGCCTCTTTGCAGGCGGTTAGTGGTGGTTTCACCGCAGCAGCAGGCACCTTGGGTACAGCAGAATTGGTAGCCCCGTTACCAACAGCGCTGGCTGGGGCTGCAGCGCCTTTGTTCCTGGCTGGTGCGGCAATTGGTGCGGTTGCGCTTGTGGTCATGATTGGACTTTCTGTGCACAGAAAAAATGAAATGTTGCAAGAAAATACAGCTGAACAGGGGGAGTTTTTTGAGCGCTTGGCGGCTCAGGGACTAGCCCAGGAAGACTGGGGGGACAAACTGGAATACTTGCGATACGCCTGGTCGGTTTATGGCAATGACAATCCCGAGAGCGATCAAAGCTATTTCGACTATCAGCAAGCGGAGTGGGAGCACTTTAGAGATACACCCCGAACAGAGGGAACATCTCTTTATCGTTTGTCAGAAGACTTGCATGTTTATCATGACCGCCTTAGTGTGGACGGAAGAAAGGATCCAAACACAGTATCGGACTGGGGTAGTTATTGAAATTGGTAGACTAAAAAGGGGGAGATGTTACAGATCTGCTGATGTTTTGCCGTTATCAGTTTTAGCAGGGGAATATCTCAATCGCGAAGGAACCAGCACATGTCAGTTGAAAAACCCGCCGATGACCAACAGTTGATCAAGGATTTAGAGCGTCAGCTGGCGGATTTTCAGGGCATCGCTGACAAGTTAGGCAAAGAGGTTGAAACTTTGCAGGGTGCCAACTCAAGCTTGAATCAGCAGCTGGAGTCCCAACGTGCTGAAACACATCAAATGCAAATGATGTTGGAGCAAATTCAGCGCGAGATGCGCATGCAGTATCTCGCGGCGGTGAAGTCTTTTTCCAACCTGATGGAGTTGCGTTCACCGCAACTGGCAGCCCATGGTCTACGGGTAGCAGAATTGGCCCGTTTAATTGCCAAAGAAATGCATGCCAGCGATTCAGCCTTGCAGGATATTTATGTGGCCTCGCTGTTGCATGACATTGGCAAACTGGGTTTAAGTGATGACACCTTGTTTAAGCCTGTTGTTGAACTGAAAGGCGATGCGCGTGTGGCCTTAATGAAGCACCCGATGAAGGCACAGGCCGCTTTTCATGGACTGTCGGAAATGGTGCATGTGTCCGAGATTATTCGACACCACCATGAGCGTTACGATGGCCAGGGTTTTCCAGATGGATTGGAGGGCGATGGAATTCCGCTGGGCGCCCGCATTTTGGCAGTGGCCGAAGATTACGATGAATTGCAGCAAGGTTGGCTGGCAGCAAAAACCTTTGATGAGCTTCAAGCCCAAGCTTTTTTGGTGGGTGCAGCCGGTAAGCGTTACGACCCCAAAGTAATTGCTGTGTTACCAACTGCCCTGGAAAAATTGAAGGCTGCCGAGAAGGCGAACGAGAAGATTCTGCATGGCGAAGACCTGTATGAAGGTTTGGTGCTGGCACGCGACTTTGAAGGGCCTGATGGATTCATGTGGTTGTCCAAAGGGCATGTGGTTTCTCGCCATTTCATTGGCCGGGTTCGGGAGGCCGAGCAGCAGCACGGTGTTCAGTTAAAAATTTATACCGTGAAAACAGCCAACTCTTCCCGAAGTAATTCTGCAAGTACGCAGCCTGCGCAGCAGACTGGGCATGTGGCGTTGTAGGTGGTTTGTTGCCAATTTAGCTCGAGTGACTAAGCGCTGAAGTTGATGGGTCGATGCTGGTAGTTCTTGCCAATTCGGCGTGAGTTGCTGGTGCCGCACTGAAAACCGCTTGATCCCTTTTTGAACGAAGTCTTTGCATTCACCCAAGCCCTCCAAAATTAACGGTCGGGTCTTGGGTGTCGCCCATGGTTGGCACCATGGCGCGACCATTGAAGCCTTGTTCAAACGGGGCGGTTTTCTTGAAGTGCGGCCCAAGCAATCCCACTGCCGAGTTGGCCTGAACCAGCGCCCGCAAGTCTTCATCTCCCCGCAGATCGCCGCTGCTGATTGGGCTATACAAACCAGCGATTGAAATCCGCGTTAAGGAATCAGCACTGTGCAGCCTGTTGTGCGTCGTCCTTCCAGTTCGGTGTGTGCCTTCACCACATCGGCCAAGGCAAAGCGCTGGTTGATTTGAATTTTCACCGCGCCACTGGCCACCACACCAAACATTTCCGCTGCACTTTCCAGCAGTTCTGCTTTGTCTGCGGTGAAAGAGGCAACGGTGGGGCGGGTCAGCACTAATGAACCCCGCTCGGCCAGCCACTGTAAGGGTACAGGGTCTACTTTGCCGCTGGCATTGCCAAAGCTGACCATCATGCCGCGCGGTTTAAGGCAGTTCAGCGAATCTACAAAGGTGGCTTTGCCCACGCTGTCATACACCACAGGTACGCCCTTGCCACCAGTCAGTTCCTTTACCCGGTCTACAATGTTTTCTTCACTGGTAACAATCACTTCAGCGCAACCATTGGCTTTGGCCAGTTCGGCTTTTTCTCGCGTAGACACGGTACCGATTACCCGTACGCCCAGTGATTTTGCCCACTGTGTGGCAATGGTGCCAACTCCACCTGCTGCTGCATGAAACAGTATGGTTTCACCGGCTTGCACTTTGTACACGCGGCGCAGCAGGTACTGTGCAGTGAAGCCTTTCAGCATCATGGCGGCTGCTGTTTCGAAATCAATGCTGTCAGGAATTTTTACCAACGGGTGGGCGGGCATGTTGCGTACGGTGCAATACGAGCCCACTGGGCCAGAACCATAGGCCACGTGGTCCCCAACTTTAAATTCGCTAACTCCCTCGCCAACAGCGCGCACAATGCCAGCGCCTTCCGTGCCCGGGCAGCAGGGCAGGGGCTGTGGGTACACGCCTGTACGCCAATACACCTCAATGAAATTCAAGCCAATCGCTTTGTGCTCCACCTGCACTTCGCCTGCTTTGGGTGGGCCCACTTCGATGTCTTCCATTTTCAATACATCAGGAGCACCTGGATTGTAAAAGCGAACAATTTTTGCAGGTGTTGTAGTCATGTTGTAGTTCCTTCTTTTGCTTCTTTTTTCATGCTGAGCAGGGCCACACCCGCAATTACAAGTGCGGTGCCTGCGGCATGCCAAATAGTAAATGGTTCATTTAAAATCCAGGTGCCCAAAGCAATGGTGGCGATGGGGCCGATCATGCCCAGTTGCGACACCCTTGGTGCACCAATCAAGCTGATTGCAGTCATCACTGCAAATACTGGTACAAAAGTGCAAAACACAGCGTTGACCAGCGACCAACCCCACACAGGCAGGGGTTGCTCAATAATAATGTTCAATGGTTGCTGAATATTTATTTGTATCAGTATTGCGGCAGCCGACACCAAAGTGGCCATGGCCGTGACCCGTATGGTGCCCAAACGTTTCAGCAGCCGTTCGCCCACAATCAAATAACTGGCATAACAAATAGCCGATATAAAAACCAGCACCACGCCCAAGGCTGTGTTGTCGCCTACCAGAACGGTTTCATGGCCATACACCACAGCCAGCCCCACGTAGCTTAGAGCCATGCACATGAGTTGCCATGGTTGGGGCCATTTGTGTTTCATGATGCAGGCAATCAGCAACACGATGGAGGGGTAGGTGAACAGGATAAGCCGTTCAAGCCCGGCGGTAATGTATTGCAAACCCATGAAGTCAAACAGGCTTGCCAGGTAGTAGCCCAGCAAGCCAGCCAGTGTAATCAGGCCATAGTCTTTTGCTGTCATTTTCACGGCATTTTTTTCGCGCAGTACCGTGAATACAAGTGCACCCAAAAAAAGGGGCAGCGACAGCAGCATGCGCATGGCCAGCAGGGTAGAAGCATCCACGGGGTAGGCATAAGCCAGCTTCACCACAATCGCCTTGCCAGAAAAAAAGATGGCGCCCAAGAGCGCCAAACCCACGCCCCAAGCCGTGGGTGATCGTTCCAGTAAAGCGCGCGTTCGGCTCAAGGCTTGCGCGTACTTTTACAAACGTTTGATGAGGCTGGATGTATCCCAGCGCTGCCCGCCCATGCCTTGTACTTCAGCATAGAATTGGTCCACCAATGCGGTGACTGGCAACTGCGAACCGTTGCGACGTGCTTCTTCCAGCACCAGGCTCAGGTCTTTGCGCATCCAGTCCACTGCGAAACCGAAATCGAATTTGCCCTCCACCATGGTTTTACCACGGTTGTCCATTTGCCAGCTTTGCGCCGCACCTTTGCCAATCACTTCCAGGGCCTTGTTCACATCAAGCCCGGCATTCATGCCAAATTTCAACGCCTCGGCCAAACCTTGCAGCAAGCCGGCGATACACACCTGGTTCACCATTTTGGTGAGCTGCCCGCTGCCGGATTCACCCATCAATGTAACAGCCTTGGCGAATGCTGCGATTACATTCTTTGATTGGTCGAAGTCGGCATGGGTTCCCCCGCACATGACTGTTAACTGACCATTCTCTGCACCGGCTTGCCCACCAGACACCGGTGCATCAATAAAACCGAAGCCTGCGTCTTTTGCATGCTCGAATAATTCACGGGCAATTTTTGCACTGGCTGTGGTGTGATCAATGAATACTGAACCCGGCTTCATGCCGTGGAAAGCGCCATTAATACCTGTGCAAATTTGGCGCAAATCATCGTCGTTGCCCACGCAGGCAAATACGAAATCCTGGCCTGCTGCGGCTTTCTCGGGGGTTGTGGCCATTTTGCCACCATGTTGCGCAACCCATTTTTCGGCTTTGGCTGTGCTTCGGTTGTACACCGTTACTTCATGGCCTGCTTTGGCCAAATGTCCTGCCATTGGGTATCCCATGACACCCAAACCCAAAAAAGCAACTTTGAAACCCATATTAACCACCTGAAAAGTTTTTGTTCTTGTTTGAACTGTATCGGAATAAGGAAGGTATTGCGCTTCGGATCATCCCTAGGTTTTGGGATTTGCTACGATCAGGGCTTGTTGTGTTTTTGCGGGCTTAAACAATGAAAATCTGGGTTGACGCCGACGCATGCCCTGTTGCTGTGAAGGAAATCATTTTTCGTGCAGCCGACCGAACCGGGATTGAAACCACCTTGGTGGCCAACCAGTACATTCGCACGCCGCCCTCAAAGTTCATCAAATTGCTTCAAGTGCCCCGCGGTTTTGATGAGGCGGATGACGAAATTGTGCGCCGCGTGGTGGCCGGGCATTTGGTGATTACCAGCGATGTTCCCCTGGCTGCCCAGTTGGTGGACAAGGGTGCACAGGTATTAAGCCCCCGCGGCGAGATGTTTACCGCTGAAAATATAAAAGCCCTTCACACCATGCGCGATTTCATGGACACCATGCGGGCAAGCGGAATAGATACCGGCGGCCCGCCCGCATACAGCCAAGCGGACCGTAAAACATTCGCAAGTCAGTTCGACAGAATTATTGCGAAGTTCCCAAAAATTTCTTAACTGATCTTCAGCCTTTTTCCACAGTCACTTCGCTGATGACAATCACTGGGGTGGCATTGGTGTAGTTTGGGATGTCCGCCATGATTTCCTGCGCATGCGGGCCGAATGCGGCTTGAAATGCCTCGATGGAATCGACCAGCAAATGCCCCATGGCAATAAATGCCGGGGCATCGCCCGCGCCGCCAGCCAAGCCTTTGTCCACTGTGTAGTGGTGCAGGGCCTTGCCCATTTTGCTTTTCACCAGTGGCATGTGGGTGGTTTTGTAATACTCATGGTTAAAAGTAACGCTTGCGGCGTTGGGGTACATCACGCTGACTTTAATCATTTTAATTGGTCTCCTTGACTACCTTTACTGAATGCAGACTTACTTGGCGTTAGAAACTCACTAATGTGCTTTGGCACAGAGCCGCTGACAATATAGCAGTAATCAAGCCACATCCCCTGTTGTTTGCAGCATGCTGGGCTGTGCTACTACTTTTATCGGAATTACAAGAATTCCTTGTTTGATGGTTTCTTGTTCAACACCCCGCCTGCCTCAAGGATTTCTTGGTCAGGCGGGGTGTTGAAAAACTGCCGATTTAGCTAGCTGGCAGCTGGAGTTGACCGAAGAAGGTGGTGCCTTCCGTGAATGGATTGGCGTTGCCATACACATTTATTCGGAATCCTTGATTGTCGTCGTATAGTACAAACCAGACACCCGCCGCGCTCCTGAATATGTATTGACTTCGGTCTGTGGAGTTTGTGAAGCCCGGATTGCTCAACACCTCTTCCCCAATTGTTAGGGTTTGTTGGCCAACGTTGATTGCAACTGAGACACCGTCCAGATAGGGCGAGTCAGGGATAGCGCCTGTCACCGGCGGCTCATTGAAAACCATCGATTTTGCGCCCTGCAAGGCGACAGGAATATCTTGCGCACTTGTGGGATAAAACAGTGGTACTTCTGGAATTAGCTTAAACAAGTCTGTGCACGATCCGCTGTTGACAAACAGCTGAATGGACCGCTCAGCAGCGCTTTGCGGTGTAAAGTTCCGAAGCGTGCTGGCGCTTTCTTCAAGCTCAAAGTCGAGAGTGAAATCGCCTGTTTTTCGCAGTCGCAGGAATCGATTTACCGGCGTTTGGGAACTACGCCGAACGATACTCAGCGTAGTTTCTGTGCCAGAGGGCGAATAACTCACGCTTACAGGAGGGTTGGTCGCCACGTTTCCATTTCTCGAAATATCGTGTGGTCGCAAATTGACCGTTCCATTTTCCGCCACTGTTAAGGTGAAGTAGGGGTCAGGGTTGCCGGGGCCCACCGGGAAGCCCCAACCATAGCAAAGTGCGTCACTGTCCTGAGCCTTTAGTGTGTAGCTGCCCTCAAGGCTTTGCAAAATGGATAGTTCATCGGTTTCAGCCGGCGGCTCCGGTTCGACTGGTGCGGGTGTGCTGGGTTGGGGCGCCTGTCCCATTTCAACCATATCAATGGCGGTATCCAGCGAGTTGCCCTCGGCGACAAACGCCGCTAGATTGGTGAGAAAGGTTGCCAGTGCAGTGTTATTGGTTGGTGTTGATTCAGGGTTTATGCCACTCAAACCCAAGTTATTGGTTAACGCTGTGAAACTGGTTCCGAAAGCGCTGGCGGTTAATGCACCGGTCATCAAGGCATTGTTCACTGCTGCGGTGGTAAGTGGGTTGACAGCGCTGTTTACTGTAGTCCCCGCGCTGCTGATTTCAACAACAGAGGTAAAAGGGGTTGTTTGGTTCAGGAGCATGCCGCTTGCGCATGCTCCTGCGGCGACCTGAATTTCAGTAGAGCAGTACTGCCCTCCGGTTGCCTCAATCAACAAACTGCCGGAGAAAGTGTTTCCCAGATTCAAGTTGTAAAGTCCATCTGCCCCGGTGCTCACACAACCGTTACTTGCGTTGCTTCCAGTGGCTGGTACCAAATCGCCTTTACCGGTGGGTGTAAGTTGATAGGCGCACACGGTAGCGCCGTTCAGTGGACCCTTACTTGCACCACCACTAACGCTTGAACTGGAGGTACCTGGACCTGAACTGCTTCCGCCACCACAAGCACCGATCAGCAGAGCCATACCGCTTGTCAGCACCGAGAGTTTGAATTTGTGCATGATTGTATTGTCCCGATAGTTTTTGACTGATTTTTCTTGTGTAATGGGTCCAGCGTGTGACCCGATTACACTGCGAAAATAGCGAAAAATACTACCTATCAAATACCCCCAAAATTAGGGGACAGGATATTCATACTATGCAACTATGGGCACACCGTGGCAGCGGAAAAGGTGAACTGGAAAATACGTTGAAAGGGTTTGAAATCGCGCTGCAACACGGATACAAAGCCGTGGAGTTTGATGTGATGCTGAATGCCGATGGCATACCCATGATTCATCACGACTGGGTAATGGGGCGTTGTGCAAGGTCAGTCGACCCGGCCATGGCAGCCACCGACCCCTTAACGCGCTTCGATTCCCTTCGTGCCCGCGATCTTCGCCATTACTCGGTGAAGGGCGAGCCCATACCCAGCCTTGCGCAAGCCATGGAATTTTGTTTGAAGAACAGCATGCGGGCCAATGTTGAATTGAAAGCCACGAACCCCGCCAATGCAATTGAACTGGGGCGGGCGGTGAGGGCTGCTGTTGAAGAATTGCCGCTTGAAGAACAAGAGCACATACGCAAACACTGGGTATTTTCCAGTTTTTACCACGCAAGCTTGTTGCCCTTGCAGGGCTATGACCTTGCCTTGTTGTATGAACAGCTGCCCGACAACTGGGTGCTGCATGCGGATGCCTTAAGGGCCACTGCCATTCATTTGCATTGGAGCGGAGCTGAACCCACGGCACTGCGCCGCATTCACACCACTGGGCGCTTGGTTCGGGTTTACACCGTGAACGATCGGGAACAGGCGAAAACGCTGCAAGCCTTGGGTGTAAAAGGGCTTTTTACTGATCGAATGACCTTATAATCGAAGGTTAGACCAAAAACCGCATGCCGCTTTATTCAGGAAGGTAGCCCAAACATGAAAGTCGCTGATATTCGCGAAAAGTTTCTTGATTTCTTTGCCAGCAAGGGCCACACCAAGGTGCCTTCCAGCAGCCTTGTGCCGGGCAACGACCCCACCCTGTTGTTCACCAACAGCGGCATGGTGCAATTCAAAGACGTGTTCACCGGCAAAGACAAACGCCCCTACACCCGCGCCACTTCCAGCCAGCGCTCTGTGCGTGCAGGCGGCAAGCACAACGATCTCGAAAACGTGGGCTACACCGCGCGCCACCACACCTTTTTCGAAATGTTGGGCAATTTCAGTTTTGGTGATTACTTCAAGGAAAACGCCATTCAGTACGCTTGGGAACTGCTGACCACTGTGTACAAACTGCCGCCCGAGCGCCTCTATGTGACCGTGTACCAGGAAGACGACGAGGCCTACAACATTTGGAATAAGCAGGTGGGCGTGCCCGCCGAGCGCATTATTCGCATTGGCGACAACAAGGGCGCGCGTTATGCATCCGATAACTTCTGGCAAATGGCCGACACTGGTCCCTGTGGCCCCTGTACAGAAATTTTTTATGACCATGGCCCCGAGGTGTGGGGCGGTCCACCCGGAAGCCCCGAAGAAGATGGCGACCGTTACATCGAGGTGTGGAACCTGGTGTTCATGCAGTTCGACCGCACTGCCGATGGCGTGTTGCACCCGCTGCCCAAGCCTTGCGTAGACACCGGCATGGGCCTGGAGCGCATTGCCGCAGTGTTGCAGCATGTGCACAGCAACTATGAAATCGACTTGTTCCAAACACTGATCAAAGCGGCTGCCCGTGAAGTGAATGCACAGGGCAATTCAGTTGAACTGACCAACAATTCCTTGCGTGTAATTGCTGACCACATTCGTGCCTGTTCATTCTTGGTGGTCGATGGTGTTATTCCCGGCAACGAAGGCCGCGGCTATGTGTTGCGCCGAATCATTCGCCGCGCCATTCGCCATGGCTACAAGTTGGGCTGCCGCAAGCCATTCTTCAATGCCATGGTGGGCGATTTGGTCCGCGAAATGGGCGAAGCCTATCCCGAACTGGCCAAGGCAGCAGCACAGGTGCAAAGCATTTTGAAGGCCGAAGAAGAGCGATTCTTCGAGACCATTGAAAACGGCATGACCATTCTGGAAGCAGCCTTGGGTGCCCTGCAAAAGGGTGGCGTACTGGATGGTGAAACAGCATTCAAATTGCACGATACCTACGGCTTCCCGCTCGATTTAACAGCAGACATTTGCCGCGAGCGTGAAATGAGCGTGGACGAGGCTGCTTTTGATGTGGCCATGAACAAGCAGAAGCAACAGGCCCGTGCAGCTGGCAAGTTCAAGATGGATGCCGACCTGGCCTACAGTGGTGTATCCACCGAGTTCAAAGGCTATGACCAACTTGAAGTGGCCAACGCCAAGATTACCGCCATTTATGTGAACGGCACCTCGGTGAACAGCATTGCCGCTGGCCAGCAAGGTGTTGTGGTGCTGGACCAAACCCCTTTCTATGCTGAAAGCGGCGGCCAGGTAGGCGACCAGGGTGAAATTTCAAGCGGTGCGGCTTGCCTGAATTTGTTCCGCGTATTGGACACGCAAAAAATTCAAGCCAATGTGTTTGGTCACCATGGCGAATTGGTAACCGGCGAATTGAAAGTGGGCGATGCCGTGGGCGCACAGGTAGACCAGCACCAACGTAGCCGCACCATTCGCAACCACAGCGCCACCCACCTTATGCACAAGGCACTCCGTGAGGTGCTTGGCGAACATGTAAGCCAGAAAGGCTCGCTGGTGGACGCTGAAAAAACCCGCTTCGACTTTGCCCACCACAGCGCCATGACACCCGAGCAAATTGCCCTGGTGGAGCGCATTGTGAACGAAGAAATTTTGGCCAACGCGGAAACGCAAGCCCGCATTATGGACATTGAAAGCGCGAAAAGCGCAGGCGCCATGATGTTGTTTGGTGAGAAGTATGGCGACACCGTGCGTGTGCTCGACATTGGAACATCGCGCGAATTGTGTGGCGGCACCCACGTGCAGCGCACTGGCGATATTGGCTTGTTCAAAATTACCAGCGAAAGCGGTGTGGCAGCGGGCATTCGCCGGGTGGAAGCCATCACTGGTTTGGGTGCCATGGAATTCGCCCAGAAGGCGCAGGCCCAGGTGGATGCGATTGCGCAAAGCCTGCGCGTACCTGCAGCCGAGGCCACTGCAAAAATTGGTCAAATTATGGACCAGGTGAAAAATCTGGAAAAAGAATTGGACCGCCTCAAAAGCAAACTGGCTGCAAGCCAAGGCGATGATTTGGCAGGGCAGGCTGTGGATGTGGGCGGCGTAAAAGTGCTGGCCGCCAAGCTCGAAGGTGCGGATGTAAAACAGCTGCGCGAAGCCGCCGACAAACTGCGCGATAAGCTGGGCAACGCTGCCTTGGTGCTGGCCACTGTGCTGGAAGGCAAGGTCAGCCTGATTGCTTCTGTGAGCAAAGATGCAACAGCCAAAGTGAAGGCAGGCGATTTGGTGAATTTTGTAGCCCAGCAGGTGGGTGGCAAAGGCGGTGGCCGCCCCGACATGGCACAAGCCGGTGGCACGCAGCCAGAGAACCTGGATGCGGCACTGGCCAGTGTGGTCGACTGGGTGAAGACGAAGTAACGGCCTGTAACAATTAAAGTGGTGATCCAGTCCTGGTGCCAATCGGGATCTTAGAGAGGAGACGTACATGAATTTTGACCGTGAAGTTGACGCAAGCGGATTGAACTGCCCGCTGCCAATTTTGAGAACCAAGAAGGCCTTGGCAGAAATGCAAACTGGCCAGGTGCTTAAAGTGACTTCCACCGATCCGGGGTCTGTGCGCGATTTTGCCATGTTTGCAAAGCAAACCGGCAATGAACTGGTTGAGCAGGCCGATCAGGCTGGCTCGTTTGTTTTCTACATGAAGCGCCGCTAAGCCGGCTGGCACCTCGTGAGTGTTGTTCTCGGCAAGCCCGAGGTGCCAAAACATTGGCTACTTGATGCCAATGTGCTGTTTTCCGAATGGACTCGCTGGTTAATGGTGGTACTGGCTGAACGCCATGGTGCCACTTTGTACTGGACCCCCCACATCGAAAATGAGTGCTACCGTAATTTGGTGCGCTTGGGCCGTTTGAGTTTAGATGATGCGAATATAGAGCGGCAGGCCTTGCCGGCCCGCCTTAAAGCCGTACTGTTGTCGCAAAACAACATGCCGTACCTTGCCGATGTTAGGCAGGTCGAGGAGAAAGACAGGCACGTGGCAGCGTCGGCCCTTGCTTTGCGGCACCAACTGCAGCAACCCGTGGGTTTGCTCACTTGGAACCTTAAAGACTTTCCAAGAAAGCCATTGATGAAGCAGGGCGTAGTGCGGATGTGCCCGGATGAGCTGTGTGTTGAGCTGTTGAAAACCAAGACATCTATCCAGATTTGTCTGGAACAAAGTATAAACCTGATGCAGAACGCATTGAATTCACAGCCAGTTCAAAGCCTGACCCCATATCAAATCAAGGCCAGGCCTTTGAACATTTGTGCGAAAAAGCGTCACGGAACAACGAAGCGCTCGGTATTGAAGGATTGCTTCTGTGCAACGAAAATGAATTCATGCAATGCCTGGAAGGCCCCCGTGATGCGGTTACCTATGTCTATAGCAAGATAGTTAAAGATCCCCGGCATTTTGATATTCGTTTGCTGGTTTGTGAGCCGGCTTCCGAGCATTTATTCAAGAATTGGTCCATGGTTGGTTTGGCTACGAAGCCGCATTCGGTCTTGAGTGGTGATTCCATCGCGTATACTTTGCTTGATCATCGCCTGTACCGCCCTTGGAAATCCTTGGGGCTTGGCGCAGCTGATTTGATTTACGAGTACGCGAAGGTCAAAGCCGAGCTGGAAAAATCTGGCGAAACCAGCCTGCTTAGCAAGGTTTTTGACGTGTTTTAACCCCGATTCAAGAACTTGGTGCAGTATGACAAACCGTTCTTTCTTCCATATATTTTCTTTTCTTTTCATATTCCCCCTCGCCGTTCAGGCTCAATCCAACGCACAGGGTTTGGTTAAAGTGACCCCGCTGGGTGGGCAGGAGGGCGAGTTTTGCCGCTTCGACCGCGCCATGATATTCGAAGACCCCAATGGCACAAGGATTTTGTACGATGCTGGCCGTACGGTTGCTGGAGCCGAGGATCCCCGTTTGGGCAAAATTGATGTGGTGCTGGTTAGCCACATGCATGGTGATCACTTGGGCGACAGGCACAACCCCGAGCCCAATTCTGGAAGCTGCGACAAGCCCGATATTTCGGTGAGTGCTCTGCCTAATTCAAACAGCGTGAACATTGCCGTTAAAACCGGTGCGAAAATTGTGACTGGCAGTGAAATGCCTTCTTTCTTCGCAGCCAAACTGAAGCAGGCTGACGGTGACGAAAAAAATTCTGTATTGGTACGTTTTGGTGCCATGCAAACAATTGGTGGGGTCAGCATAACCACTGTGCCTGCGGCGCATAGCAATGGCATTACTGGCGACTTTGTGGGCCAGCGTTTGGGCGAGTTGCTCAAGGAAACGGGCATAACCGCTTATGCAGGCCCAGCCACTGGCTATGTGGTGAAGTTCAGCAATGGTTTGACCGTTTACCTGAGTGGAGACACCGGCATTACCAGCGAGCAAAAAGAAGTGGTGGGTGAATATTACAAACCCCAATTGGCTGTGATGAATATTGGCGACACCTTTACCACTGGCCCGCGTGAAGCAGCCTATGTGGTAAATGAATTGGTAGAACCAAAGGCAGTGATTGCCAGCCACGCCAATGAAGTGGCCACCCAGAACGGTAAAGTAATTGCGGGCACAAAAACCGAGCAGTTCATGAAAGCCAGCAAGGTACCTGTGCACGTGCCACTAAGCGGAAAAACCATGAGCTTTGACAGCAAAGGCAAGTGCATAGGCGATTGTTGATTTCACAAGCACCTAAATAAATCTAAAAACGGCAGGTACTCTGGGTTGGGATTGGGTGAATTACGCAGAGTGTTGGGCAAGACATGCACAATACGAAAGGCAAGAAATGTGTGAAAAACAGGCTCAAAACGTTGGGAATGGATTCAAAACCGACAAAATTTCACAATGTGAAAGGGGGGGTGAAAAATCACCCCGGAGAGGGGTGGGCCTCACTTGAACTTAAAATATTTCAGCAGTCTGTTAATTATCAGCGCGGGGCCTCTCCGACTACGTGGCTACAAAGTATGATTGGTTGCTTTTGGGCATTGGTGGTCCGCGAACATACTAGCTTGTACTTACCTTTGTAAGATTGATTGCCCAAATTAGCACCAGATCTAGTTCCCTGAATTTCGCTCAGACCTTTGTTATCCATAAACTGAACTTGGTCTTTGTTCATTTCACTGGCTGCCTGCACTGAACCTACAGCACCTACCAATGCCAACATTGCTGCAATGTATTTCAAACCTGTCATGATTCATCCTTATTTCTTGAGTTAATTAAAGAAGAAGGTCTCTGAATACAAACCTATTGACGGTATGTTTCATAAACGAGGTGAATTGTTTCAATCTCGGTGGGTGAGCTTGGGCAGGCTAGCCCGAAAATTTCACGAGAAGGCATGGTGTATTAGTTCTCAAGCCAATTTTTCCAGTGGATCCCTCAGTTCCTATCGCGGATTGATGTTGTTGAGGATTGCAGCGGCCATTGTTGCCAACTCGTGCCGTATTCGAAGTTGCGCGATGACTTCGAGCATGCGGTCAACGCGCGGTCACCCTGAAATGCGAGGTGCTTTCACGTTTTTCTCGCACAAAAATATTGTTTCAGAAAGATGGTGAAACTTGTGGATCAGCCCAACTTGCCCAGTTGGCTTTCCAGCTTTTCAAGCAAGGCGCTAAATTTAGCCAGGCGCGCTTTTTCCTGATCAACCACTGCTGCAGGTGCGCGGTCTACAAAGCTGGCATTGCCCAGTTTGCCGTTGCACTTGGCAATTTCAACACGAATTTTCTCTGCTTCTTTGCCAATGCGGGTGCGCTCGGCTTCCACATCAATTTCAATGTGCAGCATCAACTTCAGGTTGCCAACAATTTGCACCGGCGCCATGGAATTGGTGGGCAATGAATCCACTACATCCACTTTGCTGAGCTTGGCCAGTGCGGCCAGCACAGGGCCTGTTTTTTCCAGGAATGCGCGTTGTTCGGCATTGCCTTCACAACTGGCGATTAGCGGTGCTTTTTCCGCTGGGCTTAAACCCATTTCACCGCGCAGCGCGCGAATAGCATCCACTGTGGCTTTCAATTGGGCCACAAAGCTTTCTGCTTTTTCATCAATGCGGGAAGGTACGCTGATCGGGTAGGCCTGGGTCATCAGGTTGGCTTGTTCGCCTTCTTCGCGGCGGCCCGCCACCACACTAACCGTTTGCCACAATTCCTCGGTGATGAAAGGGATAATTGGGTGGGCCAAGCGCAAAATGGTCTCCAGCACGCGCACCAGTGTGCGGCGAGTAGCGCGTTGCTGCGCTGGGTTACCGTTGGCAATTTGTACCTTGGCAATTTCAAGGTACCAGTCGCAGTATTCGTCCCACACAAACTGGTAAATGCTTTGTGCAATCAGGTCGAAACGGTAGGTTTCGAACCCCAGTGCCACATCGGCTTCTACGCGCTGAAGGGTGCTTGTTATCCAGCGGTCGGCTTGTGAAAAATCAAGGTAACCACCGGGTGTGCAAGCACTTGCGTCGTGATCGCTCAAGCCACAATCTTGTCCTTCGGTGTTCATCAACACAAAGCGTGTCGCGTTCCACAATTTGTTGCAGAAGTTGCGGTAGCCATCGCAGCGTTTCTGGTCAAAGTTGATATTGCGGCCCAGAGTGGCCAGGCTTGCAAAGGTGAAGCGCAGCGCATCCGCACCGTAAGCGGGAATGCCCTCGGGAAACTCTTTGCGGGTTTTTTTCTCAATTTTAGGTGCGTCTTGCGGCTTGCTCAAACCGGTGGTGCGTTTCACCAGCAGGGTGTCCAAATCACAGCCATCAATCAAATCGACTGGGTCAAGCGTATTGCCCACCGACTTGCTCATTTTCTTGCCCTCGGCATCGCGCACCAAACCATGTACGTACACGGTGTGAAAGGGCACCTTGCCTGTGAAATGGGTGGTCATCATGATCATTCGGGCAACCCAGAAGAAAATGATGTCAAATCCTGTAACCAACACGGAAGAAGGCAGAAAGTGTTTTAGCTCGGGTGTTTGCTCGGGCCAGCCCAGCGTTGAAAATGGCACCAGCGCAGAACTAAACCAGGTGTCCAGTACATCGTCGTCGCGCTTCAATTCGCCTGTATAGCCTGCCTGCGCAGCCTTTTTGCGAGCGTCTTCTTCGGTGCGCGCTACGAACACTTCGCCGTTGCTGCCATACCAGGCTGGTATTTGGTGGCCCCACCACAATTGGCGTGAAATACACCAATCTTGAATGTTGTTCAGCCATTGGTTGTAGGTGTTCACCCATTGTTCAGGCACAAACTTCACCTGGCCTTGTTCAACAGCGTCGATGGCTTTTTGGGTAATGCTTTTACCACTTTCATCGCCATCGGCCACTTTGCTCATGGCCACAAACCACTGGTCGGTCAGCATGGGTTCAATTACTACGCCAGTGCGGTCGCCCTTCGGTACCATTAGCTTGTGGGGTTTTATTTCACCCAGCAGGCCGAGTGCTTCAAGGTCGGCCACAATTTCTTTGCGGGCCACAAAGCGATCCATGCCCACGTATTTGGCGGGCGCGTTGTTTGCAATGGTTGCATCCAGCGTAAGAATGTTAATCAGCTCCAGCTTGTGGCGCTGGCCAACAGCATAGTCGTTGAAGTCGTGCGCGGGTGTTACCTTCACCACGCCGGTGCCAAAACTGCTGTCCACATACTCATCGGCAATAATGGTCAATTCACGGTTGCACAAGGGCAGCTGAACTTTTTTGCCAATCAGGTGTTGGTAGCGTTCATCGTCGGGGTGCACCATAACAGCCGAATCACCCAACATGGTTTCCGGGCGTGTGGTGGCAACGGTTAAGTGGGTCAGGCCTTTCACCGGGTCGGCTTCCACCAACGGGTACTTCAGTTCCCACAAATGGCCTTCAGTTTCTACGCTTTCCACCTCAAGGTCAGAAACTGCTGTTTTCAATACGGGGTCCCAGTTCACCAAGCGTTTGCCGCGGTAAATCAGCCCTTGTTCAAACAGGCGAACAAAAACCTCGGTAACCGATTTTGACAATGCGGGGTCCATGGTGAAGTACTCGCGCTGCCAATCCACGCTGGCACCCATGCGGCGCATTTGCTCGGTAATTTTGCTGCCACTTTCATTTTTCCATTCCCAGATTTTTTCCACGAATTTTTCACGACCCAAATCGTGGCGGGTAATGTTTTTCGCAGCCAATTGGCGTTCAACCACAATTTGCGTGGCAATACCTGCGTGGTCAGTACCCGGCTGCCACAGTGTGTTGTGGCCGCGCATGCGGTAGTAGCGCGTTAGCCCGTCCATGATGGTTTGGTTAAACGCATGGCCCATGTGCAGTGTGCCGGTTACGTTGGGTGGCGGCAGTTGAATGCAAAAGTCGGGTTTGCCTTCCACAGTCGTGGCCTTGGCGTGGCCTTGGCGCTCCCATTCAGGGCCCCAGTGGGATTCAATGGCATTCGGATCGAAACTTTTGGCAAGGGTCATGGCGGTGATTCTTGAATTGATCAACTTCAATAACAGCATAACCGATCATTATAGCCCGTAAGGGTGGATCTATTCGTGTTGTAGGTGTTCAATCCCTTTTGGCAGTCAATTATTACCGTTCTTTTTACCAAATTAGGGCCCCCATTTTTGTTAGAGACTATTACACAAGGCCCTAAGTTGGTGCTTCGCACGGTAACTGTGGTTCATTTCTGTGCAAGGGGTAACTTGTTACACGCAAAAAAATGAATAAGGAGGAATTTCATCATGTTAAACACGATTAGTGCTCGCTTTAGCGCGAGCTTGATCACCGTGATAGTGCTGGCGATGGGTGTAGGTGCGCTTGGCTACATGAATAGCAAGCGTATTGTGGAAGCAAATGCAAAAAATGATTTCACCCACTAGGTAATCGAAAATGTGTTGAAGCTTGAAAAGGGCATGTTGACGATTGAATCAGGTGAACGCGGATTCTTGCTTCGGGGCAATGAGGCCTACCTCAAGCCCTATGAGACAGGTAAAGTCGATGTCGAGAAATACCTCGAAGAAACCATGGCACTGACTGCTCACAATGAAACAGTTACCGCGGAGTTGAAAAAATTTCGTGCCCATTACAACACCTGGCTTAATACAATTATTGATCCCTTGATTGAAGTCCGACATGCTGTGAACGCTGGTCGTTTGACTGAAACTCAAATGCTGGAGGAGGTTGCAGCAAATTCCAGCAAACCGCTGATCGATAAAATGAATGATGCCTTGCGGGCGGTTGAGAAGGATGAATATCGCCTGTTGGCTGAGCGTAAAAAAACCAGTGAAAATGTATTCAAGCAGTCAATAATTCTTACCACGAGTATTACTTTGCTTGCCGCTGTTATTGGTTTGGGTTTGAACTGGTATGTGGCCCGCATGTTTAATCGCAAGCTGGGTGTGGCCAAGTACCACATAGACAACTTGGCTGCTGGTAAATTGAATGGCGAAATCAAAGCGACTGGCAAAGACGAAGTTGACATGCTTCTCACTGCATTAAGCCAAGCACAAAATAATTTGCGCGGGCTCATCGATGGTATTCGCAGCTCTACGGCCTCGCTCAATGAAAGTGCGGGTGCTGTACGCACCTCATCAGATGAAATGAACAAGGCTGCTTCCGAGCAGGCTGATGCAACTTCTTCAATGGCGGCGGCGGTTGAACAACTCACCGTATCGATTAGCCAGATCACCGAGAATTCAAACGATGCTTCGCACACTGCAATGCAGGCCAAGCAATCTGCCGATCAAGGTAGCGTAACGCTTGGTCAAGTTGTCGAGGGTATCCGTAGCATTGCCAGTTCGGTTCAAAACAGCGCTGCCACCGTGCGTTCACTTGAGAAGCAATCCAGCGAGATATCCGAGATTATTTCAACGATTACCGACATTGCCGAACGCACCAACTTGTTGGCTTTGAATGCAGCCATTGAAGCCGCCAGGGCTGGTGAAAGTGGCAGAGGGTTTGCCGTGGTGGCTGATGAAGTGCGTAAGCTGGCTGAGCAAACCAAGGGTTCTTCCGAGCGAATTTCCAGCATGGTGTTTCAAATTCAAAGCATTACTCAGGAAGCTTCCAAATCGATGGAAGATTCGGTGGGCATGGTGCAGCAGGGTATTGAACAAGCCGATTCGGTGTCGGAAACGATTGACCAGATCAAAGCCAATGCAGATCGTGTAAATGAGGCCATTCAAGCCATTACCGTGTCGATGAAAGAGCAAAGCAATGTAAGTGTGGAAATTAGCCGCAACGTGGAACGTGTTGCGCAAATGACTGAAGAAAACACTGCTGCGATTGCTCAGAATAAGCACGTGGCGGGGCAGATTTCAGATCTGGCAGGTGACCTGACTCGATCGGTAGAGGTTTTTAAAATCTAATTGCCGAGTTAATAAAAAATAGCTAACACAAATGAATATACTTAATATTTTCCAGTCTTTTCTTGTCTTAAGACTAAAGGTGTTAGGAGTTACCCCAAAATAGCATGGAAAAATGGATCCTTTTTTAAAATTACAATGACTAAAGGAGTGCGAGAAATAAATTTGATGTATGAAAATTTGTTTCTCAAATTTCAATTTAATTGGATTGTTTTAGAAAAAGGAAATTCATATGATTAAGAAAATCACAAAATCAGCATTTATTGGCTTGCTTTGCCTGTCTTTTCAAGCCAATGCAGCAGATTCTAATTTACCAGAAAAAAATGAAAATTACTCTATTCAAACAGATTCATTTATAAGCTCAAATGGTACCAATCCAAGTGAGGTTGTTTTCATGAACGATTCAGATCTAAATGAAGTAAATGCCGCTCAGTCAGTTACATTTGCTGCCACAGTTGTTGTGGTAACGTACTTCGCAGGTGTAGCTTCAACGTGGATAAAACTTGCTAGGGTAAGTAACAAGAGACTCAACGATAGCGGTAAGATAATAAAAAATCCGAAATAATTTGCAGAAATTCCTAGGTGCAGCCAGAACAAAGAAGTGGCTCGGTTAGTTTGAACAGCCTGCCCCGATCGTTAATTACATTGGGGTTGGTTTGAACACAGTGCAGAGTTGTTCCTCAATTTTGGTCGTACTTAATATTTTGAGCAAGAGCGATTGGTATTGTGGTCAACTCGGTGTAACCCGAGGACTGACCTTACGCTATCACTTTCATGATTGGCAATTCGGTCGAATAAAACTGCCCCAGTGTTAGGCTTTCAATACCCGAACGTCCATGGATAACTTCACACCATGGTTTTCTGAGTTCGATACTTTAAGGTGTAAGTATCTGATTCGATTGAACCTAACTTAAAAAACGTTCCACACACAAGTTAGTGTGTCGGGCTTTGGGTCTGGGTTTTTGCAGCTGTAAGCAGGCGGGACACTTCTGTAATTTTTGAGGCAAGTTCACGAGTTGCTTGTGTATGCTTAACCCGATTCAATATGAAACTTTTTCAAATGAATACTGCACACAGCATTAGAGAGTTTTATTCGTAATAAAGCCTCTTCTTCAATCAAAAATTCAGGGGTAACGAGATATGGAAGGTCTAAAATACATAGCAGTGGCACTGACATTTCTAGGTGCTTTGGGTTCGGCCCAAGCGAATGCCGAAGTCAAAAAAAATCATCAACAGATGTCAGAAAAAGACACAATTCAGTTTATGGACAACAAAGCCTTGAGCGAAATACAGGGTGCAAGAAAAGTGTTTCTAGCTAAAATCAAACAAGTGAAATGCCAAATGTCATTGGGAGCGGGCAGCACTGCTGGCTGCGATAAACGCGCTTGAAGGGGTGCCCAAGGTTAACACAAGAAATGGGTTTTCATTTTGAACCCTTGGGTTGCAAAGTGAAATAAAGAATTATAGTTCTGGATTGTGGTGGTCGAGGAAGCTGTAAGTGATAAGAAAGTATTGATATAGATTCGTAGATAAGCCGAACAATATCGTTCGGAATCAGATTCGGCAGGTGTTAAAACGCTTGCCGATTTTTTTGGGGCAAATCATCACGGTGTGAGGTTACCCCAACTTGGGGCTGTCTGCTTGACTGGAACATCTCAAACTCAAAGCATTACAATTGATTAGAGATTGCGATGCAACGCCAATCACGTTTCCCCTTTTTTATGCAAAGCCAGATTGCATTGAGTTTGAGCGCCTTGCTGTTCAGCATGGCTTATAGCGAAGTGCAAGCGGCCAGTAATACACCCGGTAGAAAAATGGCTGAGGCTACAATTCAAAGCCAAAGCGCCAAGGATGAAGAAAAGGAAAAAGAAGAAGACGAAACAGAGGCGGAGAAAAAAGGGCCGGCTGATTTTAAGAATCGTTTGTCAGCCCGCCGAATTTCTGAATATG
>JAJTEM010000008.1 GCA_021299735.1 Burkholderiales bacterium | reverse complement strand
GACAGGCGGGCAATTGAGTTGTTCAAGCCGATACCAGAACCTGAGAGGTTTTTCTGGGCGGTCAGCGAAGCGACGTTGGTGTTGATTCCTAGCATTTTAATTCTCCAAGCATTTTATTTAGTGTTTCAGGGGCTAGTCGCCTTCGGTGTCTTGCACCGTTGTGCGCTGCCTTATGAACCTGTTATCGATGCCGGAAAATCAAACTTTAGGCTTTCAGCCGAAAATAAAAAATATTGTTTTTACACCCTCAAGTTCACCGATTCGGGGTCGTAATTAGTCTCTTTTTGGTGGAATGGCATAGGTGCCCACGGCATGCGCCACTGGCTCGGGCAAACCTTCGGAATACACACTCACCTCGCCAATGGCCAAGGTTTTACCCACCTTGATCAATTTGCACACACCAATAATGTCTCGGTCTGCCGAAGGTTTTCTCAAAAAATTAATGTTCATGTTCGTGGTCACCGCCAAGGGCACAATGCCAATGCGTCCCAATATGCCGACATACAAAGCACAATCGGCCACCAAAAACATGACTGGTCCGGCCACAGTACCACCGGGCCGCAATTCAGCCTCGGTGATTTTGTGCCGAATGGTGGCTGAGTCGCCGTCTACATGCTCTACCGTTATTTTGCTTTGCGGAAATTGCGTGTTGATGAATTCATTCATCATTTCTTTAGTAATCAAAAGCGTCTCCTTCTTGTTTTAATTTTTTATTCTGTAAAGCTGGTTCAAGCCGAAACAAAACTGAGAAGCAAACCCAGCATTGCGCAAGCACCCAACACCTGCATCACCGACCGCTTGAAGTAAAAAAGCGCCAACACTGCACCCAGGGTAATCGCAAGGGCCGTCCAATCAAAAGAACCTTTCAAGCCCTCAGGCCACAGCACGTGGTAGGCAAAAAATACAGCAAGGTTCACCACCACACCCACCACAGCCGCTGTGATTGCAACAAGAGGCGCAGTGAATTTCAAATCATCGTGGGTGCTTTCAACCAAAGGCCCACCGGCGAGAATGAATACGAACGACGGCAAGAAAGTAAACCAGGTGACCAAGGCTGCTGCCAGTGCTCCAGCCACAAATGCATTTTCCGGCCCAAATGCAGCTTGCATATAAGCACCCACAAAACCCACAAACGCTACCACCATAATCAGCGGGCCAGGCGTGGTTTCACCCAAGGCAAGGCCATCTATCATTTGCGTGGGGGTTAGCCACCCATAATGGCCCACCGCTCCTTGGTATACATAGGGCAACACAGCATAGGCGCCGCCAAATGTGAGCAAAGCCGCCTTGGTAAAAAACCAGCCCATTTGCGTGAAAGTGTTTTGCCAACCCAGGCTTGCAGTCAGCAAAGCCATGGGCACTAGCCACAGCAACGCACCGGCCAAAACCACTTTGGCCAAATGAACTTTGCTGAAACGGGCGTGCTCGGGCGTGGGTGTGTTGTCGTCAATCAATGCGGCGCCATATGATTTTTTAGCACTTGCGTGCCCTGCGCTGCCATTGAACTTGGCGGGAAACCATTTCCCGCCCACAAAACCAATGATCGCCGCTGCTGCAACAATAATGGGGAAAGGTACATTTATTGCAAAAATAGCCACAAATGAAGCGGCTGCAATGGCCCACATCCAGTTGTTTTTCAAAGCGCGGGAGCCAATGCGATGCGCAGCATGCAACACGATTGCAGTGACCGCGGGTTTAATGCCGTAAAAAATACCCGCCACAATCGGCACGTTGCCATAGGCAATATAAATCCAGGAAAGTGCAATCAAAATAAACAACGAGGGCAGCACAAACAGTGCGCCAGCCACTATTCCACCCCATGTGCGGTGCATCAGCCAACCCAGATAAGTGGCCAGCTGTTGGGCCTCAGGGCCAGGCAACAACATGCAGTAATTCAAGGCATGCAGGAAGCGCTTCTCGGAAATCCAGCGGCGGCGCTCCACCAACTCTTCATGCATGATGGCAATTTGCCCGGCTGGCCCGCCAAAGCTGATAAAACCCAGCTTCAACCAGAACCAGAACGCCTGCATCAAACCGACTGGCGAAGGAGGAATGGCGAGGTTGGTGGTTTCGGCCGCAGGTGTGGACATTGATCTGAGAGGTTATTGATTGGACGGCTAATCTTATCTCATAAAAAAGCACCCAAAGACCGTCACAAGTCTTTGGGTGCCCACTATCCCCACTGCCTTAATCAATTAAAACCTTACGCTGTCACGTCGGCTTTCACCTGGCGGTAAGCTTTTACATCGAAGGTACCCATTTGCGCCGCATACTGCGTGGCAAAGCCCGGGAACATCGTGGCATTGAAACCATCCTCAGTTAAATACCAGCTTTTGCAACCTGAATTCCAGTTGGTTTTTGCCAAGCGCTTCTGTATTTCAGCATTGTGTTTGGCCTGAACATCGGGCTTCACATCCAGCATTTTCAGGTTTGAATCCAGAATGGTTCGAATACCTTTCACGGCATAGGCAATTTGCTGCTCCATGTACACCAAGGCCGAGTTGTGGCCGGGCCCACTGTTGGGACCAAACATGATGTACAAGTTCGGGTAGCCACTCACATTAATACTTTTGTAAGCCTGTGCACCGCGCTGCCATTCCTTGGCCAATTCGCGCCCCCCCACGCCCAGAATTGGATAAGGCGTTCCGCTTTTGGGCACATCAAACCCGGTGGCAAACACAATGCAATCCACGCGGTGTTCAATGCCTTCTGAAGTGCGAATACCCTGCTCCACAATGTTGGCGATTGGCCAGGTAATCAGTTCGCAATTTTCTTTTTGCAAAGCTGGGTAATAATCGTTGCTCACCAAAATTCGTTTGCAACCCAGCTTGTAATCAGGTTTCAATTGCCTGCGCATCCAAGGGTCGGGTACTTGCGATTTCAAAAACGCCAGGCCCAAACGTTCACCAAGACGCGTCACTGGCGAACTCCAAATTACCGCCAGGGCCATGCTTTCATGCGACCAGTACAAAGCTTCGCGAATTGCCTTTTGTGTGAAAGGTAATTTTGCAAAAAGCTTCTTGCTGAAATCGGAGGTTGAGAAATCAGGGCGCGGCATAACCCAGGCTGGCGTGCGCTGAAACACTTTCAGCTTGTCTACTTTCTTCACCAACTCCGGAATAATTTGAATGGCGCTTGCCCCCGTGCCAATCACCGCAACACGCTTACCCGTGAAATCATATTCATGATCCCACTGCGCACTGTGAATTTTTTTGCCCTTGAAATTCTCGATACCCCGAATTTTAGGGAAGCTTGCATTGGCCAAAGGACCACTGGCCATGATCACTGTTTTGCCTTTCCACACGCGGCCGTTGTCGGTGTAAATCATCCACAGGCCTTGGGAATCATCCAGTTCTACACGCGTTACGTTTTGCTGGTATTGAATCAGCTTTTCCAAACCAAAATCATTCACCAAGCTGTGCACATAGCCCAGAATTTCTTTGCTGCCCGAATAGCTGCGCGACCAATTCGGATTTGGCGCAAATGAAAAGCTGTACAGGTTGGAAGGAATGTCGCAGGCCGCACCAGGGTATTGGTTGTCGCGCCAGGTGCCACCTACTTCGGCAGCACGTTCAAGAATGGCCACATTGTGCACACCCGCTTCGCGCAATTTGATGGCGGTGCCAAGCCCCGCAAACCCGGCACCAATAATTAAGGTGTCGTACACATGCTCGCCATTCTTTTCAGAAACAGTTTTTGCGGCAACCTTGCGGCGCACCGTGGTGCGATCGGCAAGGTTTGCGTTCAATGCTTTCGCACGTTTGATCTTTTCAGTTTTCATTGAAACATCCATGTCAATCAGGCTGTGGTGTGCCAGGTTAGTTTGTTCACCCAGCTTGGCACTTCAGGCAGCCAGCTTTTCGGAATGTAGTTTGATGCCTTGACAGCAGCATCCACGGGGGCGTGGTAGAAGCGGTTTTTGCGATCAATTACCCACTTGCCATGCATGCGCATCACCTGGTACCAAGGGTTGCGTCGGCCCTCGGGCGTTTCGCCACCGTATTTTTCAAACTTGGCCATGGCTTCGTACAATTTTTCTTCTTTCAAACCCATGGTCACAATGTTGTCGCGCATGCGGTTCAAAAGCGGGAAGTACACTGCCACACCCAGCAACAACTTTGGGTTGATGGCCGTGGCAATTGATTCCAAGGCCAAGCGGTACATCGGCCCGTGGCCCAACATTTCCAGCACATGGAAATCCACGCCCAAGTGGCGGGCTTCATCGGCATTGATCTTTTTGAATACTTCGTGGCATACCGGGTCTTTCACCTCGTCCAACAGAAACTTGCACAGCGCACCATCCAGTGTGACTTCAAGCATTGGGATTACGCTACCCAACACGTTCAGGGGCATGTCATCGCTGTACTTGTCCAACCATTCAATGGTCAATCGAAGGTTAATGTTAGGTTCTGGAATTTCACCTTCCTCCAGCATGCCCCAGCGTTGCATCAGGGCAAGTTCAGCATTGGCATGGCGCTGTTCCTCGGCATGAAACCAGGTGTAAATTTCTTTCAATGTGTCATTCGGCGCTTTCTTGGCCATGGCTGCAAAACCACGCGCACCAATGTGTTCAATCCAGGTGAGGTCGGCCATGAAGGCCTTCAGTTTCGGCCACTGTTCCTCGGAAATCAATTCACGGCCTGGCGCATCCCAGTCTATGTCGGCCAATGCCCATTGGTTTTCCTTAATGCGGCGCAGTGTTTTTTCCAAATCGAGTTGAGGCATTTTCTGTACTCCTTAAAAAGCTTTTGCGGCCACTCGGGCCAATAAACCAGCACCGCGTGTGTAGCTGCGGGGCATCAGGCGCTTCATGCGCCAAATCATGCGGGCATCCAACTGGGGCAATACATACAGCTGCCCCTTGTCCAATGCATTCAATGTTTCTTTCACAACGCCATCGGCACTTACGCCTGTCCACTCCATCAACTTGTTGGCAAGCTGATTTGAGGCAGCATCAATTCGGCCATCTTTCGTAATATTGGTTTTTACAAAGGTGGGGCACAGTGCAGTCACATTCACGCCCGTACGCGCCATTTCTGCAGCCAGTGTTTCACTCAATGCCAAAGCGCCAGCCTTGGTTACGTTGTAGGCGCTCATCAAAGGCGCCGCAGCAAAGCTGGCTGTAGAAGCCACGTTGATGATGCCGCACTTCTTGGTGGTGCCCTTTTTACGAAGACGCGGTGCAAACACATGGCAGCCGTGAATAACACCCCACAGGTTCACACCAATCGTCCACTTCCAGTCGTCAATGGTGGTTTCACCAACAGGCTTGCCACCTGCCCCCACGCCTGCGTTGTTCACCACCAAATCAATGGCAGTGTTGTTCTCGTTGCCACCAAACACTTCCTCCGCTCGCAAAGCCAACGCTTCCATGTCTTTCAGCTTGCTCACATCGCATTTCACAGCCCATGCTTGCGGCACAAACACCAGGTCTGGGTTTTTTAGCTTGCCCGCCACCATGTCCATGATCAGGTCCACGGTTTCCTGTGCGCGTTCCAGGCTGATATCGGCACACACCACACGGCCACCGCGCCTAACAATTTCAAGCGCGAAGGCGCGGCCTATACCGCTACCCGCCCCAGTGACCACTGCATTCGCACCCTTGGTAATTTTTTTTCCAAACATGAGTAAATTCCGTTGCGCTTGACAGAGCGACCGTGACATTGAACAATGTCATCTTAAAACGAACGTTTGTTCGGATTCAATTCGGATTTATTCATGACCAGAAAGCCCAAACAAACCCGCTCCCAGAACACCGTTGAAACCATTGTTCAAGGCGCATTCATTGCATTGGCCAAACATGGCGCAGAGGGAGCAACCACGCGGCAAATTGCGGAACATGCGGGGGTGGGCGTGGGATCGATTTATGAATACTTCGAGAACAAGGAAGCGATTTTTAAAGCCATGGGCGAACGCTTTTCGAAGGAATTAGTCGGGGTAATCCAGGGGGCCACCACCGACCTTGTTCGGCTTTCGCTACGCGATGCTGTGTATGAACTGATCATGCAAACGGCTGAATTCCTGAAAAAAGACCAGGAGCTCTACCTGCGCTGTGCCCGTGAATCAGCCTTGATGGAAAAGCATGTACCCTTCGGCCCGATTTACCGGGCCTTGGCTGATCTGTTTATTCAACATGCCATCAAGCATCCGGAAATTTTGCGGCTGAACAACCTTCAAACGATGACCTATATTTTCATCAACAGTGGAATTGCCACAATGATTCGGTACTTAAACCATCCCAACCCAAGTTTCTCATTCGATGACCTTGCCAAGGGTTTGGCTGACATGGCGGGACATTACGTTGAGAAAGAACTGGGCACGGTGTAAGCCAGGCGACAACATTTACCCCCTATACTGCTGGCAATACAACACCACTTCGGAGACCACGAATGCGCCCTATGTTGCGCCTTGCCAAACACGCCACATTGCTGGCCTGTGCGGCCTTGATTGCTGCCTGTAGCCCACCACCGCCCGATTCCATGGAAAAAATGGCCAACGGGAACATTGTCGAAATTCGTGGCTTGAATACCGATCAGCTTACATTTGTAACGCGCAATCGAATCGTGACCCTGTTTGCAACCGACGCCTACAACATCATGCGGGAAATGAAACGCCATTACCCGCAAGAGTTCAACAGCCACCCCATGCTGTCAGTACAAGCAGTCACGGAATTACAGAACCAGAAAGGCGAAGTGTTTCAGAACCAGCCACTGTTCACCGTGCACTGGCGAAGGCCCGATCTGAACCAGATGGATCTGGATTCAAAATTCAGCCTGGACACTGAGGAAATTTTGCGTTATGCCGACCGAGTTGAATCGCACAGCGTGGTCGGCGACCAAATTTTGATTGAACATTGCACGGTGACCGGCAACGGCGAAAAACGGGAACGCTTCTGTGACCAGGTGATTGAAGGACTATTCAACAAGTGAAAACTATTCGCTGAAACTGCTCAGCAGCATGGTCACCTTGCCCCCTTTCATAATGCTGGTGTCCAAAGGTTCATCACGCTGCAGTTTCACCAAGCCCACGCCGGGTGCATACCATTCACTGTGGTTGATCAATATTTCCTGGTAGCCGGCACTGGCATCGGCGTAAAACACCATCTTGCCAGTGGCCTCCAATCGAATGCATTTCTCGAAAACACCCGCGGGTGTTTCCACCGTGTCATCCAGTGAGGCCACCTCGTACACCAAATCAAACGGTTTGATACTCGCATTGGCTTCATTGAATGGTGGCATCCAATGCATCACATAGGGGCTTGTGTCCAAAGTCCAGGTGTGGCCCACCCTCAGTTTTTTACCCTTTGGCAGTATGAGCCTGGCACTTTTGTCGGCCTGTGGCTTGGTCTGAACAATCACGCGTTTTGCCACACGATAAAAACCATCATCCCGTTCTTGCACAAAATAGTCTGTGCCATCGGATGTTTGGCGAACCATGCCCTGAATTTCATCCTCCTCGTTTTTAAAGCTTTGATGGCCCACAGCGCGGATGATCAATTCTTCTTTTTTCTTGCCATCGGGCATGACGTAATCAAGTGTATAACGCCACTGCATGCCCTCATTGAGAGGAAAGTATTCCCCACTCCCCAATTTGGAACAGGACGCAAGGCCCAGTGCCAGAGCTGCCAAAGCAATAATTTTCAACATGGCTTATTTCTCCGGCAACTGAGGGTCGGGCAAATCCGTGAATTCCAGATCAATTTTCTTGTCCGCAATCCGCGTGTTGTCGCGTGTGGCCTGGGGGTCGAACAACTCGCCGCCCACCTCCCCAATTTGTAAATTGCCGTTGCGCATCTTGCGTTGTGCTGCATCAAGCTTCACATGTAAATCTTTGTCGTAAGGCAACACGTAGGCACGTGGTGTATCGGAAGGTTTGTTATTGGCAAGGTCACTGGCCCATATAAACAAGCGTCCTTTAATGCCCTCTGTTTTATCGGGTTCTTCAACCACCACTGCATGAAACAAAAACCGCTTGGGTAAATCAGCGTGGCTGGGCCAGCCTTGTGCACTTTGCCAGTTCACGTAGCTGATCCAATAAAACCCCACCGACACAACAATCAGAAGCAGTTTGACTGTCCAGTTCATGCGGCAGTACACAAGGGCCAGCAGCAGCAACGCTGCCAGAAAAACATAGGCTATACCCAAACCCACCAGGACTTCATTCATTTTCCGTCTGCCTTCACCAAAGATTTTTCAAGTTGATTGATGTTGCTTACAGTGCCATTTGCATCAATGGTGAACCGCAGTGCAGTGGCCTCGTCGCCCTGTTGCTGCAGGTTCACTGTGGAGTAATGCAACACTTTCAATTTCGGGTTTACTTCAGCCACATAAACATTCACGGGCACAGGCACATTGTTTTCAGTTTTGTAATAGTGCAGGTTGACAATGTATTCACCCGGCGGGCGACCTCGTATGGTCAGCACTTCCTGATTCAGCGGATTCACAAAAACCTGTCCGTCAATTTCTTGTGTGTCGTTGGCAAGGCCGCGGTCGTCCCGGTCCAGGTGCAACAATCCATCTTGCGGGCGCATAAACCAAACCTGCGCACCAGCAGGCCCTGCAGCCCAAACATCGATGTCATTGGGGTCATTGTCGGGCCAACTTACCGTGACCAAAAACTCGGCTTTGGGATCAATGATTCCGCTTTTGGCTGGCGGGTTGAGCAACAGCAAGGCCATCAAAAACAGAAAAGTGAAAATCAACAAGGCGTTGAAAATCAGATCCGTGAAGGGGTCCAGCTCGAAATCAGGCTTGTGATTGAAAAGCGGCATACTGCTTAGCTCGCTTTCACGTTTCGGTGTGCATAGTCCACAGTGGCCGCAATCAATTTGTCAGCGTAGCGATCAAGCATCAAAAACTGCAACCCCAACAAAATGCTGCCAACCAAACCCACCAAGGTGGTGTTCATGGCAACACCCATGCCCTGCGTCATCTGCTGCATCAGGGTTTTAATGTCGGAAATGTCCAGCTGTTCCAGGCCTTCAAGACGGCTGAGCATCATGATGAAACCCACCACGGTGCCCAGCAATCCCAGTTTGATCATCAGGCCGGTAACAAACCAGCCCACCTGGTGTGTGCCACGCGCGCGCTCTGCCATCACCTCGGCCATCAACTGGCCCTCGCTGGGATGCGCAAGTGGGTGGGTCAGGTAATCGTGGCAAATGGACTGCCCGGGTTTGAAATCGTTGAACCCATCCCGGATGCGATCAAAGTACTGAGACTGCCTGCTCAGGTAAATACTGCGCCAGCCAGCAAGCCCACTTCCAATCAGAAATGCAAACACAATCACCACACAAATGCGTGTGTTGTCGGTCAGAATAATCCATTGAAAAAAACCTTTGTGCCAGGTTACATAAAGGCCAAAACCGGTCAGGCTGATCAGCAGCACCCACAGCAAAAAAAGGGTGTGTGTTTTATTGGTATTCAATGCTAGCAGCCCCTCGGTAATTGGCCTGTTGCACTTTGCAACAGTTCAAAGGATTACTAGCAAGCCGTATTCCAGCCCCTTAAAAAACAAATGGCTCGGTTTGATGGAAAATACGCTGAACATTCAGCTGGTGGGTTTCAAGCGCTTTGGCGTTCAGTTTGGGATCAGTTTGCACAGACACAGTGTTCTTGAATTCGCCAATTTCCGCGCTCAGTTGCTCAATCAATTCCACTTCACTGACACCAGCCTCAAGCCCGTACAACACAGCCTGTTGAAGACGCACAAAGTAATCCAGGTTGCGGTCTATCCAGTTGCGATCCAAAACACCAAATGAAGTAAGAATGGTGTCTCCGGCAAGCATACGGGTTTTCAAGCGCCCTAAAAAGTCAATTCGATCAGCGACCTTGCCGTCGTACAAATCAGGAATATCCCGATTTTGTATAGCAGAACCCACCCACCACAATTTCAATTCCTGATTGCGTAAAACAAGAGCCTCTTCAGTTTCAAGGTCGTTGTAAAAGCGAAATTTCCAGGCCACCCAATCGTTGTTCAACAAACCCAAATGACCTGTTTCTGTTCGCAGAATACGGCCGGGAACCAAAGATTCCGTGCCTTCTACCGAGTTACTTCCCAAGCGTTCGGAAAAATTACTGATACACACAGGGCAGCGGGCTTTCATTAAATCTGCAGTTTTTTTACCGGCTACCAATCGGCTGGTGAATAATTCACCTTCCTTCAAGGTGCCCGAAAATACTGAGCGAAACCCTACATTGCCCAGTACATGTTCAGGCTTGGGCTGGGAGTTCAAAACCCAAACAGGCTTGGTGCCGAATTTGGATCGAATTGCCGCAGCAGCGCTTTCACCTACAGCGGCTGTGGCACCGGAATCAATCACCATCAAAGCTTTCGGTGAATTTACCACCACAATCGACAACGCAAAATCCTGGCCTTCGGCAGGCAAGCTTTGACCGGCGCAAGTCCATTCATACACGGTGGCTCTGTGCTGTTGCCAGCAAGGTTCTGACTGGGCCTGAACAAATGATGAGAAAAAGAAGAAGGCAAAGAAAGTTAAAAAACTTCGAATGTTCAAATACATATAACAACAGGGCCTGAATCGATTCAACTCTTGAAGAATAGCCGATTCAAGCCATGCTTCAAATACTAAAACTTCAGACTAAGCCCAACCCACGCATTTCGGGGAGTACCTGGAGCGAGAAAGGACTCGTAAGTAATGTCATCTTCATCCTCAACCAAAGCACCGTTGCGATCGAAAATATTGCCTCCCAACAAAGCACCATTGAAATATTCACGGTCGAACACATTGTTCACACGCGCAATCAAAGTGATATTTTTGCTCAGGGCATGGTTCACGCCCAAATTGAACACAGCAAAACCGGGAACGCGACCATTGTCCTTGAACTCAACAGGCCCCTGGCCGGGAATATTCACCATGCCGGCCCGGTGTTGATTGTTCTCGTTTCCTCGGGCGTATTGCCCGCTTTGCGCCTGCATGTCCACAAACAGCAGGGTTGCCTCGCTGGCTTTAAACCCCGCTGACAGCTTCACATTGTGTTCAGCCAAGCCTGGAATTTTATTGCCTGGTTGCACCTGAATGAAACCACCTTCCACCGCTGGGTCACCGTTCAAATCCACTGCGCTGCTATTGCCTTCACTGGCCAGGCGAGCTGCACTTTGAAATGTCGCATCCAGATACTGGTAGCTTGCACCGAAATTCCACACGGATGTTTCCAAATCAAAATCGAGTTCTACGCCCTGCCTGCGGGTTTTTCCGTAATTCTGAAAAAAGCCACCCGAACCTGCACCATCGGTCACGAACAGAATATCGTTTTTGTTGTCGGCCCTAAACACGTTGAACGAAAAACCATACTGCGTGCTGCCACTGGCCCAACGGGTGCGATAACCACCCTCCACTGTCGTGGTTACTACCTGCTCAAGAAACGGATCTGCCGCCATGGCATTGGGCAATAAGCAGGGGAACTCGGGGTCTGAACACGCCAGCTCAACCGGTGTAGGCACGCGGTTGCTGGTACCCGCACTGGCAAACCAGGTACTGTGCGCCGCAGTTTGGTACGCAATGCCTACCGATGGGTTGAAGCGCTGGTAAGTGTAGTCATTGTTCAGGCCGGGGCTTGCCTCGCCTTCTTCGTTAATCAGCACAGGGCTTAAACGGTCGGTGGTTTTTACCGATGCATGGTTGTAACGGCCTCCCAGCAATAGTGTGGTTTTGTCATTCAGTACCCACACATCTTGCGCATACACACCAAACTGGCGGTTGTTCGCTTCCACATTCACCTGCTCAATTGGGCTGTAAAGTTCGCGCACTGTGCGGTCGTTGTTGAATACGCCCAAAGCATAGGTGCGACGAAAATCGGATTGTCCGAATTCAAGTTGTGTACCCAATACAAGCTTGTGTGGCCCCAGCTGTGCAAAGGCATACTGCAAACCCAAACCGACTACATCTTGATTCAGTACACCGCGGTTGTTGGCTCCAGGGCAATCAGCACTGTCGGGGGGTATGGCAGCAGGGTCATTTTCATCAAACGTGACTGTGCCGGGCGCGTAGGCCACAGCAGCAGGCGCACTGCAGGTGACGTTGTAGACGATTGCCGGCCTCATCGGTCTCATCGCTTCAAATCCAGCACGATCTGGCTCAAACTCGGCCACACCAAAGCGGTAGTCCTCGTTCTCGTTGCCATCGCCATTGAATGTGGTGGATTTGGAACTGCGATAATAGGCGTTCGCTGTAATTTCTGCTCCGCTTTGCAGGTAGCGGGTGAAGTCCACTGCAAACTGCCCACCAGTGTTTTGAGTGTTGTCGAAGTAGGTGTACGATTGCGCCCGATTCTGTTCGTAAAAACTGCGAGGCACTACACCATTGCCGTTCAAATCAGATTCATAAAGTGCGAGGCTGAAGTTGGTTTGCGTATCACCAGAAACAATGCCCATTTTGCCGAACAACTGAACGACAGAACTCGGCGAAAGAACACGCCAGCCGTTTTCATCAAATGAGTTGAAGTTGACATAAAAATCGCGTTGACTGGCTTCATCCACCCAGCCTTTCTGTGCACCCACCCGAGTGCGCCCGAAATCGCCAAGCTCAACATCCAGCTGCGTGCCCTGAAAATCCCGACCACTTTTGGTTTGCATCACAATCGCACCACCCAGTGAATTCAAACCAAATTGCGGCATGGTGCCCGGCAGCACGGTCAGCTCCTTCAAGGCCGACTGGGGTATTGCATCAAAGCGCACCACATCGCCGAAAGTTTCATTTTGTCGAACACCATCCACATACACCGACAAACCAGGTGGTGTGCCCAACAAAGGCGTGACGGAAAAACCGCGATAGGTAACATCAGACTGATACGGATTGCCCTGATTGTCAGTGACCTGAACACCATTGATGCCGCGAAACAGGCTGCTGCTTAGTGACTCCCTGTCGGCATTTTGTTGCAGTGCCTCAGCGCTTTTCACGCTGAAAGGTGCCTGCTCAATTGGCATTGAAGAACCCGGCAAAGGTGTGGTTGAGATCACCCTCACCTCCTCCAGTTGCTGTGCGCAAACCGTTCCAACCATGGAAAAACCGAATCCCAGCATAGCGCTGGCACACAAAAAATTACATTGACGCGCAATCATGCAAAGCCCTTTTGAATGAATTTGTTGAACTGTGTGATCACAAGGTCAACCTGCTCTGCGCGCCATGGAGATTGGCCAGGTTACCTTGTGAGTTACTCCTCATCAGGATCGCTAAATTCGTTGGATACAAACAGGGAAATTTTCCCGAAAAGAATGTGGCCCCTTCTACAAGCAGGCTTTATGGTGCACATTGTTAATATTCAAACACAGCGATGAAGCAATGCGTTTAAGGAAGTTGTTGGTCAAACGATTACTGACCTGGCTCGGCCTTTGGGCCGTTTGCTGTGTGTTGTTTGTATTTGCCATGGGGCAAGCTGACATCAAGAACGAGTATTCATCTGCCTCGGAAATGGTGGATTACTTGCATCGGGGTTTGGCCAAAGCAGAGCCCTTAAGCAACATTGAATTGCAGCGGCTGCGCCAACAACTGGCAGAACACAAAGCGGAACAAGAGCGCCTAGAAACCCGGCGCGAACTGTACTTGATCAGCGCCATGTTGCTTCTAATGGCAGCAGGCAGTGGGGTGGTTGTGTGGTACTCCCTTAAACCCGCTTTGAACAAACCTTTGCAGGAACTTGTTCAATGGCTGCACGACTATGAAGAACACGAACGCGACCCAACAAGGCCAATACCCAGTTTGCCCGGTTCTGGTAAATTCAGAATTGCAGAGTTCAAACAAATTCATGAAAGCATTCATCAGCTTGTTAAAACCCTGGACATCGAACAACAGAAAAGCCGAGACTTGCTGAACAGGGTTGTAGACCTGCAAGAAAGAGAAAGACAGGCAATTGCCCAAGACCTTCATGACTATTTTGGTCAATCATTAACATCTATCTCCGTCAACTCAGCGTTTTTGATCAAAAACACCCAGGCGAGTACCCAGGAAGCAGCAAAAGCTGTACACGAACAGGCGCAGGAAATGATGGGCTGGCTTCGTGGCTCCCTAAGAGAATTAAAGCCACACCTGCTTCTTGAGGTGTCGTTGCGCGACGCGGCCCTCGACCTTCTGGACAACTGGGCAAAACGCCAAGGGTGGTATGTGGACTTCGCCTGGGCCCCCAACACTCCGCCGCTGCAAAAAGAGGCTCCGATTGCAATCTATCGCACTTTGCAGGAGGCACTTACCAATGCGGCGCGCCATGCCAGCACCAAGAAATTGAAAGTACTGGCAGGTTTTGATGAAAAAATGCAGGAATTCATATTGATTATTGAAAACGACGGCGTTCGCGGACCGCTCCCGGTTCAACCTTCATTGGGGCTAACCGGTATTCGAGAGCGAATGGCACGGCTACAGGGCCGCGTGATTTGGAATATTGAAAAGGACAAATTTGTTCTTCGCTGTCACATACCCATTACGGAATGAAGAATGCCGCTTGTATCCAGAATCATTTTAGTTGACGATCACTCTGCTGTTAGAGCCGGGTACAAACGCTTTATCGAGTCTGAAAGCGATTTGATTGTTGTCGGCGAGGCTGGCAATGCCGACCAGGCTTTTGGATTACTCAAAACCGAGGCCTGCGATGGCATGGTGCTGGACATCAGCATGCCGGGGCAAAGCGGACTGGAGCTGATTAAACGCTTGCGTTTGAAATGGCCACAATTGGCCTTGATCGTATTGTCGATGCACGACAGCCCGGTGGTGGCTGCAAAAGCACTGGAACAAGGTGCGCGGGCTTATGTAACAAAATCAAGCGAACCTGAAGAATTGATTCAAGGTATTCGAATGGCCTTGAGCGGACAAACATTTGTATCCAGCGATGTTCAAAGCCAGGGAGTGCTTACAGGTACACGGCCTTTGGCCGAGCGGGAAAAACAACAACTTTGTGAAGAAACACAGGACCCGACTGCTCCCCAAACTGGCGGCCTGACACCAAGAGAAGTTGATGTTGTGCGCCTGCTGGTTGAAGGCCACACCATTGAACAGGTGGGTGTAAACCTGGGAATAAGCGGTAAAACCGTGAGCAACAACCTGTCACAGGTTCGCCAAAAGCTGGGCATACACACCGACTTTGAGCTGGCTTTTTGGGCCTGGAGCCAAGGTTTTGGCAAAAAACCGCCGGGCTTTGGCGAGTAGATTGCCCACGAATTTTTGCAACAACCTTTGACCCTAACCCCCACCCCGCAAAGTGTGCATCTGAAACTGCTTTGAAAAATGGGTTCGTGTATCAGCAGGCACACCATCAGAAAATGCCAAGGTGACTTCCATGCGCTTCAAACGCACCAAAGCAATCACGCGATCAGGCATTTGTTTCCAGGCAATACGCGCGGTGCCGCCCTGTACTTCAAAATCTGCATGATCCGATTGCTCGGACGTCATCGGAAACAATTCGGCAATCATGTGCACCCAGCGACGCAGCTCGCGCTCGGTGCACGACATATCCAGCGCTTTGTCCGTGTTGAAAATAGCCATGCGCAACTAACCGCCCGCGATGGGTGGCCAAATGGCCAACACATCATCGGGTGTTAATACTTTGCTGACTCGATCGGCAGGGTCTACATACACACCATTCACAAGAACAAGGTGAGTAAGCTTCTCCGGAAGATGAAACTGGTCAATGATTTGCTGCACGGTACTGCCGTCTTTGATCTGAAGACGAACCGCGTTGTCCACACGGTTCGTCGGCAAATAGTCGGTCAGTGTTGCAAAGAGCTTGAAGGTAATTTCCATGTACTTTGTGACTGAGCGCAAGCCAGGTAGGCTTCCATTAATCGGGTTGGATCGTCGAGCAAATGATCTTTCCATTCGCCCAAATGGATTTTGCCCTGAATCAGACCCCGCATGACGCCAACATGGTTCGTTAGCCCCAAACTGGTTGCACCAATCAGCACATCGCCAAGAAATTCCAGACGCAGGTAGGTAAATTCGTCCTTGTTTTGCAATTCAACGCTTTGCCCGCCTTCAGCGCCCCACCACTGCCCAAACGATGCAGCAATCAGACCCAAAGTATCGAGTACGTTCATGGCCAAACTGCCTTGCGTGGTGGTACCCTGCCCCATCATATTTTGGGCGGCAATTCGGGCATCATCGGCGGCAGCAGGTTGAATCATGTTCACGGTTTTCTCACCGGTGGAGAAATCGCGTACCTGGGCCACGTCGCCAGCGGCATACACATCTTTGATGTTGGTTTGCATGTGATCGTCCACCAACAACCCCTGATCCATTTGCAAACCGCTGCCTTCCAAAAAGTCCAGGTTGGGCTTCACACCAGTGGCGGAAATCACCAGGTCCACTTCAAGCGTTTCACCGTTGGACAACTTCACTCGCAAAGGCGAGCTGCCTTCAATGGCCTCTACGCGGGTGGAACAATGTACATCCACACCTTTCTTGATGCACCAGTCACGAATCATGGAACCCGCACCTTCGGTCATCATGCGGGGCACCATGCGGTTGCCCATTTCAACCACGGTCAGCTTTACGCCGCGCAGTGCAAGTGCTTCCATGATGATGCAGCCAATAAAGCCTGCACCCATTTGCAACACACGCGAACCTGGTTTGGCAAGTTCAATAATTTGCCTTGCATTTTCAAGTGTCCAGCACGGGTGTACACCCGGTAAATTCACACCAGGAATGGGCGGTGAAATCGGGCGTGCACCGGTGGCAATCAGCAACTTGTCGTATTCAAGTACATCGCCGTTGTCCAAGTGAACCTTCTTTCCAGCGGTGTCGAGCTTGGTGGCGCGGGCGCGAACTTCCTGAATGTTCTGCTTCTTGAAATGGTCGGGGTCTTTGCGAAGGTAGGTGCCCTTCTCGCCCACCTTGCCAATCAGCAGGTAAGGAATAGCCATGCGGGAGTATGGGGGTTCCGGTTCGGCACCCACCATCACGATTGAATCGCGAGGCCGCTGCTTGCGAATTTGCTCGGCAGCGACCACCCCCGCAGGCCCGTTACCCAAGATAACGTGCCGTGTTGGAGTGGTTTTTGTCATAGCCCCAAACGCTCCAGTGTTGCTGAAGTTGGGCGACCTTCGGTATCCCATCCGCGCAGCTCATAGTACTCGGGCAACATTTTGTCGATGCCGTTGACCAAGCCTTTTGCGGGGCCTACCTTGGCTGCATCTTTCTTCAAACGTGCAGGCAGGTCGTCGTCAGCCTTGGTGAAGCCAGCTTCCAGGTTGAACTGGCGCTCCAGGTTCCAGATGCGCTCGCCCATGGTTTCGAGATTGGCCATGTCGAATTCATCACCACAGGCAGCGGCCACTTGTGGCTGCACGTCGGCCAGTGTCCAGGCAAAGCTGGTGAACACGCAAATACCGGCTGAATCAAACACCGCGGTGGCATCCTGAAATGCCTTCACCAAGGCTGGTTTGCCGTCGGTGGTCAATGGGTCGGTTTTCACGGGAATACCCAGTACCTCAGACGCTACCGTGTAAGAGCGCAAATGGCATGCACCGCGGTTGGAGGTGGCATAGGTTAAACCCATGCCCTGAATGCCGCGAGAATCGTAAGCCGGGAATTCCTGGCCCTTCACGCTCATGGACAGCTCTGGGTGGCTGTACTTGGCAGTCAGGCGCTTGGAACCTTGGCCAATTTCAACACCAAAGCCAACGCCATTGCAGGTGTCTTCAGCCAGCTTAACCAAAGCAGGTGCAGAGCCAAACGGCGCCTTGCAGCCAAGCTGTGCTTCAGTAAGTACGCCCATTTCATACAATTCCATCACGGCAGAAATGGTTGCCCCCAAAGAAATTGGATCGATGCCATGCTCGTTACACAGGAAGTTCACATAGGTGAGTGCTTCAAGATCATTCACACCGTTGGATGAACCCAAGGCCCATGCAGCTTCATATTCCAGGCCACCAGAAGCGCCATGGTATTGCGGCTTGTTTTCCACAGTGAAGTGGGTGTCGTCAATTTTTGAAATGCGACCGCAAGCAATGGTGCAACCAAAACAGGCCTGGTTAGTCACCAGGTTGGCCTTGCCATCTGTTTTGCGGGGCTCGTGCATTTTTTCGCCAGAAATGTCTTTGGCGCCATCAAATTGCACATCGCGGTGGTTGTTGGTGGGCATGGCACCCATTTCATTGATCACGTTCATCAACACCTGGGTGCCATAGGTGGGCAAGCCTGTGCCTGTAACCGCATTCTCAGCGAGAATTTTCTTCTTCTCGAAGGTGACCTTCATGAATTCCTTGGGGTTGGAAATATTGCCAACACCCTTGGTGCCACGCACTGCAATTGCTTTTACGTTCTTGGAACCCATCACTGCGCCCACGCCTGAGCGGCCAGCCGCGCGGTGCAGGTCGTTCACGATCGCAGAGTAAAGCACGCCATTTTCACCAGCCTTGCCGATGGAACACACACGCATCAATGGGTCTTGGTGCTTGGTTTTGATGGCGGGCTCGGTGTCCCACACGCTCTTGCCCCACAGGTCAGAGGCGTCCATCAACCTCGCACTTTCGTTTTCAATCAACAGGTACACAGGTTTGGGCGATTTTCCCTCCATGATCACCATGTCCCAACCCGCACTCTTCAATTCATTGCCAAAGTACCCACCCGAATTCGAACAGGCGATTGCACCTGTCAATGGGCCTTTGGTAATCACAGAGTAACGGCCACCAGTAGAGGCCATGGTGCCTGTCAGCGGGCCTGTTGCATAAATAATTTTGTTCTCGGGCGAAAGCGGATCCACTTTCGCATTCACTTCTTCTACAAAGTACTTGGTGGCCAAACCACGCTGGCCAAGGTAGCTTTTCGCCCAATCCATTCTCAAGTCTTCGCTGGTGCAGGTGCCTGCAGTCAGGTTCACGCGCAGTACTTTACCGGTCCATGCCATGTTGTATTACTCCCTTCTCTCTGTTCTATTCAATGGTCAACGAGTTACGCGTGAGCTTGGTTGCTCAGCTTCTCGGCCCACTGCTTCATCTTGTCCAAACCTGTCCAGTTGGAATCAATAAATGTGATCGCGCCAGTTGGGCACGCAGTTGCACAAGCGGGGTCTCCGCCGCACAGGTCACACTTTTGAACCTTGCCGGTTTCCTGAACGTAATTCACAGTACCGAATGGGCAAGCAATCGTGCACACCTTGCAACCCACGCAAGTGTCCTCGGAAACCACTTTCACGCCATTGGTTTTGTCCATCGTGATGGCCTCGACCGGGCAGGCATGCAAACACCAGGCCTCGTCACACTGTGTGCAGGTGTAGGGCACTTTCTTGCCGGTGTGGTGGAAGTCGAATACCTTGATTCGAGACAGTGAAGTGTTGAAAACCTGATAGTTCTCGTAGCTACATGCCATTTCACACTGAAGGCAGCCCGTGCATTTGTCGGGCGTGATGTGAAGAGATTTTTGCATCCCGTTGTTCCTCGCTTTTTTGGTTTATTGATTTCTTCGCATTTGTACTAGGCCTCTTATGCAATAAGCCTGCCAACTTCAAAAAAGAATTTCCACAGATCTCGGCAAAACTTTTCCGATTTTTGATGATTCGGGTTTTCCCCGTGCAACACAACTGTTGCAAAATGAAACAGTTGTTGCAACAAAAATTCGGGCCGACCTCGGGCTAGCCATTACGGCTTGATGTACCTCACGCCATAGCTGGCGAAAATCTTCTCCAGCTCACCGGTTTCCTTCAATTGATTCATGGCCACTGTCAGCTTCTCCGCCAATTCCTTGTTGCTTTTTTTGGTCGCCATGCCAACAACCCACCCCTTTGCAGGCAGCGCATTGTGGGGCACCTTCGAAACGAAATAATCCGCCTTCTTGTCGGGGTGTTGGTGCAGCGCCCACTCAAGCTCGGCCCGGGTGGCCATTACAGCAACCAGCTCTCCGTTCACCATCGCATCTACCGCCTCTTTGGGCGTTTTGAAGTTGACCAGGTTGTCGGCATAGGCTGCCCCATCAGCGCCAGCCAACATAATGCTGGGCAACGCGGCAGCTTCCGCGCCTACTTTGTTACCCGGCTCCGAGAGCGGTTTCAGGCTGTCGAGCGTGGGTAATTTTTTGATATTGCGCGCCACGAAAATATCGTCGCGTGTGTAAGGGGAAAAGAACAGGGCTTGATCCTCTTTCTGCATGATGTATGCATCCACGGGCGCATGCATCAGAATGTCAGCGGGAGCACCCGCCAGGTAATGGCCACGCGTGACCATGTTGCGAATGTCATCCGAGAACTCCTCGTCCTCGTTGAATGGGCGCACCCGCAACCCCAAACCAAGTTTGTTGGCCAATGCCTTGGCAATGTCCACGTCAATGCCTTTGCCCTCGTGCGAATAAGGCGCAAGGTAGTTATAAACCGCCACAGTCAGTACACCCGAGGCCTGTACTTTGGCCCAGTCACTTAACTCTTGGGCAACGGCACCCAACTGGATGGAAAAGCCCAGCGTTACTACACCGAGCCACTTGGTAAAACAAGGTGTGTTTTTTGAACGGAACACATTCATAAATCAGGTCTCCTCATTGCTGTGCCTTGGGTGCACTTTTATTTATTCGTACTTGCGGGTTTCAACATACGACTTGATTGCCCAAATGGCTTCCTGGCTCAAAATTCCGGCAAAAGCAGGCATGTAAACACGGTCGCCACGCACCTTGCCGCCCAGCACCGAGTTGCGGAAGTAAACATCCATTTCAGCCTTGCATTGATCCTTGGCTTTTTTCCCGGCGAAAGAATCACATTCGGTGTTCATCTTGCGCAAGTCAGGCGACACACCGCCGCTAATTGCTTCAAGGCCATGGCAACGGGCACAGTTTTGGTTGTAGGCAGAGCTACCCACGCGAATAGCCTCCTTGTCCCCTGCGTAGGGATTGGCCTCAAGCATTTCATCACCCAAAGGCTTGAGCGTGGATACATCTACAACCTGGGGGGTTACATCGCCATGCGCAATTGCAACTGAAGCAGCAATTGAAAAAAGGGTTGCCACAAAGGCTTTACGAACTAACATCACAACTCCTGTATTTCCATGAATAATTCAACACGGGTTAGCTACTGCAATCCCCATGCCACCCTATTCATTCGAATTTGTGAATTAGTTTTACCAATTGTGACATTCAGCGAACTCTATGGCTCGACTCGTCGATCTGTGCTACTTTTTATCACGACAGACCAACCCCTGTTCCAATATGAAACACATTGGATTGAGTTGGCACATTGCTTGCATCAGGAAACACTGCGACTGAAACATCAGAAAAAATACTCAGCGCGACAAGTTGCACCATAAAACATACTTATAAAACGCAGCACAGGAACAGCAGGAGACATGGATGACATTCTTATCCGATCGGGATGCTGGCAGCATCGCATCCAACGCACAAGTAATTGAACTGATTGACCCGGGTACAGAAGGGCACCTGGAGTTCATTCGCCGGGCACACCAACGGTCAACGGCAGCGGGTTTGGACACCACCTCGAAAGTAGAAATGGCGCCGCCGCCCAGCAGTGCATTGAAAGAACTTGTAGAGAAAAACAACCGCCTGAAGTCGTGCGCTCTTCCCTTCATGGAAACCCTGTATGAGCAGGTGGTCAACACGCACAGCATGGTGTTGCTGACCGATGCCAGCGGCACCATTATCGAATCCCTTGGAGACGATGATTTTCTGGTGAAAGCCCAAAAGGTGGCGCTGTCTCCAGGTGTTACCTGGAGCGAAGAACACAAAGGCACCAATGCGATAGGCACCGCGCTGATCGAAGAGCTTCCCACTGTGGTTCACGGCCAGGATCACTTTCTGGATATAAACCGTTTTCTGACCTGCTCAGCAGCGCCAATATTCGATCCCAACGGGGTTGCAATCGGCGTACTCGATGTAACAGGCGATTACCGCAGCTATCATCGCCACACCATGGGCTTGGTACGAATGTCGGCGCAAATGATTGAAAACCATTTGTTCAATAGCTCGTTCCAGGATGCCATCATTGTTCAATTTCACCAACGTGGCGAGTTTCTGGGCTCCGTGGTGGAAGGCGCAGCCGCGTTTTCGCCAGCGGGCAAGTTTTTGGCTGCCAACCGTGCCGCCATGGTTCAGTTTGGTATGTCGGCCAACGCCCTGAAAAGCCACACCTTCAGTTCCCTGTTCGGTATGCCCTTGTCGGCTTTGATCGACCACTACCGCACCTGCAATCCAATTCCATTAATTCTTTGCTTGCACAACGGCAATCAGGTTACCGCACGGGCCAGTTTGGGCAGTGTGGGCCGGGGCAGAATTTTTGACTCCGTTGGTTTGGTGAAAAACAATTCCGAGGCTGCGGTGGTTCACAACCCAGTGCCAGCCTCGCAAAAAGTAAATACGGGCTGTCAAAAAAGCCACCATCTTTCAAGCCTGAAATACCTGAACACTGGCGATCCTCAAGTTGCCAAAATCATCGAAAAAGTGTGCAAGGTCATCGACAAAGACATTCCAATTCTGATTCTGGGTGAAACCGGTACCGGAAAAGAAATTCTTGCTCAGGCCATACACAACGATTCACCCCGGCACGACAAGCCTTTCGTCGCAGTGAACTGCGCATCCATTCCAGAAACCTTGATTGAATCCGAGTTGTTTGGATACGAGGATGGAGCATTCACCGGTGCAAAAAAGAAAGGCTCGCAAGGTCGTATTTTGCAAGCCAACGGGGGCACACTGTTTCTGGATGAAATTGGTGATATGCCAATTTCCTTGCAGGCGCGTTTGTTGCGCGTTTTGCAGGAAAGAGTGGTTACACCACTGGGCAGCCAAAAAAGTATCCCGGTGAATTTGCAGGTAATATGCGCCACCCACCGCAACCTGAGAGACCAAATATCAGCGGGACTTTTCCGCGAAGACCTGTATTACAGGCTGCATGGTTTGGTGGTGCGACTTCCCGCATTGCGCGAGCGAACCGATTTACAAAAAATCATTCAGCGGATTCTTGAAAATGAATCGCACAATCCGCGAATCAGAGTGTCGAATGAAGTGATGAAAGCATTCACCACGCATGCATGGCCTGGAAATATTCGTCAACTGACCAATATTCTTAGAACCGCCAGTGTAATGACCGACGAGGCCGAGACCATTGAGTGGGATCACCTGCCCGATGACTTCCTTGATGAATGGCGCGCCTTGAGACTTGACAGCAAAGCCGGGCATGCTGAACCAGCAGTAACGCAAGCAGATGAGCCTCATAATCAACACACATTCACTGCAACGCCAACCGCTCATGCCCGGCCACAGTTCAGCGTGCGCAGCAACTTTACCGTGAAGGCCAGGGTAGCACCCCCATTACAGGTTCAAGCCACAGCGCCTGTGTTACCAATAAAAAACAAACCCGCCCAGTTTGAAGTTCAGGTGCATCAACGGCGAAGCGATTCTCACAAGAACGGTGGGCTTGACCAAACATTCAGCAGGTTCAGGGAAGGTCGATTTGACAGCTGGGCCCAACAACCAAAGCCCGTTGAACGTGCAGAGCCAATAAGTGTGCATGAGAAGTGGGGGCATGAAGCGCGCATGCCGACTTACGCTGGATCACGACAAGCCGCGACACGGCCTCAGCCTGACAACCCTGTTAATTTGGATGATCTTGAATCTCGTGCCATTCAAGATGCGCTGGAAACTTGCCGTGGCAATGTCAGCGCAGCAGCCAGAATGTTGGGAATTTCCAGAAACACGATTTATCGGCGCTTGAATTCAAAATAAAAAACGCCAGCAAATCACGTACCGTACCCCCCCTGAAAACCACCCAAGAATTGGGTGGTTTTTTTTGGCACACAGCACTTGAACAGTTGTCACAATTCCGTCATTCAACTGCTTCAACCACACACAATCCTGTTGCAAAGCGCATCGACTGACGCACCAAAACTGCAATGCTTCAGCCTGTCAGAAAAACCCTCACATTTTTCTTTTTTATTTAAATATCAACAACTTAAATACTGGCACATCTTTTGCCCTACCCCATTTAAGCCAGTTCTACTCTGCGGTGTGCTGGCGAGCATTAGAAAACAAACAAGCAACAACCTTTAAAACTAAAACTGGAGGGTTGATCTTATGATCAGCAAAAAATTAATAGCAGCTTCCATATTGGCAGCAATGGGGACTTCGGCACACGCGATCGACTTTCAGGCTGGTGACTGGACTTTGGGTGTTTCCGGTTCTGTCAACGCCTTCTATACACAAACCAGCTGTGACAATGCACAGGTGGGGTACGCTTCTGTTCTTGCAACCTGCGGCGCTGTGGGTGGTAATCAGGATGCTTCATCCATTCAAAACGGTTTGTTGCCAGGTTTCATCAATTTCACAGCAAGTTCGCGCCAGAAAGGTTACGACATCAAAGCGAACGTGGGCGTACACCCTGGCACATCCAATGAAGGTGGTCTCGTAATCGCACCTGCTGGTGGTGGTTTGCCTCCACAGGCAGTCGCTGGCGGTGTGGGCAATTCGGTTGGCGATGCCCGCCAGATCTGGCTGAGCTTTGGCAATGAGCAAATGGGTACCATCAAGTTGGGCCGTGATATCGGCCTGTTCCAGCAACAAGCCATTTTGAACGACATGACCTTGCTGGGCGTGGGCACAGGTGGCGGCTTTAACGGCGCCATCAACACCACCACAGGTATGATTGGCAACGGCTACATCTACGCGGAATTCAAGCCACAAATTACTTACACATTGCCGACAGCCAAGGAGCTGACCGTGTCTGTGGGCGTTTACCAGCCAAGCCGCACAGTGGGCAATTCAGTTGCCGCATTAAGCGGTGCGGGTGGCGTATCCACGGGTGGCACAACGAAATCGCCCGGTTTCAACGGTTTGGCTATGTACGACTTCGGCAAAGCCAAAGTTTGGGGCAGCTTCTTGAACCAGGAATATGAAGACCAGACCAACCGCATCACCTACGAAACGACAGGTTTCGAATTGGGCGGTAAAGTTGGTTTCGGTGCACTTGAATTGATGGCGGTGGGTTTCACAGGTGAAGGCCTTGGAACTGGCGTTGCCAGCGTTGATGGCTTTTCCTCAGCCAACACAGCGGCTGGAACAAGCCAGGCACAGCGTGATTCAAATGGTTATCTGCTGCAAGCAACCTATAAAATTGGCGACACCAAGTTTGGTATCAACCACGGTATGAGCAAGCTGGACCTGGCAGCCAACGAAACTGCTGCAGGCCCAGGTCGTGCCGTGCTCGATGAATCTACAGCAACAACATTGGGTGTTTACCACTCTTTGACGCCCAACCTGACACTGGTTGGCGAGTACATCATGGCTGAGCAAACCACACACCGTGCAGGCCTTCAAAAATCTGAAGCCAACACTGTTGCAATTGGCGCAATCATTTTCTTCTAATCGTTAATCACCCTCCATTAACGATTATCCCCAAGGCGCGAACTCAAAAGGTTCGCGCCTTTTTGCATTGTGTTGCAAACTGCAACAGTTTGCATGTTTCCCCCCCCAGTACACGCCAGTTTTCCACATTGCAAAAACAGCGAACGACAAGCCCGCAAGGCACGGGAATTGCTAATTAAACCATGAGGACGACTAAACCGGCGTGAGCCGGGTTCTTCACCCAAGGCCAGTGCCCAGGTGCATTTCAATAAAGCAAAAGGAGGATATTTCATGCAGTGGACTACACCATCATTCGTCGACATGCGTTTCGGTTTCGAAATCACCATGTACATCGCCAACCGTTGATTTAACGGTTCGCACAGCCCCGGATAGCCTTTCAAGCTGACGGGGTTTTTTTACCCCTGAAAAAAACAACCATGAAAATAAAAGTTCTGGGTTCCGCAGCAGGCGGAGGGTTCCCACAGTGGAACTGCAACTGCAACAACTGCCAGGCCGTTCGGGCCAAGGCACCGGGATACACCGCGCGCACCCAGTCGTCGATCGCCATATCCGACGGATCCGCCAACTGGATACTGGTGAATGCTTCACCCGATATTCTTACGCAAATTAAAAACACTCCGGAATTGCAGCCCAACCGAAGCGCCCGCGACACCGGCATTTCCGCCGTTATTTTGATGGACGCACAAATTGACCACACAACAGGCTTGTTGATGATGCGGGAAGGCAAAACCCCAATGCGTCTGTTCACCACGCCAGCTGTGTGGGAAGACCTCACCAATGGCTTGCCCTTGGTGCCCACTTTGGGATTTTATTGCGGGGTCAAATGGACACCGTTGTGCACCGAATGTGATGATCCCTTAACCATCAGCCCGCTAGACAGCATCAAGATCAAATCGATACCGCTGATCAGCAAGGCACCACCATATTCCCCCAGCCGATACGCGCAACGCAGGGGCGATAATATTGGTTTGCTAATTGAAGACACCAAGACAGGTAAAAAAGTTTTTTACGCACCAGGACTGGGTGAAATTACGCCAGAGATTCTCCCTTACATGCAACAAGCTGATGTGTTGATGGTGGATGGCACCTTCTGGACCGAGGATGAAATGGTCACACAGGGATTTTCACAAAAACTGGCGGCCGACATGGGCCACCTGCCGCAAACAGACAAACAGGGCCAACGCGGCTCGGGCATGATCAGTCAACTTCGCCAGTTTGAAACTCAACGCAAAATCCTGATTCACATCAACAACACGAATCCGATTTTGTATGAGCATGGCGATGAGCGGGCAATTCTGGCTGACAATGGAATCGAAGTGTCCTTTGATGGCATGGAGATTTTTGCATGAACGTTAACAAAGCCTGGAGCAAAAAGGAATTCGAGGCACGCTTGCGCGCAAAAGGCGATCGCTACCACATTCACCACCCGTTCAACGTGGCCATGCGAGAAGGAAAACTAAGCCGAGAACAACTGCGGGGTTGGGTAGCCAACCGCTTTTACTACCAGGTGTGTATTCCGCAGAAAGACGCCGCAGTCATGGCCAACTGCGACGACCGTGAAACCCGCCGCCGTTGGGTGCAGCGCATTCTTGACCACGATGGCTGGGAAGGCAATGCAGGTGGCATTGAAGCCTGGAGCCGCCTGGGCGAAGCTGTTGGTATTGATCGGGAAGTGCTGTGGGGCCAACAACTGGTGTTGCCAGGTGTGCGCTTCGCTGTGGATGCGTATGTGAACTTCGCGCGCCGTGCGCCCTGGCAGGAAGCGGTGTGTTCCTCATTAACCGAGATGTTTGCCCCTGAAATTCACAAGCAGCGCTTAAGCAATTGGCCTAAGGATTACAAGTGGGTTGCATCCGAAGGTTTGAATTATTTCCGCTCACGAATCAGCCTTGCCCAGCGCGATGTAGAGCATGGGCTGGAAGTGACCTTGAATTATTTCAAGACCCGCGCGCAACAGGAACGCGCACTTGAAATTCTTCAATTCAAACTGGATGTATTGTGGAGTATGTCCGATGCAATTGCGCTGGCCTACCCAGACAAACCTGTCAAAACAAAACAGAAAAAACAATGAATACCGAGACTAAGGCAGCCATGCCAAAGCACCCAAAACTGAATCGCCTTTTTCGCCTTCAATATGAAGAAGCGCAAAAAACCCATGTCTTGCTGTACCCAGAAGGCATGGTGAAACTGAACCAGTCAGCCAGTGAAATTTTGCTGCTTTGTGATGGCTCACGCACAGTGGCCGAAATCGTAGCTGCCCTGGAAGCGAAATTCAACGCAAGCGGACTGGATGCCGATGTGCGCAGCATGCTGGAAGAAGCCACTCGCAGAAACTGGCTGGACGCATGAGCGCCACAAACCAACCCAACACCCGCCCCACTGGTCCACTGTGGCTGCTGGCCGAGCTTACCTACCGCTGCCCGCTGCACTGCGTGTTTTGCTACAACCCGGTCGATTACAAAACCAACACCCATGAACTAAGCACCGCAGAATGGAAAGAAACCATGAAACAGGCACGTGCACTGGGTGCAGTGCAGCTGGGTTTTTCCGGAGGTGAACCGCTGCTGCGCGAAGACCTCGAGGAATTGGTGGCTTATGGCCACGAACTGGGCTACTACACCAACTTGATCACCTCAGGTATCGGCCTGAAACCCGCGCGGCTGGACGCCCTGAAAGCCGCTGGCCTTGACCACATTCAAGTAAGTTTTCAGGATGCCACCCAGGCTGCAAATGATGCACTCAGCGACACCAAAACATTTGCCAAAAAGCTTGAAATTGCCACTGCTGTAAAAGCCGCTGGTTGGCCCATGGTGCTGAACGTGGTGCTACACAGGCTGAATCTGGATCACATCGATTCAATCATCGAGCTTGCGGTAAAGCTTGGCGTTGAATATCTTGAACTGGCCAACACCCAATACTACGGCTGGGCCTTTAAAAACAAAGCGGCGCTGATTCCAACCCATGAACAATTGAAACATGCAGAAGCGCGTGTGGCGGCATGGCGTGAAAAACTGGGCAACAGCATGAAGTTGTTGTTTGTGGTGCCCGACTATTTTGAAAAAAACCCCAAGCCCTGCATGAGCGGTTGGGGCAATGTGTTTCTCAGTATTAGTCCCGATGGCACAGCCCTGCCCTGCCAGGCCGCCCGCATGCTGCCCGGCTTTGAATTTCCAAATGTGAAAACCAGCACGGTTGAACACATTTGGTACGAAAGCGATGGATTTACCCGCTACCGTGGTGACGCGTGGATGAAAGACCCCTGCCGCACCTGCCCGGACAAAGCGAAGGATTACGGCGGCTGCCGATGCCAAGCCTACCTGATCACAGGCGACGCCACGCAAGCCGACCCGGTGTGCCACAAATCGCCCGCACATGAAAAAGTAATTGCATTCGTTGATGCAGCGCAAAGGCGCGACAACCCCGATGATTACCTGAAAGTGCAGAAGCCCGAACAACAAGCCTTGGCCAATACTGCGGAGGTGCCCGTGGTATGGTATCGCAGCGACCACAACAGCTTGCACCTCAGCAAACAAGGCTCTTGAACTCCATCCTTACCGACACCTCCATTCGACTGCATGCACAAAACCTCTGTTTCAGTTGGGGAGACCACCGTGCGCTTTGCAACATCAATCTTGATCTGAATGCAGGCGAAATGTTTGGTTTACTGGGCCCCAACGGCGCAGGTAAAACCACGCTAATCAGCTTGATCGCGGGACTGATCAAGCCCGACCAAGGTGATATTTCTGTGCTGGGTTTCAGCACCCGCAGGGCGGCCGACCAGGTTCGGAAAAATTTGGGCTTTGTTTTCCAGTCAGTATCACTCGACCGCTTCATGACGGTTGAAGAAAACCTTTTGTTCGCCGCAGGTTTGCAAGGTTTGAACACAACGCAAACCAAGGCAAATCTTGCGCACTTGTACACCATATTCCCGATACAGCCTTGGTTGAAGCGCACCGTGGTTAGCCTTTCTGGTGGACAAAAACGGCTTGTGGACATTGCACGCGCCATGGTGCACAAACCCGGTGTGCTCATACTCGACGAACCGACCACCGCGCTGGATGTGCCGTCAAAAAACACTGTGTGGCAAACCCTTAAAACCTTGCAGGAAACAGAAGGCCTCACTATTTTTATTGCCACGCATTTGATGGATGAAGCCAGCAGTTGCGACCGAGTGGGGTTTCTGAATAAAGGTGAATTAAGCTGGCTGGGCACCCCCGCGCAGGCACTGGATGAATTGCCCGACCAAAGCGTAAGCAGTGTGCGCACCGCCACCTTGGCCGACTGGTTTGTGTGGAAAATGAAAGCTGGGGCACGTTGAGCATGTTGATCCATTTTTATTGGGCGGTAATACGACGGGAAAGCCAAAAGCTGTTGAAACAGCGAGACCGCCTGGCAGCCGCCATGGTGCGCCCAGTGCTTTGGTTGTGGATTATTGGTGGTGGCATGCAAGCCCTGGCTGGCGCTGATTACACAACGCGCCTGCTGCCCGGCATTGTGGGTATGACCCTGCTTTTCGGTGGCATGGTGGGTGGCCTCAGCATTGCGCTGGACAAAGACGCCGGCACCATGCGCCTGCTTGTAACAGCCCCCGTAAAAACCTATCACCTACTTGTTGCAAAAACCCTGGGCGCGGCCATTGGTGCATTGGTACAAACGGGCCTTTTAATTGCATTGCTGTTGGCCCTTGAAGGCCTTTATTCCTTGCTGTTTCCACTTGGGTTTGATTTACAGGACATACTGCCCTGGGTAGGCCGCACCTTGTGGCCACAGCTGCATATATTGCTGCCCAGTGCAGCCTTGGCGGCTTTAACATGCGCAGCCCTGGGGGTGTTGTGCGGCACCTTTGCAAAAAGCATAGACGGCTTTGCTGTCATGATGAATTTCGTTATTTTTCCGGTGTTTTTTTTCAGTGGTGCTCTGTACCCCATTGAACCCATGCCAGCGCTTGCACGCTGGGTGGCCATGGTCAATCCGTTTTCTTATTGCGTCGACCTGCTTCGCCATGCATTCAACAACCATGCGGAATTCAGCTTGATGTTCAGCGCCAGCATTCTTGTCAGTGCAGTGATCGCCATGCTGATTGTGGCCACCTGGAAGTTTTCCCAAAGTGGTGCTGCGGTACCGTTGAACCAGTAAAACACTACATATTGATAGATTTTATAGAGATTTTCTCTACTTTTTATTAGCACGAACGTTCGTATTTTTACTTACAATCGTCCCCGACACATCCAATCTTGAAATGGACTAACGAGGACGACATGACAAACACCCTTTTTCAATTTCGAATTATTCGCTGTGCAATCGCCACGCTTGGGCTTGGCTTGGCCAGTACATCACACGCAGCAGGCTTTGCCCTGCTTGAACAAAATGCCAGTGGTGCCGGCGTGGCCTATGCAGGCAAGGCCGCCATTGGCGAAGACGCCAGCGCCGCATGGTTTAACCCCGCCAGCATGAGCCGCCTTAAACAGCGCCAAGTAGTATTGGGTGGGCATTACATTGACCTGAACGGTGAAGTAAAAAATGAAGGCAGCACCGCAGCCCCTGGCCGCCCATTGGGTAGCAGCACTGGCGAGTTTGGTGACGAAGGCTACATTCCAAACTTTCATCTTGTGCTGCCTTTCAATGACAGAATCAACTTTGGCCTGTCTGTGGCCACACCCTTTGGTCTGAAAACCGATTTTCAAGGTGACTGGTACGGTCGCTTTCAGGGTGTAACTTCTGACATCAAATCGGTGAACATCAACCCCTCTGCTTCATACAAGCTCAATGAGCAATGGGCGGTGGGCGGGGGTGTATCTGCACAGAAGCTGGATGCCAAGCTCAGTTCACAAATCAACTACGCGCCATTCGGTGGCACTGAAGGTTTAACAACCATCGCAGGCGATGGCTGGGGCTATGGCTTCAACTTAGGCTTAATGGGCCAGGTAACGCCAACCACACGCGTGGGTGTTGCATACCGCTCGGCAATTGAACAAGACCTTGAAGGCAACGTGACCTTCGACAATCGCCCGGCTGCAGGCCCTGCTGCAACACTGTTTGCCAACAGCGAATTGAGCTCCAAAATACGCCTGCCTTCTTCGCTGTCAATTTCATCAGTCACTGAGTTAACACCCAAGTGGCAAGTGTTGACTGATGCCACCTGGACAGAATGGAGCACCATTCAAAAACTTGACTTTCAGCGCCAGAATGCACCTGCGGGTGCAGCGGCCTTGTCAGTGCAAGACTATGAATGGAAAAACAGCTGGCGCTTTGCGCTGGGCGGTATTTACAAATACAGCGACACCATTAATCTGAAAGCAGGTTTGGCCTACGACATGACACCCGTACCCGATGAACGCCGCAAGGTACGCCTGCCCGATGAAGACCGAATTACACTGGCAGTGGGTTCGCAATACAAGTTCGACAAAGCCATCACATTCGATGTGGCCTTCCAGTATGTGATGCCCGACAAAGCCAAAGTGGACAGCACCGAAGGCAATGCCGCGGCAGGCCAGCAAACCCGCGTACTGGGTACCGCTGAAGGCGATGCATTCATTCTTTCGGGTCAGGTTTCGTACAAGTTCTGATACCTGTAGACGAAAAAATGCCCGGCACCTGGCCGGGCGGAAAAGACGCATTCGTTTTAGGAGACTCTCAAACCGCCACAACTTTTTTCAGCGCCCAATCATTGCTGAAAAAAGGTCCCAAGGAGCAATTTGATCAAACCGTTTGCGTCGATAAGGTGAAAATGACAACACTTCTTAAACGCTCTACTACTTCACTACTCACCAAACCGCCCCGAACAGGACAGTTTGGTGTACTTCACAAACTGATTACTTCATCAGCTTGAATACCCACACTGAACCGCCTTGTTCAAGGTAGTTCACCTTGCTGGCTACATCACCGCCCCACAGGGGAACAGCGCCGCCCCAGCCAGACACAACAGCCACGTACTGCTGACCGTCTTTGCCTTTCCAGGTTACGGGAGGTGCAACAACGCCAGAGCCTGTCTGGAACTTCCAGACTTCCTTACCGGTTTTGGCATCAGCTGCTTTCAAGAAGCCTTCTGGAGTACCCCAGAACACCAGGTTGCCACCAGTAGTCAACACACCACCCCACAGCGGAGCGTTGTTGGTGATTTCCCACTCAATCTTGCCGGTCTTGGGGTTCATCGCGCGCAGGGCACCGATGTAATCAAAGCCTGGCAATGTCTTGATGGTGAAACCTGCGCCCAGGTAAGCAGCACCTTTCTTGTAGGTGATTGGCTCGTTCCAGATCTCCATGCCCCACTCGTTGGCGGGCACATAGAACAGGCCTGTGTCAGGGCTGTAAGCCATTGGCTGCTGGTTCTTGCCACCCAGGAAAGAAGGTGCCGAGAACACAACTTCACCCTTCTTGCCATCTTTGGCAGTGGGATCGCCAGGACGGTTGGCTGGATCGAAAATCGGACGACCTGTCTTCATGTCGATGCCCTTGGCCCATGTGATCTTCTTCACGAATGGGAAGGCGTTTTCCAGCTTGCCAGTGGTGGCATCGTTCACGTACATGAAACCGTTGCGGTCGGCTTTTGCACCAACACGCTTGCCATTCATGTCAAAGGTCACGAACTCGTTCACACCGTCATAGTCCCAACCATCATTCGGTGTGGACTGGTAGTGCCACTTGATCTGGCCCGTTTTTACATCAATCGCAACAGTGGATGTGGAATACAGGTTATCGCCGGGGCGCAGGTGGCTGTTCCATGGCGCTGGGTTACCAGTACCAAAGTAGGCCAAGCCTGTTTTGCTGTCATAGGAACCACCTAACCAAGTGGCGGCACCGCCGGTTTTCCACATGTCGCCTTTCCAGGTCGCATTGGTGGTACCGGAAATACCGTTTTCCTTCTTGTTGCCGTCCTTGTCAAAGGTATAGCCCATGTGGCCTTCAACCGTGGGGCGCATCCAGACCATTTCGCCGGTTTTTGCGTTGCGTGCTTCAACGCGCCCCACCACACCGAATTCACCACCAGACACACCGGTCAACACCAAACCATTGGCGATGATTGGCGCGGCTGTGTTGGAATAACCGGCTGCGTAGTCGTCGATCTTGTCTTTCCACACAACCTTGCCGGTGTTCTGGTCCAAAGCGATCAACTGGGCGTCCAGTGTCGAGAAGATCACCAGGTTGTCATACAAGGCAGCACCACGGTTCACCACGTCGCAGCAAGGCATGATGCCTTCTGGCAGACGGTGTTCATACTTCCACAGCTTTTCACCGGTTGATGCATCCAGTGCATAAATGCGTGAATACGAACCAGTGACGAACATTTTCCCATCGTGAATCAGCGGCTGGCTTTCCTGACCGCGCTGCTTTTCACCACCGAACGAGAACGACCAGGCTGGAACCAGCTTGCCCACGTTCGATACGTTGATGTCTTTCAATGGGCTGTAACGCTGACCCTCTGTACCGATACCCCAAGACAACACATCGCCTGTGGATTTGGCATCGTTTTGAATCATTGCGTCTGTCACAGCGGCGAAAGCGACAGCTGGCATTGCCAGTGTGGTTGCTATCATCGCGCCAAGCAGAGTTTTGCGCATTATTTGTTTCTCCTCTCTTCATCCGTTACTTTGAGGTTCTAGCCCCTCGTTTGCAGAGTCGGGGCTACCCAATTCAGGCTAGCGCAAGCTTCATGCCAAGTAGAACAATTCATCTAATTAAATTTTTTATCCAATAAAATCATGGGCTTGCAAAAAACACACAGCTCCACCAATTCATTCACATGAAACAGATGAAAAAAGAGACAGATTTGTGACATTGCAACAGCGCACCTGTTCAGCAACACACAAACTGTCCCTTTTTGACACACTTTAAAATCCGCCCAACACTTCCTTCTCGTACACCGGGTACAAATTGGTCACATTGCGGTAAAACTCAGCCGGGTAGGCGGCAAACTTTCTGAATCGCTCGGGTGTCCCCTGCTTCATCACATCGTTTATTTCCTCGCCCATGGCAGCGGCCTGGGTCAATCGTTTGTCCAGCCAGTCCAGATAATCCAGCGTTTGGTCGATCGCTTCGCTGCCCCAACTTACAGGGCCGTGGCTTGGCACCACCACCTTGGGTTTCATGGCTTGCAGTTTTTTCAGGCTTTCAATCCAGGGTTTCAATTTTGCATGGGGCGTGGTCACAATGCGGTTGTGAAACACAAGGCCACCTGCCCACATCACTTTGCTGTCGGGATCAAACAACACCAAATCAGAATCGGTGTGGCCTTTCAACTCCATGGCTTGAATGGGTTTGCTGCCGAAATTTTTCAATTCGCCCGGCACAATGCCTGGTGCAGGAATGACGCTTTCCGTGCCTTTCATCCAGTCACCACACAATCGGTACAAATTGGTTTCGTACATTGCGGCTTCAGCCTTGATGCCTTGAACAGTCAGCTTGGTGGCTGCCAGTGCTTCTTTGGGATAAGCCTGATTGCCCAAAAAATAATCCGGGTGAAGGTTCAGCGCCACCACCTTTTTAACTGGCTTGTTTTTACTCAGCGAGTCGATCAAGGCACGTTGCTGCTCGCCATATAGTCGCGAGGTGCCGGTATTGATTACATACACGCCGGAGTCATCCATATAAAAACCAGTGTTGATGATGTTGCAGCCGTTGGCCTGAGAAAAATCATCATTGCTGCCCGCAATCACATACCAGCCTCCGGCCAGTTTCGTGGCTTTCAAACCGTAATTCAGCGTGCTTTTATCGGGTGTTGGTTTGGCGATATTGGGCAGCTCAGCAAGCGCAGGGCCAACCATCAAAATTAAAGCGGATACAGCAAATATCCCGCGCATTGTTGTGTACCAATTCATTGGGTAACCTTCGCATTAATTCGATTGCCATTGTTGTCGCGCCCCACCAGGCTAATCGGGCCTGCCGGCTTTTTGTCGAAGTCAAAGGAAAACAAAGGGTTCTCAGACACTGGCTCGAAGGGATACAACCTGGCCAGTACTTGCTTGTTTTTGTCTTGCAGAATCATCTCTTCAATGTAAAACGCGGGTACTCCTGCAACCAATCCTGTGTCCATGGGGTGGGAAACCTGCACACGCAAACGGGCATCCTCACGCAGCCGGTTGGCATCAAACATTTTGCCTGCCACCTTGTTCAAGGTTTGTGGCCAACTGCCATCGGCCCGTGTTGCACCCGGCACGGTGCAGCCACCGCCAGCGGCTTCAATGAAGGCATAACCCACATGCCACACATTGGCTTCATTCAAGGCTGCAACTCGAATTGGGCTGGCTTGCTCCAGCTTGAAGCGGAAATTCAGGGCAGGCTTGGCTTTTTCGGGTATGAACTCCAACACTTTTCGAATGGGGTTTCTGTCCACCAGCACTACAATTTTTTTCACAGGACCAATGGCGGAGGCATCAAACGACACGGGCACATTCATGGCATCCTCAGCGAACAGAGGCACGGTCACCTTGATCCGGGAATCGAACACCGTTTTCGCACCCGCTTCGAAAAACTGCGCCTTCATGTCAGGCCATTGCATCGATCCCAAGGGGTCTCCATCAGTCATGTCGTTTTTCACTGTGCCCAATTCAACCGGCGCAGCCAAACTGGGGCTAGCGAGTAAATTACTCACGAGCAAAAAGCTGCTGAACAGTATTACCAGCGGGGGCTTTTTCTTGATCAATTGTTTTGTACTGCGGAATATCATGACTACCTGTCTCCTGCTTTTTGTAATCTGTCAGAATGCAAGCAATCGACATGCCTGATCTCGCTTGACCAATGAGCCAGTCTGGCTGGTGAACCCGAACAGCTTTGGCTTGAGATCTGCAAGGGTCATCCACAATTGACCCAAACTTCATCAATGAAATAATCGTGATTACCTAAAGCCACACCTTCCAACATGAATCAATTCAATGTGCTTTCAGAAATTCTGGGAGTCACCGCCCCTGTATTCGCCATGGTATTCATGGGCCTGGTGTTGCGCAAAGTCAATCTCATTAACGACACATTCATTCAAACAGCATCTACCCTCACCTACAAAGCCACCATGCCCACGCTGTTCTTCCTGTCTATTTGGCAGGCTGATCTGCAAAGCGCATTCAATGCCGAGCTGGTACTTTTTTTAAGTGCTGCAACAGTGTTAGGTTTTTTGGCCAGCTGGTGGTGGGCCGCACACTTTATTCCTTACAGCCAGCGCGGCGTGTTTGTTCAAGGTGCCTTTCGGGGTAACTGCGGTGTGGTCAGTTTTGCGCTGGTGGCCAGTTACTACGGTGCATACGGGCTTTCTGTGGGTGGCGTGTTGGTGGGGTTTACCATTTTGCTGTTCAATGTGCTGTCGGTGTTGATTCTTTCAATTTACAGCCCCACGTTGAAATTCAGCCCTGCTGCAGTGGGGAAGGAATTGATTAAAAACCCTTTGATTATTGCGGTGGTGCTGGGCATGCTGGCCAGTGCAATAAAGCTATACATACCGCAGTGGCTATTGAAATCGGGCCAATACTTTGCGGGGCTCACCCTGCCATTGGCGCTTATTTGCGTGGGCGGCACACTTTCATTGGCAGGGGTCAAGGCATCGGGCATGTCGGCCCTGCAATCAAGTGCAATTAAAATTGCAATACTGCCAGTACTGGCCTGCGCTGCCGCATGGGCCATGGGCATTGAAGGGCGAGACCTCATCATTCTGTGGATGTTCTTCTCAAGCCCAACCGCAGCGGCAAGCTTCGCGATGGCAGTGGCTGCGGGGGGTGATGGCAAATTGGCCGCCAACATTATTGCGCTTACAACATTGGTGTCCATCGTTTCCATGACAATCGGCATTTACGCGCTAACGGCACTGGGGCACTAGCCAACCCTGCTTAAGCTGAATGATGTGCCTGTTGTACAAGCCTTGGGCGAAACAGCTGGAACCATTTTTCAAGCGATTTTACTCAGCTTAAATTGAATCTACAGACTGTTACGAATGTGACTTCTTCAGAGTTTCAGTTTCACAAAGCAAGAAAAACGCTTTTAAAAGGAAATTCTTTGATGAATGTTCGTTCCATATCGCCTTCCCGCAACGAAAGTGCGCAAGTTACCGATCAACCGCAGCAAGCGACGAACAATACTTCTTCTGCAGGAATGCTTAGCCGCAAAGGTCGATTACTGGCAACGGGTTTATTGGCCGCAGTTCGAGCTAACCCAGCCACCACTGTCAGCATGGCAGTTGCAACTGGTGCCGCCGCCTGGATGAGGACTAACAATCGTCCGGATAACAACTCGGTTTCAATACAACCTCTAGGGAAAAACCCCCGCCCCCATGGAATTGAAGTGTTGGTTGTCGATGACAACTCTCATCCAGGGGGCCATGGCGACATGACCTCTTTTGTGGTGAATTCCAATATTGATAAAACTCAAAACATAGAAACATTACTTCTTGAAAATGGGTTGTCCCCAGGCCTTTGTGAAACTCTCGATGATTTAATTCAGATATCAAAAATGAAAAACCCACCCGAGGTTATTTCAATGTCACTTGGGTCAACGCCAGCCAGACATTTCGAAGAACACTACCCAAGAGTTTTATCGTACTTTGTTGGCCGGGATGGCGAAGACAAATCGAGGTGGCCCGCCAAAGGCATGGAAGCCTACAAAAGCAATTTGGAAGGGCTTACAAATCATATTCTGAAAAAACATGCCAGCTCCATGCAAATGAAATGTGCTGACGGAAGCATTTATTCCAAGAAAAGAGCTGACACTTTCAAGGCCTTGACAAATGCGGGTGTCACCGTGGTGTTGTGTGCAGGCAATGATGGTGATGTCGAAGCCAAGATGAATGAAGTGGGCCTGAATGTTCCGAATGAAATGTTCAAATCCATTTACTATTCACATGGTGAATTCCTGCCAGACGGAGTTATTGTGGTGGGTGGTAGTGAAACATTGGCCGACGGTGGTGTATTTGCGATCGGATTCAGCAATCCGAATCCCGCTGTAGATGTTCTTGCTGACGCAAGGCACATTCAAGTTAACGCCGAGGGTGGAAGAGCATCGGGCACTTCTTTTTCCGCACCCAAGGTGGCAGCTTTGGCGGCGAATATTCTCGCAATCAATCCACGTCTTAAACCAGCCGAGGTTGAAAATATAATCCTCTCTACAGCCAGTCCGCTGGATAGCCCAACGAACAGAGCAAGGATGGGCGTGATCAACGAAAGTAAGGCGCTAGAAGTGGCCAGGCATAGTTTGTCGAATAAACACGGGTAATCAACTTACAGCGAACCACTCGCTTGTACCACAACCACCCACAAGACAATCGGCAATTGCGCACTAAGCACATTGAGGTATAAGCCAAGCGCGTTAAACTCAAGGTGCATACCTGACAAAAACCGATTGGAAAGTAGCAGCACATGAACGGTCAAGCAGCAAACCACCTGAATATGAGTCCCCGTCGAGAATGGGCCTTGCTGCTGATTCTGGCTGGCATTCAGTTCACCCACATTCTCGACTTCATGATCATGATGCCGCTGGGGCCACAACTCACACAGGCATTTTCAATTTCGGACGCCAGGTTTGGTTTGCTGGTTTCCGCCTACACTTTTGCTGCGGGTGCTTCAGGCCTGCTGGCTTCGCTTTACATTGACCGCTTCGAACGCCGCCGCCTGTTATTGGTTCTTTATTTTTTGTTTTCCATCGCCACCTTGGCCTGCGGCCTGGCCCCCACTTACGAAACATTGATGGGGGCTAGAGTTGCTGCCGGGCTATTTGGCGGTATTTTATCGGCCATGATTCAAACAATTGTGGCCGATGTGGTGCCCTTTGCGCGCCGAGGAAAAGCCATGGGCGTGGTCATGACCTCCTTCTCGGTTTCTACCGTAATGGGTGTGCCCTTGGGGCTTTATTTGGCTGCAAATTCCGATTGGCACACACCGTTTTTCGGCATTGCCGGCATTAGCCTTCTTTTGCTGTTGGCTGGTTGGTATGTGATCCCCACACTTCAAGGCCACTTGCATGCCCGGGGAGAAACTGGCCCACTGCAAGGAATAGCCCAGGTTCTCAAGGACCGCAATCACATTCGGGCGTTCTGCTTTTCGTTTTGCATGATATTCGCCGGGTTTTCCGTCATCCCGTACATCACGATTTACATGCAAGCAAACGCGGGTTTGTCGGCAACAGACATACCCCTGATTTACCTGGCAGGCGGTACAGCCACCCTGTTCAGTGCGCAAATTATTGGCAAGCTGAGCGATCGAATTGGCAAACTCAAAATGCTGCAAATTATTGCTGGAATAGCCGTGCTGCCAATGGCATTGATTACCAGCACGGCTGGGATGAGCGTGGTTACCATACTGATTGTGACAACATTCTTTTTTGTGTTTGTCAGTGGCAGGATGATTCCAGGCATGGCACTGGTTAGCGCTGCAGGCAATCCGAAAAACAGGGGTACATTCATGACCCTGAATTCATCCATGCAATCAGCGGCCATGGGTCTGGCCGCGCTCATGGGTGGAATTGTTATTTCGCGCAATGCCGAAGGTTTGATTGAGTACTACTGGGTGTGCAGCCTGATTGCAATCGCCTTTAACCTGACCGCACTGTGGATTGCAAAAAATTTGCGGGTGTATCAATAAAAAATTAACTGGCCATGCGGCGAATAATCGAGGAGACCACCAGGCGCAAACCCTTGATCTCTTTTACCTCGAGTGGGCGCTCTTCTTTCAGCTCTTTGTCTTTGCTCAGCTCTTCAAGCTTGTGTTCGATTTCTTTCAAAAGCTCTAGTTGGTGTTTCATACTCATTGACCTAATGCTACGGGTACGCGAAATATACACGCATACGGCTGCACTTGGGATGACAATTGTGTGACAAAAGGCCTTGTCAGGCTGACAGCAAAAGCCAGTGATTGTCCAGCACCATGGGCTTGTTGAAGCTGGTTAACATACTGCCTAACCAAACCTGCTCGCCTTCAGAGGCCAGGGCACAGGCTGCTTTTGATTGCTGTGTATACAGCAGCTTGCCTTGCCAATCAAAGTGCGCAGCAGTGTCATTTTTGGTGCAACTAATCACAAAACCCTGTGGCGTGGCGGCAATATCACCGGCATAGTCCTTTGCATATGCTGATTCCTCAACCACATGCAGACCACCTTCATCAAGCAGTGCAAGCAAGGGGGCTGCATGTTGAAGTGCGGCAGTGCCATGGTGCGCCTGCATGGCTATACCCACCACCCCACTGCCAACATGCACTGCCATGTGTCGCAAACTTAGCCGTGAATCGTTCAAGGTCCATTGGTTTAATACCTTGCCCGTAAGGGGATGCAGGGCCACCAGTGAGGAATCCATGGGCAGGTGCTGCAATTGGGCTCTGCCCATGTCGGCGTGGGTGGGTATGCCGCCGTTGGCCACCAACAAAAAAGGCTCTTCAATACCCAGCCCGCCTTTTGGCAACACCACTATTTGATGAGGGTCTTTACCGTGCGTTGGCCACACATCCAGCAAATCGAAAGTTTCGTGGTCTCGCACAGCCAATGCGCCAGTGCCTTGCAGCACATCGGTTTCGGCAATGAAAATATACCGGCCGTGTTTGGCGCTGTGCCCGTTCAAATACCGTGCTTCATCTTGCCAAATCCGCAAGGTTTCTCCGCTGCGAATATTCATGCGCAAAATCCAGTCGCCAGGGCGGCGAGCAACAATCAAATACTCATCGCCCTGAAGATGCATTAAACCGTGCGGGCGTGTGGGTAAATCAACTGCCATGGCCACAGTGCCATGAAGTGTGTCGCCCTGCCCCACTGTGTTGAGTACACCCACCTGGTATACCCCGCCGGGTAGTTGCCATGCGGCCAGTAAGCGGGCATTTTCCGTATCGATTGCCGAAATGGCGCGCATGGGCAAAGCCACACCCAAAGCAAGTGCACTGCTTTGAAGTAAAAACTTTCGACGCGAACGCTGTATCAACTCAATCACCATCGGACGACGAAAATTGAATTGCAACTGTCAAACCCTTGGCCACTTCACTTTCCATAAATCCTTTAAGTACCTTCAGAGCCCTGACAAACCGGTCAACACTTGCCTGGTTGGACATATTACAAGCCTGCAACGCAGCGGTTACCGCGCTGACATGTTTGACCAGCGCATCGGCCAATTCGGTTTTTCCCAATCCTCGCAAATAGGCCTCCAGCGGCACCACCTGCGCATCGGCTTGGGGTACGGTTTGGCCACTCACCAGCAACACATTTTCAATACCCTGCCATTGCGCAGCCCAGGCTTTCTCCGTCAGATTAAATTCCGACAATAGCCACTTGGTTTGAACACCCGCAACACCTGCACTTGCCTGGTCTTTGTTTTGCAAAAGCGGCTTTTCAATACTTTCCCAAGCCAGGTTATGTATGGCACCCACCAGCTGATTAAGGTACAACTGCATGCCTTCTCCAGTGGTTTGAGCAGTATCCCCCGTCACTTGGTTTGATTTCGCCTTCCACTTCAAATCAGCCACAGTTCTCGCAATATCCAACACCACTTCCTGTGCGTAATTGCAATGTGGGGTGCCCGCTTTAAAATCAGTTTGAGTCAACAAGTATTCAAGGGCAGGAAAGCCTTTCGCCGGGCTTCCCACCAAAGCCATGGCTTGCACACCTTGCGGCCGTTTATCAATAGCGCGTTCCAGCAAGTTCACACGCAAAGGCCGAAAGTCGATTTGGCGCACTGTGTTGTTCTTAAGCATGGGCCCCATCACAACAGCCGACAATTGCAGCCATGCCATGTAAGTTTTGGCGTATTGCGCTTCCAGCGCTTGTTTGTTGACAGGCTGAGTTTGCGCAGTTGTTTTGCAATACTGCGCGGTCGCAATACTCAATTGCTCAAGCTGGCCGCGCAAGGCCGCTGCGCGCTTGCCATGGTGATGAATCGCCACGCTGTTCAGTACTTCTGCAACACTGTAGTAAGGAAACAGCATGTTGCTTCGGTCTACGGGTTTTGCTGCAGCGGTCGCGTTGGCAATATTCAGTAAAAAAAGCAAAACGCAGGCAAGCATTACCCACACTGCTGCGTAAACCATGCCATTTTTTAATTCACCACCGTGCCGCGGATTCATTACAAGGATTCCACAAAACGAATCAGCGCTGCACGGTCTTCCGCTGAAAAATTCATGAAATGATTTTTGCTTTCTTCGGCTTCACCGCCGTGCCACAAAATGGCCTCCTCAACACCATCGGCCCGGCCATCGTGTAGCAAACGCATGTGATTGTTTACATCGGGAATCAAACCGATTCCCCACAAGGGCGGTGTTTTCCATTGTCGGCCATTTGCTTTGAAATCAGGGCGGTTGTCAGCAAGGCCCTCACCCATGTCATGCAACAACAAATCGGTGTAAGGCCAAATTTTCTGCCCCTCCAAGGCTTTGCTGCTCAGGGCCGGAAAAAGAACTTTGCCTGTGGTGTAGGTAGGGCGATGACAGACAGCGCACTGCGCTTGTTCAAACAATTTTTGGCCTTTCAACACTTTTGCATCATTCACATTGCGGCGGGCTGGTGGGGCCAATACTGCTTGGTAGAACACAATTTCATTGAACAGCTTGTCGCCGAGTTCAGGCTTGCCGTTCTCAGAACCATTGGGGGCCTGCAAACAGTCCTTCTGTGTGGGTGTGCAGTTCTCGGAAGGAAACAAGCTGCTGGTAATACCGATATCGCCCAGAAAAGCACCACCTGTTTGATGCGCAAGCGTTGCCACATTGGCCTTCCAGCCAAAACGGCCCAACATATCACGTTGGGCATAGGCATCCCAAACCTGGTTGGGTACACCCTTGATGGGGCCGGGCTGCGCCGCCTGCTGTTTTGCATTGTTCACAATATCGCTCTCCTCAATGGCTTCAAGCAAGCCCAAGCCCACCAACTGCGGGGCAATTCTCGGGCTCACCATCAGCTCTGGGTGCATGGGGCCATAACCCAAAGCGGAAAAAGAATAGCTGGGCTTCTTCAACGTATAAGGTGTGCCATCCGTGTACTTGCCCTGTATTTCAACAATCCCGATATGCACCTTGCCCTCGGGCTTCACGCCCGAAATGGCTGCATTGTTGAATTGATCGCCATACACCGGGTCGGGAACAACACCATGTTTGGAATCGGTGCCCGGAATTGACAAACGGAGCAATAGCTCAACAGGTTGTTCGGTGTTCAAGCGATCAAGAATTTCCGGAGGCTTTCCGCGACCGTCTTGCACATGGCAACCGCCGCAAGAGCGTGCAATAAAGTGTGGGCCAAGACCATCACGCGCTGTAGTGCTTGCTGGTGCCTGCACCCAATTTCGCTTGAAAAATGAATTACCAATCGCGAACCGGGTGCGTTCCTCACTTGACAAATTGGCAGCTGGAAATGAAAAGGCATTTCTGCCATCGGCAAACACGGTTACATCACCCGCACTGCGAGGATCCATTCCTTGCACTGCTGACCATGCCGCCCCAGCAAACAGCAGGGTGCCAACGACCGAACAAAATGTTGCTTTCATCAGGGTAAAGTCAGGGTCAGTTGATTAATACCAATTGCAGTGGCCGATTCAACCAGCAAGGTGCTTTGCGCAACCAGGCTGTCCACCGTGGCCTTTACCCTTTTGGGCCCGGGTGCATTTGCTCCACCAACAATTTCACGGTCAAAAGGTGCCCGAATTGCACTGGCTGCTTTCACTGAATTCTGAATTTGCCGCGTGGTGTTCTTCGCAACTTCGGGTGCACGGGCACCCACCAACTCGGCCAACGCCGGTACCCTCAATACCTCGCCATTTGCCCGTTTATAAGTACCTGTCCACACATTCAAAATACCTTGGGCATTGCTCACCGCATCACGGTGTGTGTTGTCCGAAAAGCAGGAATGTTCATCCTCCTGATCCTGACTGAACAGCGCCACTTCAAGCCGTTCACCGGCCAATTCACCGCGTGACAAAGAGCCTAAACCCACCAGAATTTTTCGAACCGATTCCTGGCCACCTTTTTCGAAACTGGTGCGAAAATTGTCGGGGCTTCCTGGCGCCCAAGCAAGCTGAACAGTTTGAAGATCATGAACCAGCAAGGCAGTAATCTCGCGCAGATAAGCCGCGCGGCGTTCTGCATTTTTACCCTTGCCTTTCACATAGTCGGTGTAAGGGCGCTGGCCGGGGCCGCTCTGGCTCAGGTCCTGCCCCCACAGCAAAAACTCAATGGCGTGCCAACCCGTTGCAATGTTTTCTTCACCGCCTCGCTCGTTTTCTTGAATCAAGGCATCGCGGGTAATTTCAAATTTTGTGTTGTTGATGAAACCGCTTTTCGCATTGCCTTGCACGTAATCTACATACGATTCATCCATGGGCCAGGCGTTGATCTGGCCCTCCGGGCCGTTTTCGTCATCTATGGGGCCAGCGTAAAAACGAAAGGCCTCGGTTTGCCCATAAAACTCACGTGCATTCAGCCATGCCTTTTTCGCTGCATCCAGACCTGCCTTTGAAGGTGCAGTCAAAAAACTATCAATAGCAATTTGTAACTGCGTGGCTGCTTTCACTGTATCGGTGTAATTGGCATACACCAATTCGCTGTAACCCTTCACTACATCATTTGTGGTCGGAGCCGACCAAACCATTGAAGCCGTCGAAAAAAGCACAATGCCTGCCAACTTCTTTATCGCCTTGGTGGACTGGAAACACTTCATCACGCACAAACCTATTGAATATCGATCAAGAGCATTATGATAATGCTAATGAGAATGATTTGCAATTATTAAAAAGCTTTATTACAATCCGCCAATCGCACAAGAATTTTTTCATTTTTGGTTTGCCCGCCATGAGCCCAATGACTACGCCCAACAAAACCGAGCACGAACAGCCGTCTGAAAATCAGCAGTCGCAATCGGCTCCTTTACACAGCAGCAAGCTGTTCCCCAACGGAAGCCGAGAAAGAACGATTATTCATGACAACGCGGAGTACCGCCTGCGAATTACCTCACAAGGCAAACTGATTCTGACCAAGTAGGATTACTAAAAAAACTTCTCTCACCCCAACCCGCAAGCCAGCCAAAAACGAAATAGCCAGCCAGCGTTTTTTTCAACAAGTATCATGATCCCGAAAAAAATACTGCCTTGCGCCATCAGCGCAATCACCCTGTTTTGGCCGCTACTCTCTAACGCCCAAGAAGCAGTCACCCTGCCTTCCGTGAAAGTTGAAGGCCAAGTGCAAGCTGAAGAATCACCATCAACGCCGGTGCAAGGCTACAAGGCGAACAGCACCTTCTCTGCCACCAAAACCGGCACGCCCATTGTTGAAACCCAGCAATCCATTTCAGTGATCACGCGCGATCGAATGGAGGACCAAGGCGCGCTGACCTTGCAAGACGCCCTTGGCTACACCGCAGGCGTTAGTGCGGGCTCTTATGGTTTTGACAACCGTGGAGACTGGGCTTTTATTCGCGGTACTTCATTTGTGCAGTACCAGGATGGCTTGAAACAGCTATTTGGCTTTTACAACAATGTGCGCCCCGACCCATTTACCCTGGAACGCGTTGAAGTAGTAAAAGGCCCTTCATCGGTGCTGTACGGCCAAGGTGGTTTTGGCGGCCTGGTCAACATGGTCAGCAAACGCCCGCAACGCGAGCAGGCCGGTGAAGCAGGCGTTCAACTGGGCGAATATGGCCGCAAACAATTGGCACTCGATTTAACCGGCCCGCTGAACGAGGACGGCACATTGCTTTACCGCATGATTGCATTGACCCGCGACAGCGACACCCAAGTGAACTTTGTACCGGATGATCGCGATCTGTTTGCACCAGCCATTACCTGGAGGCCCAATGCCGACACCCGCTTGACCGCGTACTTGAATGTGCAACGCGATGTGTCAGGTTCTTCAGTTGGTTTTTTCCCGATCGTGGGCACGCGCTTCGAGGGCCCGAACGGCCGTATTCCCACCAATACTTTTATCAGCGAACCGGGTTTTGATTTATACCTGTCCAAACAAAGCTCGTATGGACTTGAATTCGATCATCGCTTAAACGACACATTCACCTTCAGCCAGAAGGTGAAACAAAGCGACAGCGCTGTTTCTTACAACTCAATTTATTCCGCATTCACTCCGCGCATCAACGCAGATGGGCGCACCATTAACCGTGTTGCAATTTCACAATACAACGTGGCGGACAGCTTCACCAGCGATTCCCAGCTGATTGCAAACTGGGATTCTGGTGCGTTCGAAAATACCAGCATAGTAGGGCTAGACTACCAGCGAGTCGCCTTGGGAGGTGCACGCGGCACGGGGGGCAGTGCAGCGCCTATCGATTACCTGAACCCTGTGTATGGCAATTTCACCGCGCCCGTGTTGCGAGACATCGCAGGCACGCTACAACGGCAAACCGGCATTTACGCACAACACCAGGTGAAATACGACAAACGCTGGCTGGGTACAGTCGGCATGCGCCGAGACTGGGCCAAATCGGACACCGACAATGCCCCGGCTTCCCGCCTGGACGCAGCCACCAACACTTACAAAGCCAGCTTGGGTTACATCACCAATTTCGGCCTGATGCCGTATGTCAGTTACTCCGAATCATTCTTACCAATCGGTGGTCTCGACTTTTTTGGCAACCCATTCAAACCCCAGCAAGCGGAGCAATACGAAGGGGGTGTGAAATATGAAACACCTGACGGCAAATCCCTGTTCACCGCGGCAGTGTATGAGATCACTGAGAGCAACCGGCGTGTTGCAGACCCTGTTCAGGCTGGCAATCAAATTCAGGTTGGCGAGGCTGAAAGCAAAGGCATTGAACTCGAAGCCAATCACCGTGTAAGCCCCAGTGTGGATGTACTCGCGGCTTATGCCTACACCAGCGCAAAAGTAACCCGCGATACAAACACAGCAAATCAAGGCAGAAGGTTGGCCACGGTTCCGAAGCAAACAGTCAGCCTGTGGGGTCGACAGAAGTTTTCCATGTTTGGCCTGCCGGGTTGGCAATGGGGTGCCGGTTTGCGGTTCATTGATGAATCGTGGGATGGCGCAAACAATGTACGCACCCCGAGCGTTACCTTGCTTGATGCAATGCTGTCTTATGAAACAGGCGACTGGCGCTATGCAGTGAATGCCACCAACCTCGCCAATCGCGAATACGTTTCCACCTGTTTGGCGCGTGGAGATTGCTTCTATGGTGTGGAACGCAATGTGGTGTTCAGTGCGAACTACAAGTTTTGATTGATCGTTATCACGCTTAGAGCAAGGACAGCACCTGCGCCAGTGGTGTAACCAACCCTTGCTCACCAGAAAATCTGAAACCCCTGATTGCATCATCTCAGGCTTAAGCGCGCCCGCTAACACAGCGGGCGGAGCGCGCTTTCGGCCAGGCCGAACAGCCCTCGACTGTTGAAATCAGGCAGATTTTCTTGACCGGTTCGCAACGGCTAGTCACACCACTGGCGTATACTTGGCTGGCCTTGATTTTTAAGTAGCGCCCATGATTTCCCGCCTCGCCACCACCGCAGTTCTTTTTCTCGCCAGTTTCACAATCAATGCCCAAACCAAGGTGGAGAACAACACACCCGACATGGCCAGCCGCGTTCAGGCTTGCGTGGCCTGCCATGGCGCGGAAGGGCGTGCCAGCACTGAAGGCTACTACCCACGCATTGCAGGCAAACCTGAAGGCTACCTGTACAACCAGTTAATCGCCTTTCGGGATGGCAGCCGGCAACACGCCGCCATGAACGGCATGGTGCTACATTTGTCAAACGACTACTTGCAGCAAATGGCAAAATATTTTGCCGCCCAAAACCCGCCCTACCCCGCTCCAGCAAAAAGCACGGCAAGCGCCACAGAACTTGAGCAAGGCAAACGCCTGGTTTTCGAAGGTATTGCATCGAAGAAAATTCCTGCATGCGCAGCCTGCCACGGGCAAGCACTCACCGGTGTAGAGCCCTATACACCGGGCTTGCTGGGCTTGCCGCGTGATTACCTGAATGCCCAATTGGGCAAGTGGCGCAACGGGCAACGCAAAGCCGCCGACCCGGATTGCATGCATGCCTTGGTGAAAGCATTAAGCCCCGAGCAATTGAACACCGCCACGGCCTATTTGGCCGCACAGCCTGTGCCTGCAAACGCAAAGGCAGCGGCTGCAAATTCCCTTCAATTTCCACTGCAATGTGGAACGCACACCACCACCGCCGCGCCCAGCAGCAACAATGTATCGCCTGAACCCATAGCATTGAATGTGTTGAGTGAACAGGAAAAACGTGGTGCCTACCTTGCACGCTTGGGCAATTGTGCTGGTTGCCACACCGCCGAGCCCAAAAAGCCGTATGCGGGTGGCCGGGCAATTGAAACACCGTTTGGAAAAATTTACAGCACCAACTTAACCCCCAATTCAGAACACGGACTGGGCAGTTGGACAGCCGACGATTTTTACAAAGCCATGCACCGCGGTATCTCGAAAAACGGGAATTATTTATACCCCGCCTTCCCTTACACCGACTACACCAAAATGAGCCGGGCTGAAGTCGATGATTTATTCGCCTATTTAAAACGCATTCCAGCCATCGCACAAAAAACACCGCAGCCTGAATTGCAATTTCCTTTCAACCACCGCCCGCTTTTGGCTGTGTGGCGAGCACTGTATTTCAAGGAGGGGGAATTCAAACCCGATGCAACACAAACAGCGATGTGGAACCGTGGCGCTTACCTGGTCAATGGCCCTGGGCATTGTGCTGCTTGCCACACACCACGCAATACTTTGGGGGGATTAAAAGAAAAGCTGAATTTAAGCGGGGCCACAATTCCAGTACTGAACTGGTTTGCACCCGCATTGAATAATCACCCGGTTGAAGGCTTGGGAAAGTGGAGTGAAGACGACGTTGCGCAATATTTGCAAACGGGTGTAAACCGCCACGCCGCAAGCTACGGCCCTATGAGCGAGGTGATTGCCCACAGCCTGCAATTTGCCAATGCTGCCGATACACAAGCCATGGCGGTTTACCTGAAAAGCCTGCCTGCACAAGCCCCCTCAGAAAAGGAATCGATCGGGCTTGGACAGCGAACCTTGCTACCGTTGATGCAGCGCGGTGAAAACATATACTCCAACACCTGCGCAGAATGCCATGGCAAGAAAGGCGAAGGCAAAGCCCGGCAATTCCCGGCCCTGGCAGGCAATGTGAATGTAATTGCACCCAACCCAGCCAATTCAATACGCATGGTGCTCAACGGTGGGTTTTCGCCAAGCACACGAGGTGTTCCTTACCCACACGGCATGCCACCTTATCGAGTTGAACTGAGCAACAACGACATTGCGGCCGTGGTTACCTACATTCGGCGAAGCTGGGGCAACAATGCCAGTGGTGTTGCAGCGGTTGAAGTGGACAGGCTGCGTGGCAACAATTGACTGGAATCACTTGATCAAAATGTTTGCTGGCTCATTTCGCTGACCTGACTGAGCATGTTCTGCGCATCGATTTCACTTTGACAGTGCATGCGGCATTGACCACAACCAGAGCAAGCACCGGTTTTCATCGTGATGTCATCTATGGAACCGCAACCGCTACGCACGGCTTCAGAAATGGCACGGTCGCTTACATTGGCGCAAATGCAGATGATCACAGCGAGACCTCAAAATGCGTTGAACTTGAATTAAATAATAATGATTCGCATTACTATAATCAAGTGTTTTTTTACGCACCCTGAAGACCGTTGTTTTTCGTGACGTATTTTTTTACTCGGAAACACCCATCATGGATTGCTCGTAATTCTGAAGGCCTACCCTGTCGATCAGGCTCAGCTGGGTTTCCAGCCAGTCGATATGCTCTTCGGTGTCTTCCAGAATATCTTTCAGAATGTCGCGAGAAACATAATCTCGCTCGTCTTCCGACACTTTGATGCCATCCTTGATTGTGACCTGGGCTGCGCTTTCCATTTTCAGATCGCTCTCCAGAATCTCGCGTGTGTTTTCGCCAATCATCAATTTGCCAAGGTCTTGCAGATTGGGCAAACCATCCAGCATCAGAACACGTTCAATCAATCGATCCGCGTGCTTCATCTCGCCAATTGATTCCTCGTACTCTTTTTTCTTCAGCACATCCAGGCCCCAATTGCCGAAAATACGCGAATGCAGGAAATACTGGTTAATCGCCGTCAGCTCATTCTTTAACTGTGCATTCAGTGCTGCAATCACCTTGCTTGAACCCTTCATCCTTCTTCTCCCGTGCATTCAAAAATCAGCTCAAACAACAGTGTACAACGCATGCAAAGGTAGCCGTAACCCTTTTCCGGGGCGCTTTTTAAAAAACACTTGCCAAACTCAAAAAACCAAACAATAATGATAACACTTCTCGTTTAAATCTTTCCGGGTGAGATTGCCGTGGGTCTACCGTTCAATCTCCTTCTTCGCAACAGTTGGCATCCTCACCGGTAGGCCTTCCTCGCTCGGAAAGATCCTCCCGCACCAGCCAGCCGCCGCAAGCCAGTGCTTCTTTTCTGTTACAAATACGGGGTGCATGAAAATTGCTTGCTGATTCAACAGTCCGCAAGCAAGATCGAAGCAATTAATTCAATCAACACAACGTTGAACACCATGTCCGTTCCCATCACAGCCTCACTGAGCAACAACAGTCAACCAATCGCTAACGCCCTCACTTTCGCAGGTGTGGTGCTGTTGCACGTGCTGGGTTTGGTTTGGGCCGCGCAACAACTTGGCGTCAGTGAACCCATCACTACGCCACCCAGCGTGGTCGGCATATTGGTGCCCCCACAAGCTGAACCTGCCCCACCCCCTCCCAAACCAATGGCGCCGCCCCCCAAGGCAGAGCCCAAACCTGTGGTCAAGCCCGAGCCCAAACCAACTGCCGAACCAACACGCAAGCCAACGCCCAGGCCTTTAGACAAACCCGAACCTGTGCGTGAAGTGGCGCCGGAACCCGCACCGCAATCGACCCCAGTTGCAACTGCACCACCATCGCCGCCATCACCGCCTGTGCAACAGGCCGCACCCGCACCCGAAGCGCCAGCACCGGTAACGCCACCACGTACCGACGCTGCACACCTGAACAACCCGGCCCCACAATACCCAGCGCTTTCGAGAAGGCTTGGTGAGCAAGGCCGGGTGATGCTGGATGTCTACATACTGACCGATGGCAGTGTGGGTGAAATCAAACTGAACCGGTCAAGCGGCTTTCCGCGGCTGGACAACGCAGCCCTTCAAGCTGTTAAAACCTGGAAGTATGTGCCCGCCAAACGGGGCGACAAACCAATTCCGTTTTGGTACGTGCAACCGGTTTCTTTTGTGCTGAATAACTGAGAACATTGAATTCAAGCGAGGTTAATTGAAATGGAAAATAATCCTTACGGCCTGGCCGCCATGTGGGCCCAAGGTGACTGGGTCATCAAAGGCGTTGCATTGCTGCTGTTGATCATGTCGATCGCGTCGTGGTACGTCATCATTACGCGCAGCATGCGCCTGTATCGCCTGCGTAGAAATGTAGGCACAGTCGATCAATTCTGGCACACCCACAGCTTCGCTGAAGGCCTTCAAGTGCTGGGCAAAGACACCGGCAACCCTTTCCACCACATGGCCATTGAAGGCCAGGCTGCAGTGAATCACCACAGCACCAACAAAGACGACCTGCATGGCCAAATCAGCCTGGCCGATTGGCTTAGCGAGGCACTGCGTGGCGCCATGGATGAAGCCGCCGAAAAACTTCAGTCCGGCTTGTCCATTCTCGCCTCAGTGGGTTCTACTGCGCCGTTTGTTGGCCTGTTTGGCACAGTGTGGGGCATTTACCATGCGCTGGTGGGTATCGGTGTTTCTGGTCAGGCCAGTATCGACAAAGTGGCGGGCCCCGTGGGCGAAGCCCTCATCATGACTGCATTTGGCCTGGCTGTGGCCATTCCGGCTGTGTTGGGCTACAACGCATTAACCCGCGCCAACAAAGGTTTGCTGAGCAAACTGAACCGCTTTGCACGACAGTTGCATGCCTATTTCCTGACCGGTTCACCCATGCAGAAAGATTCTGCGGTACGCACCATGCCCCTGAAAAAGGAGGCTTAAGCCATGTCGTTCAATTCTTACGACGATCAGCAGGAAATTAGCGAAATCAACATGACGCCCTTGGTGGACGTGATGTTGGTACTGCTGATTATTTTCATTATTACCGTGCCGGTGATTACACATTCCGTGAAAGTAGATTTGCCGCAGGCCAGCCAGCAACCCACAGAAGTAAAACCCGATGTGATCACACTGACCGTGCAGCGCGACGGTAGCTTGATGTGGAATGAAGAAACACTGACATTTGAAAACCTGGAACTACGTTTACAAGCAGTGGCGCAGCAAAAAAAACAACCCGAGTTACGCATTCAGGGGGATAAGGCAGTGGAATATGAAAAAGTAGTTCAGGTCATGGCCGCCGCCCAACGTGCTGGCGTGGAAAAGCTTGGATTCATGACCGAACCCACAGGCACACCCTGATTCAATTTTTAGAGCCAGTTGGACACACTCTGCCGAAGTCGTGCGAAACTTCGGCGTTGAAGCACATTTTCAGCGCCTTTTTTATTTCCCCATTGGCATATTCATGAACACATCTGCCTTAAACCCCGGCTATCTTTCCCGCAGTCTCGGCCCAGTTCACATCAATCTGGACCGGCAGCTTTACAGCGCCAGCCATGTGCTGAACTTTGAGAAAACCCAAGCGCACAAGAATTTGTCTGCCTTTATTGAAGGCCTGTTTAGCGGGCAAGTGGTAAACGGCACAGAGAACAGGCCTGCTGGCCACTGGGCCCTGCGCGCAGCCTGCAACCCCCAAGCCTACAACTCCGCGGTGTCACTGGTGGTCAACGGTCGGGATGAACTGGCACTGACACGGCAAGTACAGCAGCAGATGGAAAACTTCGTGGAGCAGGTTCGATCGGGCCGTTACACCACCCCCGATGGCGAGCGCTACAACAGCGTGTTGCATTTGGGCATTGGTGGTTCTGACCTGGGCCCACGCCTGCTCAACGACGTATTCAGCAAACTGGATTTGGGCGAAGCGCCTGCGCTGAATATTCGGTTTGCCGCCAACGTAGACTTCCATGAAATGAAAGCTGCGCTGGCCGCGCTGAACCCAAAAACCACCTTGGTGGTCATTGCCAGCAAATCATTTTCAACCCGCGAAACGCTGCACAACGCACAGCATATTTTCAAATGGCTGGATTCAGCCGGGCCTGCTTACCGCAGCAAAGCGTTGGTTGCAGCAACCTGCAAACCTAGCAAAGCGCTTGAGCTGGGCATACCCGCAGACCGCATATTTGAATTCAGCGAAACCGTGGGTGGGCGTTATTCACTGTGGGGCCCAGTGTCTATTGGGGTGCGCATGGTACACGGCAACCCGGTGTTCAATGAACTGCTGGAAGGTGCCGCACTGATGGACGGCCATGTGCTGCAAAGCAAAGCCAGCCAGTGTATTCCCACGCTGCTTGCGCTGAGCGACCTGTATAACCTGGAGCATGGCGCAGCCTCGCTGATGCTGAGCCCCTACGATTCACGCCTTAGTCAGCTGGTGCCTTATCTGCAACAGCTGTGGATGGAATCGCTGGGCAAGGGCGTGAACAACCATGGGGAGTTACTCGACAAACCCGCATGCCCGATTTTGTGGGGCGATGTGGGCACCAATGGCCAACATGCGTTTTTCCAGATGCTGCACCAAAGCAAAATTGCCAGCTCGGTTGAATTGATTGCTGTGGTGAGGCCCGACCATGAGGAAGTGAAATCCCACCAGGTTTTGCTCTCTCATGCATTGGCGCAATCCGAAGCCTTCTCGGTGGGTCGCCTGAATTCCGAAGCTGAATTGAACAACACCGACATCAACTACAAATCTTGCCCCGGCCACCGCCCGGTTCAAATGGTGTTTCTCGATTCGCTAACACCCTATTCGCTCGGTGCACTGCTGTGCATGTGGGAACACCGAACCGCAGCACTGGCTGCGATGCAAAACATCAACCCCTTTGACCAATGGGGTGTTGAACTGGGCAAATGCATTGCCGAACAACTGGAGCACAGTGTACCGCCGGGCCATGCGCCTGCCGAGAACCCGGTGACTGCCCACCTCATCAACCATTTCCTGAAAAATTCAGCATCGTGATGAATTGGCAAGCCCTGCCATTGCCATTCTGCAGCCTGGCCGAAAGCCCAAGGTATGCACATGGCTGCTGGGCTTGGGTAGATATTAATAACCGCACCCTGTACCGTTTGAATTCAAGCGATGTGCTGAACAGCTCATCGAAAAACACGCTGCCATTAAGTACCCTTGCATTGCCCGATGAAATAGGCTGCGTGCTGCCCACAGCAAAGGCAAACACCTGGGTGGCATTGGGCAGGCAAGGCGGCTGGCTGATCGAGGGCAATACCTGCACCTTGAAATTGAAAGCGCCTTTTGATTCAAGCAAACACCGCTTCAACGATGGCCGTGCCGACACGGCGGGCAGAATCTGGATATCAACATTGGTTGATGCCCGCAGCCCCGCCACAGCCGCATTGTATTGCATTGAATCCGGAAAAGCAGAACTGAAAATAGCTGATTTGATTGTGGGCAACGGCCTTGCGTTTTCACCCAGTGGCAATTCGGTGTTTCTAAGCGACACCCGGCACAAATGTATTTGGCGATTTGATTACCAGCTTGAAACGGGGGAATTAAGCAGCAGGCAATTGATCAAACAATATTCCGAAGGAACAGCTCGGCCCGATGGCGCCTGTTTCACAAGCGATGGAAGTTATTGGGTTGCGATTCTGGAAGGCTATCGGCTTGACCGCTTCAGCGAACGCGGCGAATTCATTGAAAGCCTTGAATTGCCCTTGGCCAAACCCACCATGCCTTGCTTTGGGGGCGAAAACGGCAATGTGCTGTTGGTGTGTTCAGCCCAGGCTGACGAAAAATTTCCGAATAAACCAGGCTTCGAAAAAATTAGCCTTATCGCCTGTGAAACCCGCTTTAAAGCCTTGCCAGAAAACTTCGCCAACCCATCCTATTTGGCATAACGGCTTTCAATGAGGTTTTTCTTCAAACGGGCCATGTTCTTTTGAACTGAATCGCCCAACTGCAAAGCCACCTGCGTAGCAAGCACATCCACCACACACAGGTGCAACAATCGCGACACCATGGGGCTGTATTGCTCGTAATACTCGCCATGGTCTGCGGGAATATGCACCTGCACTGCCTGTGCCAAAGGTGACCCCGAGGCGGTGATTGCAATGGTACTTGCCCCGGCTGCACGGGCAATTTGCGTGGCATCGAGTAAATCCTGACTGCGACCTGAATTCGAAATAATGATCAGGCAATCACCCCTGTTCAACATGGATGCAGCCATAATCTGCAAATGCCCATCGGAATAGGCGTGCGCTGTGCAGCCCATGCGAAAAAACTTGTGTTCAGCATCTTGCGCAACAAAGCCGGAATTGCCCACGCCGTAAAACACAAGGCGACCTTTTTTCGCAATACTCTTTGCAAGAAGTTGAGTGGCTTTGTCGATGGGTTTGGCCGGCGCCGTGTTACGAAAAGTACGCAGCGTATGAATGGCATTGTCGAGCACTTTCTGAATCAGGGTTTCACCACTGTCGCCGGCTTGAACTGTTTGATGAACAAAGGGCACACCTTCATTCAAACTGGCTGCAAGTTTAAGTTTGAAATCGCTCAAGCCTTCATAACCCAGGGAGCGACAAAACCGCACCACGGAGGGGCTGCTAACACCGGCAAGCTTAGCCAATTCAGTGACAGGCATTTTCTGAAAACCGCTGGGGTCTTTTAACACCACCAGTGCCACTGCCTGCTCGGCACTGGAAAACTGATCCAGCTGCATGCGAATTCTATCGAGTAAATTCATGCGATTCATGTAAAAAGCAGGGCAAAACCCGAGGTAATAAAATTACATTGTACTAGCGAATTACACCACGGGCCTTGAAGTATTGAACCAACACATTGGGCTCAAATGGTTTGGAATAAAACGCGTCGATTCCGGCAGCCATGGCGCGCGCATATTCTGCCAAACGTGAACCTGCGGTTACCGCAACAATTGGAATTTTTACATACTCAACCATGTCACGAATGTGGCGCGTTGCGCTGAAACCGTCCATCACTGGCATGTGCAAATCCATCAGAATTGCAGCAATACTTACGCTTTTGTCCTGAAGCAGATCAACCGCCACCTGACCATTCCCGGCCACCACAACATGGGCACCCAATTTGCGAAGGCGAATTGCATTGATCTTCGCCACGGTGGGGTCATCTTCCACCAGCAAAAGCTTTAAATTACTCAATGGCAAATCGCCAGCACTTTCAGCGGATACAGCCTGAGCACTCGCCCGGCCGATTAACTGGAGTGGCACGTGAATACTGCAGCAAGTGCCCTCTCCCAAGCGGCTTTGTAATGAAAACTGCCCTTTCATCATCTCGAGATATTTGCGAGTGAGGTAAAACCCAACGCCCATGCCACCGCCGCCACGGGTGCGGCGCACGGATTGATTGGCGAATGGCTTGCCAATCGACTGAATCAGCGACTCAGCCATGCCAATTCCGTTGTCGCTCACCTCGAAATACAGTTGGGGGGCAGGTTGTGACCTGAATTGAATGTGCACCTTGATTCGGTGTGCGTCAGAAAACTTCATGGCGTTGTCGATCAGGCCGTGCATCATGCGACCTATTCGCATTTTGTCACCCAGTACCACCGGGTCAAAATCAAATTCTTCACGAATTTCCAGCAAATGAATTTGCCCGGGGTGGGCGCGTTGCACCAACCTTAAGCGGTCCAGCCAAAGTGCCCGCAAATCAAATTCTTCTTCTTCCAGTTGAAGCTCACCCAACATGCTGTCGGCATAGTCCATCAACATTTTTACACTGCGGGTTACATCAATATTGGCCTTGTCCAGGTCCTGAAACAACTCAGCCTGGTCTTCATCAAGCTGTGTGGCAGAAAGCTGGTTCAGCATTTCAAGCGAATTGTTCAAGGGGGTGCGCAATTCATGGCTAACCACATTTAAAAAATGGTTCTGCTGCCGCACCACTTGCATCAGTTCTTTCGTTTTGTGGCGCAGGCGCTCATTGCCATGCTTCAGTTCGTTCAGTAACCGGGCTTTGTCAGTGACATCGACTATGGCCAAAGTAATTAGAGGCAATGTACCTGTGCGATTCACATTCAAACCAATTTGAACAAAAATTTCATGCCCCGCCTTGTGCTGGGCCGGAAAGTATTTTTGCCCTGTGCCTTGCCCCATCATGCGCCCATCGGACGATTGAATGAATTCCTGAAACAAACCGGCGTGCCTGCTTCTTAAGCCGGGCGGCAATAGAATTTCAAAAAACTGGTCGAGCAATTCGGCCACCGAATAGCCGAAAATATCAGCGCAACAGGAGTTAATTGAAAGTATTTGCCCGGCATGATCAATTTGCATCAAACCAACAGGGCTATGCTCCAACACATCGGGAGTTATTTTTTCAGAGTTCAAGGGGAACGTATTCGCTTTATTCGATACAAGCAGTGTGCCCGACTCCAACAAGACACAAGGAGACATTACAAAGGTAAAGTCCCCTCTTCTCTTGCAATTGATAAATTATCAGTTAATGTTAATTAACATTTCTAAAAGCAGGTGCTGCCCAACCCTGCCTTGAATTCACGGGCTTTGCAGGCAAGGGTACTCCGCCAATCAATTTCTCGGTGGCGGTGCCATAACGCAACCAGGTTTGTGTGGGCTGAGTACCCACGCCCGGTTTGCTGTAATCACAAACGCCTTGCGGAAATATTTCTTTCACTTGCGCCACGAAGGCAGGCATATCGGTAATTGAAACCGCACCCGCGTAATCAGCCACATCCACTGGCTTTAATGCGCACTTGTTTCTAAGCGTACGAATATCGTCGCCCGCCACGGTGCGGGGAGTACCAAACCGGGTTTGCACCAAAACATGCTGTAACTGGGCAATCGGGCCGGTGAGTTGACTCGACATGCCCGTGGAATCAACCGCAGAGAAATCAAGACCACACACTTGCTTGCTCAGTTGATCAAAAATTTGACCTGCTTCGGGGGGTGGCTTCGGAATGCTGCTGGAATTGGCCCTGGGCAAAATTGGTTCGGGGTAAAACAAGTTACCGCTCAAAGGAATGAAAGGACCATCGTCTGCATAAATACTTTGTGCTGACAAACACTTGTCACGCGCGGCAGCAGGCTTGTTGGCCACCACCTTTTCTGGCAGCGGCTTGTTGCTGCCATCGGCTTCAATTTGGCTTAACCAACGGTCCATAACCAGCAAGGCCTCGGTGCTGTAGGTGGAATCGCCTGCAAGCACCAGTTGCCCAAACCAAATGACATGGTTGTCGAAATGCCCCTGCGTGGCGTTCAAACGTGCGCGCATTTGCCAGCTATGAAAGGCATCGTGCGCAATACCGGGGTCGGGGCCACGCAAGTCGATAATCGGTATGTTGCTCAAATGCTCAGCCGTGTTTACTGCGCCTGTTTTATACGAATTGGCCAAAGCCAATGGGTCTGCTGCAATGCGCTTGGCCACGCGCTGAATGTCCACATCAAAACCACCGATATTGCGGTTCAAATCCAGAAATTGATCTGCGGTAATGGTGCCTTGTTTCAATGCTCCCAAGCCATATTGAACCCCTACGTTGTCCAGCGGTATGCCGCCAAAACCACGTCCAATTTTTTTCTCATTGGCACTCCACACATCGGGCGTTCTAAAACCAAACTGGGTACTCATGTAATCAATCAGCCCACAACGCAAACCACCGGGGTTGTTCACAGGGTCGTAAGGTGTGGCAGCACCATTCAAGCCACGACAATTTTGTGCATAAGGGTAGGCCTTGGGAAAGAAAGCGTTATCGGACAACACCGGGTTAATTGGCAAATGGCCATACACGGCGCTCCACTGCACGTAGGGCAGGAAGTTGGTGGCGAATTGCGGGAACTGACGAGAGTTTTCTGCCTCGTTCACACCTTGATAGCGATTGCCAAAGTAAGAATTCAACAGGTTGTAATCGCCAAACTGCGTGGCTGTGGTCCACACATCGGGATATGAACACTGCACGATAATGCCTTGGTAAATACCAGGGTAGGCATTGGCAATGTGCTGCTGTGCAATGGCACCCCCTGAACACCCTGTACCCATGGTGTAACGGATTTCGCCATACTGCTCAACAATCCTTTCTTTCACCATCATCAGTGATTCGGCAGCAGTAACCAAATTCACGTTGTGGCCTAAATTGGCCAGCGCAGTTGAGGTGGCAATAAAACCGCGCCCCAAGGCCACAGTAATGCTGTCGCCAAGCAGAAACTCTGCACCATCGGGGGCAGTGCCTGAAATATCGCCATTCGGCGGGTTGCCCGGCCCGTAAGTTACGCCCACATTGCCACCATGGTGAACCAATACCTTGCCGTTCCACTGCGCCTGCGGCTTCCAAGGTTGCCAGTCTTCTGCGGGGTTAAACAAGGTTCGAATTTGATAGCGGTCGCGGTTTTGCACACCCCGTTCGGTACGAACAATGAAAGGCACAGTCACGCCGTTATCGGTCGTGGTCATGGCAATTTCGCTGGCAGGTGGCGGGTTTTTCGGATCGTAAGGCAGGAAGGTTGGTGCAAATTCCTGTTCCTGAAAATTCGAATTGGTCAGCACGTGTTGCAACTTGTTGGCAGGCAAATACGAGAAGCTGAATTCGGCGGGCTGGTTGCATTGCGCATCCACTGCCGCTTCGTTGGTACAGGTCCAGGGTTGTACTTGCGGCCCTGAGAACACGGGCCCGCCATTGGGGTGATTGGTGATGGTGGCCACCATTCGGCCCCTGTTTTTCAACACAGCCATGATGCGGTTTTCACCCAAGGCCAAGCCTTGTAGCCTGCCCATGTAACGGCCGTTTTCTCGCAAGGCGAATTGATTGCTGACATCGACTGTGCCCAGCATCACCTTCACATCTTGCAAATTGGCAGGGTCTTCAGCAGTAATTTCAACCAGGGCATTCCCATCGCTGATCAAGTCGGCGCGATTCGACAAAACCCGAATGCCATCGCCAGCCTTCAGGTCGACCGGCGATTCTTCGTTGGGGTTGATCACTGTGGGGCTGTCGCCACCGGCCAGTGTGGCGGAATCATTGCCACCCAAACAGCCAGCAAGTATGAAGGCCAACATGCTGAATACCAGCGCGGTGTATCGTGTTGTGCTCATGTTTTTTGTAGGTATGAAATGTCTCCAAACCTTCATACTCACAGGCAAACACTTTCAGATTCACTTTAAAATCAACACCTTGTTTTACTTACGCATTGATAGGCAATCTTACTGCCGGTGTTTTTTCGGCATGATGTGTATTAATTCCAAGTCCATTTCCACCACGCAAGGTGCACCTTTTTTCAAGCCCAGGCGCTGCGCCCCAGAAACCGCCATTTTCAGGGTTTCGAACGGCGGCACTTCCATCATCAAATCGATCAGGCTCAGTTCCCCCAGGTCGCGGTGCGCATCTACCTGCACAGGCAACAATACAAAACCTTTGCGCTGCTCATTGTATGCAGCAGGTTTTAATGAAAGCCCATCTGCATGCACCACCCAGTTCACCGGAAAACCGGGCGGAATTTTGCCTTTGTCTTTCACCAATAGTTGAAAGCTGTTGGCGGGCGTTGCCAGTTGGGTATCCAATGCGCGGGTCCATTGCAAATTCCCGACACCCTCTTCGCCTGCTGGCCCAAGCCATGCACCATGAAAACGGTTTTGAATGCCCACCAGGTCTGCCACGCGGGAATTGCGCGGCCTGCGGTGTACATCAAATGCATGGCCTTCCTGTAACACCTGCCCCTGGTCCAGCACCACCAGCTTGTCGCACAACATGCGGGCTTCATTCAGGTCGTGGGTGACCAACACAATTGGAATATGCAAATCAGCCCGCAATTCAGCCAACAAACGGTATAGGCTTTCCCGGTTCATTTGATCGACCGCGGAAAAAGGTTCATCCAGCAACAACAATTCGGGCTCGCGAGCCAGTGCGCGGGCCAGTGCCACGCGTTGCTGTTGCCCACCCGACAACTGGGCAGGTTTGCGCATGGCCTCATCTGCAGTCAAGCGCACCCGCTTTAACCACTGCACCGCCTCAATTATTTGATCGCCCTTCGGTATGTGCTGCAAAGCCAGCGCCACATTGGCAGCAGCACTCAAGTGCGGCATCAAGGCATAGTTTTGAAACACCAGTCCCACCCTGCGCTGTTGGGGTATTTTAAAAATTCCTTGTTGAGTATCCAGCCACACCTGCTCGCCCACTTGAATGCGGCCATTTGCAGGTTTCATCAAGCCGGCCAGCACACGCAGAATAGATGACTTGCCAGCGCCAGAAGGCCCCACCAAGGCCAGCAACTGCCCGGCCTCGCAGCTAAAACTGGCGCGCAGGGGCATGGGGTTTTGCTGCTCGATTTCAACGTGCAGGGCGCTCATGGGCTTAATCACGTCCTGGGCCTTCTTCGTCCTGACAACCACAATGAAGTGGTTACCGCCAACAATGAGAACATCAACAATGCCAGCGACATGGTGTTGGCTGCGTTCAAATCAAAACTTTGCACGCTGTCATAAATTGAAATGGCAAGGGTTCGGGTTTCACCAGGAATGCTGCCGCCTATCATCAGCACCACGCCAAATTCGCCCAGTGTATGAACAAAGGTAAGCACCATGGCCGACAAAATTCCCGGCCAGGCCAATGGCAATTCAACCTTGGTGAAAATGGCCCAACTGCCCAAACCGCTCACCTGTGCCGCTTCCTTCAAGTTGTAGGGAATGGATTCAAATGCACGCTGAATAGGCTGCAACATGAAGGGAATATTGAACAACACCGAGGCCAACAACAGGCCGGCGAAATTGAAGGTAAGCGAAATGCCCAAATTGTTCTGAAGCCACTGCCCCAAAGGCGACCCACCGCCCACCGCAACCAGCAGGTAATAGCCCATAACCGTAGGTGGCAACACAAGCGGCAACAAAATGGCGGCCTCAATCCAGGTGCGGCCTTTGAAATTGGTGCGCGCCAACCACCGCCCTGCCAGCAAACCCACCGGTAGCAAAAGCAGCAAGGTGGCCAAGGCCAATTGAATGGACAGCGAAAATGCAGACCAATCCATCATTGCGCTTGCACCTCGTCGTAACCATACTTCCTGAGCACTGCACGCGCAGCCCCGGTTCTCAGGTAATCCACAAACGCTTTCGCAGCGGCGTTGTCGGGGCGAATCAACACCATACCCTGCACCAGGGGTTGGTGCCATTCCCTGGGCACCATCGCATATTGGGTGCGTTCAGCCAGCTCGGGGGCAAGTGCCAGTGACAAAGCAACAAGCCCGGCTTGTGCAGCACCCGAGGCCACGAACTGCGTGGCCTGGCCCACGTTTTCACCAATCACCAAGTGTGGCTGGGCAACTGCCCACAAGCCTGCGTGTGTCAACGCTTCTTGCGCGCGCGCACCGTAAGGTGCCACAGCAGGGTTGGCGATGGCCAGTTTACTTAAACGCCCGTCCTTCAATGCAGAAGTCAAATCAGCCAAAGTGCCATCAGGTTTCAAGCGGCTTTTTTGCGGCAGCAACAACACCAAGCGCCCTTCGGCGTAGGGCAAGGCAGGCGGTACAGCCAGTTTTTCATCCACCAGTTTTTGAGGAAAAAGCATGTCGGCCGACAAGAACACATCGAATGGGGCGCCCTGTTTTATTTGGCTGTAAAAGTTACCCGACGAACCATAAGCCACCTTCAAAGTGTGCCCTGTAGTTTTGGTAAATGCAGGGGAAATTTCATTCAGTGCATAGCGCAAGGTGGCCGCAGCGGCAACCGTGGCACTGCCTGCGTGGGCCGCATTGACCACGCCCAGGCAAGTGAACAAAACAAAACAGGTCAATCTTTTCAACACAGTGTTGCGCCTACTGGTTTGAAGTTAAATGCCGCACGGCGAAATTAAATACTGCGCTGGTTTACACGTTTGGACAATTCTTCTGCCGACTCTACACGCTCGGAATACCTGTCAACCAGGTATTGCGAATGGCCGCGGGTCAACAAGGTGAATTTCATCAACTCTTCCATCACATCAACCAGGCGGTTGTAATACGGTGAAGGCTTCATTCGATTGTTCTCATCAAACTCCATGAATGCTTTTGCAATCGAAGATTGATTGGGAATGGTGATCATGCGCATCCACCTGCCCAATACACGCAACTGGTTCACCACGTTAAACGATTGGGAACCGCCGCACACCTGCATCACCGCCAGGGTTTTGCCCTGCGTTGGGCGCTTGGCACCACCTGTCAGGGGCAGCCAGTCAATTTGGGTTTTCATCACGCCGGTCATGGCGCCATGCCGTTCCGGAGAGCTCCAAACCTGGCCTTCTGACCAATCCGCCAATTCGCGAAGTTCTTGCACCTTGGGGTGCTGCTCATTGACTTCATCCACCAGAGGCAAACCTTCCGGGTTAAAAAACCGCACCTCGGCGCCCATCAAAGTGAGCAAGCGCCCGGCTTCCTCGGCAGCCAAACGGCTGAATGAACGCGCGCGCAGCGAACCATACAAAACCAGAATGCGCGGTGGGTGCGACAGCTTGTCGCCCAAAAGTTCGCGATCCACTTGCTTGAAACAGTTGGTATCCAGGTTGGGCAAATCACTTGGGTTCATCACAACACAATTTCCTTCAGTTTGAATTCGGTTAAAACCAGGCCACCGACATTTCCGAAAAATAGATCACCGCCATATATCGCAGTGTTTTTCCAATACCCACCAGCAGAATGAAAAGCCACAGGTTCACTCGCATAATACCGGCGACCAGCGTTAATGGGTCACCACCAATTGGCATCCATGCGAGCAACAAACTCCACACCCCGTAGCGCTGGAACCAGGCCTGCATTTTAGCAATTTGATCAGGCTTGAAATAAAACCATTTTTTGTGCTGAAAATGCAGCAGGTAACGCCCCAGCATCCAATTGACCACTGAGCCCAATGTGTTGCCCACCGCTGCAACAGCCAACAACAAACCTGCGGGTTCGCCTGCGCGAATCATGGCGAACAGAACAACCTCGGAATAAAACGGCAAAATGGTGGCAGCCAAAAAAGCAGAGGCGAACAACAGTAAATACGACATGGTTCAATGCGGTGGGTGGTTGGTGTGCATCATTGCACAAGCCGTTTGAGTACAAAGCAAAAGCGGCAGGCTTTTAACAAAGGCCCACCGCTTTCTGGAACTGCTTACAACAGTGTACGCTTACACCACAGTCAAGTTAACATCCACGTTATTGCGGGTTGCGTTGGAGTATGGGCACACTTGGTGCGCTTTCTCAACCAAGGCCTTGGCCGCTGCCTTGTCCATTCCCTCCAGCTTGATGCTCATGTCCACTGTAATTGCAAAACCAACTCCCTTTGGATTGCCACCAATGCCCACTGTGGCAGTAATCTCGGGCTCGGAAGGCAAACTGATTTTGTCTTGCCCAGCTACGAATTTGATCGCACCAATAAAGCAGGCGGAATAACCGGCAGCAAACAATTGCTCAGGATTGGTGCCGGGACCACCGGCCCCACCCAGTTCTTTGGGTGTGCTCAATTGCACTTTCAAGCGTCCGTCATCCGTGGCAGAGCCACCTTCACGGCCACCGGTTGATGTGGCTTTGGTTGAGTAAACTACTTGCATGGCTTTCTCCTGTAATTGAATAGATATAAATAAGGAATTAAATTTTAAGCAATCGTTCACGCAGGGAGTCCAGCTCACACTTCAGCCGATAAATTTCGGTAGGGGCCATGCCGGTTTGCTCAACCACACAGGCGTAAACATCAAGCGCTTTTTCCCGAATGCGCTTGCCTTCTTCAGTCAGGTAAATTTGAAGCTGACGTTCGTCGTCAGCGCTTCTGTTGCGGGTCAGAAGCCCATGCTCGGCCATGCGTTTGATCACAGGGGTCAGCGCGCCAGGCTGTTGGCCAAGCTGGCGCGCTAAATTAATTAAACTGACACCGTCCTCTTTCCACAAAATCATCATGACCAGGTACTGTGGAAAAGTTAAACCCAGGGGTTGCAACAAGGGCTTGTACACCTGGGTTATCGCTAGAGAGGTTGCATACAAAGAGAAACAAAGCTGGTTATCCAGAGCCAAAGGATTCTCGGTTTTCATGTTATTGGTAATTTAACCAGTCAATTGAATAACTCAAGTGTAATCGCTTTGGCTTCTGTTTACACTCCGCGCTCTTTAAACCAGTCTAAAGTCAATTTCCAGGCATAGGTGGCAGCTCGCCTGTCGTAGGTGGGGCGATAGTCTGCATGAAAGCCGTGATTTACAGCGGGGAAGACTACAATTTCAGAAGCACTGCTGCCTTTACCCAACTCGTTGCGCATCTTGTCGACAACTTCGTCGGGCACAAAACTGTCTTCACCTGCATACAGACCAAGTACCGGCACCTTCAGGTTTGCAGCCACATCGACCGGGTCAGCAGGCTTGTTCGGGCCTTTCAAACCGGCCAGCAATCCGTAGTACGCCACACCTGCTTTCACAGCGGTGTTGTGATTGGCGTACAACCACACGGTGCGGCCACCCCAACAATAGCCCACAATACCCAAGCGCGTGGTGTTGGCTTTGCCGCTTGCTTTGGCAAAGGCCACAGTGGAATCAATGTCGGCCATCACTTGGGCATCAGGCACCACAGGCACCACGTCTTTCAGGATTGCCTCAAGACTCATGTTCGACACATCTGCTTCGCGGCTAAACAGCGCGGGTGCAATTGCGTAATAGCCTTGCTTGGCCAATCGGCGGCAAATGTCCTGAATGTACTCGTGAACACCAAATATTTCCTGAATCACCAGGATCACCGGGAAGTTTCCACCTTTGGCTGGCATGGCGCGGTAGGCTGGAATTTGCCCATCTTTCACGGGTACTTTTACTTCACCTGCAGTAATTCCACGGGCATCTGTTTTTATGGCCTGTGCAAACAAGGGCTCGGAAGCCACTGCAAAACCACCGGCAAGAGAGGTCAGCAAAAAGCCGCGGCGGCTTACTGTTGTCTCCTTGAATTTTTCGGCCAAACCAAATTTCAATTGATCCATGTGTACTGCTCCTGTGTAACTGAAGGTTTGTTTGAATTTGTTATTACAGTAATCATTAATACAAGATATTTAACACTTTGTTGATTGAACAAGCACCTTATCGAGGATTTTTCTTCCACAAAGCCAATTAAAGGTCGCTTATTTCTTCATCATGGCCTTGAAAACCTCGCATGGGTCCTCGCGTGGATGAACCGGCACCTGCGCCACCACATCAAATTCCCCGGAAGCACCTGATTGCGAATTTTCAACAAAGCCATACACGGTGGTTGTTTGTTGTAGTTTAACTGGCAGCCATTGCATGACGCCGACATCTTTTTGCACATGGCCGTTGCCCGCAATCAACACAACGTCTCGCTGAACAGCCTGCTGCTCAATTACTTTGGCCATCCACACGTCGCGGGCAACCTGCGCCGGAATCATTTTCTCAGCCACTTGAGGCGGCAACATATTGCAGTGTCCCTCCACAATATTCTGGCGGTGTTGTGCAGCCAAGGCTGAGGGCAAAGGTTTGTTCAGTTGGTATTGTTCTATGGTGTCCGTGTCCAATGCCGCAATGTAGCCACCCTTCACAATTCGGTTCGCATCGTCTCGCGACACATTGGCTGCCAACAAAGGCAGCTGGTAATCAATGGCCAGTTGAATAAGGGGCTCATAAAATTTCCATTCCCACTTTTCAAGCCAAGGCTTGGAAGTAATGCAGGCTGCGGTTTTGCATTCATCTTGCGCTGTTCGCAGCAAGCCCTGGTGTTCACGATCAAACTGTTCCATGGCAATGGCGGGCCGCCAACCCGCCTTCACTTTGTTGGCAATTATTTCGTACCGAGCCTGGTGGGCTTGAGGATTGTCGTGAACCTCACCCATTAGCCACACGGTTCGCACGGTGGGCTGCTGTGCTTCGGATTGCGCAGCGCAGGCCGCCAATGCCAATGCGACAGACAGGGCGAAAAAACTTTTTACAAGCACTGCCATTGAAACTATCCCTTTGCCAGCACAGGCACTACAAAATCGAACAATGCCAATGTGAGCACCTGTTTTTGTTCTTTAATTTTTACCAGCAAGGCAGGGTTGAAAAAACCGTCGCGCTGGTTCAAGGGTTGATCTGGAAAGTAAAGCTGTGTGGTCAACAAAGGGCTGGCGGGTGCCTGCACTTTGACATGCAAATGGGGTGTGCGCCTGAAACTTGAATTGCCATATGAGCCAGGCATGAGGGTTTGAAAACGAAACCTGCCTTGTGCATCGGTTATTTGATGCCCTCGCAGTTTGAACCCGGTGTTGTCGTATTCACCTTGCGAATCACAACTCCACAGATCAACAATTGCGTTTGGTATGGGTCGGCAGCTGGTGCTTAACACACGGCCCTCGAGTACCAGAAGTTCGCCACGTAAGCCATCGACCAAATTGCTGCGGCGGGGCGTTTGCGGGGAGTAATACGGGCCTTCGATTTGGTGGGGCGTGAAACTGTGTTCACATGCGGGTGTTTGTGCCAAAGCGCGGCGTTGACCCAACATTGGGCCAGCAATCAGAAAACCTGCACTGGCCTGAAGAATTTTTCGTCTGAATTTCAGCATGCCACCTCCTACTGCTTTTGGTGCTGAGTGGAATCACTATAACCAAAAGCGGAGGTGGCTGCGCATTAATTCCTTTAATTACGATTAGCTATTGAGCCAGCTTACGGTTTTTGCCCAAATGGTGTTGGGCGATTCTTTGCCGCTCATAATGCCGATGTGGCCACCAGGGCCGATAAAGAATTCAGATTTGTCTGAGCCCACCACTTTGGTGATTGGCTTGCAACACGCCACATTGGCCAGGTTATCGCTCTTGCCCGCAATGCCAAGCACAGGGCAAGCAATGTCTTTGAAATTTACCACCGCATTGCCCACTTTGAAATGACCATGCGCAGTTTCGTTTTCCAGCCAAATGCTGGCAAACCAGTCGCGCAGGGCACCGCCGGGGTAAGCCTCCAGGCTGTCAATGAAAGCGGCCTGGTTGGCATGCTGGGCCACGAATTCACGGTCGTGTAACTGTGTCACCAGGTTCCAGTAACCCTTCAGGCTGCCAACTGGGTCGAGCAATTTAAAGCCAATTACGTTGGCCCAGCCCGGTGTGTACAGCAACTTGGCGGGCACTTTACGGAAGTTGATTCGGGCTGTTTTCAACAGGTGTGCAAGGCGCTTGTATTGCAAACCGATGGCACCGTTGGCATGGCCATCGATAGGCGTACCGAAGGTAACAATCTTGTTGATGTTTTCATCCTTGAACAAAGCGGTGTAGGCCAAGGCCATGCCACCGCCCATGCTCCAGCCTTGCAGGTTCAGCTTTTTTGAACCACTGTGCTCCCGAACTGCATTCAAGCACGCGGGCAAAAATTCCTTGATGTAATTCTCCAGGGTAAGCCCAGCCTGTTTGCGTGTTGGCTTGCCCCAATCAATCAAATACACATCAAAGCCCTGCGCCATCAGGTAACGCACAAAACTGCGCTCGGGCAACAGGTCGTACACATACATGTTCACTGCCAAGGGGGCGATCAGCACCAGCGGAATTTTGTTGCGCTTCTTGCTCACCTGCAGTGTTTCATCGCCCACCGCGATGCTTTCTTCAGTCAAAGGCAAGTAATGACGAACGCTGTGAATACCGCTTTTGTGAATAATTTCAAAAGGCTGTAAACCCGCCCGCACCATGGATTCCGATTTGAACAAACGATCCCAGCCATTGCTGGACATGTGGCTGATGCGGCGAAGACTGAGTGCGTTGGACATGGCGGCAAACCTGATTGTGAAAATTATATGTGTCAGATTCTAACAGCGCCTGAACAGCCACAAGTGGTAAAGGTATTCTAAATGTTACTCCCAAGTCACTTTTTCGGGTTGCACAAGAAAACTTCACGCGCAAGTGGCCAGTAAATAATATGAATTACCTCCACTGGCCTCGGGTGCTTTCTTGCGGGTCTTATTTCCAGGTCAAACCCACGGTAACACCCAGCAAAAACTGGCGCTCGCTGGCGGGCTCAAAAAACTGTCCCGCCCCTTGGTTCACAATCACTGAACCCACATATTCCTTGTCAAACACGTTGTCCACACGGGCATAGGTGCGCACATTCCAGCCACCCTCAAGAGGCCAGTTTTTGCTGGCACGCAAGTTAACCACCGAGTACGAAGGCGCAAAGGCACTGTTCGCATCGTTGGCAAACAGTTTGTCCACATATCGCAATTCAGTGGCGGCCTCATACAGGCTTGTCGGCTTGTACACCACTTCACCGAAGAAGGTTTTCTTCGGGATACTGGGCAAACTGTTGCCCGCCGTAATGTTGTTGGCGGGGTTCACTGCAGTAAACGAGGTGTCGTAAGTGGCACGAATGTAATTTACTGCTACATTGGTTTGCCACTGTTTGCTGAAAGCATGCTGCAGTGCCAGTTCAGCGCCCTCCCGGCTTGTAGAACCGGCATTTCTAAAAGCAGTAGCCCCACCCACGCCTTGCAGCACCACAAGTTCATTCTCCGTATCGACCGTGTACAACGCAGCATTCACCTTGGTGTCGCCAAACTTCGCCTTCACGCCCACTTCAAGCTGCTCGCTTTTTGCAGCTTCCAATTGGGAATTGAAATTCGGATTGGGTGGTGTAACCGACAAATACGCAGACTCCAACAGTGTTGGGGTTTCAAACCCTTCACCATAAGAAATATAGGTATTGATGTTGGGTTGCAGCCGGTAAGTGAAGCCCAAATTGCTGGTGACTTCATCGTATTTTTTGCTGCCACTGCCATTGCCGTTGCTCAAAAACTGGTCGCTCGATTCAATCTCGATAGAAGAATTTCGCACGCCACCCAGCACACTGAACTTGTCGGTGAAAAAATATTCAGCCTGCAAGTACTGATCGAACTGGCTGGCGGTGTTGGCTTCGTCGCGATTTCGGGGCGAACGCTCATCTGGAAAACCAAGGCGCGCCTGTTCCAGTTCGCCCACCGTTAACCCAGCATTCAAAAACAAGGGCTTTTCCAACAAACTGGTTTGATGCCCAAAACGCAGATCGGCCCCGCTGTATTCATTTTTTAAATCAATGACAGCACCACTGGCCAACACCTGCCGAATTTTGCGGTCGCCATAATAGGGGCTGAAACTTACATTCATGTTCGGGCTAAAACTGTGCTCCAGCACAATACCGGTTTGGCTTTGTTCCACAGTTTTGTTTGAATTACGCGCCACAGCACCCGTGCCTGCCTGTTTGCGGTCAGCAGCCAGTTGCCCGGCTGTTAAACCGACCGGGTCTTGCGCCAGCGGAATGTCCACATAGTTCAGAACCCAACTCAAGCGGGTATCGGTGCTTAAATTCCAAACCATTTTGCTGTTGAAATTGTCGCGCCGGGCCTTGCTGTGCTCACGGTAACCATCGGTTCGGAAAGTAGAAGCATCAATCACAATGCCCACTTCCCCGCTGCCCTTGTTCAATTTAATTCCGCTTCTGCGCGTGCTGTCGGTGCCAACAACCTGATTCACTTCAAGCACAGTGCCTGGGCGTGGGTTCTCCGTGGTCAGCAAAATAACGCCACCTGAAGAATTGCCATACAACGATGAAAACGGCCCACGCAGCACCTCAATGGATTCTGTCGAACTCAAGCTGAAATGCGAGATTTGACTGGAACCATCGGGCATGGTGGCCGGAATGCCATCGGAAAACAAACGCACACCGCGCACACCCGAGGTAGAGCGGGCACCGAAGCCCCGAATTGAAATTTGCAGGTCTTGCGCAAAGTTATTGCGGTTGTTGATAACCAGCCCGGGCACACGGGTCAGGGTTTCCGACAAATTCACCTGAAAGCTGCCCGCTTTTTCCAACGTGGTTTGATTGATTTTGTCGACCGACGCCGGTACTTCAAAGGGATCACGCGCCTCACGTGTAGCCGACACCACAAAATCGTCGAGATTCGCGTCTTGCGCAAAAAGAGGCGCGCACAAACCCAGTGAGCCCAAAGCAGCAAGAGTGGTAAACAGTGTTTTGTTGCGGTGCTTCATGAAAATTGTCTCTGTAATTTTGGTTTTAATGTTGCAACAAGCATGACTGAAAGGGCTAGTGAACTTTTCCCGATCGTCATAAAAAGTGGAATATTTCCTCTGCTTCAAAACGGGATACTGTTTGTACAATCGGGGTAACAACTGTTAACCCCAATAAGAATCAGGAGACACCCGCATGTTGCATGCACTCGAAGTGCTCGCTTTACGCATTTACATGGCTATTTTTAAAGTAGTCACAGCGCTAATGCCTTTCAAATGGCCTCGAATGTTCGAGGGCACAGGTTCTTCATTGGACCTGGTACGGCACATGGCCAGCGTGGGCCACCGCAATGTGCTGATTGTGACCGATGCTGTGTTGGTCAAGCTTGGCGTGCTGGACAAGATGAAAGCCGAACTTGAAACCCAAGGCGTAAAGTATTTGGTGTACGACGGTGTAGAACCCAACCCCACCGTTGAACAAATTGAAGCTGGTTACCGGATATTGATGGAAAATGGCTGCCAAGCCATTCTGGCCGTGGGCGGAGGAAGCCCGATTGATGCCGCCAAAATGATTGGTGCACGCGCAAAAAACAACAAACCCGTATTGAAACTGACCGGTTTGCTGCGTGTGCACAAAGGCATGATCCCCCTGTTTGCAATACCCACCACCGCCGGTACTGGCGCTGAAGTAACCATCGCGGCGGTGGTAAGCGACACCGTGAACAAACGCAAAGTGGCCGCCATGGACCTGCGCTTGCTGCCCACCGCCGCGGCACTGGATGGTTCACTGATGACAGGCCTGCCCGCTCACATTACCTCCGCCACCGGTATGGACGCACTAACCCACGCCGTGGAGGCTTTTATTTCACGCAATGCCACCCGGAAAACCGACGAAAAGGCATTGGAAGCCACACAGTTGATCATGAAGCACCTTGAAACTGCGGTGGCCGATGGCAGTAACCTGGATGCCCGCCAGAAAATGGCGCGTGCAAGCCACTTGGCCGGCATTGCATTTACGCAGGCTGGCGTGGGCTACGTCCACGGCATTGCCCACAAATTTGGGGCTTTGTACCACACCCCCCATGGCTTGGCCAATGCCATCGTAATGCCGCATGTACTCGACTATTCCCTGCCCAACTGTGCTGGCCGGCTCGCCATTTTGGCCCGTGCCTGCGGAATTGGCGACAAAGGCGCGGACGATGTTCATCTGGCGCGCGCTTTTATTGCCAGAATTCGCGCCATGAACGAAAAGTTTGGAATTCCAACCCAGTTGGCAGCATTGAAAGCCGCAGATATACCCGCGGTGGCCAAATCTGCAATTGCGGAAGCCCGGTTTACCTATGCAGTGCCGCGATACATGAACCAAGCTGTGGCTGAAGCAGTCATCAAAAACCTTCTGCCATCCAGCTGAAAGCCATCATATTTTCGTTGTACAGGAACCGACCAAGACCGAATACCACTTAAGCCTTTAACGCTTCATTTCAGTAGGTTTAAGTAGTATGGTCACTCCGATTTCGAGAGCCGAAAAAGCAACGGCAAATCCCTCAGTACCCGCCAATCAACAGCTCTCCGGCACATCGAGAGCTGTTCTCAAATTAAACCTTGAGCTTCAAAGGCAAATAACAAACTTTAAGCGAAACACTGTTCGCACTGCACCGCAACCTGTAGACGTACCCCACACGGGCAACAAAGGCGATTTATTCGCCTTGCAAACTTTGGTCAGGAATCGGCCTGAAGCCGCCATGAAGCTGCTAAAGCTATTTGCCCATGAAATGGCTCATGAAAGCCATGGGCTTGCAAAGCTTTGCAAGGCATTGAAAACAGGCAAATTCAATGATTTGCCAACGGCAGAAGAATTGACCAATGATCTTGCCAATGTGTGTGCTATTGACTCGATACCAGACAAATCACTCGTCAGCGACGTTCTTCAAAAGTTGATATCGCACTTTATCGAACCCGTACGCACCGCAGTGCAGAATGGTAGAACTGTTCCTGCTCAACCACTACGCCAACTGGCAAGCCTAAGTGCGGTGCTTCTAAGGGCACTGGGCAAGCTCTCCGATCAATCAGTCACCACAATCGGCAAGCTGCAAATTCATCAACTGGACCAGCTGATCGGTGTCTGCAATCTTGCCCTCGAAACTGCGCACCCCACTGAACAAATGGATCACATCGAAGCGATCAGAAACATTTTAGACAGAAAACGACAAGCAATCATAATAGTTCAAACGCATCCGCTGGCACTTGAAACTATGGATGCAGTGCATCGCAACGATCGGGATGTTGTATTGCGTGCAGCCCACCTAATGGGCTGGTCACTCTCGTTTGCGAGCGAGGAATTGAAAAACGACAAGGAAATTGTACTTGCCGCGGTACGCCAAAATGGCTGGGTTCTCGGATTTGCAAGTGAAGCCATGCGCAATGACAAAGTTGTCGTGATGGCAGCCGTTCAAAACAACGGGATTGCCTATCAATATGCAAGCCCGGAACTGAAAAACGACAGGGAGGTGGCAATTGCTGCCGTGAGAAACTCCCAAATCAGCATGATCTACATGGGCCCACACTTTCAGCGAGACCCCGAAATAAGGGCCATTGTATACCCTCGTCCACAGCAGCACTAAACTTCAAAAGCTTGAACTTGGCCTGCGTTGTCAGCAATTGCAGGCCAGGTGCCCTGTTTTAAAAAACCAGCTGAACCAAGTTAAAAAATTATATTTTCGTGACACGGTAACTTATTCTTCACTCCAACGATCTAAACTGAACTTCCACCCACGTGATGGGCCCGGGATGCACTCAGCGAACATCAAAAAAGGATGCAGAACAATGAAAAAAGTACTTGGTTTGTCAGTTTTGGCCGCTATGGCCGCGCTTGGAACACAATATGCAGTTGCCCAAACGCCTATTCCCAGCGAACCCGCCAATGCAGTCAATTTGGTTGATGGCCTTGAGGGTGTGTTTGGAACCCACGCAGGCTCACGCCGTTCTGGTGCACGTGGCGTTTGCGCTGCGGGTACCTTCACTGGCAACAAAGCAGCTGCAGCCATTTCCAAAGCCTCTGCTTTTTCCGGTAAGCCGGTACCCGTTACCCTGCGTTTCTCAGTGGGCGGCGGTAACCCCAACGCCCCTGAAAATGGCAAAAGTGTGCGCGGCCTGGCAGCCCAGTTCGACTTGCCAAAGGGTGAGCAGTGGCTGATGGCCAATATTTCAGCCCCCTTCTTCACCGCCGCCACACCCGATGCTTTCCTTGCGTTCCTGGAAGCGCGCAAGCCCGACCCAGCCACCAAAAAGCCGGATCCAGCCAAAATTGCAGCAGCCGCAGCCAAATACCCTGACTTCAAACCCCAGGCAGACTGGCTTGCCAAAACCGGCGTACCAGCCAGCTACGCCGCTGTGAACTACTGGAGCACCCATGCATTCAAATTCACCAATGCTGCTGGTAAAACCCAGTTCGCGAAATGGATGTTTGTGCCAGTAACTGGTCAGGAATTTATTGCTGACGACAAATTGGCCACCCATTCCAAAGTGTTTCTGGAAGATGAGTTGAAAGGCCGCGTGTCGCAAATTCCAGTTGAATTCGACATGGTGTTGCAACTCGCAGAAGCTGGAGACCCCACTAACAACGCCACTGTTGCCTGGCCCGATGACCGTAAAAAAGTGGTGGCTGGCCGCTTGAAAGTTACCGCAGTAACCGACAAAGCAGCTTGCGACAGTATCAATTTCAACCCACTGGTATTGCCCACCGGTATTGAAGGATCAGATGATCCCTTGCTGGCAGCAAGAGCAGGCAGCTACGCAGTGTCACAGGCTCGCCGCATGGCCAAATAAGCGACGTTCCCCTTTTAGCCTGTACACTATCGGCCGGTTCCCCCTCCAGGGTTCCGGCCTTTTTTTAATGAATTACCGACGCAGTACCATTAGGGAGCAGAACATGGAATTATTCGAGGCAATTTATCAACGCCGCGCTATCAAGGCATTTGATCCTGAATATGTCATTTCCGCAGACAACGAGAAAAAATTGTTCGAGGCTGCCATTCAGGCGCCCACCAGCTTCAACATCCAGCACTGGCGTTTTGTTGTAGTGCGAGACAAAGCCTTGCGCGCCGAAATGCGCAAGCTAGGCAACGACCAGTCCCAAATCACAGACGCATCTTTGTTGGTCATCATGACCGCTGACATGAAAGCCTGGCAGAAGAACCCCTCTCGCTATTGGGCACAGGCCCCCAAGGAAGTGGCAGACTTGTTGGTCGGATGGATGAGCCCTTTTCACGACGGCCGCGATTGGTTGCAGCGCGATGAGGCGCAGCGCTCAATTGGTATGGCCATGCAAACACTAATGCTGGCAGCCAAAGGAATTGGGCTGGACTCCTGCCCCATGATCGGCTTTGACCTTGAAGGCGTTGCGAAGTTGATCAACTTGCCAGCCGACCATGTCATGGGCCCCATGGTTGCAATTGGCAAAGGCACCAAAGCACCCTGGCCCAAGCCCGGGCAACTCAGCCTGAATGAAGTGTTGGTGAATAACACGTTTTAAACAACACGTTTTAAAGCAGTTGGCTATTCAACACCCGTGCTGCATTCCGCAGCACTGGGTGTGTGGTGGCAGCGTACTTTTTTCAGCAGGTTCATCATGCGTTTGTCATAAACGCCTTCTTGCGTTAACTGTATACGTGCCTGCTGCATCATCACATTGTATTTTTCCTGATCAGCGGGTGTCACTGTCATCCAGTATTTGACGGGTACCTGCTTTTCAATGCTTTTTACCGCATCCAGTGCCTGGTCAATAAAACCCAAACCAAACTTGCGCATTTTCTTCAAACGTTCATCCAGGTCGGGTATTTCTTTTTCCAAACGCGTGCGGTTAATAATTGCTGAACCTGTCACATTCAACAGCGGCATTTTGTACACGCCACCTTTGGTGCCCAAGCCCCTGTATAGCTCAAGCGGTGCAAAGGCCACAGCGGGCGCAGCCACAATGTCGACCACACCGTTATTGAATTTTTGCGCAAAGTTGGTAATGTCGCTGGGCACTGCCTGTGCACCCAACTGCTGAATCATTTTGGCCTGGCTCTTGTCCCAATCCATCACGGCCACTTTTTTTCCTGCGGCTTTTTCAATCGAATCGATAGAGCGGTCATTCACCATCACGTAAGCTGCCCCCAGCGGGGCCATCCCCACCACCTGGTACTTGCCCTGGATTGAAAGATCGTACAAGGCATCGTTGCCCATCAGCACTTGCAAGGCAGTTTTTACGTGGTCGTAGGAAGGCAGTGCACCCACGGCATCAAAGCTGCCCATGAAGGGGTTGAACAAACGTGCACGCAGTGTAGTTATACCCACCGCCTCACACTGCCCCGTGCGAAACGATTCTGTAGCCACAGTCTCGTTGGTGTGGGGAATCAACTCGGCAAATACATTCCACTTTCGGGCTTCCAGCGCAATGTCCTGCGCCACACTAAACACCGGCCCGGCCTTGCCCAGAATGTCGAAAATGCAAATCTTGATGTGCAAGGGTTTGTCCAGCGGCTTCATTTCCTTCATCAACTGGCGCGACACATTGCCAATCATGTTAGGAGGAATTTCCGCTCCCTTCACTTGCGAATAGGCTGGGCTAAAAACAAGGGTGCCGATGAATGCCAGCAAGGCGCACAAAAGGCGGATTAGCATTGTGTTGTCCAGTAAGGCGGGGAAACGAATTACAGCAATAAAGTACCGCAATGAAGTACAGCAACACAGATGTAACTGAGCGGTTACATGTTGTATCAATTGCAAGGCATGGTCAATCATGCGCCGCAGCATTCAGCAAAAAACAAGCAAGCCCCGCTCATCCATCGCCGGAATAACAGGATTGAAAAATTCTTTGTTCAGACATATGGTTGACATACCAGAGGTCAACAATATCAATTGCCCCTGCCTATAGAACAAATTTATAAAAACAACTTGATTGATAGGATTTAGCCCTCTACACTAAATCCAGCAGTTAACAATTAACGGCAACACAGGAGAGAGATGTATGACAAACAATGCAAAGTGTCCATTCACAGGCGACGGTCCTAAAACAGCAATTGCCGGCACCCCCACAAACGCAAGTTGGTGGCCCAACGCACTGAACCTGAAACTGCTGAACCAGAATTCCCCATTGACCGACCCCATGGGCGAAGACTTTGACTACGTTGAAGAAGTCAAGAAACTCGACGTACCCGCCCTTCTGAAAGACCTTGAAGCGCTGTACACCAATTCCCAAGACTGGTGGCCAGCCGACTACGGTCACTATGGTCCGTTCTTTGTTCGCATGACATGGCACGCCGCTGGTACTTATCGCATTGCCGATGGCCGTGGCGGTGCTGGCACAGGCATGCAACGTTTTGCACCATTGAACAGCTGGCCCGACAACGGCAACCTGGACAAAGCGCGCCGCCTGCTGTGGCCAATCAAACAGAAATACGGCAAACAGTTGTCTTGGGCCGACCTGATCACCTTGGCTGGTACCTACTGTATGGACACCATGGGCTTTAAAACCTTTGGTTTCGCCTTCGGCCGTAAAGACGTGTACGAGCCAGAAGAAGTGTACTGGGGCCCTGAAACAGAAATGCTGGGCGACAAGCGCTACACCGGAAAGCGCGAACTGGAAAACCCCTTGGCCGCTGTGCAAATGGGCTTGATCTATGTAAACCCCGAAGGCCCCAACGGCAACCCCGACCCAAAGCTTTCAGCACACGACATTCGCACCACCTTTGGCCGCATGGCGATGAACGATTATGAAACCGTTGCACTGGTTGCGGGCGGCCACACATTCGGTAAGGCACACGGCGCAGGCAACCCTGCCCTGGTGGGCCCGGAACCGGAAGGTGCACCCATTGAAGAGCAAGGTTTGGGCTGGATTAACAAGCATGGTAAAGGCAATGCAGGCGACACCACCACCAGCGGTATTGAAGGTGCCTGGAAACCCAACCCCACCAAGTGGGACATGGGCTACCTTGAAACCCTGTTCAAATATGACTGGGAACTGACCAAGAGCCCGGCCGGAGCGCAACAGTGGAAACCGAAAGGTGGTGCTGGCGCAGGCACAGTGGTGGACGCACATGACCCCAACAAGAGCCACGCCCCAATGATGACCACGGCTGACCTGGCCCTGCGCATGGACCCGGACTATGAAAAAATTTCCCGCCACTTCCTGGCCAACCCAGACGAGTTTGCGGACGCCTATGCACGCGCCTGGTTCAAGCTGACCCACCGCGACATGGGCCCCAAGAGCCGCTACATTGGCCCATTGGTACCGAAAGAAGATTTGATCTGGCAAGACCCGGTACCCGCTGCGAATTACAAGCATGCCGATGACGCAGACGTTGCTGCACTGAAAGCCAAAGTATTGGCCAGCGGCTTGAGCATTCCCCAGCTGGTGCGCACAGCATGGGCCTCTGCATCCACCTACCGCAACAGCGACAAGCGTGGTGGTGCGAATGGTGCGCGTATTCGGCTGGCTCCACAGAAAAACTGGGAGGCCAACAACCCCGCTGAATTGAGCAAGGTACTGGAACAACTGGAAGGCATTCAGAAACAATTCAACGATGCCGGCAATGGCAAGAAAATTTCCATCGCCGATCTCATCGTGATTGCAGGTGCAGCCGGTGTAGAAGCTGCCGCGAAGAAAGCTGGCCACAGCATTACAGTGCCAGTTGCCTTGGGCCGTACCGATGCAACGCAAGAGCACACCGATGCGGAATCGTTCGCAGTACTAGAGCCAACAGCCGATGGTTTCCGCAACTATGCCCGAAAAGGTTTGGAAGGCACTGCTGCTGAACGCTTGATCGACAAGGCCAGCCTGTTGGGCTTGACCGCACCTGAAATGACTGTGTTGGTAGGTGGCCTGCGTGCCATGAATGCCAACGTGGGTGGTGCAAAGCATGGTGTATTCACCAAGCGTCCAGAAGCGTTGACCAACGACTTCTTTGTGAACCTGCTCGACATGAGCACCAAGTGGAGCAAGTCAACCAGCGCAGACGGCGTGCTGGAAGGCCGTGATCGCAAAACAGGCGAGGTGAAGTGGACCGGTACACTGGCTGACATGTGCTTCGGCTCAAACTCGCAACTGCGTGCATTGTGTGAAGTGTATGCCGGTGCAGATGCCGAGAAGAAGTTCGTGAACGACTTCGTGGCCGCATGGAACAAAGTAATGAATGCTGATCGTTTTGATTTGCACCATTAATTTGTTGAACAGCGAAGCAAATTAATTTGCTTCGTATCCTAAAAGCCCGGTGTGAAAGCACTGGGCTTTTTTGTTTGCGCATGGAATCGGTGTATTGTTTGCTGTCCGGTTTTAACTCCTGCAGCCATTCAATTCATGTCAGCCCCTGTCATTTTCAGCACCATCACCACAGCAAGCAGCCACAGGTTCGGCCATGCGGTTTTGAATAATTCAGCCGCGCTCAATGCACTGACCCTGCCCATGATCGACCTGCTCGACCCCCAGTTGAAAGCCTGGGCGCAAGACGATTCAATTGCAGGTGTGGTGCTAAGCGCAGCCGGCGACAAAGCTTTTTGCGCGGGCGGTGATGTAGTCAATTTGCACCACGCCAGCAAGCGAGTAAACGCTGGTGTAGTACCGCCAGAAGCCGAAGCGTTTTTCGAACGCGAATACAGGCTGGACTACCGCATACACACCTACCCAAAACCAATTTTGTGTTGGGCCCACGGAATTGTGATGGGTGGCGGCGTGGGTTTGATGATGGGTGCTTCGCACCGCGTGGTCAGCCCCAATGCACGCATTGCCATGCCTGAAATTCACATTGGCCTGTACCCTGATGTGGCAGGCACCTGGTTTTTACATCGCATGCCTGCGCACACCGGTTTGTTTCTGGCCTTGACTGGTGCAATCATCAATGCTGGCGATGCGTTAATCGGTGATTGGGCTGATGCAGTAGTGCCGCATGAACAGTTTTCGAATGTGTTGCAAGCGATTACAAACACGCACTGGCAGCTTAACCCAAATACCGATGGAGAAAAATTAAGTGCGCTGCTAAGACAGTTTGAGGTAGAAGCGCCAACGCCATTGCTACATACTCACGCAGAGAAAATTGATGCGGTCATGAACCCTGATTCGCTGACGAAAATAGATATTGAATTGCGCGCGCTGCAACAAAGCGATGTGGCCTGGCTGGCCAAAGCCGCACAGGCGTATGCAAACGGCTCACCTACTTCGGCCGCTCTTTCATTTGAATTAATGAAGCACCATGCCGGCGCTGATTTGGCTGATGTATTGCGGCTTGAATATCAAGCGGCAGTGGGCTGTTGCGCCCACCCGGATTTTCCAGAGGGCGTGCGTGCGCTGCTGGTCGACAAAGACAAAGCGCCGAGGTGGAACCCTGCGAATTTGGGCGATGTCAGCGATGAGATCATTCGGGACATTTTAAAACCACGATTTCAGAAAACACATCCCTTGGCGGATTTGGGGCAGTGACCGCATCCTAGTTATGAACACTCGCAACCGGTATTTCACAAGTGAACTCAATGCCTTCAGTGGTCGAGTTGCGTGTTAACTCAAGATGCCATCCATTTAGAGCAACCACCTCTTTGGCAATAGCCAAACCTAAGCCATGGCCTTTTGCGCGAGTATTCACTGGTCGATAGTAAGGTTCAAATAAACGCGGTACCTCATCTGCGGCGATCGGATCTGCCATATTCCGAAAATGAATCACCGCCAGTTTGCCCTCATTCACCAGCTGAAGCTGAACTGCAACCACACCGTTGGGATCTCTTGAATGTTTACAGGCATTGTCCAACAAGTTTCTAAGCAATATCTCAAGCAAACCACGTTGGGATATCACTTGAACCGGTCTCGCTGGAACGTCCAATTCAATTCTGAAGCCACTGCCTTCAAGTACAGTTCGTTGGCTATTAACCAGGTATTGCAGCTCCTCTACCAAATCAACTGCTACTTCAGGCTCAGACTGTGAATCCACGCCAATTCGGCTGTATACCAGCATTTGCTCAACCAGGTGTTTCGTTCGGTTCATCCCGGTCATCAGATACGCAAGGGAAATAGCGCGTTCATCCTCATCTTTCGCATTGGCCGCATTTTCAGCATGCACACTCATGGCTGCCAACGGGGTCCTCAACTCGTGCGCGGCAGAATCGGTGAAACGCTGTTCGCGGGCCAGGGTATTGGCCATGCGCTCCAACAAACTGTTCAGGGATTGCACCACGGGCAACAGTTCTTCGGGCGTGTCGCGCAGGTCCAGGGGCGAATTGTCTTTTGGGTCGCGATGTTCAATTGAATCTGCAAGCTTTGCAAGGGGACGAAATCCGACAATCACAATCAAATTCACCAGCAGCATCAAGGCTGCAAAACCAACAAGGAGTGGGCTGATCAAAGTGGTCCCCACATCACTTGCAATTTCACTGCGCAAACCGGTTTCCTCAGCCACTTCAATCCATATGCCCCCACTTTTCAAGGTAAACACATGCCAAGTCGTACCGCCTGAATTGCGCTCCCAAAACCCCTCTTTTAAAGGCCCCAGGCGCTCATCGGGAGCAAATTCTGAACGCACCAGCAGCTTGCCCTGCTCGCTCCACACCTGAAAAGCCAGCTTGGTTTCATACGGGTGGCCCAAAGCCGAAGGCTCATCGGGATTTGTGATGAAGCCAGCGGTCGTCATGATCACGACCAAGGCCATCAGCAACGCGATCAGGATTCGCTTGCGCATTGAATGGTTCACCAGTTCAACCCCCAAGTTCCGGATCAATTCGGTAACCCACACCACGCAGTGTTTTTATGACATCGCTGTATAGTTTCTTGCGAATGTTGTGCACGTACACATCAATTGCATTGCTACCAAGATCGGAAGTCCAGCCATACAAGGATTCCTCAAGCTGTTCACGCGTGAACACCTGTCGCGGGCTTTCCATCAGTTTCTTGAGCAAACTGAATTCGCGGCGTTGCAAGCTGACTTCCTTGCCCTGATACGTCACGCTAAGCGACGAAAGGTTAAGCTCAATTTCACCCATCTTCAACACATTGGTAGCAGCGCCACTGCTTCGGCGTTCAACGGCATGAATTCGAGCAAAGAGTTCTTCCAGATCAAAAGGTTTAACCAGATAATCATCAGCACCCGCATTCAAACCATCAATTCGGTTTTGTGTGGTACCACGGGCACTGAGCACAATGGTTGGCGTTAATTTCTGGTGCGCCCGCAGTGCTGCCAACACCTCCAGACCATCCAGACCAGGCAAGCCCAGATCGAGAATAATCAGGTCGAACGGATTGTCTATGGCTGCATTTAACGCATCTTTGCCATTGTTGACCCATTCCACCTGATAGGCGCGACGGCGCAAAGCCTCCCGCACCCCATTGGCTATTAGCTCATCATCCTCAACCAACAGTACTCTCAATCTAAAGCCCTTTTTTATATCCATTGACCCTAGTGTAAATGGATCAACTTTTTCCGGTTTTGATTTTTGCGAGCAATGCCTGAATTTCTTTGCGTCGACCTGCATCTGCAGTTTCCCTGCCAGGTCGTGGCGCTGCTTGCAGTGCCTTGTTCAAAGCAGCTTCAGCCTCGGCAATACGCCCTTCACGGAACAAAAAGTCACCATAGAAATAGTTGGGGTCAATGCCATTCGGATTCACGCTCAGGCCGAGCTTCAGATATTCCTCGGCTTTCTTGTCATCACCAAAGCCCAGCGGCCAACCGGGAACCTGATAGTACAAAGAACCAAGGCTGGTGTAGGCAGAACCATCCAGCGCCTTCGGGTTCAGGGCAATCGCTGTCTCGAACGCCACCTTGGCTTCTTTCACCAAACTCAATGCGCCCAAACCACCCACCTTGCCCGCATAACTGGCCAGCACTATGCCTTCCCAAATCAGCGAATCTGCGTCTTTCGGATTATTGGCCACCACATCACGCGATTTATCAGCAAGTTTCCCCAAATGAGTTTCCGCGTTTTTGCTGTCCTCCTGATACATGGCTTGCGCCCATTCAGTTTGTAACGAGCGAACTTCTTCACTTGGCGCCGCCCAGGCAAATTGGGTCAGCGTAATTAGCCCCATGGCAAATGTATTGAGGGTTTTTCTCATGATGCACTCCAGTGTTTTTCAATGGTTGGAAGTTGTTTTTGAATGGCCTTGTCGTTGATTCGTGGGAATAACTGATTCAGCAACACAAACAAACGTTCAGGGAATCCTAGTTTCAAATCAAATCGGTCACTGTCAATCAGGTGAACCAACTGTGTGGCAACAAACGCCGGGCTGTCACTGGTCACACCCAATGCTTTGTTCAAACTGTCTACCGCCCCTTCATTGATGGCTGTGGCCGTAGCACGGGGCGCCAGGTACTTCACTTTCACAGGCGTATTGACCAGCTCGCGAGCCAATGCTTGGGCATAACCACGCAAACCAAATTTGCTGGCGCAGTAGGCGGCATTGCCCGGGTAACCGATATAGCCAAAAATTGAGCCGACCTGAATAATTTGAGCACTGACCTGCTTGAGCAAAGTGGGTAACAGGGCCTGCGTCAACTGCATGGGGGCCAGCAAATTGGTTTCTATAATTCTGGCTTGCGCTTCTGAATTCAGATTTTTCACGGCATCAAACTGATTTACGCCAGCATTGTTGACCAGCAAATTCACCTCATTCTGACGCGCGTAATTCGAGATCTCCTTCAAATAATCAGCATCCAATAAATCGCCAGCCAAACAATTGATGGTCAGCGTCGGAAATCGATTTTGAAGTGATGCTCTCAATTCGTTTAAGGCCTGTGCGTTTCGCCCAAGCAACAAAAGGGATTCAGAACGCGGCGCCAGTGCAAAGGCCATCGCACGCCCTATTCCACCTGTCGCTCCCGTGAGCACTGCACGAAATGACATGGAGGAACTCATACAGCCACCTCCGCAAACAAATCATGGCTATTGGACTGTGGCAAGGCACGGAACATTTCACCGTACAGGTGATAAATGGCATCTGCTGTGTCAATCACGGCTTGCTTGTCATCCTGTGCAGTGAGTTGGTTCATCAATGTTTCAAAAAACTTGACATGTTCAAGGTCGAGGCTGCCATGTGATGTCAGGTAGGAAAATGCAGAATCAGGCAAGGCCAAATTCGTTTGAATTTTCTCGGCTGCCAGTGTAGCCAAGGCTGTACTTGTTCCTTCCAGAACATGCACCATCCCGAAAAAACCCACTGGGTTATTGCGATCAATCTGGTGATAGGCGTAGGCCACCATGGCCTGCGTAGTAATGTGAGGTTTGGCAGCAGCCACTTCTTTTGGATTGCCACCCGCAGCCGCAATGTCATTCAGAATCCATTGCTCATGGCCGTACTCTTCCTCAATGTATTCGGTGATGGCACGTTTAAGCCAATCATGCGAAGAGCCCAAACGACTTCCACAGGCCATTAACAAAGGTACAGTGTGGCGAACATGGTGATAAGCCTGCCCCAAAAATGCCAGATACTGGCCGCGTGTAACCTCACCGCGAAGTGCATCCTGAATGATCGCCGACTGAATGAGTTGTTGACGACTTTTTTCTGTACTTGTTTGAAGAATTTGAAAGAAGGAACTCATACTGTTTCTCCGTTGAGTTGACTGTTGTAGGCATGCCAAATGGCATCTCGGCGTATGCGACCATTCGCGGTGCACAATCCGTTGCTGAATGAAAAGGGTTCTGAAATTACAAGGTGCTCTGCAATACGTGCGTAGTCAGGCAGTTGTTGGTTCACTTGCTGCAAGGCCTCGTCCACCTTGTTCGCATCGCGGGTATCACGCAGCACCAGCATCGCAGTCAAACCGGTTTTACCTTCGCCAAAAACCGCAGCCTGCAAAAATAGCCCTGTGGATAGCAGTAAGCCTTCTGGCCACTCTGGGCTGATGTTTCTACCAAACCCGGTGATAATTAAATTTTTCTTGCGTCCGTGAATCGTCAAATAACCTTCAGCGTCCAACTTGCCCAAATCTCCGGTAGGCAGCCATTCACCTTGCACCAGCGAGTTGGCCTTGCCCGCCTTCAGATCATGTAAATAACCACTAAAGTGTCTGCCTTTCACCCAGATTTCCTGATCAGAATCTACTTTTACTTCCACACCCAGAATAGGCTTTCCTACGGTACCAAGACGGTTGTTTTCAGGTGTGTTAAGGCACACAACCGAGGCGCATTCGCTCAACCCGTAACCTTCATAAACAGGCAGGTTGAACCACTTGGCCAAAGTCAGCAGCCCGATTGGCACTTTGCCACCACCCACCGCAATAAATTTCAAGCTTTGCCAACGGGCATCGCCTGGCGTGCTGGCTTGCAACAAGGCCATCAGCATTTGGGGCAACAAAATAATGCTTTCCGCCCGGTAGCTGGCGATAGTGTCCAGGCATTGTTGCGCATCGAATGAGGCAGCACCTTTCAAACCTGTTTGAGCCAGCGGTGGGCAAATAATATCGGCACCCGCCATCATGGGCGCATAAACACCTGCAATATTTTCAAGCAGCACGCCAAGTGGCAATAAACACAAATGCCGCTTGATGCCCAAACTTTCTGTCGCATGCATCAAACCCTCTGCCACAGCCAATTGCTGTGTTTCGCTAAGGCAAACGCCTTTGGGTTCGCCGGTTGTACCCGACGTGAAGGTGATTTTCTGGATTTGTGCAGGCGTTGAGCCATCGAGCTGTAACTTTCGCAACACCAACATGGGCGCGTCCAGGTCGCGGGGAGTCAACTGAAAACCCAATTGCTGCGCGCGCTGACCTTGGTCGGTCACCAGGGTTGTGATGCCGGCCTCGCGGATTGCATGTTTCAGTTGCTCATCTGTAAAAAAGGCGGGCAATGGCACCAAGGCAATGTCCAAATTGGCGCAAGCCAAGTCCACTGCCAGCCAAGCAAGGCTGTTGTCGGCCAAAATCCCGACTGCCTGCCCAAGGGGGTGATTCTGCGACAAATGGGTAATCCAGGCTTTGACCTGCCCACGCAGTGTGTCGGCGTCAAACTTACGGTTAGGACCTTCCTGAATCTCACCCTTGTATTGCTCAAGAAGTGAGTGAAATGAATCGAATCTCATTGCTGACCTCCCAAACGGGCATGACCCAATTGAATATCCCCAATCGCAACATGCGGGTTTTGCTGGTAATAGCTACCCCAAGCCTTGGGATTTTTGACACGCTCTGGCTTGGCGGGCGCCAAGATAACCGGCGACAAGCCCATGCGGTGAAAGCTGTTAATCAAACTTTTGGTCGCGGTGAATGCAACCCAGCGACGCCCTTCCTGATGCAGTCGTTGCGTCATCATCTCAATCAGCATGCGGGCACCACCGGCCTGTAGTGCCGCTAGGTTGCCAACCTCTGCAATTTCTGAACGGGCAATCTCAAGACCCAACTGTTGCTGAATCTGTTGCTCCAAGGGCATGTCGAGATATTGCTCAAGAAACAGGGGCCCATCTTCGGCCAGGTTATAACCCGCTGCGGCCAGCATGCTTCCCTGTGGAGAACACACACCGATCAGGCGATCGCAATAAGATTCAATGGTGGCGCCATAGTGATGCTGGAAGGTATCGGCGATGAACTGTCGAATTTTTGCCTCAGCACAAGGCTCCTGAATCACTGGCAGCGAACCTGTGGGCTGCTGACGAGTGTGGTATTGAAACGGTTTCATGCATAACTCCTGCTTGTCGATGCATGCAGGTTAGGGCTCGAAAATTAAGGCTGAATTAACTTTGAAAAGTTCTTTGACATTTCAAATCCTGAATTGGACTTGATTTTTGATTCATCTCGAAATAAGATTCGCCTACTCATTGGGGAGTAGCCTCTTTCCGCAAGGAAAGGCTTACGTCAACACACTTGGCCCATCATCTTTTACAGGCTATGGCGTAAGCGGTTCTAGAACTTGGCAAGACCTTTGACTACACGGCTTCCAGATTGGCCTGGAGAAGCTGAGTGGTCATTCGGTTTTTCCAGGCCCAGGAACTTATTTATGTCTTCGGCACTTCTCGTATCCACTGGTGTAATCGCTCTGGCTGAAATTGGGGATAAAACCCAATTGCTTGCATTTCTACTGGCCACGCGTTTCAAAAAACCAATTCCCATCATCATCGGCATTATTTTAGCCACACTGATCAACCACGGCCTTGCCGGTGCTGTGGGCAGCTGGATCACAGCGAATGTAGACCCATCTGTATTGCGTTGGGCACTGGGTGCATCCTTCATTGCCATGGCCGTGTGGACACTCATTCCCGACAAAATTGAGGACGAAGAAACACAGCTGGCTACCAAACTGGGCGTGTTTGGTGCCACCTTCGTCACTTTTTTCCTGGCTGAAATGGGCGACAAAACCCAAATAGCGACCGTGGCCATGTCGGCCCACTACGCAGATGTGCTCATGGTTGTTGCTGGCACCACGCTGGGCATGCTGATAGCCGACGTGCCGGCCGTGTTCGCGGGCGACAAGCTCGCTGAAAAAATTCCGATGAAACTGGTTCATCGAATTGCAGCCGCAATGTTTGCAGCACTGGGTGTCGCTACCTTGTGGGGAGTCGGATCAGGCTTTGTTCAAGCCATAAAATGACAGTGAATAGCCTCCGAACAAGTGCATTCAATGAGATGATTGAAGGAAAGGAGACAACAACATGGCCATTTGGTTTGATCTGCGAAAAATCGACACCGAAAAGCGTTTTGGCACAGTGAAGTAAAATGCCACGGCTGCTCAAAACACAGCCGCGCTATTGGCCACTGGCGTTGAAACTTGCCTGCGCACTGGCATGGCCTGCATCACATGCTGTGGCGCAAACGGCGAGCCCATCACTACAGGAAGTTCAGATCAGCAGCAGCGTTGAAACTGGCAATTCTGAGGCTCGCGAGGCTCGCTCGAAAGTTGAAACCTCGGGTGAAACCATTGAGAACAAAAAGCTGCAAACCCTGTCGGAACTCAGCTTTCAAGTACCGGGCTTCTATGGGTTTGGCAGCACACCAAGATTGGCCGGTTTTTCCATTCGGGGGCTGGGCAACAATCAGTTCAACGACGGCCTGGACAGCAGCGTCGGCCTTTATGTGGATGGGGTGTATCTGGCCCGTCAATCCTACACCGCGTTTGGCTTGTACGATCTGGATTCCGTTGCTGTATTCCGTGGCCCGCAAGGCAGCCGATACGGGACAGACAGCACAGCTGGCGAAGTGCACATTCAAAGTCGTCAACCCTCGCACACCCGGGAAAACAATTTGACACTGGGTGTGGGAAGCCACGGTTATCGGGAATTAAGCGCTTCAAGTACAGGCTCATTAATTGAAGGAGAGCTGGCCGGGCGAATCAGCGTATACCAACAACAACGCGATGGCTTTTTATTCAATCGCTTCGATGGAACGCTGCTCAATGACCAAAACCGACTGGGTATTCGAGGCCAATTGCTGTGGACACCACGCGATGATTTGATCGTTCGCTTAATTGGCGAATACGGCGAACTTGATCAGAAGTGCTGTGCAATCGCGCTATTTGGGCCTGTGGCAAGCAACATTCAGGCATCGGACGAGTACATGGGCTATGACAGGCCAGGTACCAATCCAGGCGACCGGATCACAGACAACAATGTTCAACCTTTAAGCAGGCTAAAACGAGAAAGCCTTGCGGTGGTGGCTGAATTGGGGCCTATTGGCAGGCACAGTTTTGTAAGTGTTACTGGCTTAAACCGTCTTGGCTATAACCCCACGCGAAATGATGACGGCACCTCCATGAATCTGCTCGTAGGCAGCACCACGTCGGGGTCTCAGCAGTTCTCACAAGAGCTTCGTTGGCACACCGAATTCAAACGACTGAAAACCACGGCAGGCCTATTTGCGCTCAACCAGAAATTGCGTGGCGAGGAAATCGCTACGCTTGGCGATGAAATTGCACTGTGGGCCTTGGGCGGTACTTTAAGGCAGCAAGTACCCACCTTGAATCGCCAAAACAGCGGTTTTCTGATCAATGCAATTTTGCCGCCCGAGGCACTCAATGGCCTTCGCTTGAGCACACCCTACAGCCAAAGCTCCAACACAGTCTCGCTGTTTGGTACAGCTGATTTACGCATTAACGAAGCAAGCACAGCGACAGCGGGTGTTCGGCACACAGAAAGCCGACGAAATGGCAGCATAAGTCGGAGTCGGTCGGGGGGTAACTTGCAATCAAGCCCTTTGAGTTTTACAAATAATTTGGCTGCCGTGGGTAATTTGATTGGTCAAGATTTATCAGCCATCACTTACGATGGGCTAATTGACATGCTGGCTGGCGAATCGTTCGATCGCACCGATTCAAGAAAGGATCAAGGTGCAAGTGGCCAACTGGCACTGCATCGCCAACTCAGCAAAACCTTGTCGGGCCACGCCAGTTTGACTCGCGGCTACAAAAGTGGGGGCTTGAATTTGGCGGGCCTAAGCCCGAATGTGCGCGCGCAATTTGACCCTGAAGTTGCGGACAACTTACAACTGGGTTTACGCGATATCGCACGCGCCGGACGAAATTTTTCCAGTATTACTTTGTACAACACGCGCGTAAAAAACTTTCAGGCACTTACCTATGAAGAAAACACAGGCCTAATCCCCAATCCCCGACAAAACAATGTGTTAAACATTCCTGAAGTGAAACTCCAAGGCATCGAAATTGAGCTGGGGCGTGAGATAACACGCCGCCTGGATTTTGGCGCCGGTCTGGCATACAACCGCGCAATCAGCACACAGTTTGCGAATGCGCCCAATGAAGACACCCGACGAAACGATAAAAACCTGAGTGGCAAGCAGCTTTATAACGCGCCGCGCTGGAGTGGCTTTGTGGCGCTTGAACAAAAGCTGCCAAACCAGGGGGAACTGCGACCTTACATCGGGGTCGACCACACTTTTCGGTCTGCCACGTTTGGGGCGGTGGATCAAAGCCGCAACAGTTTTATTGATGCGTACCAGTTAACCAACCTTCGCGTGGGTGTACGTAACCCAAAACACAAATGGCATGCGCAGGCATGGATCAAGAATGTGTTTGATGAAGACTACAAAGCCGCCGTATCCGCCCTCTACAGCCTGGGTGAATACGGCGGCTATGCAGGCGACCCGAGAACATACGGAATCAGCCTGGACGTGCAATATTAATTATTAAAACGCGTAGCGCATAGTCAACCAGCTTGTTACACCACCGCCGCGTGGGTCAGACTGCGCTGCACCACCCGTTCCACGGCTGGCAACCGAGAGTTCCAAGGCCAAAGGCCCTTCCTGGTAACGCACACCCACACCCGCACCGCTTAATGTGCGGTCGTTGTTACCTGCAGCAGTGGGGCTGTTCTCAAATTTCACCTGACCTATGTCGTAAAACACGAACGGTGTAATTTGTTCATTGAAGCGGTAGCGCAATTCGATTTGCCCCAGCATGCCCTCATCACCTGTAGCCTCGCCCGTGGGGTAAGCACGCACGGCAAAGGGGCCACCCAGGGAGTAGCTCTCGGAGCTATCCAGATTATCGTTGGCCAGTTGACCGTTCAAGCGTGCGTACAAACTGAAGCGGCGGTTTAATGTTTGCTGGCGAACTATGTCGTAATTCACTCGCGTGAAGTTGCCGTTGGTGCGAGCGGGGTCGGGCACAGGGCCATTGAAATCGCCTTGAGTCCAGTCCAACTGGCCATAAGTAATTCCGAAACTGTCCAGATGATCAAAATTGGTAATCACCGACACGCTGTCGCTTGAGCGGGATACGTTGCTGTTCACCGCCAGTTGCTGATCGAAGAATTCTTTCTTCTGGAATACGAGCGAGGAACTGACATTGCTGCTTCGTGTGCGCAGCCAAGGGTAGCTTACGCCTGCGGACAATATTTCAGCATCACCACTGGCTTGCAGGTTAGAGAACTCGCGGCCAAGTTCATAATCCGTAACGCTGTAACTGATGTTGCCGCGTAGTCCATTACCACCCAGTGGCATGCTGTATTGCACGGCACCGTAGGTTAAATCTTTGTCGCTTTGCAAAGCACTTACGCTGAACTGGTCACCAAACTGAAACAGGCTGTTCAGGAATACCGTGGCCCGGGCTTGCAGGTAACCTGTGTAGCGGTTGCCATGGTTGCTTACACTCACATTCCCACTCAGCAGTGGCGTTCGGTTAAGTTGCACATCCAGGTCACCTGTGCCCAGCGCTGCACCGGGTTTGATCACTGGCGATATGTCGTAGCCGGGTTGGTCCTCAAGCAGCAACATGGCGCGCTCAAGCTCCGATGCTTCAATGGGAGAGCCTGGCTCAAGTTTGTTCAAAAAACGTTGAGCGGCGGCTGCATGTTCTGCGTTGTCTGCAAGAACGCGGCGCTCACCATAACTGCCTTCGACCACTTGTAAGGTGAGTACGCCATCTCGGTATCCGTCTTTGGGTACAAACACTTTGGCAAAGGCGTATCCTTGGCTGCGGTAAAACTCGCTTACTTTCTGGGCAAGGTCGTAAAAGCCGGCCAGATCATAAGCTTTACCCAGCATGGGTTTCAGTTCGCTGGCTAAACGGGCTTGATCAAACACGGTGTTACCAGTGAATTTCACCTCGTTCAAAGTCACCTTCAAGCCGCCGGGCTGAACCGTTTCCGGTGTAGCTTGGGGCAATTCGATATTCACCGATGGAGCACGGGGCGCCTCGGTTGGGCGCTCTTGAAGCTCGCGGTTCAACCGCCCTGAATCGGGCGCCACCGTTTGTGCATACACTGGCGATACAACTCCCGCTGCGATCAGGGCCAGGGTTAGGATTTTGTTGTTCTTGCTCATATTAGTTGTTTGTATTGTTTGGGTTGTTTTCATCTTCGTTGCCAGCGTCTGTATTGATACCACCGTTCAACACTCGAACTTGCGCGGGAGCAATCTGCAAAGGTGCTCCAACCAGTCCGAATAATTCTGGCCCATCACCTGATTGCGCTACAAGTAGGTCAGCTTGATCTGATGCCGGGCGGTCGCCTGAAAGGGGCAGCACGTTAGTCTGTGGTACTTGATTTGCCACCGTAATCGTTGACTGTAAAGGTGAAGAAATATCCACGCCAACCGCTGGAGTTGTGGGAGTAGGTATTGGCTCCGGTGTCGGTGTTGGTACTGGTGTCGGTGTTGGCTCCGGCACTGGTGTTACCACTGGTGCAGCTACCACTGTCAAGTTGGCCGAGGTGAACGCAATAGTGTAGTTGCCGTTGTTCTCGTCGGTTACCGTACCTTGCTCAATCGCATAGGCACCTGCCGCTTCACCAGCTTGGCGGCTTAATTCGCCAGCCAAACTTTCGCCTGCAACAAGTCCTCGATTGGCATTTGCTGCTTCGGTGGTAAATGCCAAGGCGGGGTCATCTTGCCCAGCAGTTTTTTGTGCTGCTTGCGCAACAACGTTTACAGCTCTGCGATCTATGTTTGCACTCACTGCGTTGCTTGCATTAGTCAGGCTGTAATTGCTGGCCAAGCCGCCTGTGCCGTCGCCCAAAGTGCTGCTGGCGTTCACTGTACGTACACCGGCATTCTGGTTATTAAACACACCAGTTGTCGATACTGTCAGAGATTCGCCCTCTACACCCGTGGCTACTGCGCCCTGATTACTGAACGTCGCTGTTGCATTGCCATCGTAAGTTTTACTGTTCGCAACAATACTGCTCACCGCAATCGCTTTACGATCAATGATCGCCGCAGCGTTCTCTTCGGCCACACTGTAGTTAGTTGCTTTGCCATCAACCCCATCGGTTAGCGTATACGCAATCGTCACATCTTGCTTAATCGCATTGCCAAGCTCTCCGATCACCACATTCTTGGTTTTAAATTCACCTTTTGCGGTGGTGGCACCCAAGGCTTCACCTTCAAGCAGTCCATCAAGCACACCGACTGTAACATTCGCATTGCGAGTACCGTCATAGCTCTTGTTGGCCACCGTCGTGCCTGTCACAGTAAGTACCTTCGGATTAATCGTGGCAGTCTTCACCTCATCAGCCAAGGTGTAGTTGCTCGCCAAACCTGTCGGTGTGGTAAGGGGTGGATTCAAAATAACGATAGAGCCACCAGGGATGCCTCCCGGTAAAGCGGCTGCAATAATAAAACCACCGAACGAAGGGGCCATGGGAGCACCAATTGGACTGCTTGAAACCCCGTCTTTCAAGGTGTAGGACACATTTACATTTTTGGCAATCACATTGCCTTGAGCATCCCGAGCCACATTTTGATCTTCAAAGTTGGCCAGAGCAGATGTAATGCCCAGTTGCTCGCCTTCGACAAGGCCCTTCAAACTACCTACGCTCACTGCCGCTTCAGCGTCGCCATCATAGGTTTTATCCGCAACCGTGGTGCCTTCTATCGTCAGTATTTTCTTCGCGATAGTTGCATCAACCTCGGCCTGGGCATTGCTCAACTTGTAGTTGCTGGCCAAACCACCTGTGCCATTGCCCAAGGTGCTGGTAGTGATCACAATGCGATCCCCTGCATTCTTGTCATCAAACACACCCGTGGTAGATACTGTCAGCGCTTCGCCATCAATGCCAGTTGACACTACACCCTGATTCTTCAGTGTTGCGTCTTTCTTTCCATCATATGTTTTACCGTTGGCAACAATGCCGGTCACTGCAAGTTCTTTTTGATCAATCAACGCAACCGTGGTGTCGTTGGCCAGGCTGTAGTTACCCGCCTTGCCGTTCTCGGCATCCTTCAATGTGTAAGTGATTGCCACCTCTTGCTTGGTGAGCTCACCGTCAGAATCAAAAGCAACGTTTTTGCTGGCAAATTGTCCCGTTGCCGATACATCCAATTGCTCACCTTTCACCAGTCCTTCCAGTGTTCCCAAGGTCAGCGTTGCGTCGCGGGTGCCATCATAAGTCTTGTTGGCTGCCTCGGTTCCTTTCACTACAAGTTCTTTCGGGTTGATCGTCGCTGTTTTTGTATCGCCCGCAATGCTGTAGTTGCTCGCTTTGTGTGCCGGATTTTCTCCATCGACCAGTGTGTATGCAATCGACACGTTTTGAGCAATTACCTTGCCCATTTCATCGCGTGCTACATCCTTGCTCGCAAACTCACCTGAGGCAGTTGTCTGACCAAGAATTTCGCCTTTAACCAAACCATCAATGTCGCCCGCCTTACCTGTGAAAAAGGCTTGCTTGCTGCCATCGTAGGCTTTGTCAGACGCCATCAAATCGCCTTGAACCAGCGTGACTGATTTCGGAGTTATTTTTCCGGTACCTGTGGTATCGGCCAAGCTGTAGTTCGATGCAAGTGCGGTGTTGTTTTCTGCATCGGACAGCACATAAGCGATGGTGGCTGTTTTAGCTGTGATTGCACCAGTCGAATCACGCGCTACATCTTTGTCTGCAAAAATTCCCGTAACCGATGAGAAGCCAAGACCCGACTCACCCTCTACAAAGCCAGACAATGTACCAGCAGTTACCGTACCGGTTTCAAGCTGACCATCGTACACCTTGTCCGCAATCGTCGCGGCGGTAACACTCAAGGCCTTCTTGTCAATGGTAGCTGTCACTTGATTCATGCTATTGCTCAGCACATAGTTGCTGGCCAAGCCGCCCGTTCCATTACCCAGGGTGCTGGTGGTATTCACTGTGCGTGCACCGGCATTGGGGTCATCAAACTCACCCGTAGTAGATACTGTCAGTGTTTCACTACCAACACCCGTAACCACTGCGCCCTGGTTGCTCAGCGTCGCATCTTTCTTGCCATCGTATGTTTTTCCGTTTGCAGCAATACCAGTCACCGTCAAGGTCTTCTGTTCAATTGTGGCACTCACTGCATTGGTCGCATTAGTCAGGCTGTAGTTGCTCGCCAAACCACCCGTGCCGTTGCCCAGGGTACTGGTGGTATTTACTGTGCGTGTACCCGCATTCGGGTCGTTAAATTCGCCTGTTGTCGACACAGTCAATGTTTCGCTGCCAACACCAGTGGTCACTGTGCCTTGGTTGCTAAACGTAGCTGTAGTGTTGCCATCGTAAGTTTTACCGTTTGCAGCAATACCAGCCACTGTCAAAGCCTTCTGCGCAATCGTTGCACTCACCGCATTGGTCGCATTAGCCAGGCTGTAGTTGCTTGCCAAACCACCCGTGCCGTTGCCCAGGGTGCTGGTGGTATTCACTGTGCGTGCACCGGCATTGGGGTCATCAAACTCACCTGTAGTAGATACTGTCAGCGTTTCACTACCAACGCCCGTAACCACCGCGCCCTGGTTGCTCAGCGTCGCGTCTTTCTTGCCATCGTATGTTTTTCCGTTTGCAGCAATACCCGTAACGTTGATGCTCTTGGCAGCGATACTTGCTAAACCAGCGGCTGAACTGACGCTGGCGGGCAACGCATAGTTGCTGGCCTTGACTCCTTGCGCAACGACCAAATTATTCGCTAGCAAGTTGGCAGTGATGGTATTGGCTTCCAATACGTTCTTGCTATTGAACGTGCCTACTGTTTGATTAACGCTGGCACCCACACCCTGCTGGCCAACAAATCCACTCAACTTAAAGTTGGCGGAATTGAGAGCGATGGAGTCGTTGCCGTTGTATTCCTTGCTTAATGGGCTGCCCTCAGCAGCTTGCAGTTCAACGGTCAAATTCTTCTTCGCTATCGTCAACTTACCTGTTATTGCGTCAACAAAGGTAGTGCGACCTGCAATTTTGTTGGTTACAGTCAGCACATTGGGGCTCGCGTAAGAATAGTCACCCGCATCTGTCAATTCACCGATTGCGCTACCAAAAGCAACATTCACTTTGGCTGCATCGGCACCACCCAACACTGCACCAGTAATTTTGTCGTTGGTGTCGCCGTAAACCTTCGTCGAATCAGCAACTGTTACTTTGAAATAATCATCAAAGTTGTTAACAGACAACTTTCGAAGCTGCATGTAACCGTTATTAGCACCCGTAGTTGACTTGCCCCAAACATTTACAAAGTCCCAGCCTGCATTAATGAGGGTAAACGGATTTTTTAGCTCTTCCGTAGTTTTACCCAGTACATTAGAGGTGGTCACGACACCGCCACTGGGCTGTGAAATAAAGTCAAAACCTGATGTCAAAGTGCTGGTTGTAGTGTCCCAAAACGAATTGCTGAGAGTGACTGTCGACTTGGCTAGCCCAGTTTGAGGTCCAGCTGCGGAGAGTTCCCCGGTCAAACCGCCGATCAAGCCGCTTTGGCCCGTTACCTTTCCAGCTGCGTAAGTTTTATCAATCGCAATTGCAGAATTGGTTAAAGTAGCTTGTGAGAATGCCGAACCTATGAGTCCGCCCACCAAGGCACTGCCTCGAACCTCTCCTGTAGCAAAAGCATCTGTAACAGATATATTTGAGTCACTGGCAAACATACGGCCAACCAGACCACCAGCAGCATCAACGCCCACAACTGCACCTGTGGCATACACTTCTTTTAAAGTTGAGTTTTGATCAACAAAACCAACCAAGCCACCTGAGCCGAGCGCAGTAGCTGTTACGTTTGCAGAGCTGAAGGAGCGCGAAATGCTTGTTGCCGACGCTTGACCAACCAGCCCGCCCACACTGCTACCGCCTTGAACTTGACCAGCACTTGAGACCTGCTGCAATTTAGAATTGAACGCAGCGCCAGCCAGAAGCCCGGCAGAAATATTGCCACTTACTGAAAAACCGGTCAGCTGAACATCACGAATAATGCTGTTATTTACCAGACCAAATAAACCCACCCTTATTGAATCTGTTCGGTTGATAGTCAAACCACTGATGGAGTGGCCCAAGCCCGTGAAACGTCCTGTGAATGGAGTGCCTGCAGAACCTATTGGATTAAAACCCTGCCCACCATTCCAACCACTCGTGGTTGAGGCATCAATATCCGCACCCAATGCAAAATTATCACTTAGCCTTCCTCCGATTCCTTGAAGATCCATTCCGTTGTTACTGGTCCGGTTACCAAGACTAGTGATCACTCTATACGTTATAACAGCCCCCGCACCACCGAGCTTGGTACTGAAATTCTCTCCATCCTTCAAATTTACCTTGCCGACAACACCTTGAGCGTTGCGGTCCATACGGAAGTCGGCCTCAACCCCATTGATCATTCCGTTGTTCGACCCTTGGCCATACTCTAGCGCAAGCTTTCCATTGTTATTGGTCGCTGTTATGGTCTGCCGAATGTGTATGTTTCGGTGTGCGCTCAACGTCAAAGTTCTAAGACCACTCCACAAGACGCTGTCGTTCACAAAGATGTCGCCGTTTCCATCTGCTTTGCCAGTACCACATGTGGCATTTGTACAAGTAACAGATGATTCCAGAGTTTGAATTTTCACATTGCTGTTTTGCAATGCTGTGCTCAGTGCCGCACCGGTAATATCACCACCAGCAGCTGCAATCGTAAAGTCATGCGGGTCAATCAACCATTCGCCGTCATTGCCCAGTACAGCTTGGGTCGTAATGTTCACACCATCATTTATTTTTACATTCGCTGCGCTGGTTTCAATAAAGCCACCGTCACCACCATTGGGTGCACTGGCGTCCAAAGTGCCCGCCACGGTTGTGGTGCCCACTTCCATGTCAGCGATCAAAACGATTTCGCCTTTTTGGTTGCCCGCCAAAGTGCGTGCACGGGTAATGCCCGTGTGGTTAATTGCACTGGCTGCAAGGTTGCCAGCCGCTTTGGCAGTCAGGTAAATTTGCCCACCGTCAGCCACAATGCCACCGCCTTGTTCAATCGCGGTGTTCAGTGCACCTTCAGTCACTTGAATTTTCACTGGGCCACCCAGGTCTAGCGTTACCGTGTTGCCCGCCGCCAAACCCACTGTGCCCTGTGGCACTGTAATAATGCCGGTGTTGATAATTTTCGCTGCAATCAGTGCAACTGTGCCACCGTTGCTTGTTGTGATATTGCCTTGGTTTTCTACAGTGCCAGTGCTGTTGCCGCTGAAGGTGTATTTGCCCGCCATGAAATCAGCCGTGCTAATGCTTTGTGTGCTGGCCACAATGCCGCCCACATTCACTTGGGCTGTGGGGGTAAATAGAATTCCGTTTTGGTTTACCAAGAACACTTGGCCATTGGCATTAATTGCGCCTTGAATTACAGATACATCACTACCCAACACTCGGTTCAATGCAATAGAACTTGCACTGGGCTGGTTGAAGTTAACCGCATTACCCTGGCCCACGTTAAAGGTTTGCCAATCAATCGCTGCACGGTCGGTGGTTTGGTTGATATTGAGCACATTGCCATTTTGCGAATTGCTCAGAGAGATGCTGGCCTGCCCACCCACCACTTGCCCACCTGTTGGCAATTGGGCAAAGGCCATACTGGTAATCGAGAGGCTTGCCAATCCGGCAAGCGCACCTGCCACTGCACCTACTTTAAGGCGGCGAGTTTTGCGCTGCTCGCTTTGCGTTTTACCACTGCTGCGCGCAACTTCCGAAGCAACCTGCCAAAGGCCAAGTGAAGCATTCCATACAACGCGGTAAATGTGGTTCAGTGAATTGTTCATGACGGTAGCCTTGAGTATGAGATGCAGCTAGTACCGCAAAAATACCAAACCGGATTGCACGAACATTACAGTCGATTACAGCCTTACAGGCTGTAAGGGGATTTCTTATAGGAAAGGTGTTAAATACTGTTAGATTTAACCTGGAAATGCCTTGAAACCCAATGCTGGCCTTATTCACCTAAATAGGTGACATGTCACTATTGTTAACAATTCAATTGAATCTCCAGCGCCACCATTACTTCAACTGCAGGGGCACGGTAAGGCGATAACCCAACCCCCGGGTAGCGACGATCAAATTATCAACCTCAAGCTCGGTTTTGCATTTACTGCGCAAGCGGCTAATTAAAGCAGCCAAACTTTCCTTGGTTGCAGTTTTATCTTCTTTGCCACTCAAGTTACTCAGTATTTGATCCACATCAACCTCACGTCCAGTGGACAAAGCCAGCAATTCAATCAAGCGTAATTCACTGTGTGTGAGTGCACATGCCTTGCCTTGTGGTGTGTGCAACTTACCCGCCAACCGATCAAGAATAAAGTACCGAATCTCTCGCCGCTTCAAACGTCGCCCAATATTCTCGATCACAGCAATCAATTCTTCCGTGTTCGTTGGCTTGGTTAAATACACATCAGCACCGGCTTTGTAGCCATTGGCTCTGTCAATCGGGCGCACGCGGGCCGTAAGCAACACAATACCGATGTCAGGGTGAGTGGTTCGCAGGCGGGAGGTAATGCTGTAGCCATCTTCATAAGGCAAGTTCACATCCAACAGTACTAGGTCGGGTGTTTCTTTGCCCAAATAAATATTGAGCTCCTCACCACAATCAATACCATGCACAGTCCAGCCAGGACGCGCCAAAAAATCAAGCATCTCTTCACGCAAATGCTCGTTGTCTTCGATCAACAAAATTTTTAAATCGGCAAACATACTTTAAACACCACCCACTGTTGATCACGCTGATAAAGCGCATCGCCTCCCATTCGGCGAGTAACGCCGCGCACCCAATACAAACCCAAACCCATGCCACTTTTTGAACTTGCCAACTCTGCTCGGTAGTACTTGGAAAATACTTGAGCATCATCAGGAAAACCCACTGGCCCCACCTGATTGCGCACCTGAATTTCCCAATTTGAATCATCCCGACGCTGAAGAATCACGGGTATCTCCGTGTTCTCAAGCGAATACTTCACCGCGTTGTCAATTAAATTAACCAAAATCAGTGACAACAATTGGCTGTCTACTTTAGCCATAAAAACTTCGGGTACCGTAAGTTTCAGACGAGCATCCTCGGGGTGCGACCTGCAAACCTCTTCCACCAAGGCACACACATTCAACTGTGCGAGATCTGGCGTTAATGCCCCCTGTTCCATGATGTCGACATCAATACCGCGCTTAAGTACTTCATCTACATTGTCGACAGAGTTTTGCACACGCTTTAGGCGGCGAAGTACTGTTTCATCCTGATCAGCCAATGCGTTTTCAAGATTACTCACCGCCATGCGAATAGTGCTCAGTGGTGTTTTAACCTCGTGCATCAACATGCCATAGAAGCTACTGCTCTCCTCGTGACGCTGCTTCGCCAATTGCAGTTCATATTCCACCTGACGCTTCTCAATTTCAATTCGCACACCTTCCTGAATTTTCAGTTGGGTGTTACGCACCAGCAAAAGCATCAACATGAATAAACTGAACAATGCCAGCGGCAAGTTGGGATACAAGGCCGAAAAATTCTCGGTTTGCAATTTAATGACCAGCGGTATGACCCACCACACCGTAAACACTGTCAGCACAAAATAGGCAATGCGCAGGGCATACAACATGTACTTGTCTTTGTGAGTTGCAAAAATTGCAACCAGTACACCAAACAAATTGGATATCAATATGAGTGAATTATTGATTGTCAAAGATATATCCGCATGGCCATTCATCGCCATTAAAACCAATACAGGAAACAAAGCCCATATTACAAACGCATGCCACAACAACCATCTTGGAAATTCGAATAATTTGAAAATTCGGTAATACATCAGGGTGGCAATCGCCATATGCACCAGGTTGCCAAGCACCGTCGCCTGATTCACCCAATCTTTATAATCGGGCCACACAAACCGTGATGCAAAGCCCAACAGCAAGGCCAAAGTAAACAAACCCGACATGTTGTACACGGCATCAAGTAGCCAAAGTGAGTCTTTGGTAGCCACATACACAATCAAAGAAATCATGACCACAAAAAAACCGATACCTGCAAACGCGCTTCCCACCAATTGCAAACGCGAGTCAAAATCAGCACCGTCAACGGATGAAATAACTCGGGCGTACAGCGGTGTTGTCGGTGTAACCACCTTGACATACACCACAGCAGTTTCGGTAGAACTGGGCTGATAACGCACTGATGGCGCCAGCGTATCCACTTCCCTGCGGGAGAACGGATACACAGTACCTGTTTGCTTTTTAATCCAGCCACCTTGTGCATCAGGCAAGAAAACATCGATACGGTGGGTATAGTTTGGTTGCACCATCACAACCCAATCTGGATGGCTTGAAGGTTTTAACGTTAGCCTTAACCACACAGGGTCGGAATTATTGCCACGGAATAGCGGTCCCATGAAAGGCGTGAAGGTTTGATTGGCAATATTGTTGATGGTCGCGCTGCCACCTGTGTCTTCAAAGTAAGCACGTTCTTGTACCAGGTCTTGGTAGGGCGTGTTAATTGGAAAACTAAACAACCATCCCAAAGCAGCAAACAGCAGTGCGCTTACCAACAACAAGGACAAAGCGGGCGGGTTGGTGGGTTGAATCATGAAGGACGGTAAGCTTTGCAGTTGGCTTAGTCGAATTCTCTAATGTAACACCGCATTGAGACGATACATTACAGAAAATTACATTGAACAATGACTGGGCATTTATACATCGCTTGGTGCACTAACTTGAATCGGATTCGACTACCTACAGGTACAAACAAAGTTGCCCACCGATTTCATGGAGCTGACGATGGCTTTTAAACGTACGCGACTGGCTGCCTCCCTGGGTTTATTTGTAACAGCCGGCCTAACCCACGCCGAGCCCATTCATAACCAGTACATCGTTGTGCTGAAAGACACAGCGGTACTTGCCCAGGTCCTGGATTCGCCAGCTGGCACCCCCGTTAAAAAGCTGATGGATTCGGCGCAAGCACAACTTGGGCTTTCGAACCAACAAATCAATTTTCGTTATCAAAATGTATTTCAAGGCTTCGCAGTAAATTTGCCAGATCATGTGGCGCGTGGATTAAACCGCAGCGGCTTGGTGGCATACGTCGAGCAAGATCAAACATTCAGATTGAACAACGAAGTTACTCAGAACAACGCAACCTGGGGCCTTGATCGTCTTGACACGCGCGAGAACACCCGAGACATGCAATACACCTACTCGTCAACTGGCGCCAAAGTTCACGCCTATGTCGTAGACTCGGGTTTGCGTGCAAGCCATGTCGAATTCCGGGGCCGAGTGGGTAACGGTTTTGACGCTACCCTAGGCTCATCATCGGGCGGCTTGTTGGGAGGTGGCTTTCTCGGGGGTGGCCTTATTGGCGGCGGAAGCGGACTGTTTGGTGGCTTGTTTGGCTCCCCCAGCGCACCCACTTCACCACCATCCGGTAACCCTTCCGACCCACTAGACCCGTCTTCTACACCCGCTGACTGCAACGGCCATGGCACCCACGTGGCAGGCACCATTGGCGGCACTCAATTTGGTGTGGCAAAAAATGTAATTCTGCACGGTGTAAGGGTGGTCAACTGCGCGGGTACAGGTACTTCCTCTTCAACCGTGGCAGGCATTGACTGGGTACTTCAAAACCATGTAAAGCCTGCTGTAATGAACCTAAGCCTGGGTGGCGGTGCTTCCAGTGCGGTAGACCAAGCCATTCGTTCAGCACACAACGCCGGCATTGTGACCGTGGTGGCTGCGGGCAATGAATCGCGCGATGCATGCCAATACTCCCCTGCCCGTGAGCCGTTGGCCATCACTGTTGCCTCAACAGACCGTAGCGACAAGCGCTCCTCATTCTCCAACACTGGCAGTTGCGTAGACCTATTTGCACCAGGTAGCGACATTACCTCGGCAGGTATCAGCAACGACAACGCACAACAGGTGTTCAGCGGAACATCCATGGCCTCCCCTCATGTTGCCGGAGCAGCGGCAAAGCTGTTATCCAAGGGTGTTTTACCTGAAAATGTAGCCACCACCTTGAAAAATGGAGCAACACCAGGCGTGGTGACAGACCCACGGAATACCTTGAATTTGATGCTGTATAGCCGTTGAGCGTAAAGCCTTCAAGTTTTAACTCACGCAGGGTCTTCTGAAATAATTCCAGATGTGACCGCGTTGCGTAGAAACTGTTTCTCGTAATGGCGATTTCGTCGCGATTTTTTGGCTTTCGCTCGCTTGCCGTATCGTTTGTCGACTACCAACTCGTCCAGATTAGTCAACTGATCTGGACTTGACACCTGCTTCAACGAATTTCGCTTCGCCATATTTACTGCCTGTACTACCAACAACACGATATGAAATCATAAACGAATTTCAAATCTGAATACCATTCCAGAAATCTGCAACAAATTGAGCAGCGTGTTTGAAAATTACGCCAGCGGAATGCAAAAAGGACCTAGCACCTCACAGCGCTAAGTCCTTACGTAGAAGATCGCTAACCACAGCCACCGATTAATATGGGTTAAAACGCATTTTTCGACGTAAATCCGCCACCTTTACGATCACCCCACTAATCCACTTTGCCGAAACAACATCAATTAAGGCATGATGAGATAAATCAACAAATACGTGATTCATAGCCCTCATGAGTATCGACCTTTGGACATAGCTGCGAACTACAAACCCACATGGAGCAGTAAACGTTTCTCATTTAAAGAAATGAATCGCCCCGCTTTCCCTAGGCACTTTTTATCCTCACAATACGTGCAAGGAGAAATGTGCAATGTCCAAGAAGCAATTTACTGAAGAATTCCGTCAAGAAGCCATCCGTCAGATTGTTGACCGAGGCCGCCCCGTGGCCGAGGTCTCTACCGCCCTCGGCGTGTCCACCCATAGCCTGTACGCATGGCTGAAGGAGTTCAGGAAACCCGTCGAGGTGTCTGCAGCCGAAGAGGAAGTCAAACGCTTGCAGGCGGAGCTGCGCAAAGTCACCGAGGGGCGTGACATCTTAAAAAAGGCCGCCGCGTACTTTGCCAGCCAGTCAAGGTGAGGTACGCATTCATCGCCAGGGAAGAACCCTATCACGCTGTTAGAACCCTGTGCAAGGTGATGAATGTGAACCGCAGTGGCTATTACGCATGGCAGGCCAATCCAGAATCTAAGCGCCAGAAACAGGACACCAAGCTGCTCGGCTTGATTAAGCAAAGCTGGTTGGAAAGCGGTTCCATTTATGGCTATCGCAAAGTGGCGGATGACCTTAGAGACATTGGTGCCAAGTGCGTTAAACACCGCGTGTACAAACTGATGAAGCAAGCCAAGCTTGCTTCACAGCGTGGCTACGACCGTAGGCCTTACATGCGTTCTGGTGCTGTGGCACAGGCTGCACCGAATCGTCTTGAGCAGAACTTCACAGTGCCCCAGCCCAATCAGGTCTGGGGCACTGACATCACTTACATCCGCACCCACGAGGGCTGGTTGTATTTGGCAGTGGTGATTGATTTGTTCTCAAGGCAAGTCGTGGGCTGGTCCATGGGTTCAAGAATTGACACTGACCTGGTTATCAATGCTTTGCTGATGGCGGTTTGGAGACGTAAACCAAAGCAGCAGGTGATTGTGCATTCTGACCAAGGCTGCCAGTTCACTAGCCAAGAGTGGCAGGACTTTTTGACCACCAACAGGCTGGTGTGCAGCATGAGCCGCCGAGGAAACTGCCACGACAATGCGGTGGCTGAAAGCTTCTTTCAACTGCTCAAGCGGGAAAGAATTCGACGCCGAACCTATGAAACGAGGAATCAGGCCAGAGAAGAAATCTTTGATTACATCGAGGTATTTTACAATCGAAAGCGCAGGCACTCATTCACCAACGGCATGTCGCCTGTCGATTTTGAAAACCAATTTTTTACGAGGCCAACGAGTGTCTAGTTAACTCGCGGCGAGTCAAGAGGATTGGGCTGAGTGGTTAGATCCAAAGAATCAGGATTTGAATTCGTTAAGGCAATTTGTTTCGAGCAGTGATGAAGTTAATTTTTATGCGGTGGGTTTTGAAGTGAGTGGGACAGGAAAGAATAGGGTAGATTCAGAGACTCTGATAGAGCATAAAGATCCCAAGGTAACTGAGTAAGTGAATGGCGACTTTTCGGCTGCAACAAACTTGATTCTGTAGAACAACCCCTGATTGACAAGCCAGTTTACTGGCATTAGACCGCGATTTACCGCATGAGCAACACACTCATTGATGGCAGTGAAACACCAACCTGATAACTGTATACTTGCAAAACTAATACCGGAGAGTAATAATTAATCCGCCTAGCATTTTGTTCAGCTTCGGCTGGACCAGGTTGCGGGTTGCAATCTGCCTTGCATTTTTACGTCTCGGTGACGGATTCCGCTTCGGATTCCCGCCAGTCGTCGTCAATCCGAAGCGGAATCCGTCACTGCTCTAGTAGGCTGCCCATGCGCGAATTTATACATAAGAACAGCGCGATTGGTAAACGAATAACGGAATTCGGGCTGGCTTGTATGGCCAGCCCGCCTTATTTATCGAGAAATAAGCAACTAATTTTTCTGTGTGGTGCCAATCGAGCACCAGATCTTCCGTCTTATCGTCGGGAGGCTATCAAGCGGTATATACAAAATATTTCGGAAAACAATAGCGTGATCTACGCCGAATCAGTTCTTAACGAACTAATTAAAATCGGTCACCAGAAAAATGCACTTGATTTGGAACATGATATTTCAGACCTAGCGGACAAAATCATAATCGTCCTTGAGAGTGAGAGTACATTTTGTGAGCTTGGTGCTTTCGCGCATCCAAAATTACGCGAAAAGCTGATCGTTATAAATAACTCCAAATTTAAAGGTAGCGAATCCTTCATAAATACAGGACCGATCGCAGCAATGAGAGAAGTGAAATCCCCAGTGCTTTGGTATCCGATGTCCGACTCCATACGCTCAACTGTAGACGGTATCGGCGCGACATTCGCCGAACTTAAACAAGCTCTCATACCCCCTAGCCGGAAAACGTCCCCGCTCGCGCGAGAGGAGATATCGCAGCTAAAAATAGATAGGGCCAGCTTGTATTTCGTGCACGACTTAGTTTTTTTTGCAGGTCCAATAACAAACGGAGAACTAGTAGACTTTCTTAAGACTGCATTTGGAGAGAAGTCTTATGATCCACTAAGTAGATTGCTTGGCATACTCCGCGCAGGAGGGCTTATCAACAGTAATCTTATTAGCGATAACAAGTGGATTTACCGAACGGTCAGTAAATTGCCATTTCTTGATTACAAAACGAATACAAGCTCATTGATGTCAACTTGCCGTCATTTTCATCTAAAAAATAATCCGGAGAGATTTAGTCTTGTTTGATGTGTTGGCCAAGATTTCAGACGACCTCAACATACCCAGACCATTGCTGGAAAATGCATTGGCTCTAGCTGCAACTCGATTCCGTAAAATAACCTTCAAAAGAAGATCGGGACCTCCCCGCGTAGCCTATCAACCGGCCGTAGAACTCAAACCAATACTGGAATGGCTGGATATCACTCTTATATCAAAGTTGCCCGTAAGCCGGATCGCAACCGCATTTTGCGCTGGTTCCTCAATTGTTCAAAACGCACAAGTGCACAGGGACTCCCTATTTTCAATCCGCGTAGATATATCCAATTTTTTCCCATCAATTACCAGCTCGGACTTAGTCACAGCAATAGAAGCCACATCACACTTACCAGAATGGTCTAATGCTCCAACCACATTAAGAGTTCTCAAACAAGCTTGCTTTGATATAAACGATCGACTTCCGATTGGCTACTCGACATCGCCAAGGATTGCTAACGCAGTTATGTTTAGCTTGGACAATTTACTGATACAAGCAATTTCTGATGAACGACGCTTTGGAAACTCGCTGCTAACACGCTATGCCGACGATTATCTTTTTTCTACCAATCAAAGAGGAGCGTGTGCAGAATTCCTGAAGGAAATCCGAAAAATCTTGAATTCGGTCCAATTTCCTAAACTACAAATCAATAACGAGAAAACACGTTTTATGAGCCGTGCAGGCGGCTCAACTTTGATTACAGGTCTGCGTATCAAACAGACTGGTGAGATTGGAGTTCACGCTCATTATCGTGACCATGTAAGGTTATTGATCAAGCTTTACGCTGCAAATCGGCTACGAGCGGAAGAATTCGACAGCCTTAGAGGGCATTTGGCATTTGTCGAGTACGCTGATCCCAAATTGTTCACTCACCTTTCGTTTCATTTTTCAGATGAAATAACCAGAATCCGTTCAACTGACTCCCTCTGAGCTAACGTAAGTAATACTTAGGTGAAGCCTTAGAATTCTCGTGACCTGAACAAAGAAAGAAGACATTCATAAGGTAATTTCGATAATAACTTCACCGCACGATTATTCTGTACCTAGAACTCTTGCTTAGTTTTAATACGTTCGCGCTGGCGGAGCCGTTTTACATACCCGTCATCGACCAGATCGTCTGGTAATACCCCCTGCAAATAAACGGGATCGGAAGTAGAATTTTCAACCATAGAGGAAGAGAGTTCTGCAATGAAACAATCAAGGTTTACCGACAGCCAGATCATGGCAATCCT
>JAJTEM010000028.1 GCA_021299735.1 Burkholderiales bacterium | reverse complement strand
ACCTGCCCGTTTGAATTCACACGCCATGTTCAGCCAAAGGCTGACAATCCGATCGACTTTCAGTTTTGTCGAGCGGATTGAATCAGTGTGAATATCAAAAAGGGAAAACAGGTTTTCAGGCGGAGTGATTGAAATCCGCGCTGAGAGGGCTAAACAAACCAGCGATCGAAATTCGCGCTTTTCGGGCATTAACTCTTATTGTGTTGACCCCTGCAGGGCCCTCAACCCCGGCAGGATTCGAGCTGATCCTTAAAGCGGATGATCGTAATCCGCTATCAACGGCGCATGGTCTGAAAACTTCTGTTCTTTGTAAACAGTCACCTCGCGAATGAAGTCACGCAAAGCAGGGCTTACCATTTGGTAGTCAATTCGCCACCCCACATTCTTGGCGTAGGCTTGCCCTCTGTTGCTCCACCAGGTGTAGCAGCCCTCCGTTTCCTCTGGGTACAGCACACGGTAGGCATCCACCCAGCCACGTTTTTGAATTACGTTGCCAATCCAGGCGCGTTCCTCAGGCGTGAAGCCGCTATTCTTCAGGTTGCCTTTCCAGTTTTTCAGGTCAATTTCCCGGTGGGCAATATTCCAGTCGCCGCATAGAACCACTGGTTTCTTTTTATTTTCAAATTCATCGAAAACTTGCGCAAAATGATCTAAAAACCGGAATTTTGCTTCTTGTCGTTCCTCCGAACTGCTGCCCGACGGAAAATAGATAGAAGACACAATCATGTTTTCAAATTCCGCCGTGACCATGCGTCCTTCTGCATCGAACTCGGCATTATTTAAGCCATAAGCCACGTTAAGTGGTTCTATCTTGCTGTAAAGTCCAACACCGCTGTAGCCTTTTTTCTCTGCGGCCTGAAAATAGCCTTTGTACGCACCGGGTTGCAAGTGCTCCGGCCCCAGGTCGGCCAAGTGTGCCTTAATTTCTTGCACGCACACCACATCGGCCTGGCTTTGGTTCATCCAGTCGAAAAACCCTTTTGTGTGGGCAGAACGAATTCCATTCAGATTTGCTGAGATAATGCGAGTCATTGTACGAAGTCAGTTTTTTAGGGATTGATCGTGGTCGATTCAAATCAAAATTTGCAGGTTCTTTCCGACCAGTTTTTGCAGTTTGCGGTCGAAAAGCAGGTGTTGCGCTTTGGCGAATTCAAAACCAAGGCAGGCAGAATGTCGCCGTATTTTTTCAATGCGGGTTTGTTCAACACGGGTTCTTCATTGCAAAAGCTCAGTGAATTTTACGCACAAACCTTGCTTGAACAAACCGCCGAGCGGGGAATTCAGTTCGACATGTTGTTTGGCCCAGCCTACAAAGGCATTCCATTGGTGGCTGGCACAACCATGGAAATGGCGCGCCATGGTCGCGATGTGCCTTACGCCTTCAATCGCAAAGAAGCCAAAGACCATGGTGAGGGCGGCTCCCTCGTAGGTGCTCCCCTGGAGGGGCGGGTTGTCATTGTTGATGACGTCATTTCAGCGGGCACGTCGGTACGCGAGTCAGTTGAAATCATTCGTGCCAATGGCGCTGAACCCGCAGCGGTTTTGATTGCGCTTGATCGAATGGAAAAGGGCATGCGTGATGGGCAAGACACCAAACATTCAGCAGTTCAGGAAGTAGAGCAGCTGTATGGTATTCCGGTATTGGCAATCGCCAACCTGCAAGACTTGTTGCGTTACCTTTTAACTCGCCAGGCGGCTAATGTTCGCTTGGCTGGCTGGTATGAAAAGGTCAAGGAATACAGGGTACGTTACGGCGTGTAACCTGGCCTTATGCAGTCAACTACAAAAAAGCCGCATCACTAAACAACTGATGCGGCTTTTTCACCAACAGACCTTTGTTGTCAAATAAATCAGGTCACAACACCACTGACACCAACTCGTGCCCAGAAAGGGCCCGATAAATATTGTCCAGTTCATCTTGGTTATTCACGTACACCTTGCAGGTCAGGCTCAGGTAGTTGCCTTTGCTGCTTGGTCGCATGTCGACACCGGCCACGTCAAATTCAGGGTTCATCTTAAGCAATAAATCACAAATCACCTGAGAAAATTCCGGTACATTTTTTCCCATCACCTTGATGGGAAAGTGTGTAGGGAATTCAATCAGGCTTTGTTTCCCTTCAGAGGGTGGCTGTGTTTTCATTGTTTACTCTTCAAGCCACAGTTTGGCGGAGTCCACCATACGGCCAAAAAAACCAGCCTCTTCAACAGTAGACAGCGCCAGCAGCGGTACTGTACCGATTGTTTCGCCGTTCAATGTCAATTTCAGGCTACCCAGCTCAGTACCTGCCGGTATTGGTGCAACCAAAGTGCCTTTTTTCTCTACCGTGGCCTTCAGTTGTTTGGCCATGCCGCGTGGTACGTTGATTAGCAGGTCTTTGTTTACGCCCAGCTTCACGTCCTTGGCTTGCCCTTTGTACACATCGCTGGTGCTAATCGCTTGCTTGGCGGAGTACAGTTTCACTGTTTCAAACATCTGATACCCATAGTTCATCAGTTTGAGGCTTTCTTGGGTGCGTGCCTGGTCGGATGTTGTGCCCATCACAACGGACAGCAATCGACGATCAACCCCATTCGGAAGGGTGCGGTTGGCTGAGCTGACAAGGCAATAGCCCGCCGATTCGGTGTGGCCGGTTTTCATTCCATCAACAGAAGGGTCTATCCACAGCAGGCGGTTACGATTGGGCTGGCGAATGCCGTTGTAGGTGTATTCCTTGGTTGAGTACATTTTTTTGTAGTACTCGGGAAAGTCCATGATGATGCGTTTTGCCAGAATTCCCAAGTCACGGGCGGTGGTGTAGTGCTGTGGGTCGGGCAGTCCGGTTGCGTTTTTGAAGTTGGTGTCCGTCAGGCCCAGTCGTTTGGCCTGCTGGTTCATCAGCGTCGCAAAGTTGTTTTCGTCTCCAGCCAGCAGTTCGGCGATTGCGCGGCTTGCATCGTTGCCTGACTGCACAATCACGCCGTATAGCAGCTCTTCCACTGTAACCGGTTTGTTGGGTTCAATAAACATTCGCGAACCCTCAGCCTTCCAGGCGAAAGGTGACACGGGCACTTGCTGATCCAAACGAATCTGCTTGCTTTCAAGCGCAGCAAAGGCCATGTAAGCGGTCATCAGTTTGGTCAGTGATGCGGGGTCGAGTCGTTCACGGCTGTTGAATTCGGCCAGGGTTTGACCTGTGGTCAGGTCGAGCAACATGTAGCCTTTTGCGCCAATTTCAGGTGGGGGAGGCATCACACTGGACTGGGCCGCGGATTGCGTGGCAACTCCGAGTCCAAGACCCAGAATCAACGAGAGTTGACCCACATGGCGTTTGAATCGGGAAATTCCTGAATTAAACAAGTAAAAAGCTCCTGTACTAGAAATGGGTGATGAAAGTGAGTTGGCGTTCAGCTTGGGTAATAACGCACAACCAGCTCTTTGAGTTGAGGCAGTTTGCCGTGAAAAAAATGTTCTACCCCTGGCATGACCATCACCGGCAGGTTTTGTTCACCCGCCCAGCGCAAAACATCTGAAAGCGGCACCGTGTCATCGACTTCACCATGAATTACCAGTGTGTTGTCGGGTACGGAGGCTACTTTAAATCGGCTTGTGGCCGTGCCCACCAGCACCAGCTTGCCAATATTCATGCCAGCTTCGCGCAACCGTTGCGCGGCATGGCTGGTCACAAAAGCACCGAATGAAAACCCGGCCATGGCAATCGGCTCTTGTTGCAGCTCGGAGGGAAGCAAGGTGGTCCGTGCCAGTTCGGTCAGTTGAACCAGGTCTTCTGTTTCTCCTTGGCCGTTGTCGTGTTCCCCTGCGCTTTGGCCAACACCCCTGAAATTGAATCGCAGTGTCAAATATCCCATTTGGAGAAATGCGCGTGCCAGTGTTTGCACTACTTTGTTGTCTTTGGTGCCACCAAACAAAGGATGTGGGTGTGCAATCACTGCCAGGCCACGTAAACCGTTCACGGGTTCGTCGATGGATACTTCAATTGGCCCGGCCTGGCCGTTCCACAATTCATGTCGTGTTTTCGGGTTCATGGCAATCGCAGGCGTTCCACAATCTCGCCGCCCACCAAGTGGGAGTCAATGATCTCATCCACATCGGAAACATCCACATAGGTGTACCAAACTCCCTCTGGGTACACCACCATTACAGGGCCCTCATCGCAGCGATCCAGGCAACCTGCCTTATTCATCCGAATTTTTCCCTGCCCGCTCAAGCCCAGTTTTTTGATACGCTCCTTGGCGTGGGCGTGTGCCGCAGAGGCATTGCAATCTGCGCAGCAACTTTCATTGTTGGGGCGTTGGTTGGTGCAAAAGAAAACATGTTTCTCGAAGTAGCTCATGGCTGGGTGAGTCCGCGTAAATGCTCAATGTTACAAGGCTTATTATCGCCGAAAACCTTGCTCGGGCAGGCTCAAAAAAGTCAAAACAGTGAGTGCCAAAATTGGCCATAACTCACTTACCCACCGCCCAGCCTCCTGCAGGCTTCGGAAAATTGCCAGAACGCCGCTGCCTGGATTGTTCAGGTCGGGGTCATACACACCGGGCAACAGCAAGGTGATAAGCCAACCGCTCAACAGGTGCAGCAAACCAATTCGAGCCATTTGGTGGGGCAGCACCTGCATCATCGAAATGCTCAGGGCCACTACAAAAGCAATCAGCAGGCCAAGGCTGTTCGCCTCAAACCACCGTTGACCAAGGTATGTCCAGGCCGACACAGGTGCAAGCACCAGGTAATCCATCAGCCTGATCAGCAAGGTTAATGCAATCAATACAATCAACAGGCGCGTTCGCGGCGAGCCGGCTTGGGTTTGTGCCAAACCAATCATCCAGGCGCACATTAAAAAACAGTAGTTGATGAATGTTGGCGCGATGGTTTCAATGGTCAGCAACACCTCCAGAGGTATTCCAAAAGGTGTGCTTTTTTGTAGGGGACCTGGAATTTCAAACAGGTTGCCTAGCCACAACCCAGTGCTGAATGTGGGGTTTTGTGGCGGTAAAATACTCAAAAACCAAAGGCTCAGCAAGCCCATGCCTATCCATGCACGTTGAATAAGCCAGTGCTCAATTTTACGGTTCAGCAGCGGTGCAATTCGGTGTTGAGCGGTCACATAAATACCCGCAAGAACACCCAAAGCCCCACCAATCGTATTGGTGGCCAGGTCCATTTTCGAGGGTACCCGGCTGGGCAAAAATGTTTGCATTGACTCCAGGGCCAGCGAAACAAAAGCGCACATCATTAATACAAGCACTTTGTCAAAGGTTCGCGGCCTTCTGTTTAAGCCCAGCAGCATCAGAAAGCCCAGTGGAATGTAACCCCCGATGTTGATAAATATGTCTGCCCACAATACTTTTTGGTGCACAGGTATCCACGGGCCGAACAAAAACTCAAAGGGGCCAATCCCAATGTGTCGCCAATCGCTGTAGGGAAAAAGGCTCAAGTGAATAACCACACAGGCATACAAGCTCGCAAACATCAGAATCCCGGTGTAGGGAGTTCGTTTTAGCAGGCTTGAATGGATTGGTGGCATGGGGTTTGAGCTGTTCCTTGGTTTTGTGTCCCCTTCGGAGGTTAAGATGAGCAAAATTTTGCAACAAGCCTGAAGTGACACCTGTTCGATGTTAACCCAAGCAAATGTGCACTGGATCGAACTCGATTCAGTCGACTCAACAAATGATTACCTGGCCTGCGCCTACCAGCAGGGGTCGGTGTCTGGCGTTACTGCCGTGCTGGCGCACATGCAAACCGCCGGGCGCGGGCGTGCCGGGCGGCAGTGGCAGGCGCAGCCCGGGGCAAGCTTGTGCATGTCTTTGGGTTTGCCAATCGCAGGCCATCAAATACCCTTTTTACCTTTGTGTGTGGGTGTTGCCGTAGCGCATGTGCTTGAGCAATTGCAGGTTCCTGTAAGGCTAAAATGGCCCAATGATTTGTTGGTGGGGCAACAAAAGCTCGGTGGGGTGTTGTGCGAATCATTTCAAACGGCGCAGGGTGCCGTAACAGTGGTGGGTGTTGGGTTGAATATTCAGGCTGTTGATGTGCCTGGCGCTCTGTCTGGTCAAGGGGCTACCTGTTTGTCAAATTACATTCCTGGGTCGAACATACCCTCCCTGACTGAACTTGCCCAATCAGTGGTGTCTTCTGTGTTGAAGTGGGTGCAGGCATCGCTCACGCTGGGAATCGATGCAATATTTTCCGATTTCAGTCAGTTTGATTCATGGTTGCACAGCCAGGTGCAGGTCGAGGATCGGGGCGTGGTGTGTTTCGCAGGCGAGGCACTGGGTATTGACCGGCAAGGTGCGTATTTGGTGAATACCGATCAGGGTTTGCGTGCGGTACATGCCGGCGACTTGTCATTGAGGGTGCGGCCTTGAGCAACGCTGGCAGCTTGTTGTGCATTGATGCAGGAAACACATTGGTGAAGTGGTGTTTGCATGCTGGCGCCAATATACCTTTTGAAAAACCCTCTGCTTTTTTTAGTCACCCCACTGCAGAGTTCAAACCTTTTACCCAATCGTTTCTTGGCCTGCAGCGTTACCTCGCGCCTACTTTAAACCCAAGCCTGGGTGTAAAGGCTGTTTTACTCAGCAACGTATTGGGCCCTGATTTTGAAGAGGGGGTGCGCGCATTGTGCGATAGTGCTGGTGTGCCGCTGCATGTGTTGACTGTAAACAGACATGCTGAAGTTCAATCGGCCTATGAGAACCCGGCCAGCCTTGGAAAAGATCGCTGGGCGGCGTGCATGGCGCTTCTCGAGGTGAGCCAGGCAAAGGTCAATTTGATGGTTAGTTTTGGCACGGCAACAACCTTGGATGTAGTGATCAGAGGCAAATATTGGCAACACTTGGGCGGTTTTATAGTGCCGGGTGTCGAAACCATGTTGCGCAGCCTGCATTCCAACACGGCTGAATTGCCCCTGGTGGATTTGGGAAAATCGAGAGCAACTTCGTGGCCTGTTAATACTCAGCAGGCAATTGGCCTGGGTGTTGCCCGAATGCAAAAAACGATGGTTGATTCGGTGGCAGCCGAGTTGGAGAGTGAGCACGGTTCACCCGTTGCAATTTGGCTAACTGGGGGGGGGGCGCCCGCCATGCATGTTCATTTGCCAAAGGCCAGGTTGCTTGAATATGCTGTGTTCAAGGGCTTGTTGCTTGATTATCGTTTAACCGAGAAAGGCGCTGCGGCATGAATGGTTGGCGGTTTCTGATTGTGTTGCTGTTGCTTGGCAATCTGGCCTTGCTGGGCTTCGGTGTTTTTACAAACAATCACGCGCAAAAGGTGATGGACTCTCCTGGCCTGCGTGCCGAGTGGGTCGGCGTAGAGCGGCCCTGGAGCCAGCCAGTCGATGTAACCCCCGATACCACTCCACTGGTCCCTAAAATTGATTTGAAACAGGGGCAGGTTCAGCTCGACACCGCGATTGAAAATGCCAGCAAGCAGGTTTTTGATAACCCGAATGGCAACCAGCTTTGCATGTTGTGGGGGCCCCTCTTGCAAAGTGAGTCTCCGCGTGTTCAGGAGGCATTGTTAAACTGGGGCGGCGTAACGGATCGGCTAGAGCGGCAGGTACCTGTAGGTTATGTGGTTTACCTGCCCCAAAATATTGTGAATAGTGGGGTGGGTATCGACCAACTTTCCGGTAAGGGTATTGCCGACATGTTTTACATCACCACGCCAGGGCCTTTGCAAGGCACCATTTCGTTGGGGCTTTTCCGTGATCAGGAAAGGGCGAATGCACAGAAGGCAGAACTGGCGCGCCGCGGGGTTGAGGGCGTACAAATTCGTGAACGTTTGGGCCCTGTACGCGTATTTTTCGAGCTGAGGGGAAATGCCGCACAAATCGAAACTGTGCGATCGCTCTTTGAGCTAAATAGAAAGGGTGAGCTCAAGCCTTGCGCGTCGCAAACAAGTTCTTGAGTCAAAGTTCTCCGCTTCGGTCTTTGTCTACAAATACCTCGGCCAACGGTGTTCCCTCCGCATTCACTCCTTTGCTCCAGCAAATCACTTTGAATGCCTCGCCCATATCCGCTTCATTGAGCAGGGTGTTCAAATTTTGCCGCATCAAGGCGCCGCGTGTAGGGTGAGTGAGTTCTGTCTGTTTTTGCGCCAATTCAAGAATGCCGTGTGCCAGTAAAAACTCCCCTTGGTGCGCATATCCCTCCAGCTCTCCACCACAAGATGTCAGCGCATCATAAACAGAGCTGAAGTTCACATGGGCAGTTAAATCTTGGTTGCCTACTTTCACCAGAAAGTCATCGTGCGCGGTGTGGCGGCTTGTGGCGCGAAGTGTGCCTTTGCTGCGGGTTGGGTGGTAATACATCGCTTCATGAAAACCATAATCAATCATCAACGCCAGGCCGTTTAATCGTTCCGTAACTGTTTTTACCCAAGCAATACTTTGCTCTGCAATTTCAGATTCATACCCCTCGGGCCAAGGGCCGTGTGTTGCCTGCAAATGTGAAACTGTTGTGGCAAATGCCGGGTCGGCTGGTTTCCACACCCATTGCAATTCGCCATTCAGGTGTTGCACCCATGCCTCTAGTGGATTGTTGTTTTGCCATTTGAATCGACGCACCGGTGTGGCGTCCAGCACCTCATTGCCAAGTACCACGCCGCGTAGTTCTGTGGGCAATTCACCAAGCCACCTTAATTTTTGTTCTACGCCAGGCCCATGCAGTGCTTTTAATTTGGCCAATTGAATGGGTTTTAATCCTGCAGACACATCCACAATGTTGTATTGGGTAATTAAGTCGCCAGCAGTTTGCAGGATGTCGCAAGCCAGTTGCCCGGTTCCTGCGCCAAACTCGTACACCACGCCATCGCAGCGTGGCAGCACCTCGCGCAGGGCTTTACCCAGTGTCTGTCCAAACAGTGGGCTTAATTCAGGGGCGGTTATAAAATCCCCCTCGCGGCCAAAAATTTGCTCTCCCCGAGCGTAGTAGCCATGTTTGGGGTCGTACAGCGCAAATCGCATGAACTCGTCAAAGCGAGTGGCTTCATTAAAATTCGACAGCATCGGGCAGGTCTGGTTTAGAATAGTGGGTTCTTCTTTTAAAAATCAAAGCCTTGAAGTAAACCCTTCTGTGCTTGATGGTGGGGTTCCACCGCTTTTTCCTGATTCTAACCGATAGCGCATTCATGACACATGCCAAACCACAATATGCCCTGGTAACGGGGGGGGCCAAGCGACTGGGTAAAGCCATTTCGCTTGAACTGGCGCGTGCGGGTTGGTCCATTGTTTTGCATTGCCGCACATCGCTGGCAGAGGCCACCAACACGGCTGCTGAAATTGAAGCGCTTGGTGTTCACTGTGTGGTGGTTCAGGCTGATCTTGAGCAGCCCAATGAAGTAGAAGCACTGTTCGATGCTGCCGAAAACGTAGGCCCAATTCGCTGTGTAGTCAACAACGCCTCGTTGTTTGAATTTGATTCTGGCGAAACTTTTAACCCCGGGCTTTTTCACCGGCACATGGCTTCTAACCTGGCGGCACCCATTCAGCTGGCCAAGCGCTTGTATCAGCATGTGCCTGATCATGAACAAGCTGTGGTGGTGAATCTGCTCGATCAGAAACTGAAAAACCTGAATCCTGATTTTTTAAGCTACACGCTGACCAAAGCCGGGCTTGAAACCGCCACAACCATGTTGGCTATGGAGCTTGCGCCCAAAGTGCGTGTGGTGGGTGTGGCACCGGGCCTTACCCTGATTTCACATTTACAAACCGATGCGCAATTCGAAAGTACTCACCGAATTTCGCCTTTGAACAAATCCTCCGAGCCCCAGGACATTGCCAGCACGGTGTTGTTTCTGGTGCAAAGCCGCGCAATCACGGGCACCACCATTCTTGTGGATGGTGGGCAGCATTTGGTGCCCATGGCACGCGATTTCAGCATGATGACACCATGACAGACTGGTTTTTTGATCCTCGCCTGGCCGACTGCCGTCGCGTTTTCATTCGCGATTTCGATGTTTCTGCCGCCATTGGCGTGTTCCCCCAAGAATTGGGTCGCACCCAAGCCGTGCGCATCAATATTGATTTTTGGGTCAAGTGTGCGTCCACCCCATCCGAGCGGGATTTACTGGTCGATGTGGTTGATTACGATTTTGTTCGGCCCGGTATTCATGGTCTTATCCAATCCGGTCACATTGGCTTGCTTGAAACTTTGGTCGACAAAACCCTCGCGCTGGTGCTAGAACACCCCAAGGTTGTGGCGGCACGGGTGCGGGCCGAAAAATCCGAGGTTTATCCCGACTGTGTGTCCGCCGGTGTCGAGGTCTTCCGATTCAAATCCCAGAAAGTCGTTTAACCATGCAAACCATCACAATTTTCCCCAGCAAGGCTGAACAAAAAGAGGCCTTCGAATTCAACAAGCTTGAAAAGCGTTTAACCAAACTCGTGGGCCAGGCCATCTCCGACTTCAATATGATTGAAGAGGGCGACAAGGTGATGGTGTGCGTCTCAGGTGGAAAAGACAGCTATGGTCTGCTTGATATTTTGTTGTTGCTGCGCCAGCGAGCGCCCATTAACTTCGACATTGTTGCAGTGAATCTGGACCAAAAGCAGCCTGGCTTTCCCGAAGAGGTGCTACCCAATTATTTGCGCAGCATTAATGTGCCGTTCCACATCGAGGAGCAAGACACCTACTCGATCGTGAAGCGCGTTATCCCTGAAGGCAAAACCACCTGTTCACTGTGCTCGCGTTTGCGCCGTGGCATTTTGTACCGTGTGGCGTCTGAACTGGGCGCCACCAAAGTGGCTTTGGGGCACCACAAAGACGATATTTTGCAAACCTTGTTGCTGAATCTGTTTTACGGTGGCCGCATCAAAGGAATGCCACCCAAGCTGGTCAGCGACAACGGCGAGCACACAGTTATTCGGCCCCTGGCCTATTGCCGCGAACGCGACTTGGCCCGGTATGCCGAAGAAAAAAACTTCCCGATTATTCCGTGTAATTTGTGCGGTAGTCAGGAAAACTTGAAACGCAAGGAAATGGCGGCTTTGCTCAAGCAGTGGGAAAAGCAAAATCCCCGCTGGATCGCTAACCTGTTTACCTCACTGTCTACTGTGGTGCCGTCGCACTTGATGGACCGCAAGCTGTTTCCGTTTGAAACCATTCGCCCTGGCGTCGCTCTCGAAGAGGGCGCCGGCGACAAGGCGTTTGATGCGGATGATGAGTGTTGAAAAGCCCGCAGGCGCAAGGAAAGGTTGTGTGCCTGCACTCGCCATCACTTCAAAAATAACTTGTACGCCGGGTTCTCCGTTTCGTTCACCGCCGGGTAGCCCAGTTGTTTCACAAACTTGTCGAACTCCGCATGGTCAGCAGGCGGCACCTGAATGCCCACCAGAATACGACCATAGTCTGCACCGTGATTGCGATAGTGAAACAGGCTAATGTTCCAGCCGGGGTTCAAGGCGGTTAAAAATTTCGTCAGTGCACCTGGCCGCTCCGGAAACTCAAAGCGGTACACCAGTTCATGGTCAGCCAGGTTAGAGCGCCCACCCACCATGTGCCGCAAATGAAGCTTTGCCATTTCATCGTCGGTCAGGTTCAGTGCATCAAAGCCCGAAGCGATGAAGCGCTGTTGCAACTCGTCAGCCTGTGCACGGTTGCCAATTTGAATGCCCACAAAAATGTTGGCTTTGGCTGAATCTGACATGCGGTAGTTGAATTCTGTCACGTTGGTTGGGCCCAGCAAATCGCAAAACTTTCTGAAGCTGCCACGTTCTTCTGGCACCGTGATTGCAAAAATAGCCTCACGCTGCTCACCAACCTCCGCGCGTTCGGCAACAAAGCGCAGGCGGTCAAAGTTCATGTTCGCGCCACAGGAAATCGCAATCAGGGTTTGGTTTTGCAAGCCCATGGCGGCTGCATACTGTTTCAGGCCAGCTACAGCCAGCGCGCCCGCCGGTTCCAGAATGCTGCGCGTGTCCTGAAACACATCTTTAATCGCAGCGCAGGCTTCGTCAGTGGTTACCCGTACAACACTGTCAACGTATTGTTCGCACAGGCGGAATGTTTCTTCGCCCACCAGCTTCACAGCAGTCCCGTCCGAGAACAAGCCTACCTCCGCCAAAGTCACTCGTTTGTGTTGTTCCATGCTCTGGGCCATGGCATCGGAATCCACGGTTTGCACGCCAATAATTTTGATGTCCGGGCGCAGTTGTTTTACATAGGCACCCACGCCGGCAGCCAGGCCGCCGCCGCCTATTGCAATAAAAATGGCGTGAATCGGGCCTTGGTGCTGGCGCAAAATTTCCATACCCACCGTGCCTTGGCCAGCAATCACGTCAGGGTCATCAAAGGGGTGAACAAAGGTTAGTCCCTTGGTTTGGGCCAATTCGGCAGCATGTGCGGCAGCATCGCTGTAGCTGTCACCAAACAACACCACATTCACCCAGTCGCCACCAAAGCGTTTAACCGCATCAATCTTCAGCGCAGGGGTGGTGGTGGGCATCACAATGGTGGCCAGGCAGCGCATTTTTGCTGCTGAAAGTGCAACGCCTTGTGCGTGGTTGCCTGCAGATGCAGCAATCACCCCGCGTTCAAGCTGTATGGGGCTTAGATGAGCCATTTTGTTGTAGGCGCCGCGCAGCTTGAAGCTGAATACCTCTTGCATGTCTTCACGCTTCAGTAGCACCTCATTGGCAGTGCGAACCGACAGGGAGTGCGCACGTTCCAGTGGGGTTTCAATGGCCACGTCGTAAACCTTGGCGGTTAGTATGCGTTTTAGATAGTCAAGACCCACAAAGCACCTTTTTATTGCAGTTTTTCAGGCAAATTTCAAGCTTTCGCCCGCGAAGGCTACACTTTACAGCATGAGGGCAATCCCAAAAGCCCGCTGGCGCGTTTGGGTCGCATCTGCAAGTCACCTTCGGGCATAATTTAGGCTCAGTTTCTCAAGGACAGTTTCAAACCACCTATGGCATCCAAAAAATCATCAAAATCCAAGGCGAAACCCCAGGCTAAAAAATCTCTGGGAAAGGCGCTTCCTGCGTTTGTATTCGGCATGGTGTTCGGGCTGTTGATTGCGTTGGGTGTGGCCTTGTTTGTCAGCAAAGCTCAGTTGCCATTTTCAGGTGCTGAAACGCAGGGGGCTGTGCCCAATGTATCGCCCGGCCCAGGCAACAGTCCGCCCGATCCCAATACCGCTATCTATAACAAAGCCAATGCCAATCAGGGCAATGTAGTTAGCATCGACCCATTTCAACAGGGTACGGAACCTCAGGCAGGTGATGCCACTCCAACCGAACAAGTTGAACCTGTTGCCCAAGCCATCTACTTTCTCCAATTGGGGAGTTTTCGCAATCGTGAAGATGCGGAACAATTGAGGGCTCAGCTTGCGTTTGTTGGCACAGAATCCGAAATTGCCGTGGGCGAGGTCAACGGTAATGTTGTAAACCGCGTTCGTGTGGGGCCGTTTGGCAGCGCGAATGAAGCGTATCAGGCTCGAATTCCCCTGACGAAAGGCGGATTCGAAGCAACCGTGGTAAAGGAGTGAAAGCATGAAACGTCGTGAATTGATTCAAGGCGCAGCCGCCTTGGGAGTGTTGGGTACTTTGGGTGCTTTGGGTGCTTTGTCCCCGGCACTGGCTCAGGATGCAGGCGCATTCAGAAAAGTGCGCAAAGAAGTTCCTCGTTCAACACCCGGCAAAATTGACGTGGTTGAATTCTTTTGGTACGGCTGTATCCATTGTTACAACTTTGAGCCCAAGGTCAATGCATGGTATAAAAAACTGCCCAGTGATGTTCTGTTCACCAAAATTCCGGTTGTGTATCAAAGTCAGCGTGTCAACTTCCAGGGCCACCAGCGCCTCTACTACACGCTGGAAGCCATGGGCAAGCTTGATACCGCGCACATCAAAGTATTCGAAGCCATGCACAAGGACAAAAAGCAATTGGCCAACGATGAACAGATTTTCGATTTCGCCGAGTCAATCGGCTTGAAGCGTGAAGAGTTCGCCAATGTGTTTAAATCTTTCGGCGTGAACGCAAAATGTGCCCAGGCCAAAGCAATTTTTGAGGCCTACGGCGCAGATGGCGTTCCCACGCTGGGGGTCGATGGCAAATTCTTTACGGCCGCCTCCATTGCTGGTTCCGAAGAGAACGCGATTCGCGTTGCCGAGGCCTTGATTCGACGACAGCGTCAGGCCTGAAAAGCAAGTAAAAAATGAGGGAGCCTTTTATGCTAGGTGGTATATTCCGGTTTGTTGCACCCACGTCGCTGGCACTCGCTCTTGCAGCATGCTCAAGCGTTCCATTGACTCAACCGGCTTCCTTGCCTCCCGCCAAAACAGCATCCAAACCGTCAGTGCCAGCCCCGGTCAAGCATGAAAACTGGGAGCCTGCACCGCAAGGCGGAGGTTACTATCTGGATGACGGCCCAGGCGATTTACGTCCAGCCAATCTCGATGAAATGCCTTCGGCTGTTCCTCAGTTAGAGCCCATTGCAATTCGTAACACCCAGCCCTACACCGTGATGGGGCAAAGTTTCACGCCGCAAACCTCGCTTGAAGAGCCTTATCGCCAGAAGGGCAGGGCAAGTTGGTATGGCAAGAAATTCCATGGTGCCAAAACAGCCAACGGCGAAATTTACGACATGCACCAAATGACGGCTGCGCACCCTACATTGCCTTTGCCCAGCTATGCCAAGGTGACCAACCTTGCCAACGGCAAATCCGTTATCGTTCGCGTGAATGACCGTGGGCCTTTTCTGCGAGGGCGTATCATTGACCTAAGCTATGCTGCTGCATTTCAACTGGATTACATCAAGAAGGGCAGCGCCGAGGTGTTGGTTGAAAAAATGACTCCAGAACTAATTGCGCAGTACCATGCCGAGAAAAATGGCACGGTGGTCGCACAAAATGGTGTTCGCGTTGAGCAGGTTGCACTCAACAATGCCTCAGTACTGGTACCCGCACCTCGAATACCCTTGTATCTTCAAATCGGTGCCTTTGGAAACCGGGGCAACGCAGAGGCTTTGTTGACCAAGGTGTCGTCCAATCACGATTCTTTTGGCAAGGCAAGTCAAATTCTTTCAGAAGCCGGGGTTCATCGCGTTTTGGTCGGGCCTTTTGCCAGCATTGACCAAGCCAACGAGGCAGCTATTGAACTCAGCGCTTTTGTTGAAGTTCAGCCCGTCATCAAACAAGACTTGATCCTGCCTTAATCATCCCCATATCAAAACCTCGGCGTAAAAAATAACACCCCAACCAAAGGATAGGCATGGAGCAATATCACGGCACCACCATATTGTCAGTACGCAGAGGCAAGCACGTCGCGCTGGGCGGCGACGGGCAGGTAACACTCGGCCACATTGTCGTCAAAGGCTCCGCCCGAAAAGTCCGGCGCCTTCATCACAATAAAATTCTGGCGGGCTTTGCCGGTGGCACGGCAGATGCCTTCACCCTGTTTGAGCATTTTGAAGCGCAGCTTGAGAAGCATCAGGGGCACTTGTTGCGTGCCGCAGTCGAGTTGGCCAAAGAATGGCGCACCGATCGTATGCTTCGCAGGCTTGAAGCCATGCTTGCCGTAGCCGATGAAAATCATTCGCTGATTATTACGGGAAACGGGGATGTGCTGGAACCCGAGCAGGGTTTGGTCGCCATCGGCAGTGGGGGTGCTTATGCGCACTCTGCCGCGAAAGCCTTGCTTGAAAACACCGATCTTTTACCCGAAGAAATTGTCAAGAAATCGCTGACGATTGCCGGCGAGCTCTGCATTTACACCAACCAACATCACACCATTGAAGTGTTGGGTGCTCCCGAAGCATCTGGCAGCAAAGGGTAATAACATGACTCAACTCACACCCTCAAGCATTGTTGAAGAGCTCAACAAGAATATCGTTGGCCAGGACGCCGCAAAACGCGCAGTGGCGGTTGCGCTTCGCAATCGCTGGCGTCGCATGCAGGTGCCCATGCCCCTGCGTCAGGAAATTACGCCCAAGAATATTCTAATGATCGGCCCGACTGGCGTGGGTAAAACAGAAATCGCCCGTCGCCTGGCCAAGTTGGCGAATGCGCCATTCATCAAGATTGAGGCGACCAAATTTACTGAGGTGGGTTATGTTGGTCGTGATGTCGATACCATCATTCGCGACCTGATCGAAATCGCCCTGAAACAGGTGCGTGAGGAGGCCCAGCTCGCTGTGCTCGAAGAGGCAAAATCTGCCGCTTTTGATCGTGTACTGGATGTGTTACTTCCCCCAGCTCGTGATTTCGGCTTCACCGAGAAAACCTCCGAGCCCGATGAGAACCGCACTCGCATTCGTTTTCGTGAAAAACTTTTCGCTGGCGAGCTTGATGACAAGGAAATCGAGATAGAAGTAACAACAGCCTCGCCCTCGCTCGACGTGGTAGGCCCTCCGGGCATGGAAGAGCTTACCGGGCAGCTGCAATCGATGTTCCAGAATATTTCTGGCGGCAAAAAAAAGCTGCGCAAAATGAAGGTATCCGAGGCGCTCAAGGCGATTCAAGAAGAAGAGGCTGTCAAGCGTGTGAACGAAGAGGAAGTACGAGGCAAAGCAATCGCCAGGGTTGAGCAAGACGGCATTGTGTTTCTCGACGAAATCGACAAAATCGCGACCAAAGCAGATGGGCGTGGTAACGACGTATCGCGCCAAGGCGTTCAGCGCGACTTGCTTCCCCTGGTCGAGGGCACCACAGTGAACACCAAGTACGGCATGATCAAAACAGACCACATTCTGTTTGTGGCCAGTGGTGCATTTCATTTGTCCCGTCCCTCTGATCTTATTCCCGAACTGCAGGGCCGCTTCCCGATCCGGGTTGAGCTGGAGTCGTTGACTGTTGACGATTTCAAGCGAATTCTCACCAGTACCGATGCCTGCCTCACTGAGCAATACAAGGCTTTGTTGGCGACCGATGGAGTGCAGCTGGAATTCACCGATGACGGCGTTCGCCGTCTTGCAGAAATTGCATTTACCGTGAATGAGAAAACCGAGAATATTGGAGCACGCCGTCTGTACACCGTCATGGAGCGTTTGCTCGAAGAAGTTGCTTTTGAGGCCGATGGTCAGGCCCGCCCCGTTAAGGTTACTGCCGAGTTTGTAGACTCAAGATTGGGCGAGGCGGCCAAATCCCAGGATCTGGCCCAATTCATTCTCTAGAATTCATTGATCGGCATTCTTGGCACTGTTGTCTGGGTAGATTCGCTTTAAAATGTTTGTTGTACCCAGTTTTTACCCGGACAACTCATGACCACTGACAACCTAACATCCGCCATCAAAGCCAAAGTACTGTCCGAGGCCTTGCCCTACATTCGCCGTTTTCACGGAAAAACTGTGGTGGTCAAGTACGGCGGTAACGCCATGACCGACATCAATCTGCAAAGGTCCTTTGCTCATGACGTGGTGCTGCTCAAGCTGGTCGGTATCAATCCAATCGTAGTGCATGGCGGTGGTCCACAAATTGATGAGGCCCTGCGCCGTATCGGCAAGCAGGGTACTTTCATTCAGGGCATGCGTGTTACCGACGAAGAAACCATGGAAGTGGTGGAGTGGGTGCTGGGCGGGCAGGTGCAGCAAGACATTGTCATGATGATCAATGAGCATGGCGGCAAGGCAGTCGGGCTTACGGGCAAGGACGGCGGGCTTATTCAGGCTCGTAAAATGAAGCTTGCCGATAAAAGCGAACCTGGCAAATTTCACGACATCGGTTTCGTGGGTGAAATTGCATCCATCGATCCTGCCATTGTGAAAGCCCTGCAAGATGACGCCTTCATCCCCGTCATTTCACCCATCGGCTTCGGTGAAGATGGCATGGCGTACAACATCAATGCCGACCTGGTAGCCGGCAAAATTGCTGAAATTCTAAAAGCTGAAAAACTTATCATGATGACCAACACCCCTGGTGTGTTGGACAAAGATGGCAAATTACTCACGGGGCTGACTGCCAAGCGAATCGATGAATTGTTCGAGGACGGCACCATATCGGGTGGAATGTTGCCCAAATTGTCTTCTGCAATTGAGGCAGCGAAAAGCGGAGTAAACTCAGTTCACGTTGTAGACGGCCGTGTGCCTCACTGCCTTCTGCTTGAAATTCTGACGGCCCAGGGCGTGGGCACCATGATTCGGAGTCACTGAGCACGAGCAGCTCACCACTCAGCCAGGCAGTCCGTGTCAAACGCAGGGGAAAATATGTCGAATAAAAGAATGCCCAATTTGTCAGTTACTGACGGATTTGATTTCGTGAAAAAAATCTGGGGAAGTTTGCCTATCCCCAGCGTCATGAATCCAACCACTGACCTCGATGAGCTCGACAAGCGCATTTCCGACCTCAAAGCCGTTGAACAGTGGCTGAATGTGAACCTCAGCATGCTCCGCGCCACCATTCAGGGCCTGGAGGTTCAGCGTGGCACAATCGCAACCATTAAATCCTTCAGTTCAAACCTCGGTTTGGGGGGGGATCGCGCAAGTGATGTAAACCAGGCCGTGAACGAGGAAATAATCCGAAATGCCATGCAGGCCGCAGTTGCACCCCCGCCTGTGCCCCGTGTTGAACCCGTAGCGCCTAAAATTCCCGACCCCGAGCCAGCCATGCCAGCGGCAAGTGGCGCAGCTGCCCAGGAGTCTTCCAAGGCCATGGTTTCAAACGCGGCTGCGTGGTGGGGCTTGTTGCAAGATCAATTTAACAAAGTTGTTGCCTCAGCTGCCATTGCAGGCGCTGGCGCCGATACGACGGCCGATGCGGCAGAATCGCCCCCAAAGCCTGTCAAACCAAAAGCCAAACGTACATCCTCGCCCCGTAAAAAAACCGCCAGCAGCGCCCGTTCCTCGCGCACAAGGACCTAGATGTTTCGCTTTGGCCACGCCACACACCCCAACTGGAGAGAGGCACTTGAACTCGTGTTGGTGCAACTCGAGGGCCAAATGCAACTGGAACAGTTTGCAAGCGATGTTTCCCGGCCTCAAAAGCTGGGCTTGATTTACGCTACAGAAGCGTTTGCCGAGCACATGCCGCAAATTCTCCAGGGGTTGCGTCAGCGAACTGGTATCAAAGAGTGGGTCGGTGGCATGGCTCCAGGTGTGTGCAGCAGTGGCGTTGAGTATTATCAAGAACCGGCCTTGGCTGTCATGTTGATGGAATTTCCCGCCGATTCAGCCCGCGTGTTCTCCGGCAAGTTACCCCTGCCCAAACCGGGCACTGTTACAGCTTCTGGGCGGGATGCCATGCATACCGCCCTCATTCATATAGATCCCCTGACCGAGGACATCGACGATCTGCTGGACGATCTCTCGCTCAAAGTCACAACCCGTCAAATATTCGGCGGTTTGGTATGCGCGGGCGCGTCGCACACCCATGTTGCACTTGAGCCCTTGTCTGGTGGGGTATCTGGCGTGGTGTTTGCCAACGGTTTACCCATTGAAGTGCGAATGACCCAAGGCGTCCAGGTGGTGGGCCTGGAGCACGAAATCACTGGGCTTCGAGGCAATTTTGTGGAAGAACTCGATGGTTTGCCCGCACTTGATGTACTGCTGACCGATTTGGGCTTGAAGCCCGATTCAGAAGAAGGCGACCCTGCAAGTCAGGCTGCTGAGGTACTCGCCAAGCGTTTCGCCCATGGTCTTTTTGTTGGTTTAACCGATCGCGCACTGGCCGAGTCGATTGCGTTGAAGGGTTACTCAGCAGGCCGTTCCGAGGCGCACCAGCTCAAAGTACGCCCAGTAGTCGGCATGGATCCCAACAAGAAATCACTTGCGGTGGCGGAAGACTTCAAGCTTGGCGATCGTTTGTCCTTTTGTACCCGTGATGAGAACTCCGCGCGGGTTGATCTTACCCGCATGTGCGCAGAACTACGGGAAGACCTCGATGCCCCTGCACCCAAATTAAACGAACTTCAGGCCGCCGGGTTTTCTGGAATCCGTTCTCAGCGCAAACCGCGCGGCGCAGTGTACATTGCATGCAATGGTCGCGGTGCTGCGTTGTTTGGTCTTCAGGGTGTTGAGCAGCAAATTGTGCGAGAGCAGTTGGGCGACATTCCGTTAATTGGTTTTTCAGCAAACGGTGAAATTTTTCGTGGCGCTTTATACGGCTACACCGGTGTGCTAGCTTTATTTTTCTAAATTCGATTATTTACATGAATATTCTGATACTCGCTGCCGGCAAGGGCACCCGAATGAAATCAGCCTTGCCCAAGGTGTTGCACCCGGTGGGTGGGTTGTCCATGTTGGGCCGTGTTGTTAATACCGCTTTGCAATTTGAAAATCCCAATGTGGTCGTGGTTATTGGCCACGGTGCTCAAGCTGTTCAACAGCATTTGTCTGCGCAGCCCGGCATTCAGTTTGCCACCCAGGCTGAACAACTCGGCACCGGCCATGCAGTTCAATGTGCCAGTGCTGCGCTGGCCGATCACCCAGTGACCCTGATTTTGTATGGCGATGTTCCCCTCATTCAATTTGAATCCCTCTTGCCATTGGTTAAAGCCGCGCAAGCCGGGCAAATGGGTTTAATGACCTTAAACATGCCCAACCCACAAGGTTATGGCCGCATCATTCGAGATGGGGAGGGTACAGTGGTTGGCATTGTTGAACAAAAAGATGCAAGCCCCGCGCAACTGGCCATTACGGAAGTCAACACCGGCATTCTTGCCTGCCCCACTGCGCAGTTGAAAAACTGGGTCGGTCGGCTCAGCAACAACAATGCGCAGGGCGAGTATTACCTCACCGACATCATCGCCATGGCGCATGCAGAAGGTCTTCTGGTACGCACCTGTCAGCCAGCACACAGCTGGGAAGTGTCGGGTGTCAACTCGCGTGTTCAACAAGCAGAGCTTGAACGCATCTGGCAACTGCACCAAGCTGAAAAACTCATGGTTGAGGGCGTACAGTTGCTCGACCCCGCCCGAATCGACCTGCGCGGCACACTGCACTGTGGTTCCGATGTGTCCATTGACGTGGGTTGCGTGTTTCAAGGCCAGGTTACCTTGGGGAATAATGTGTCCATTGGCCCGTATTGTGTGCTCAACAATGTCAGCATCGCAGCTGGCACCCGCATTGAGGCTTATTCACATCTCGTAGACGCCACTGTCGGTGAAAATGCTGTTGTGGGTCCTTATGCACGCTTGCGCCCTGGTGCCAAACTGGGCAATGAAGTGCATATAGGCAACTTTGTGGAAGTCAAAAATGCCAGCATTGCCAACCAGTCCAAAGCGAATCACCTTGCTTACATTGGCGATGCGCAAATTGGTGAACGCGTGAACGTGGGGGCGGGCACCATTACCTGCAATTACGATGGCGCCAACAAACACCTCACCATTATCGAAGACGATGTATTCATTGGTTCAGACACACAATTGGTTGCGCCGGTTACCGTGAAAAAAGGCGCCACACTTGGCGCGGGCACCACGCTCACGAAAGACGCGCCCGAGAATGCGCTCACCGTGTCGCGCGCCAAGCAAACAACGATCACGGGCTGGAAGCGCCCGGTCAAATCAACTAAAAAATAAAGGAATACCTCACACCATGTGCGGAATCGTCGGCGTACTCTCCAAATCCAACAGCGTGCCAGTGCTGATTGATGGCTTGAAAATACTCGAATACCGCGGATACGATTCCGCCGGGCTCGCCATTCAGTCTGATACCGATCAATCCATTCAACGCGCGCGCAGCGTGGGCCGAGTTGTTGAACTCGACTCCAGCACAAAAAACCTCAGTGCCCGCATGGGCATCGCGCACACCCGCTGGGCCACGCACGGCGTACCCAGCGAGCGCAATGCACACCCTCACATCAGTGAAGGGAAGGGCGTATCTGTCAGCGTGGTGCACAACGGCATTATCGAAAATCACGAAGAAATTCGAAAGGCACTGACCGCAGAAGGTTATGTGTTTCAGTCCGACACCGACACTGAAGTGATCGCCCACCTTACCCACAAGCATTTGTTGCAGGGGCTTGAATTGCGCGCGGCCGTGCAAGCCACTGTGAAAAAGCTGGAAGGCGCTTTCGCAATTGCCGTAATTTGCAACACCGCACCGCTTACCTTGCTGGCGTCTAAAAAAGGTGCACCGCTTCTGGTCGGGCATGGCGATGGTGAATTCTTTTTGGCCTCCGATGCCTCCGCACTGGTCGCCTACACCAAACAAATTACTTACCTCGAAGAAAATGATGTAGTGCAGCTGCAAACCAACGGCGTTTCATTTTTTGATGGTGCGGGTCTTCAAGTTGAGCGTCCAATTATTGAAAGCCAGCTTTCAGCCGATGCCGTGGAGCTTGGCCCGTACGCACACTACATGCAAAAGGAAATTTATGAACAGCCTGGCGCAATTGCCGCCACGCTTGAAATGGTCAGCAATGCATCTGCCGTAAAGCCAGAACTGTTTGGTGCAGAGGCAGGCAACATTCTTCCCGGCATTCAGCAAGTGCTCATTCTTGCATGTGGCACCAGTTATCACGCTGCATCTGTGGCGCGGTATTGGCTCGAATCCATAGCGGGCTTGCCCACCAATGTAGAAATTGCAAGCGAGTATCGCTACCGCAACAGTGTCAGCCTGCCCAACACACTGGTCATCACCATTTCACAATCAGGCGAAACTGCAGACACCTTGGCTGCGCTTGAGCATGCCAAATCCCAGGGTATGGTCAATGCATTGTCAATCTGTAACGTGCCTGAATCAGCGCTTATTCGCGCCAGCAAGCTGAAGTTTTTAACACGTGCAGGTCCGGAAATTGGTGTCGCCTCGACCAAAGCATTTACTACGCAACTGGCAGCGCTTTTTACCTTTACCATGGTCATGGCCAAGCTGCGCGGAAAGCTAACAGTGGACCAAGAAAAAACCTTGCTTACACAACTGCGTCACCTGCCTTCGGCCATGCAAAATATCTTGGCGCTCGAGCCAGAAATCAAGGAGCTGGCCCTAAGTTTCGCAGAGAAGCGCCATGCGCTATTTTTGGGGCGCGGCGTGCATTACCCCATCGCCATGGAAGGCGCTTTGAAGCTTAAGGAAATCAGCTACATTCATGCCGAGGCTTACGCTGCTGGCGAGTTGAAGCATGGGCCCCTCGCACTTGTTGATGCCGACATGCCCGTGGTCGCGGTTGCGCCGAAAGACACATTGATCGAAAAATTAAAATCGAATTTGCAGGAAGTTCGAGCACGTGGCGGCGAGCTGTATATTTTCGCGGACCGTGATACCAAAATTGAAAAATCGGATGGTGTGCATGTGATCAATCTGCTGGATCACGCCGGGCACCTGTCTCCCATTTTGCACACCTTGCCCTTGCAGTTGTTGTCTTATCATGTGGCCCTGGTCAAGGGTACCGATGTCGACAAGCCTCGCAACCTGGCCAAGTCAGTTACCGTCGAGTAACGCTTGAAGCCTCCTCAGCCTTGAATTTTTTCAAGGCTTTTTCTGAACCCTGCAGCTTGCTCAAACTCTCGGCCACCCGGTGAAATAGTCCGGGTGCCAACACCAGTGGTGCAATGGTTTTGGGCGCAATTATTTTACGCTGGCGTTTTTCAATGCCACGGTACATGGCATCAATTACCTGCTCGGGCTCTATTGCACCAAATGCTCCTTTGTGCCCACCCCACAGCACACCCGCATTCACTTCCTGAATCATGGCTGTATTGGTAAAGGTAGGGTGCACACAACCCACATCAATCCCATCTAATGCCAGCTCCTGGCGGGCCACATCTGCCAGTGCTTCAACAGCCGCTTTCGATGCCGCGTAGTGCCCCATCAAAGGCGTGTGAATTGCAGCAGCCAAGGATGAAATCACCTGTAAATAACCCTTGGTTTCGCGCAGATAAGGAATGCCAGCACGAATGGTGTTAAAAGCACCATTCACATTCACCTGCATCACCGCATCAAAGTCGGCCGGGTTCATGTGCTCAATTGAGCCCATTTTCAAAATGCCCGCATTTGCAACCACCACATCAATCCGGCCAAAGCGCTCCTTGCATTCCGCCATGGCAAGTTCCAGGTCCGCAGGCCTGCACACATCGGCCTGGCAGCCGGCAATTCTTTCAGAATCAAGCGATTCAACTTGGGCGAAAACAGCGTCTGCGCTCAAATCCACAATGAATGCTTTGCCTCCGTTCTTGATCACCCTTTCTGCCAAGCCAGCGCCAAGTCCTCGTGCGCCACCTGTAATAAATACAACTTTGTTTTTCATTATCAATTCCGTAATTTAGATTAAAGATTTTTTAGTCCAGGTAATACAAAATACCCGTCCAATTTTGCACTTCGCGCAGTTCTCATTCTTTACAGTGTAAAAGCCCCACGCTTGGCCGGAACTTGACTACAATCACCGTTAGTTGATATTTCCGGACAAATGCTGAACCCTTTTTGCTGAATTTCTATGCCAGCCCGTCGAACTGTTGTCAGTGTGAAAATATTAAGTGAGTTGGGTATTCGACTTGGCTCCACCCGCAGTGCATTGCTCACAGGCTCATCCATCTTGCCTGCCCAGCTTGACGATCCCTATCTTGAAATAGATCCTGATCAAGAACTCCAGGTCATTCATAACCTGGTTCGTCTTCATGGCAAAGTGCCCGGTCTCGGGCTCATGGCGGGCTCTGAGTACCACCTGACAACCTACGGTATCTGGGGCTATGCACTCATCACCAGCCCCACCTTCAGGCAGGCTGTCGAGTTGGGTTTGCGTTATCTCGATCTCACCTTTGCATTTTCCAAAATTGAATTGACATTGAGCAACGGCTTGGCATCCATGGTTTTGTCTGTTGATCATTTACCCCCAGCTGTGCGTTCATTCGTGGCCGAGCGGGATTCTTCCGCCATCCAGGTTTTGCAGCGAGAATTATTTGGTGTCAGCTTGCCCTTGAGTGCTGTTGAATTTGCGTTTGCGCCCAACGCGCCGATGGCTCAGTACGAGGCCATGTTCGGTTGTATCCCGCAGTTCAACTCCTCCGTCAACAGGGCTACATTTGACGAACAATGGTTGAATTTGCCGCTGCCCAAGGCCAACGAGCAAAGTGCCAAGTTTTGTGAATCACAGCTTGAAAACCTGTTGTCGCGCCGAATGCAAAGAGGTGGGGTCTCCGCTTGGTTGCGCAACAAATTACTTGCCGATTTGTCCTCATCCCCAAGCCTTGCGCAAATAGCCACTGATCACTTCATGACAGAGCGAACCTTGCGTAGACGCCTTACTGATGAAGGTACCAGCTATCGCGATTTGCTTGCAGAAGTTCGCCAAACCATGGCCGAAGAGCTCCTTGGCTCTACCGGGCTTAGCGTATCCGAAGTTTCTGCCCGGCTGGGTTATTCATCGCCTTCGGCTTTCATCCACGCTTTTCAAAAATGGCACAATTGCTCACCGCGCCAGTTTCTGGATGCTCGATCGAAGCAAATAGAGCGCCACTAGGCCCGGAATGGCTGCTGCAGTTGAAAACAAGAAAAAATTGCTCCACCCGTAAGCCGCCACCACATAGCCCGCTGGGGCTGCCAGATAAACCCTACCCATGGCTGCAAGGGATGAAAGCAAAGCGTATTGGGTCGCTGAAAACTCCTTGCTGCACAAGCTGGTCAGCAGTCCCACAAAGGCAGCTGTACCCATGCCCCCGCACAAGTTCTCAATAAATACGGCACCGCCCATTGCCCAAATGTTTGGCTCGATGATCGACAACAACCAAAATGACAAATTTGACACCGCCTGAAAAACACCAAACAGCATCAGCGAACCATACAAGCCGATTCTCGTCATCAAAGCCCCGCCTAAAAAGGCACCCATCAGCGTTGCGATCAAGCTGACCGTTTTGTTTACCGCGCCCACTTCGGTCAGCGTAAAGCCCAAACCCTTGAGCAAAAACGCAGTGGTTAATGATCCCGCAAACGCGTCTCCTACCTTGTAAAGCACAATCAGCAGCAAAATCCAAACAGCGGCCTCTTTGCTCATGAAGTTGCTTGTCGATTCCTTCACAATATCGAACAGCTTTCTTTTTGTTTGTCGCTTCGCAAGGTCCTCTGGTGTGTCTGCTGTGGGGCTAAAGGCAGTAATGACCGCGCAAGCACTAATCAGTCCTGCCATCAACAAATAAGTTCCTGTCCAACCCAGATACTCGCCTGCAAGTATTAAGGCCAAACCGCCCGAAACCAACATGGCCACACGGTATCCGGTGACGTAATAAGCCGCTCCGAGGCCGCGTTCCGTGGCGGGTAGCAAATCTGTCCGGTAAGCATCAATCGCCATGTCCTGGGTTGAGGAGCAAAAGGCAATCGCGACCGCAACAGCGGCCACCGTCCACGCCGAATGAGCATCTACAAATGCCATCGCAGCGATCAATCCAGCGCAAGCCATCTGCATTAAAGCGATCCAGCCGCGTCTTTGGTCGAAGAAACCCGGTTTTAAATAATCAAGGAACGGCGACCATAAAAACTTATAGGTGTAGGGAAATCCGACCACCGCATACAAGCCGATGGTTTTTATGTCCACATTTTCAACTGCAAGCCAGGCTTGAAGGGTGCTTCCTGTCAGCGCCAAGGGCAATCCACTCGAAAAACCAAGAATTAATATACAAATAAGACGGAAAGGGGGCATGAGGTGTTGACGTTATCTAAAAAAGTATCCATAATCCGGGGTTCTCTTTTGGAGAGATGCCCGAGTGGCTAAAGGGGGCAGACTGTAAATCTGTTGGCTTACGCCTACGTTGGTTCGAATCCAACTCTCTCCACCAAGAATTCAAGCAGTTTAACCGAGTGCGCGCCTGAAAAGGGGTGTGCAAGGTGTGCGGGTGTAGCTCAATGGTAGAGCTGAAGCCTTCCAAGCTTAAGACGAGGGTTCGATTCCCTTCACCCGCTCCAGGCTTTAATTGAAAGTTGCTCATGTGGCTCAGTGGTAGAGCACTCCCTTGGTAAGGGAGAGGTCGGCAGTTCGATCCTGCCCATGAGCACCATACCGTTATAACCGCACTCCATTGTTGGGTGCCTGCACCGAGGTCGTCATGGCAAAAGAAAAGTTTGAGCGTAAGAAGCCACACGTAAACGTTGGAACAATTGGTCACGTGGACCATGGCAAGACAACATTGACAGCGGCGATCACAACAGTGCTGGCGCGT
>JAJTEM010000027.1 GCA_021299735.1 Burkholderiales bacterium | reverse complement strand
TACACGTTTGCCCAATTGCAGGTTCACACCTTCCTTCTTCAACATGGTGTTGAAGTAGCGAATGGTTTCGTGGAATTCTTCCTTGCCGGGCACTTGTTTGGCAATGTTGAACTGCCCGCCTATTTCATGGGCCTCATCAAACAATGTAACTGAATGCCCACGCTGGGCTGCCGTGAGTGAAAACGACATGCCCGCAGGGCCTGCACCCACCACGGCTACTTTTTTCTTTGCAGTGGTTTTTACAAAAACAAGTTCGGTTTCATGGCAGGCCTGGGGGTTAACCAGGCAACTGCAACGTTTGTTGCCAAAGGTGTGGTCAAGGCAGGCCTGGTTACAACCAATGCAGGTATTGATTTCATTCACGCGCCCTTCTTTGGTTTTTAGTACCCAATCGGGATCGGCCAGGAACGGGCGGGCCATGGCGATCATGTCAGCATCGCCAGCTTGCAACACACGCTCGGCATCGTCGGGCATGTTCAATCGATTCGATGCAGCCACAGGAATTGAAACCACTTCCTTGATTTTCCGCGTGGCCCAAGTGAACGCACCACGCGGCACCTGCGTGGCAATGGTTGGAATTTTTGCTTCATGCCAGCCAATGCCAGTGTTGAGAATGGTGACGCCTGCTTTTTCCAGCTCGCGGGCCAACAGCAGTGTTTCTTCAAGGCTTTGACCATCGGGCACCAAATCAAGCATGGACATGCGGTACACAATGATAAATTCCGCACCCACTTTGGCACGAATGCGGCGAACCACCTCTAGCGGGAAGCGCATGCGTTTTTCGAAAGTGCCGCCCCATTCATCGGTGCGCTCGTTGCCACGTTCAGTTAAAAACTGGTTCAACAAATAGCCCTCGGAACCCATTACTTCCACGCCGTCATAGCCCGCCATTTTTGCGTAGCCTGCTGCATTGGCAAAGCCGTCAATTTCCTGTTCGATTTCAGCGGGTGTCAACTCACGCGGTATGAATGGAAAAATTGGCGACTGTTTGGCCGATGCTGAAACCATGTTCGCGTTGTATGCCTGCCGGCCAGCATGCAACAATTGAATGGCGATTTTTCCGCCTGCAGCATGCACCGCATCAGTTACTGTTCGGTGGCGAATGGCATCTTGCTCGCTGGTCATTTTGCCGGCACCGGGCCAAAGCACGGCTGTTTCTGAGGTGGCAAAGCCACCAGTAATCATGAGGCCCACATCGCCTTGCGCACGGCGCGCAAAAAATGCAGCCAGTTTTTCAGGTGCCTCTTCTTCAAGCCCGGTGTGCATGGAACCCATGATGACCCGGTTTTTCAAGGTGGTGAAACCCAGGTTCAATGGCTCAAGTAGCTTGGTGTGTGCTTGGTTGGGCGTGCTTGCTGGCATTTCAATTCCCCGGTGGTTGGCTCAATAAAACATTACAAATATTCATGAATACTACGTTAATTTGAAACCATTTCATGACCATGATGCGCTTTCAAGATGAATGTTGGCGGCGATAATCCTTTGGGGTTTGCCCACACCAGCGCTTGAAGGTTCGGCTGAAGTTCGATGCGTCTTCGTAACCCAAGGCGTAGGCAATTTCCTCCACCGTTGAATGGGTTTGGGCCAGCATCCAGCAGGCGCGCTCTTGCCTGATCTCATCCAGCAATTGTTGAAAGCTGGTGCCCTCGGCTTGCAAGTGGCGCATGAAAGTGCGTTCGGTGAGGTTTTGTTTGGCGGCCATGGCCTGCAAGGTGGGCATGTGCCCCTCGGTTTGCTGCAACTGCATGCGCACGCGTTGCGCCAAGGTACCACCTGCCTGCAAGCGCTGTAACTGCAAATCACAATCACGTAGCAGGCGCAGTAGGGCCTCATCATCAGCAGCAAGGCTGGGGCTGTTCAACAAGGTGCTGCCCAGCACCACACGCAACTGCGAAAAACCAAAACTGTTTTTGTGTGCAATACGCTGATATTCTCCAGACCAGGCGGGTGCTTCGAAAGGCCACTCAATGCGCAACTGGGGCGGCAATTCTTGCCCGGTCATTGCGGTGAGCAATTGCACCAAACCACCCAGCAATTGGCAGTGCAGGTATTCGCGCACCGGGCCTAAATCAACCCATTCCTCCAGCACTGCTACGAATTCGGGTTCGTGCTCAAACCGCAGGTTGGCGAGGTTTTGGCGAAGGCCTGCGTAACGTTGCAGCAACAACATGGCGCTGGGCAAATTTTTGCTGGCGATCATGGCGGCGCCCAAGGTGCCATGGGCTGAGGCGGGTGTGCGCAAGCCAACCTCGAGACCCAGCCAGTTGCAATTTGTCAGTTGTATTCCTCGCTCGATCAATTGGCGCATTTGATCAAAACTGATGAACTGGTTGTTTTCGTGAAGCTGCTGCCAACCCAGTGATAAACCAAGCGGCAAGCCACCAAGAATATCGGCAGGCGAAAAGCCCCGGCGCTGCAATTCGGCACACAGCAACCGTGCGTACACCGGGTGCAGTGCTGGCTTTAAGGAGGCAACTGAATCTGACAAAGAATGCGGCAAGTGGGTTGTCTCTGTGTTTGTTGTTGTCGTTTTTGTAGTTTTACTTTTGTCACTTTATGACGATGTTATGCCACCCTGTGCGGTGTTGTCCATGGCCGTGCAAGCCTAAGATGAAATCATCCTGAACAACCCGGTGCAAAAAAATGACTTGCAACACCCTGCCCGCCACACAATACAAAGACCCCAAAAAATACCTTTGGCTTTTGTCAGTTATTGCACCCTTTGCAGCCCCACTTGGCCCGATCATGTATTTGTACACAGGCCACACACAGTGGCTGTGGGTGTTCCTGGCTTTCTTTTACCTGGGCTTGCCAGTGCTTGATTTTGTATTTGGTGAAGACAAACAAAACCCGCCTGAACAAGCTGTACCTCAACTTGAAAACACCACCTATTACCGCGTGATCACCTACCTGCTGGTGCCCATTATCACCTTCGGTTTTTTGTTCAATGTGGTATTTCTTGCGACCCATGATTTGCACTGGCTGCATTGGCTGGCCGTTGCAATTACCACGGGTTCACTGCTTGGCTTTGGCTTGAACCTGGGCCATGAAATGGGCCATAAAAAACGCAAACTTGATAAGGCCTTGGCGCTGTTTACTCTCTCGCTGGGCGGTTATGGTCACTTCTCGATTGAACACAACCGAGGCCACCACCGCGATGTGGCTACCCCTGAAGACCCAGCCACCTCTCGCATGGGTGAACACATTTATGAATTCATGTTGCGTGAAATTCCTGGTGCCTTCAAACGCGCCTGGAAGCTGGAGGGTGAACGCCTGGAGCGCGCAGGAAAAAGCCGCTGGAACATGGGCAATGAAATACTGCAAGCTGGTGCCATGACCGTGGTGTTGTACACCACGCTAATTGCCATGTTTGGCTGGTCCATGGTGCCGGTGATGGCTGTAGTGGCTTTTTGGGGAGCATTTCAGTTGACCAGTGCAAACTACATTGAGCACTACGGCTTGATGCGGCAAAAACTGCCCAGTGGTGAATATGAGCGTTGTGCCCCACACCATTCATGGAACAGCAACCATTTGGTGTCCAACCTGGTGGTGTTTCAGTTACAGCGCCATTCAGACCACCATGCAAACCCGGCGCGCAGCTACCAATCGCTGCGTGATTTTCCGGAACTGCCCAGCCTTCCATCGGGCTACTTTGGCATGTTCCTGATTGCCTATGTTCCACCCCTGTGGTTTGCAATCATGAACCCACGCTTGCTGGAGGTGGCGGGTAAAAATGCGCAAAAAATTAATATTCACCCACGCAAGCGTGCACGTGTAATTCAGCGTTATTCACTGGCAGCCTGAACAAATTAAACAGGCTGTGCAACCAAAGCTTGCGCAATTTGCTCTTGACGCATCCTGGCTTTTTGCTCAGCCTGCTCAAGTGCAGGCACGCGCGACACGCCGCGAATAAGGTCCACTGCTTTTTCAGCCATCATCATGACAGGGCCGTTGGTGTTGCCACCGATCAGGCTTGGCATCACCGATGCATCTACGATTCGCAAGTTTTCAAGCCCGCGCACGCGCAACTGCGGGTCTACAACAGCCATGGAATCGGTGCCCATTTTACAAGTACCCGTGGGGTGGTAAACCGTATCGACCCTGTTGCGCAACACCTCGCGAATTTCATCATCGGTGTGTACGTTTTCGGTGAATTTGTCTTTCACAATGAACTTGGCCAAAGCAGGTGCGTGCATTATTTTGCGAGTCAACTTGAAACCCTCCACCAGCTCATCAAGGTCGCGCGGGTCTTTCAAAAAGCCAATGTCGATCACTGGTGGTGTGTTCATGGTGCTGCCTTGCAAGGTAAGGCTGCCGCGGCTACGCGGGCGCAATAAACACACATGGCAGGAAAAGCCATGGCCCATATGCAATTTTCGGGCGTGGTCATCGACCATGGCCACCACAAAATGCAATTGCACATTCGGGTCTTTCAATTCGGGGCTGGTTTTTAGGAATGCACCGCCTTCTGCAAAGTTGCTGGTGAGCGCGCCACGGCGATGTTTGCGATAACGGAAAATTTCACGCAACAAACGAATGCCGCCGCGAATTGACAATCCCAGAGTGTCCAGGCTTTTGGTGGAATAACCAAAAATAAAGTCGGGGTGATCCTGCAGGTTTTTACCCACGCCCGGTAAGTGATGAATCAAATCAATGTCATGGCGAGCAAGCTCGGAAGAATCGCCCACGCCAGAAACCATGAGAAGTTGCGGCGTTTGTATTGCGCCCGCAGTCAGAATGATTTCCTTGCGCGCCTTCAGCACTGTGGTTTGCCCATTGATGGACACCTCCACACCCACAGCCCGCTTGCCTTCAAACAGCACTCGCTGAACCATGGCTTTGGTGTGCACGGTGAGGTTTTTTCGGTGCATGTTCGGGAACAAGTAAGCACGTGCGGCGCTCCAGCGTTCACCATTTTTTTGGGTCACCTGGTAAATGCCAACACCTTCCTGGTCTTCACCGTTGAAGTCGTGGTTGATTTTGAAACCTGCCTGTTTACCCGCTTCCAGATACACTTGTTGAAACGGATTGTCGGAACGCAGATCGGCCACATTCAATGGGCCACTGTTGCCGTGGTAAGCATCGCGAATTCGTTCATTGCATTCGCTGAGTTTGAAGTATGGCAATACTTCTTTATAAGACCAGCCAGTGCAGCCCTCTTCATAGGCCCAACGGTCGTAATCAGAGGCTGTACCGCGAACATACACCATGGCATTGATAGCCGAAGAACCGCCCAGGGCTTTACCCCGCGGCTGATAACCCTTGCGGCCGTTCAGGCCGGGTTGCGGCGTGGTTTCGAATGCCCAGTTGTTGATTTTGGTGGGCAACATGGCCACAGCACCGCTGGGAATATTGATGATATTGCCGGTGCCATCGCCCCCGGCCTCAAGAAGGCATACATCAAGTGCGGAGTCTTCACTTAAGCGGCCCGCCATGGCGCAACCACCGGAACCACCACCCACCACGATGTAGTCGTGTTCTGTCTTCATTTGCTCCTCCTGATTTTCAAACCCGCTTGGATCGGGTTTTATGATTTTATTCATTGATCATAGAGGAAGCCGGGCGAAAAGAAACGCCCCAAGCCCGCCAAAAAATTGATAATTCCGGTCAAGCAGTAAGACTTACTCTTTGTGGCGCAGCGGGTGCACTGGCTGCAACACTGCTTAATGAGTTTCCAGCCAGCTGGTTCACCTGCCCCAAGGCCTCCTCTACTTCCCGCATTACACGCTGAGTCAGTTCTTCAACGGTGGGTACATCCTTCACAAGGCCCTGCACCTGGCCAATCAACTGCACACCTTGGGCATGGTTGCCTTCGATGGTGGCTTTTTTAATTTGAAGCACTGCTGCACCATAAAAAGTAACGGTGAGCGTTTGCTCCACGCCCATTTTGAATACGTCTTTGATGATTCCCGACAAAGGCTTGTTCATCTCGCGTGCGGCCAGATAAGCGCGCCACATTGCACGCAGCGGATTGAATTTCTTCGCCATTATTTTTCTGGAAGTGGGTGTGGTCATGACGCGGCAGGGAATGCTGTCAAAATTCTTGCTGTAAATGGTGTCTTCCACTTCCTTCTTCACAATCAGTTCTTTGGTGTTGGCATGCACTGGGCTTTCTTTTGATGCTGCCCAACGTGTACCCATGGCCACACCGTCTGCACCCAAGGCCAACGCGGCCACCACACCACCACCCGTACCAAAACCACCGGCTGCAATAATTGGCAGTTTAGTAACCTGGCGAATTGCAGGCACCAGCACCAAAGAAGTAACCGCACCACCGTGGGCGGCTGCCTCATGCCCAGTCACGAGCAAAGCATCCACACCGGCCTGCTCGGCTTTCAAGGCGTGCTTGGCATTCACCACGGTTGCAATCACTTTGCCGCCATATTCATGCACACGCTTGCACACATCGGCAGGGCTTCCCAAACTGAAATTAATCACTGGCACCTTTTCATTCAGGGCCACTTCAAGATTCTCCCGGGCACCCGGCATGATTAAGGCGCAACCAATACCGAAAGGCTTGTTGGTCAAGCTTCGCACCTTGCGAATTTCGGACAGGGTTTGCTCAGGGTTCAAATGCCCGATTGCCAGAATACCCAAACCACCCGCATTCGCGGTTGCAGCCACCAGGTTGGCATCGGCCACGTAGGTCATTCCGGGGCACACCAGTGGGTATTGAATGTTAAACATCTCGGTGATGCGGGTTTTGATCATGGCGCACTCGACTGGCAATTGGGTGCTTCAAATATTACACCATTAACCGCCATTGGATTGCAGGCGTAAGTTTTATGACCATCGCCCCTCAAGAAGTTAAATTTAGGGCATCATTCACCATCCAAAATTTTTGCATTCCAGGGGAAATCAAATGGCTCAATTCGAGAACGTAACCGTAGTAAAAGCCGCGAATATTTATTTTGATGGCAAGGTAACAAGCCGCACGGTGTTGTTTGCTGATGGCACCAGGAAAACCCTGGGCGTAATGCTGCCCGGCGACTATGAATTTGGCACCGCAGAAAAAGAAATCATGGAAATTATGGCCGGTGACATGGACGTGTGCTTGCCCGGTGAAAGCTGGAAGGCGATTAAGGGTGGTCAGTCTTTTGAAGTACCGGCCAATGCAAAATTCCAATTGAAGGTGAAAACACCCGTGGATTATTGCTGCAGCTACATTAAGTAATTACGCGGGCGCTGCGAAACGCCCAAACGAATGTGGTTGCTCTTTGGGAAACAAGCTCTCTATAATTTGGACAAGAAATCTTGTCAAAAGTGAAACTTGAATGACCAAAACACCCACGCGGGCATACGGGGGCGTTGCCGCAGAGCAACGTGCAGAAGAACGAAAAGCACGCCTGTTAAGCGCAGCACTTGAACTATTTGCACGCCAGGGCTATGCGCGCACCACCATTGAAGCCTTGTGCTCTGAAGCCAAAGTAACGGCGCGCCACTTCTACCAATTATTCGACAGCCGTGAAGCTATTTTGCGCGCGCTGTACAACAACATCATTGCAGATTTGCGCGCAGGTGTGTTGAAGGCCATGGCTGCTCCCAAGCTGGGCTTGTCGGAACAGATCCCACTGGCAGTAAGTGCAATGGTGCACCATTACCTTGCAGACACACGCCGTGCAAGGGTTGGTGTGCTTGAGGTGGTGGGTGTAAGCCCGCAGATGGAAGCCCGCAGGCGCGAAGCCATTCACGACATGGCTAGCTTGATTGAAACCTACCTAAGCAGCCTGGTGGAACGTGGCGACTTGCCTAAACGAAACTACCACTTGGTGAGCGTGGCCTTGGTAGGCGGCATCAATGAATTACTTGCGGAGTGGCTGACACTGGAAAACCCGCCAGATATTCCAGAACTCAGCGAGGAGATCATCAACATTCTGAACGCCCTGATTCGAGGAGCAGCCCGAGCATAGCGCACCCGGATACACCTGCGACCAGGCAGCAGATTTTACCCATGAGCCTGATCGGAGCCTTCTTCAAATATTTGTTCAATGAATTGACAACCGCATTTAAAGTAAAGCGTTCTTCCCATTGACGCTGTAAAAGCACAGCCTAGCCTACCCATTCAGGAGAAATTCATGTCGAGAAGTGCGCTGTACTCACCACCAAAACAAAGCGGAACTGGGCTGCTGGGTTCAGTTTTGTTGGCGGCAGGTGTTATGGCTGCAGGTTTTTTCATTGCAATGGCGGTGAAGGATTTCCGAAAGTACGATCAGTTCATTGAAGTGCGGGGCCTGGCTGAAGAAGTAGTGAAATCGGACAAGGCCAGCTGGAACCTGTCTTTTTCAGTGCTTGCTGAAACACCGCAAGATGCTGGCTCAGCCTGGACCAAAAAGCTGGAGACGCTTGAAACACTTGTACTGGGCATGGGCTTTGAGGCCAGTGACATTCGCCGGCAACCAGTGACAGTGTTTGAAAATGTGAACCCAAACGGTGGCCCAGTAGAAGCCGGAAAACACTGGCGCGCGCAAGGTGGCATTGTGATTGAAACTGCCAAAGTGGATGCAGTTGAAAAAGCCACGCTGAATGCCAATGTATTTCTGGCTGAAAACATTGTGCTTGAATCCAGCTTTGTGCAGTATTACTTCACCGATCTGAACAGCATCAAGCCGCGCATGTTGAAAGCAGCCACCGACAATGCGAAAGAAGCTGCACAAACTTTTGCTGCCGATTCTGGCGTTACAGTGGGTGCCCTGAAAACAGCCACGCAGGGACTGTTTTCAATTTCAGCGCCATTGAGCGAATACGGTGGCGAGAACACGCTGATGAAGAAAATTCGTGTGGTAACCAAGGTGCAGTATTTGGTGGAGTAAGGCGTGCGCCCTCTTACACCTCATGCACAAACAGCTCACGCTCAAAGCGAATTTGCGGCCAGAACACACCATCGTCTGCACGCTCACCCGCACCAATCACCATGATTGGAAATGCGTCGTCGTTCAGCTTCAATAGTTTGCGCACACGGGCTTCGTCATAGCCTTCCATCATGCAGGTATCAAAGCCGTGTGCACGCAAAGCCAGCACCAGGTTTTCACAGGCCAGCGCGGCGCTTTTCGCCGCCCACAATTCCACTTCGCTGCGGGTGTAGGGGCCGCGCGGTAGCGGAGCAATCAAGCCACCCACATTCGATGCCGCTTTTTTCACCATTGCAAAGCTGTTCAAAGGGCCGGGTGAATAGTTGTAAGGAATTAGCTGGTAGTAACGCCGCACCAGTGTGGGCACTTCTGGCATGGGCCATTCCTTGATCATTTTTTTGGAAAAATCGCTCACCCTGTCTATACGCGCTACGCACACAATCAGTTCCTGTGCGGTTTTAGCGGCCAGTTGACCAAGGCAGGCTGTAACCAGTTTGGCTTTTTTGGCTGGTGTTTTCACCACATAGAATTCCCAAGGCTGCAAACCCGATGAACAAGGTGCCAACAAGGCCATGTCCAGGCATTCGTCGAGTACTTCCTTGGGAATGGGTTTGTCGGTGAACTTGCGCACCGACCTTCTGCTTTCAACCACCTTTTTGAAGTTGGCTGCACTAATGCCTTTGGGTGCTGGCTCGTAATAACGTTGCTTGCCGTCTACTTCAATGGTTTTGAATTTGCGTTCTGCTGCTTTCATGTTTTGTGTGCTCCAGACTGCTTGAAAATTGAACTGATTTTCTGATACAGGTTTTTCATGCCGTGCTCGAAATCGTCCATCAAGGTATACACCACAGGAATGACCAAGAGGCTTAGAAAAGTAGAAGTCATCAAACCACCAATCACGGCAATCGCCATGGGGCTGCGGAAACTGGTGTCTGCATCGCCCGTACCGATTGCAATTGGCAACATGCCCGCCGCCATGGCAATGGTGGTCATGATGATGGGGCGTGCACGTTTGTGGCAGGCATCCACCACGGCATCCAGCCGGCTCATGCCCTTTTCATTGCGCGCCACAATGGCGTACTCCACCAACAAAATCGAGTTCTTGGTGGCAATGCCCATGAGCATGATCAAACCGATCAAGGAAGGCATTGAAAAACTTTTCCCGGTCATAAGCAGGCCTACAAATGCGCCGCCCAAACTAAGGGGCAATGCCGCAAGAATAGTGACTGGCTGCAAGAAGTCTTTGAACAGCAACACCAGCACTACAAAAATGCACAACACACCAGTGAGCATGGCCAAGCCGAAGCTGGCGAACAACTCGCCCATTACTTCGGCATCGCCAATATTTCGCTGGGCCACACCGGGTGGCAGGTTTTTAATGCTGGGCAATTGCTGAACAGCCGCAGCCACATCGCCCAAGGGTTGGCCCTGCAACTCAATTTCAAAGTTCACGTTGCGGGCGCGGTCGTAACGATCAATCACCGAGGGGCCAGCACTGATACCCAAAGTAGCGACCTGGTTCAAGGCCACGCTGGGAACGCCAGGTTTTGCTGAAGGCACTGCAAGGCGTTCCAGCACGCTTAAATCTTTGCGGGCTTTATCATCAAGACGAACTACGATGGGCACTTGCCGTTGTGGCAGATTAAGTTTCGGCAAGGCTGCATCGTAATCACCCACAGTGGCCACACGCAAAGTTTCACCCATGGCTGCGGTACTTACGCCCAGGTCGGCTGCCTTGGCGAAATCGGGTTTGATCCAGATTTCCGGGCGAACCAAAGCCGCACTGGATGCGATTGAACCCAAACCGGGAATGGTGCGCAAATCACGTTCCACTTCACCGGCTGCTTTCGATAAAGCTTCACCATCTTCACCGGAAAGCACCAACACATACTTTTCACCTGATGCACCCAGGCCCACCTTGTAACGCACACCGGGAAGGTTGCTGAGCGCTTCACGCATTTGGGTTTCAGTAACCTGCTTGCGCACTGCGCGTTCGCCACGGGGATCCAGCAACACGGTAAGCGTGGCTTTGCGCACCTCGGCCTGCCCACTCATCATGAAGGGGTCTGTACCGGCTGCACCACCGCCAATGGTGGTGTACACACTGCGCACATACTGCACTTCACTGATCAACTCACGGGCCTTCTCGGCAGCCTTGCGGGTTTGCTCGTAAGTGCTACCCGGTTGCAATTCAATATAAACCTGGGTTTGCGACAAATCATCGGGCGGAATAAAGCCGGTGGGCAATAGCGGAATCAACATGACCGAGCCCACAAAAAAAGCACCCGCCGCTATACAGGTAATTAGCCGGTGTGCCAAGGCCCAGCGTACCCAATCCAGATAACGGGCCATTGTTTTTCCGGGCTCGTTTTTCTCGCTTTCATGGCCTGCGGGCTTTAACATGTAGGCGGCCATCATGGGCGTTAACATGCGGGCCACCACCAAAGAGGCGAACACGGCGAGTGCGGCTGTCCAACCAAATTGTTTGAAAAATTTTCCGGCAATACCACTCATGAATGCAGTGGGCAAAAACACGGCAATCAGCGTGAAGGTGGTCGCAATCACGGCAAGGCCAATTTCATCGGCTGCTTCGCGCGCGGCATCCAGCGGGCTTTTGCCCATGCGCAGGTGGCGCACAATGTTTTCCACTTCAACAATCGCGTCGTCTACCAAAATACCCACCACCAGCGACATCGCCAACAGCGAGACCACATTCAAACTGAAGCCCAAGTAGTACATGCCAGCAAATGCGGGAATAACTGACAAAGGCAAGGCCACGGCGGATACAAAAGTGGCACGCCAATCTCGCAGGAAAAACCACACCACCACCACCGCGAGAAATGCGCCTTCATAGAGCATTTTCATCGAGCTGTTGAAGTCGTCTTTCACGGGCTGAATGAAGTTGAATGCCTCAACAATGGTCAGGTCGGGCCGCTGGGCTTTCAGCTCAGCCAAAGCCTTGGTGACACCCTGCCCCACCTCCACTTCACTGGCCCCTTTGCTGCGGGTAATTTCAAAACCCACCACTTCTTCACCATTGAGCAAAGCGGCCGAGCGCCGGTCGGCAATGGTGTCTTGAATCGTAGCGATTTCAGGCAACTTCACTCGGCGACCATTGCTGAGCACAATTGAAATTTCCTGCAGCTGGTTGGCGCTTTCTACAGTGGCAATGGTGCGCAGCGGTTGCTCGCCCACACCCAGGTCGGCACGGCCACCCGCAGTTTCAAGCTGGGTGTTGCGAAGCTGGCGGGAAACATCAAGCGCGCTCACGCCCAATGCCTGCATTTTGAGCGGGTCAAGCTCAACCACCACTTGGCGAGTAACACCCCCCACCCGGTTTACTGCACCAACACCTTTCACATTCAACAGGGTTTTGGTGATGGTGTCGTCCACAAACCAGGACAAACCTTCCTCATCAAACGCAGTGGATGCAATGGTGTAAGCCAGCACGGGCGCGCCGCTAAGTTCGAGCTTATTGACCACGGGGTCTCGCAAATCGGTGGGCAAATCTGCGCGCACACGGGATACGGCTGAACGCACATCGTCAACAGCCTCTTGCGTGTCCTTTTCCAGATTGAATTCAACGGTGATGCTGACAACACCATCTTGAATTTTGGTGTAGATGTGTTTGAGCTGTTGCAGCGTGGCCAGGGAGTTTTCTATTTTTCGGGCCACATCATTTTCAAGCTGCGAAGGCGAGGCGCCGGGCAAGCTGGCTGTAACCAGCACCGTGGGCAGTTCAATATCCGGGAACTGCTGAATCTTCATGCTGGAAAAGCTGTACAGGCCCATCACGGTGAGCAGAAAAAACAGCATCACCGCTGGAATGGGGTTCTTGATTGACCAGGTCGAAACGTTCACTGAACCACCTTCACCAAGTCGCCATGGGCCAAAAAGGCCACACCGCTTTTAACTACTTTGTCACCGGGCTTTAAGCCCTCAAGCACCTCGATGAACTCGCCTTGCACCTTGTTGACACGCAGCTTCACGCGCTGCACCTTGCTGCTGGCCTCATCCAAAGTGAATGCATAGGTAAAACCATCGCGTTCAATTACCGCAGTTTGTGGAATGACGGTGGCTGTTTGTTCGCCGAGGTTAAATTCACCGCGAAGATACATGCCGGGCTTCAGGCCCTTGGCGTATGCACCAGGCAAATCGACATACACCATACCGGTTCTGGATTGGGCATTGATCACAGGGCTGAGCGTGCGAACCTTACCTTGGATTACCTCGGCTTCATTAAACACGGTAACCACCATGCCCTGTGACACGCGGGCCAACTCCGCATCGGTTACCTCCGCCTGCCATTCAAGGCGCTGCTGGCGTACCAAGCGGAACAATTCCTGCCCTGGTGCTGGCACTGCGCCCAGTGTGGCCGTGCGTGCGCTAATAACGCCGTCGTCCAGTGCAGTCACGGTGGTGTTGCGCAAGCGAATTTCCTGCTGGGTTTGCAAAGCCTTGGCCGATTGCAAACGGGCCTGTGCAGACTTTTCTGCGGCTAGAATTTGGTTTCGCTCTTGCGCACTGACTGCGCCTTGTTCGGTAATTTTGCGAATCATGTCGGCATTCAACCTGGCTTGCTCGAACACAGCCTGTGCCTCAGCCACACCCGCTTTGGCCTGTGCCAAATCGGCATTCACGGTTTGTTGATCAAACACTGCCAGCGTTTGCCCTTTCTTGACCACATCGCCTACCTCGGCACGCAAAGAATCGATTCTTACGCCGTTAAGCTGCGATGCAATAATCGCCTCCTGCCAGGCAGCCACGCTGCCATTCACAGACAACTTCAATGGAACCGGTTTTTCTTCGACTGGGGTCAATTCAACCGACAGGCTGGCCTTGCCAGGGGCCTGGCCTTCCGTTGCAGCGCTGGGTTGGTCGGCTTTCTCGATTTGCTCAGTTTGCTCGGCGCCGGGTGAACAGGCGGTCAGTTGCCCACCAAGCAACAGCCCAGCCGCAATCAAGGCCACAGGGTACTGCGTTAAAACTGTTGGAATTTTCATTTGCTACTGTCCTGTTTGCGTCGTTTGCTTTCGCTGTCCAGCATGGCGCGTGCATAGCCTGCCAAGCGCTCACTCAAGGTATCAATTGCTTTGGCATTGCCCATTAATTTGGGGCATATAACATCGACCACGTCTTGTGCCACATAAAAATTCACAGCCATTCCCATCATGGCAAACGCCAAGCGTTGAATGTCCAAATCGGGTTTGCTTAAACCAAAATAGGCAGTAAGCATGTTTACCAAGGCCATGTGCTGCGGCTTGATTTCCGCATCAATTTCATGCTCCCATGCACCGGTGGGTTCAATCATTTCGCGGAAATGCAATTTCATGACCAAGCGAAAAGTTTCCCCGTGCTTCAAGGGCTCCAGAAAGTCGCGGAACAATTGTTTCAGGGCTTTGTCCACATCGGTGCTGTTCAAATCGGGAATACCCTGTTCAAACGGCGTGCCGCACAAGGGTTCGGTGTAGGCTGCCCGGTAAAGGCCAGCCTTGTCGCCAAAGTAATAGCGAATGGAAGAAATGTTGGCCCCCGCCTTGTCGGCGATTTCGCGCGTAGATGCGCCTTCATAGCCCTTTTCAGCAAACGTTACGAGTGCAGCCTGCACCAGCTTTTGCCGCGCAGACTGATCCTTGTCTTGGTGCATTGGAAAGTCCGAAAATAATTCAATCGATTGATTTAAAAATATATCAAACGATTGATCAAACAGCAATCGCGAACTTGAAACAAATGGCAGTTTCAGACCGCTTATCACCAAGCGCACATAGTGATACTATAGTGATACTTTTCAAACCTTGGGCTACAGAATGAAAGTTGAGTTGGTGACCAACCTAAAACGCCAAGCCACCAAAATATTGGCCGACCTTCACGCCAGCAAAGAACCGGTGTTGATTACTGAACACGGGCAACCCTCTGCTTACCTTGTTGATGTTGAAGATTACGAATTCATGCAAAAACGATTGCAGCTGCTGGAAGGCTTGTCGCGGGGTGAACGCGCTGTAATCGAAGGCAGGGTTTTGAATGAGTCTGAAGCCAAACTGAAAATGAGCAAATGGCTGAAATAATCTGGACCGAACCGGCACTGCAAGAGTTAAACGACATTGCTGAATACATCGCCTTGGACAATATTTCCGCCGCCCGAAAACTGGTGGAAAAAGTTTTCACTCAGGTTGAGCGCTTAAAAACATTTCCAAAGTCTGGCAGGAATCCACCGGAACTTCCGTACTCGGTTTACCGAGAGATTCTTGTTACTCCATGTCGGATTTTTTATCGTGAAGAAGAAAGCAAGGTACTGATTGTTTTGGTCATGCGAGAAGAAAGACAGCTGCGTTCCTACATGCTGGAAGGTGAAGATTCGTCCAATTAAGCGCCACTGGATAATGGAAACTTGCTACTCTTTGCGGGTAATTTCAAAAACAACAAACAGGAGACAAACATGGGTGTGGCAGAAAAAGGCAGCAATGCGCTGCGCAAACTGAAATCAGTTGCTCAAAAAGGAGCATCCAGCCTTCCAGCCGGTAACCTGATTCATGCGGTAGTGGATCAGGTCAATCAATTTGAAACCGGCATCAAGCAAACAGTAGACGGTATTCAAGACAAAGTAAAAAGCCTGCAAGCCAACCTGTTGAAAATGTACCAGGCCAACAAAGAACTTGAACTGGAAAACCGGGAGCTGACCAAAGCCATGGTTGGCCTTGAAAAAGAAAATGCCCACCTGACCATGAAGCTGGACCGCACCCAAATGGAACTGGATGTGATGAAGGCCAAGCTGGAGAACATTGGCAAACTGGTAAGCGGTTACGAGGAATCAATTGCTGCAGTTACTCGCACCGCCAAACCCAAGCGTAAATAAACAAGAGCAAGCCAATGACCCGCACCCCCATTCCCCGCTTCGACGACAATTACTCGGAAGAAGCCGCCAAAGCACGCCGCGAATTTTTAACCCAGCAAACCGGTGCCAGCCTTCAACACACGGGCACCTATTCCCTGCCCCCTGAAAGTTTGAAAAGCAACACTGAGAACTTTATTGGTGTGGTGCAAATGCCGGTGGGCGTGGCCGGGCCTGTGTTAATTCACGGCGAACATGCGCAAGGCTGGTTTTATGTGCCACTGGCCACCACCGAAGGCACATTGGTGGCCAGCTACAGCCGGGGTATGCGCATGGTGAGTGAATCGGGTGGCGTGAAAGTGACCGTGGCTGAAGAATTCATGCAGCGCGCCCCGCTGTTTGAATTCGAGGATGCCCGCGCAGCCAAACGGTTTTTACAATGGCTCAATGAAAGCCTTCAAACAGTAAAAGCCGAGGCCGAAAAAACAACTGGCTTTGGCAAGCTTGAGCACATTCAAACCTGGCAAGTGGCACGCATGGTGTACACGCGCTTTAACTACACCACCGGCGATGCAGCCGGCCAGAACATGTGCGGCAAAGCCACGCACGCAGCCTGCCAATGGGTACTGAAAAACAGCCCGGAATCCATCAGCTATTTTGCATTAAGCGGTGCCATTGAAACCGACAAAAAACATTCGCACATGAACCTGCTGCACAGCCGGGGCAAGCGGGTAATTGCTGAGGCTGTTATTAAACGTGAGGTGTTGCAACGCCTTGCCCGCACCACGCCTGAGACAATTTTCAAGCAACGCCAGCGCAGTGCCATAGGCGCACAGCTGGCCGGCAGTGCCTACAGCGGCCCCCACTCGGCCAACGGCATTGCTGCGCTTTTTATTGCCACCGGGCAAGACGAAGCCAATGTGGTGGAAAGCCACACCGGCATGGTGTTCATGGACATTACCGCCGATGGCGATCTGTATTTTTCTGTCACCTTGCCATCTGTTATTTGCGCCACCAAAGGCGGCGGCACAGGCTTGGCCACGCAGGCCGAGTGCCTGAAAATGCTCGGCTGCGAAGGTACAGGTAAAGCCCGCAAACTGGCGGAGATTGTGGGGGCCACAGTGCTGGCGGGTGATTTGTCGTTGCTGTCAGCCATCCTGGCGGATGAATGGGTATCGTCGCACGACGCATACGGCAGAAACCGCTAGCAGTCTAAACGGGAAGCAGCGTTGTCAGCACGGTTTTTAGCCCCCCCCTACAACTCCCGTACCCCTGGCCCGGTTGCGCCATCAAAGCCCAAGTTGTTAAGTGCACCAAGTTCTTGGCTGGTGCTTACGCCTTCGGCCAGTACCTTTAGGCCGATGCTATGTGAAATACTGCACAATCCGCGCAAGAATGCGGAATTGCCTGAATTGGCATCCACGCCACACACAAAGCTGGAGTCTACCTTGATGTAGTCAAGGCCCAGGTTATGCAGCAAACCTATTTGGCTGAACTGGTGGCCAAAGTGCTCTATACCAAGTCGGCAAGCACGTTCAGCGAGGGCTACGCACAGTGTGCGGAGTGCGGGTAGATGAATGAGTGCTCCACTCTCCGATACTTCCAGCCACAATTTAGCCGCTTGTTCACGCTGTGCATCCAGCAAGGCAAGCAAAGCCGGCTGAAATGTCGGGTCTTCCAGCGAACTGGCCGACAGGTTGATTGCCAAACCGGGCAATTGCGGCTGGCTCTGAAGTTGCTGCAAGCCCAAGCGCACTGCGGTCAAGTCGAGCGATGCAGTAAGCTTCAAGCGTTCTGCAACCGGCAAGAAGCGCCCTGCGGGGAGCCACTCGCCCTGTTCGTCAAACTTCAAACGCAGCGGACATTCCAGATGCAGCAATTTGCCATCCAGAGATACAACTGGAAAGGAAGCCAGCATCACCCAGTTCTGATCCAGTGCGCACTTAATCTGCCGAGTCCACTCGTCTGCGTTTGTGGGCATAGTGCTACCCGCATCTTGCATATCGCACATGTTCACTACACCAGCCCCATCGCGCCCACCGGTCTGCACGCCAGCCAGTGCGCTATCCACCTGGGCCAATATGACATTCGTCGGGCTGCCGCTTGGAAAATAAACGCCACCCACCCAAGTGGTAGACTGATTGGGCAAAAACACAGCGGTATGTTGCACCAAGGTTTGCAATAAACGTTCAGCCAGTTCATGCGGCTCAGTCAAGCCCGGCACCAACAGCGCAAAATCTGCACCATTGAGCCGAGCCGGCAGCGAATTCACATGCTGGCTCGCAACACTTGCCATACCCTTGCCAAAAGCTCGCAGCAACTCATCGGTGGTGTCGCGTCCCAAAGACCGATTGACAGAGGCGAGATTTGCCACGCGGGCGACAAACAAGGCACCGCCCACAGAGTCCTCCTCCGCGGTGGTTTCCCGCAAGCATGCCATGAAGTAAGCGCGATTGGCCAAGCCGGTTAAAGAGTCAAAGTTGGCTTCCTTGCGTACGGCCTCCAAGCGCGCAGCTTCGTAGTCAAACATTGATTTGAGCCGCCCCACAGTTGCGTTCATTGCAGTGGCGAATTGTTTAAGCTCTGGTACTTCCGGCTCCTCAATCATGACAAAGCGTCGCTGGGTAATGGCCTTGGCTTGCTCGATCACTGCATCCAAAGGGCCGCGCAAGCGGCGCAACACCATGGAGCCCAGGTAGCCACCTACCAGCCCCGCCAAAATAAGTGCAAACACCAATTCATAAGCACTTTTCCAAAGCGCTCCATATGCAAAGCTGCTTTGGCTGCGCAGCGTGACCGTGCCAAACTGCTTCCAGCCGCTGGTAATTTGGGCAACGCCAGGTTGGGCGTTCAAAGGCAGCATCCAGACAAACCAGCGTGGCGCGCCCAGTACATCCCCGGGCGCGACCCGCTCTACAATTAATTTGCCAGAGGGATCAATAATTCGAATAAGTTCGTAGTGACCGCTGTCAAAAAGCGAGGATACGACCAAGTCTGCCATCACCGCGTCTGGGTTTCCCTGACTCAAGGACAAGGCCAGGGCAGTGGCGTTGTCCGTGTTCTTGATGGTGAGCTGGGCCTCCAGGTAGCCTCTAGCACCTAGCAAAGAGGCAAACAAGCCGCCCGACAACGCCAGCAGCGTGCTGACGACAATGGCAAGCCACAGTTGGCGGTACATAGACATAAATGTCTCCTCAAATCTTTGAAACCATTAAAAACCCTCTTCACGTGCGCGCTTGAGCAAGTCTGCCCAGCGCGACAGCCTCTCCGTGCCTGCTGCTGGCGAAGCCTCTTTACCAGAGATACCAGTAAAAACCCCATTGTGGTTGAAACTAAAGACTGGCACCAGATCAGGCCTTCGGGATGCCAAACGAATATCTCCGATCAAGTTGTCGAGAACCAAAGGCTCTGCCTCGGGCTGCGCATAGTAGGCCAGCACCATATGGGCTTGAATGAGGTTATTGTCGGAGGTACCGGTCTTGACCCGTACGTAAATCAAACGCAGCTTCTCCGGTGCGATGCCGACCTGTAGCAAGCTGAAGTATTTGGCAATGGCATAGTCTTCGCAGTCCCCCGCTGAGCGACCAATCGTCTCCAAGGGGGTGGCCCAATAGTTTGCTTGGCCCCACACTTGCTCATCATTCCCAAAGGCAACTTCGCGGTTAATAAATTCGTTGACCTTCTTGAGCCGCTCCAAATCAGTGGTACCCGCCCCAGAGGAAATCAGCGACCGCCAGGCATTGAATTTGGGCTCGCTGGCAACGCCCCAACGCTTTACATAAGACGCTCTTAACAGATCAAAATTGCTGCTTGAGTAAGCACCTGCAATTACGCACATCAACACCACCACCCACAAATGGCGTTGGGCGGTAATTTTGCGAATATCAAAAGTAAATTGTCTAAGCGAAATCAAAATTTCCGAAGGTCACTCCAACAGACCTGCTATCAAATATATGTTGTTGATGTTGGGGAAAACGCCTCTGGTAACCCGTCGGACATTGCACTGGAAGTTTTTGGATCACGTCGCTAATACATGAAGTGTCGAGTCCACAAACATGAAATTGACTATGGGCAGATTAACCTAAAAACAGCAGTTATCCAAAAAATTCAGTTGCCATGTCACATCGAATCTGTACCAAGGCAAGTGGATGCCCAAACGCAGGATTATCGAGCGAGGCTTTGCCTGAATAACGAAAAACCGGCGACTATGGAAAAACTGCAAGCGAAAACTCAACAACAGCCCGCGGTTTTTCCATCTCGCATTTCTAGACCTCTTTCTCAGGAACTCGTAACCGAGTTCTTGTAGGGAATCGATATTATTTCAATTCGGATGCATGAATCTGAATTTCAACGCGTCGGTTTTTGGCCCTGCCTGCAAGAGTATTATTGTCGGCGATGGGTTGCGACATGCCTCGTCCCTCAGTCGTGATAAAGCGCGCATCAATACCTTGAGACACCAAGTAGTTGGACACACTGCGTGCACGCAACAAGGACAAATTGTTGTTGTACTCCTCGGAGCCTTGCGAATCCGTATGCCCGGTGATGGAAACTTTTTCAAGCGTCACACTCTTGAGCCGAGTAACTACAGCATTTAATTCATTAATGCCTTCGGGCTTCAACTCCGCTTTATCAAAGTCAAACAGCGTGTCTTCTGACAGCGTGACTTTGTTGGGCACCTTTGGAGCGGGAGCAGGCACTTTAATTTTTAAAGAGGCCGATTTGTCCAGCTTCGCAAGTGAGGGCATTTCCGTGTCGCACAGCACCGCATCATCGCCGTCCTCAAGGCCCTTGGGTGCAGGGGGTACTTCTGTCTCAAGTGGCCTTAGCTGAAGTGCACCCAGTAAAACTCCATTCACCGCAAGCACCCGTGCTTTGGCAAGCTGGTGGTCCTTCTCGGCATTGACCAAAGCACGCCGAGCCTGGAACAACTCATTTTCAGTATCCAGCAAATCTAACAAAGAGCGTTGAGCAATATCAAACTGCTGGCGATAAGCCTCGCGAGCTTTAGATGTGGACAACTCGTGTTGAGCCAAGTACTCGATCTGGGATGACAAGCGTTCTACATCATTGAGCGCGATAAGGGCAGTTTGACGAACATCACGACAGGTCTTGTCGCGCAGGTCGTATGCCGATGCCAACTTGGCTCTGAATTGTTCTATGCGGGCACTATCCGAACCACCACGGTAGAGGTTGTAGTTCAAAACAAGATCAACTCCCGAATCGCGGTAATTTCCATCTATGCCACTGCGGTTTTTTTCACGGCCTACGTTAGCACGCAGCTCTACCGTCGGATAGTTGGGTGCCTTGCGCAAACTTAGATCCGCCCTGAAGGCCCGGATGGTCGATACTGCACCCTTGAAATCTGGATTATTGGAGACAGTCCTTTTAATGTAGCCATTGCGCGACGGTAAAAATGGGCTTAGATCCGGAACGGGCGCAAGTACCTCTGAGGGCATTTGCCCGACCAAGCGTTGGTAACGCGCCGTAACATCATGCAGATTGCTTACCTCGGTGAGCCAGTTGGACTCTGCCAGTGCCTTACGTCCTGCCGCTTGCTCCAAATCAACCCGGCGCCCAACCCCAGCCCTGAGCTTTTCCTCCAAGCGATCATACACCTCAGCATGGCTTGCATAGTTGTCGCTCGCAAGTTTGACGAGCTCACGGTGGCGAAGCACATCGATGTAAGCTCGTACAGTCTCTAATCCAATTTGGTCACTTGCAGAAAGTAGTTCAAAATAAGAGGTAAGGCGCGTGTGTCCCAAGCGGCGCACCTCGCTACTGGTTGCAAAGCCATCAAACAAAATCTGGCGCAGGAGCAGGCTTGTGCCGGAGTGACTGTAATCACCGACTGTTGTGGCTTCTGGATTTTCGGTCCTTCTGCTTCCAATACTGGACTCCAGATCAACACGAGGCAGCCAACCACCTTTGGCCGCATCTTGCTCGTTAGTCACCGCCATCAAGTTTTTGTGCTTGAATTTAACTTCAGGATTGGTCAAGATAGCCCGCTCTATGGAGTCTTTCAAAGTCGCTACTGACTGGGCTTGCGTTGGGCTCATGAAGATCAACAGAGCGGCAGCGACAACAGAAAGCTTATGGAAATGATTCATTCGAGGAGTTCCTTTTAAGCGTAGGTTAAAGGGTTAGCTAAAATCAATTTTAAAATTGGGTTCGACACTGCTTAAAAACTCCCCACTTTTCACCAACTCATGTTTGGCCCAAGCCAGGAATTCACGCCACTGATGCTTGGTTATGTTTTTCTGCAAAAAAATCCATTGGATGGTTAGCTGGTAGCGCATGCGCGCTTGCTGGAATTTTTTGGTCCGGCAGGCACTACGTGTTTCGATAAACACTTTGCATTCAAAAAAAATTTTCTTGAAAAGTCTGCTGTGCAGTATTTGATAGAGAGCTGGAATAGTCATGCTGAATCCAATGCCTTAACGTTCATCGTTTGGGCATTGTCGACTAACTTTTGCAACGTTGGCATCGCATAGGTGAGGGGTAATTGTTGGCAGACTGCTGAAAAACCTGCATGACTTTCCACTGCAAGATTCCGCGATGCGTTTTTGCCTGCCATCAAATCAATACTCTGATTCATAGCGCTAACACTGGCAACGGGTTGGCTATGCCAAGCTACATGCCCCCCATTGCGGCGATAGTTTTTATCAGAGCGTCCTCACGGCAATTCTCTGCATTTGATTTTTCAAAAACTTTTTACTGGATGGCTGCGAAGTCCAACAGCCCCCCCCGGCCGTGGGGGTGACAACAGAGGTGGAGAGAGACAGAGTAGTGAGGATGCAGTAAAGAATACTGCTATCAACAAACGACTACTCAGGGTCTGTGGAAAATGAAACACACCACGTTTTACGTTACCAGGGCAGCAAACGGATCGATTGAATCCGTATCACGCCACGCACAGCCAGGGACGGAGCCGATAGATGAAGGGCATGCTGACATGAAGTCGTTTTTTAATGCCCAAACACCGCAACTTGGTTTTGATAGCGCAGATGCAGAATTTGTACGCGTCATCGAAGATTTAATCGATATTTTGCTGGCGAAGAACATCATTCTCCACACAGACCTACCAGAGGCAGCGCAAAAGAAATTGATGTTTAGAAAAGGGCTTCGCCAGCGGCTCCATAATTCGCTAAACCTTTTGGACGACGACGGGGAGGTGCTGTAGCATATGATCACCTCGACCCAGCCCAACCCGACGCTAAAGCCTGAAAGTGACTGGCACTTTGGCGAGCACACAGTGCATTTTGATCCTCTGCTGGACTGCGTAGTAGCCATAGCCCGAATTTTTGATATCTCCACCACACGCGAGGCTTTGTCGGCCGGCCTGCCGTTGGAGGAAAACTTGCTCACGCCTGCGCTTGTACCCCGAGCCGCCGCTCGAGCAGGCCTTACAGCCAAACTTGCGCGGCGAGCCTTGTCTGATTTACGCCCAGGCTTGTTGCCCGCTATCTTACTGCTCAAAAATAAGCAGGCCTGCATTTTGCTCGAATGGCTACCCAATGGAGACGCCCGAGTACGCTTCCCGGAAGGTGGTGAGTCTGCAGATGTGATTCCGCAGGCCGAGTTAAAGTCGGCATTCGCTGGTATCGTGTTTTATATCCGCCCCGTTTTTAACTTTGACAAGCGCACACCAGACAACGGGCAGGTCAAATCCAGACACTGGTTTTGGAGCGTTGTATTTCAGAACTGGCGTCTGTACCGCGATAGCCTGTTGGCCGCACTGATAATCAATTTATTTGCACTGGCCACACCTATTTTTTCCATGACAGTGTACGACCGAGTGGTGCCTAACCGGGCTGAAGAAACCCTATGGGTTCTGACCATCGGCGTGTTGTTGATGATGGGATTTGACTTCATATTGCGTGTGCTGCGCGCCTATATTTTGGACACCGCAGGCAAACGAATTGACGTGACCTTATCGGCCAATATCATGGGTCGGGTATTGGGGCTGCGTATGGCCGACAGGCCCGCATCGGTGGGCTCCTTCGCGGCAAATTTACGGGAGTTCGAGTCGGTACGCGACTTTGTGGCTTCGGCCTCAGTTACCACGATGGTAGACATGCCTTTTGTATTGGTATTTTTTGCGGTCATCGCGTGGATTTCACCTTGGCTCATTTTACCCCCGCTGTTTTGTGTGATTGTGCTGTTACTGGCCTCGTTGGTGGTGCAACAAAAAATGCATGAGTTAGTCGATTTGACGCAGCGCGCATCAGCCCAAAGAAATGGCAGCTTGGTAGAAAGCCTGGTCGGCATAGAGACCATTAAGTTCATGGTGGCTGAAAGCAGTTTTCAGCGCAAATGGGAACGCTCCACCGTATTCCTGGCGCAAAACAGTACCAAGCTCAAGCTGCTCTCCTCGGTCATCATGAATCTAGCGCAGACATTACAACAGCTGGTCACGGTTTTCGTGTTGTTGGTTGGCGTCTACTTGCTGTTTGATCAGCAGATCAGCATGGGTGCCATTATTGCGGCATCCATGTTGGCGGGAAGAGCTGTTGCACCCTTCGGTCAGGTGGCCGGACTGTTAATGCAGTTTCAAAACGCCAAAAGTGGATTGGCCTCAATTGAGAAATATATGGCCACAAAACCCGAGCGGGGCGATACCCCTTCGTTTTTGCATCGCACCGGGTTTCAAGGAGATATTGAATTTAAAGATGTGAGCTTTTCGTACCCCGGGCAGCAGCAGTCAGTGCTAAACCGTGTGTCTTTCAAAATCAAGGCCGGAGAACGGGTTGCATTTATTGGCCGCATAGGCTCCGGCAAGTCTACAATCCAACGCCTCATCTTGGGTTTGCATCAACCCACGGCCGGTGCAATATTGATTGATGGTATTGACCTTCGTCAGATTGATCCGGCAGAACTTCGTAGGGCCGCCGGCTTTGTATCGCAAGATGTCAGCCTGTTTTTTGGTACCTTGAAAGAAAACATCACATTGGGTGCACCGTTTACGAACGATCAGGATGTGATTGCCGCAGCAGAGATTGCTGGCGTCACAGAATTTGCCAATCGACACCCACTCGGCTTCGATATGCCTATTGGGGAACGTGGTGAGTCTTTATCGGGCGGACAGCGCCAAGCTGTAGGCATCGCCCGCGCCGTACTTAACGACCCGCCCATTTTGTTGCTTGATGAGCCAAGCAGCGCGATGGACCACCAAAGCGAAGACCTTCTCAAAGCGCGGCTACGAAATTTTACGATGGGCAAGACGGTTGTTTTGGTCACCCATCGCACCTCATTACTCGAACTGGTGGACCGACTTATCGTGGTGGACGATGGACAAATCGTAGCCGATGGTCCGAAGGCCCAGGTGGTCGAGGCACTGCGAGCCGGAAGAATAAAAAGGGCAAATTAATTATGAGCATGCAATTCTCCACCCAGCGCATGCCCCGGTACTGGGGTCACTTTTACGGTTGGTGCTCGAAATGGATCGACATGTGGCTTCACGCGCTCACCGGCAAAGATCATCAGTTGGATACCGACTTCGACAGCAATGCTGACTGGGCGATTGCGGAGCAAACCCCGAAAGGGGCTCGTATGTTTGTTTGGCTCTGTGTTGCTGCTGTGCTCACGTTACTGGTGTGGTCAGCCTTTGCTGTGCTGGATGTAGTGACCCGCGGCGAGGGTAAAGTCATTCCCTCGCGCCAGATACAAATATTGCAAAGCCTGGACGGCGGCATAGTGTCTGAAATACTGGTTAAAGAAGGGCAAACAGTTAAAACTGGCGATCTTTTACTGAAGATCGACCCCACCCGTATGGTTTCGTCTTTGCGCGAGAACCAGTCGCAGTACTTGTCGCTGTTGGCCAAGGCCGCGCGACTGCAAGCACTGGCTGACGGTAAGCAGTTTCTCCCCCCCCAAGAAGTGGTAACCGAGGCACCTGAAATCATTTCGCAAGAGCAAGCTCTGTATGAGTCGCGCCGGGCCGAGCTTGATGCCATGCTTGGTGTGGCTCGCCAGCAGGCATCCCAGCGGGCCCAAGACCTCATCTCCGCCAAAGCACGGCGCGAACAAGCTTCCTCCAGTTTCACACTAACTGCCCGCGAACTGGAAATGACACGCCCTTTAGCAATCAGCGGTGCAGTGTCTGATGTGGAGCTTCTGCGCCTGGAGCGCGATGTAGCGCGATACCGTGGCGAGCGCGACAGCCTGAATGCCGACATTCCACGTTTGGAGGCGGCTGTGCAAGAGGTTGCACGAAAAATTCAAGAAATAGAACTGACGTTTCGCAACCAGGCGCGCTCTGAGTTGAGCGAAATACAGGCGAAGCTCAACGCCTTGTCTGAAGGCAGTACCGCCCTGGCAGACCGGGTTAAACAAACGGAAATTCGCTCCCCTGTCAACGGCACAGTCAAACAGCTCAAAGTCAACACAGTGGGGGGCGTGGTGCAGCCTGGCCGAGATGTGATTGAGCTAGTTCCTTCAGACGATGCACTGTTGCTTGAGGCCCGCGTACTACCCAAAGACATCGCCTTTTTGCGCCCCGGACAAAAGGCACTGGTCAAGTTCACCGCCTACGACTATGCCACTTACGGTGGCTTGGAGGCCACCTTGGAACACATAAGCGCCGACAGCGTTGTGGATGACAAGGGCAATGCCTTTTTCGTGGTCCGTGTGCGCACGCTGTCCAACAGCATTGGGCCACAAAAGCTGCCGATTATTCCCGGCATGGTAGCTGAAGTGGATATCTTGACGGGTAAAAAATCGGTGCTGTCTTATTTGTTGAAGCCCATACTGCGCGCCAAAGACCGAGCGATGACCGAACGATGAAAAAAACTGCAAAGCTAATCATGGCCACTTCCCACGCAGGCTTAATTGCTCCTTGGCACGGCGCACCTAGTAAGGTGGCGACCCTTGCGGCTGCGGATTTTGAAGATCAGCAACACCTCTCTTTTGATTTGGCCTTGGCCGCTGTTCAGAAGTTTTCGCGGCCGGCTCGGATGAACTTTTTAAATGTTTATAAACACAGATTGGTGGCTACAAAATCCTTTCCGAAGGGAAAGGAAGCCATACAGGCGCTGGATGACGTTTGTGCAGGTTTCTGCCATGCCTTCTCCGATGCCAACACACTGTATCAAAGAAGCCAAATGGTTGGTGTCGGGCAAGTGTGGATTGGCAAAACCCTGATGCAACGTTTGACTTGAGGACAACAAAGCCCCAGCAAACCTTGCTCCACATTTTTTAAATCTGCTTAATTTGCTCTCTGGAGTTTTTATATGGCCATCACTCAAGTTGTTTCCCAAGCCCGTGGCGTTGTCGCTATCTTGAAAGGCAATGCCTGGCTGGTCAATGCTGACGGGGTACGTAAGCCGCTGAATGCTGGCGACGAGGTCCAAGAGGGGCAAGTCATCGTCATGGAAGATGGCACACGACTTGAACTGGCTCTGCCCAACGGCGAGCCTATATTGCTGGCATCGGAGCGTGAATTAGTTATTGATGCAAACCTACTTGGTACTGAACTCACTGATAAGACAGAAGCTACGCTCAAAAATCTGAACAGTGGCGGAGCTGATATCGCCAAAATACTTGCTGCAGGCGGAGATCTAAGCAACGAGCTAGCCCCCACTGAAGCTGGCCTCAATGGCGGAGAATCCGGTGAGGGTCACAGTTTTGTTCGTTTGTCGCGAATCAGTGAATCCCTGGATCAGTTGTCTGCATCCAGAGATGCTCCTCCACCAAACACCACACCAGACGAAGGTCTGGACTACACCAATACGCCGACCTTCTCCAACGGCGTCACCTTAGCTGACGGTGTGATCACCGTGCCCGCAGGTGTGACCAGCTTCACCGTCACCGTGCCCACCATCGATGATGCCACCGACGAACCCGGTGCCGACGAAACACTGCCTCTGACCGTTGGCGGTGTCACCGGCACAGGCGCCATTATTGACAACGACAATGCGCCCACCATCTCCAGTGTCACCTCTGACACTCAGATCGAGGGTACGGCGCTCGTGCACACGGTCACGCTCTCCAATCCTTCCAGTGTGGCCACATCCTACCCATTCTCTCTGGTCGGTGGCTCTGCCACCGAAGGTCTGGACTACACCAATACACCGAACCTTGCAGGACAATATCGATGAACCCGCTGAAACCATCGATTTGGTAGTGGGTGGCGTGGCCGCCACCGGCACGATTATCGATGATGACAATGCGCCCACCATCTCCAGTGTCACCTCCGACACTCAGATCGAGGGTGCAGCGCTCGTGCACACTGTCACGCTCTCCAACCCTTCCAGTGTGCAAACTTCGTTTGCCTACAGTTTGGGTGGTGGCTCCGCCACCGGGGGTGGTATCGACTACACCACACCACCGACCTTCTCCAACGGGGTGACTCTGGTCGGTGGCAACCTCTTGGTGCCCGCAGGTGTAACCAGCTTTACCATCACCGTGCCCACCCTGCAGGACAACATCGATGAAGGTGCCAGCGAGAACTACAACCTCTCCGTGGGTGGCGTTGTTGCTGTCGGCACGATTACCGATGACGACGATTCACCAATAGCCTCTCCACCCTCCAGCATTACCGATACTGAAGACACTGCGCGGATTTTCACATGGGCGAATTTCGGCATCAGCGATGCAGACACTCCAACAACTTCGCTCAGCGTGCGTGTAACTTCACTACCGTTGGATGGTGTCTTGCAAACCTCTACAGACGGTTTTACCTGGACTAATGTGGCAATTAACCAATTGGTGAGTTATTCCACTATCAACGCTGGCAACTTCCGCTTTGTGCCAGATGCGAACGAATCTGGTAATGACGCTTTTGGTGGCTCCGGAGTGGGCAATAGACAGGCAGACTACGCACGGTTCACTTTCACACCCCACGACGGCGTTAACGACGGGACAAGCGCAACCATGCGCATTGACATAACACCGGTGGCCGATGCGACAAACCTGACAGTAAGCAATACAGGAAGCAACACACCAACCACATTGATATTCAATACCAGCTGGGAAACTGCTCCAAACAACAACCTCCGGGACGCAACAGGAGTGACTGGAGACACCTTCGAAGGTTGGTCACTTATCCGCAGCCCCGAAATACA
>JAJTEM010000007.1 GCA_021299735.1 Burkholderiales bacterium | reverse complement strand
GCCGCTTGACTGAAGATGAGATACGACGCTATGCCGAGTTGATTCAGGAGGAGACCCAGCAAGTGGTGCGCCTCACCGACAACACCCTGAGTTTGGCGCGTTTAAGTGGCGAACGCGTGGAGGTACCCATGCAGCTTGAATCGGTTGAAGACATGGTTGCGGCTGTGTTGCAGCGCTTGAGAAAACGCAAGGCTTTGAATTTGCCCACTGTGAAAGTTCAAGTAGGCCTGCCACTTGTGAATTGCAACATGGTGCTGATTGAACAGGTATTGGACAATTTAATCGACAATGCAATCAAGCACTCAGGCGCGCCCGGTTCTGTTGAATTGAATGTATGCAAACAGCAAACAGAGGTGGTGTTCCAGGTGGCAGACCAAGGTAAGGGCCTGCAGGGGCAGGCCAGGTTACAAGGCGACGAATCGCGAGGGCTGGGTATTGGCTTGCAGCTTTGCCTGGCAGTGGCCAAGGTTCATTCTGGCCGTTTGAATTTTTCAAAGCCGTCAGATTCAGGACAAGGGCTGATGGTCACGTTCGCCTTGCCCTTGAAGGCGGTGCAGGAAAAAAGCGCATGAGTATTCGTATTTTGTTGATTGAAGATGACCGTGAGCTTGGCAAGGCGCTGCGCAATAGTTTGGGCACTGAAGGATATTCTGTGACCTCGGCGGCCAGTTTGTCTGAAGCCCGGGCATTGCTGGCCAATCAAGCCGCAGGGCATTCTTTTGATTTGTACTTGCTCGACTTGGGGTTGCCCGATGGCGACGGAAAAAGCTTGCTGGAGTTGGCTCGCAAGGCTGGCAGCGCACCTGTGATCGTGGTTTCCGCGCGCCCTAACGAGGACAGCAAAATTCAGTTACTTGATGCCGGTGCCGATGATTACCTAGTCAAGCCTTTTAGCGTGGGTGAGTTGTTGGCCCGTATTCGGGTGGCTTTGCGACACCGGGGTAGTGTAGCGCAGGCGGCTACCTTGCTATACCAGCGTGATGGACTGAATATTGATTTGGTGAAACGTGAAATTACTTTGCATGGTGTTGAAGTGAAATTAACACCCACGGAGTATGAATTGTTGGCGCGCTTGGTGCGAAGCGCTGGGCAAGCGGTTAGCCACCGGCAATTACTGGCTGATGTGTGGGGTCCCGAGTACCTTGAGCACACGCAATACACACGCCTTTACATAGGCCAGCTGCGCGCAAAAATTGAGAAAAACCCGGCAGATCCCCACTTTATTTTGACGGAGACCGGCGTGGGCTACCGCATGTTGGCGGCCAGTTAGTCTTCTTCTTATCCGTTCACTCAGATTTCCTTATAACTTCCTTATATGTTGCAGCGCATGATGCAGTCTGTTTTTAAAACTGCAAAAGCGTTGCACCCATGAAAAAATCCGAATCACAAAGTAAAACCAAAGGCGGCCTGGCTGCACTTACACTGGGTGCCATCGGCGTGGTGTATGGCGATATCGGCACCAGCCCGCTGTATACCGTGAAGGAGGTGTTTGGCGAGAACAGTGGCGTGCCATTGAACCCGGAAAACCTCACGGGCGCTATCTCGGTTATTTTCTGGGCGCTAATGCTGGTGGTCACTTTAAAGTACGTGATCCTGATTTTAAAGGCCGACAACAATGGTGAGGGCGGTGGCTTGGCGCTGACTGCTTTGGCTTCGCAAGCCGTGCGCAAAAATCCGAAATTAAAAGCCATGCTCCTGTTGATTGGTGTGTTCGGCGCCACTTTGTTTTATGGGGACAGCGTAATTACTCCAGCCATTTCAGTGTTGGGTGCCATGGAGGGGCTTACACTGATTACGCCCACCTTGACGCCTTATATTATCCCGCTCAGTGTATTGATTCTGATCGGCCTTTTTGCTGTACAGCGTTACGGTACTTCGGTGGTGGGCCGCTTTTTTGGACCAATTATTGTTTTGTGGTTTGCCACCTTGGGTGCAGTGGGTGTGGTCAATATTGTTGGCGCACCGGAAATTCTCTATGCCTTGAATCCGCTAAACGGCTTTCAATTTGTTTTGGATCGCGGTTGGGATTTGTTTGCTGCTTTCGGTGCAATTGTGTTGGCCTTGACTGGCGCCGAGGCCTTGTATGCCGACATGGGCCACTTTGGTAAGAAGCCGATTCGCCTGGCCTGGACGTTTTTGGTGTTTCCCTGTTTGGCTTTGAATTATTTGGGGCAGGGGGCGTTGCTGATTGCCAACCCGGCGGCCATTGAAAATCCGTTTTATCGTTCCTTCCCCGATGCATGGGTAATTCCAGTGCTTTGCCTGGCCACCATGGCAGCTATTATTGCGTCGCAGGCCGTTATTTCCGGTGCATATTCCATGAGCAAGCAAGCCATTCAATTGGGATTTCTGCCCCGCATGAAAATTCAATACACCTCGGCCAAAGAGTCGGGCCAAATTTACATGCCTGCCGTGAATTGGTTGTTGTTAGGCGGTGTTTTGTTGGCAGTGTTGTTGTTTCAGAATTCATCAAACCTGGCCGGTGCCTATGGTATTGCAGTGACCTTGACCATGTTGATCACCACCATGCTAACTTTCTTTGTGATTCGCTACAGTTGGGGCTTGCCCGCCTGGCTTTCGGTGGGTTCTACCTTTTTCTTCCTACTGATTGATTTACTGTTGGTAATCAGCTGCGCATTCAAATTGTTCGATGGTGGCTGGTTCCCGATTGTATTGGGCCTTGCTTTGTTTGTGGTAATGGTTACTTGGTGGCGAGGCCGAAAACTTTTGATGAAAAGCATTCAGAAAGACGGCATTGATTTGAAGGAATTTCTGCCCACGCTGAATGTAGACCAAATTAATCGCGCTTACCGCACCGCTGTGTACCCCGTGGCTGACCCTACCAAAGTACCCATGGCTTTGTTGCACAACTTGAAGCATAACCAAGTGCTGCATGCATCGAATGTAATACTGACTGTGGTGTTTGAAAGTGTACCGTGGGTTGGTGAGGCGAACCGGGTTGAGGTGCAGTCGTTAAGCCGCGGCTTTTGGCAGGTTACAGTGCGCTACGGTTTCATGAACACGCCCGATATTCCCAAGGCCCTGGAGTTGACTGATGAAGTGGGCCTAAAAATTTCACTTTTCGAAACCACCTATTTTCTAAGCCGTGAAACTGTGGTGCCCACGGCGGGTTCGGGCATGGTCAAGTGGCGGGAGCATTTGTTTGCAGCCATGAGCCGAAACGCAGGTGGTGTGGTCGATTTCTTCAGGTTACCTTCGAATGCCGTAGTGGAGTTGGGTACCCGGGTGCAAATTTGATACGGTAGGCTCGAACGTGATCCGGGTTCGCCCGGGTTGCTGGCATGGCATATAATCGGCCATGCCTTATTCACTGCCCAATTCGTGCCCAATCCGTGTCAAATCCGCCTTGCAATTCAATGAACCCTGACGATTTACAACAACGTGTTGCTGCGAATAAATCTGTGGCCAAGTCAGTGGCGATTATTGGCGGTGGCCCAGCAGGCTTGATGGCCGCCGAGGTGCTTGGTAACGCGGGCATACAAGTGGATGTGTTTGACTCCATGCCATCATTTGGGCGCAAATTTTTGCTGGCTGGCATTGGTGGTTTGAACATTACCCACAGTGAAGATTATTCAAGGTTTTGTACCCGCTATGCGGAGAGGCAAAACAATTTGCAAACCACGCTCAATTTGTTGCCCCCTGACCAACTCTGCGAATGGGTACATGGTTTGGGTATTGAAACGTTTGTGGGCACTTCTGGCCGCGTGTTTCCGAAAGAAATGAAAGCAGCACCGTTGTTGCGGGCGTGGTTGCACCGCCTGCGCGGCAAGGGCGTGCGTATGCATGTTCGCCACAGGTGGCTTGGCTGGGGTGCGAATGGGCAATTGCAGTTTGAAACACCGAATGGCCCCTTTGAATTTTCGCCCACAGCCACTGTGTTGGCGCTCGGTGGTGCAAGCTGGCCCAAGCTGGGTTCCGATGGTGCCTGGGTGCCTTGGCTTCGAAGTGCTGGCATTGAAGTGGTTGAACTTGAAAGCGCCAATTGTGGGTTCGAGGTGAAGTGGAGCGATTACTTGAAGGAAAAATTTGCAGGTTCGCCTTTAAAATCGGTCGCTTTGAAGTTCACCAATTTGCAAGGTCAAGAAACCGAGCGGCAAGGTGAAATGGTTATTGGTGAACATGGTGTGGAAGGAAGCCTTGTGTATGCGTTTTCACGTGAAATTCGCCAACGCCTGAATGCCCAAGGCCATGCAACTTTTACGCTTGATTTGTTGCCTGGTCGAAGTATTGATCGTGTTCAAGCCGAGGTGGCCGGCTTGGCACGCAGCAGTCAGTCTTTACCGGCCTACTTCAAAAACAAAATGGGCATTGCGGGTGTGAAGTTGGCTTTGTTGCATGAAGTGTTGAGCAAGGAGGATTTCAAGAATTCCCACAAACTGGTTTCAACCATCAAAGCCTTGCCAATCACGGTGCATGCCGCGCGCCCAATTGATGAAGCCATTAGCACTGCTGGTGGTGTGCGCTTTGAAAGCCTGAACAACGATTACATGCTGGTGAACAAGCCAGGTAGCTTTGTGGCAGGCGAAATGCTGGATTGGGAAGCACCCACTGGCGGGTATTTGCTCACTGCCTGTTTTGCAACAGGAATGGCCGCGGGGCAGGGCGTGCTACGTTGGCTGTATGGGGCAGCTACGGGTTGATGAATGTAATCATGTTTCGCCAGCTGTTGGGCCCAATGGGGATGCTTCACAAATCAAAATCAAATTTGCTGTGTTCCAGCACATTCATTGGAAAGTAGCTTAATTCTGATTTTCTCAACGGTAGGTGTGGAAATTTAGATGCGGTGAGTTCAATTACCGCTTGGGCTTGGAATGAATCACGGGATTTTTTTTCTGCTTCTCGCCCAGCTTGTGTGGATATCCATTTTTTGTGAACAGCAAATGCCCTTGGGTCAGGGCAAACCATTTTTGCTGGTATTCCCGCAGTATCCAGAACGATTGAATTGAAGCGTTGTGAGGAAAGCAGCCATTCAAGATTGGGTACTTCCACAGGGCTCAGGTCATTGTCATCAGGATTCTGCAGCGCATCTTTTTTCCATGGTGGGTTTAGTGCGGGTTTGATCAGATCGACCATGAAGCCTTGATTATTGGCAGCAGTGTAGGTTTGCGTACGTAGCTTCTTGAAAGTTTTGTCGGCTTTACACAGCACACCCAGAATGCCTGATTCTTCGATCGCAGCGTCAGTAATCATTAGCTTGAGTTGTTTGCGTGAATCGATCAGCAAGTCGACATCTGCAGTGGCGAGCATTTCAGAATCAAATTGCACTCCAGCAACTGCTTCGTACGCATAAAGGGCATGTGTACCCACCACCATGATATGTTCGCCCAGAAGCTGTTCATCATCCAGCTTCCGCAAAATTTTTCCGACAATCGCAGGCAATCGGCCAAGGTCTGCGGCTTTTGCCATACCAGACATTCTGGCAAGTGATACTTTGAGTGTTTCCAGGCGTGCTTGCGCTTTGGCCTTTCCAGCGTTGAAGTTCTCGAAAATTGTTTCTTTCTCAGTGTCTTTTTTTCCGAGTGATTTTTCAGTCCCTCGGCTGTCAAGCACCCTGATCAAATAGGTGCCCGAGTCAGTTGTTTTCCATTTCATTGAACCTTTGAAACGTAACAATTCTTCCTTGGTGTCGAGAAAGGTTTGGTACGTTTGACGAATATCGGTCAAAAGTCTGACTTGATTATTGTCTAACTCTTTGTATTTCATGATTTTTCCTTTGACTTTTCGATTTTCAGGGTTTTTAAAGGAAAAGTAAAGAAAATCAATGGTGGCCCCGTGCAGATTGTAAATACCGCATCTGCAGAGGGCCTTGTCTAAAACCCGGGCAGGCTGTTGCGCTTGGAGTGTACCCTGTGGTGGTAGGCCGCTTCGCAAATTTGGTCAACTTTTGAGCAAACCCTGCGCTGCCAATGTGTCGTCGATTAATTCCAGCCGCAGCAAAGGGTTGTCCAATGCAAGCAGTTGCAGTTTCATTGATTTGTCCAAAGGCAGCAGTTCGCACCAGCGGTTGGCCACCCAGCCGCAATCCATCAGTTTGTAGGGCTTTCGAAATGGCAATTGTTCTTCGCTCAATCCCCGCTCATCAATGGAATTGATCAGGCGCGCCAGCGCATTCGCGCTGCCTTGCAGGTAGTCTGGAATTTCTACCACTGGGTCTGCAGGGAGTACTTGAATATTCCCAATCCACAAACCGTTTTTTTCTTGGGTGGCGCTCAGCAACTTAAAGCGCTGGTTGCCCACAGCCGACATTTCAATCAGGGTGGGGCTAATGAATTCATGTTTTTCAATATTCACCAGTGTGCCAAATTTGGCAAGATGAATTTTTTCATCCGGGCGGCGCACTTCATTGCCATCCAAAAGGCTGATGATGCCAAAGGGCGAGTTGTCTCGAAGGCATTTCTTCATTAAATCGAGGTAACGAACCTCGAAAATTTGAAGATTTAAAACACCCTGGGGGTACAGCACCGTGGCAAGCGGAAAGAGGGGCATGGCCGCTTCAGACATCATTGAATTCCTTGGGTGAAACTTTTACAACAACCCAAGCATATCAACCCAAGGCCTGTATTGCCATCTCAGCGCTCAAAGCGAGCAAGGTAATTCCCATCAGCAGGCGTTGTGCCAGAAGCCATGTGGGTTTACGTGCAAGAAATGTGGCCATGCTGCCTGAAAAAATAGCCATCCCCGCATTCACACCAGCAAACATTGCAATTAACAAGCCGCCGTAAAACAGGGATTGTTGCAGCACTTGGCCTTTTGATTCATCAATAAATTGTGGCAGCAGGGTTAAAAATATCAATGCCAGTTTGGGGTTAAGCAGGCTGGTGGTAGCGCCCATGGCAAATAGTTTAACCGCAGGTTCTTGTGGCAACTGTTCGCGAATTTCTAGCGGTGAGCGGCCGCCGGGGCGAATGGCATTCCAGCCAAGCCATCCCATGTACACCGCGCCGCAGGCACTCAAAATTTGTGCAGCATGCGGCTGTGTTTTGAAAAATGCAGTAATTCCAAATGCTGCGCCAAACATATAAAACAGATACCCCACCACCACACCACCCAGCGAGGTAAGCCCGGCACGCCGCCCTTGTGTAATTGAGCGCGATATCACATAGATCATGTTTGGCCCCGGCGTGATGGACAACAAACCGCCAACTACCAGAAAAGCATAAAGGGAATTCAAGTCGTGCACTGCGAACATTCCTTGTTGGTTGAATCGCGAAAAGAATTATTGAATGCTGGATAAATTTCGTAAAACGAATTAAATTGAATGTATTAATCAGAAAAACTGATGAAATGAAGAAACTTGATCTGGATGCCTTGGCAATGTTGGTGGCGGTGGCCGATTCTGGCAGCTTTGCCGGGGGGGCCGCCCTGGTACACCGTTCGCCTTCCGCAGTCAGTATGCAAATCAAGGCGCTTGAAGGACTGTTGGGCAAGCCCCTTTTTTTACGCGATACACGCAATCTTGAGTTAACAGCAGAGGGTCACACTCTGCTGGGCTACGCCAGGCAAATGCTCGCCTTGCGGGATGAGGCCTTTGCTGAATTAACCCGGCCTGCTGTCACCGGGCGGGTCAGTATCGGTGTGCCTGATGACTATGCCTCTTCCTTGTTGCCTCCGGTTTTGCGCAAATTTTCTGCAACTTATCCCCGCGTAGAAATTCAGGTGGTAGGGCGACCCAGCCACCATATTGCGCAAATGGTGAAAGACAACGATGTAGACTTGGCTGTAATTACCCGAACCAAGGGTTGCCCGGGTGTGCTGTTGCGCATGGAACCCCTGGTGTGGGCGGGTTCGCCAAGCAACAAAAACATTTGGAAGGAACGCCCATTACCACTTGCTGTGTTTGGCGAGGGCAGCACTGCGCGTGCACATGCGCTGAAGGCACTGCAACAGGCAAAAATTCCGTATCGCATGTCGTATGAAAGCCCTGCTGTGCAAGGCTTGGTCAGTATGGTCGATGCAGGGCTGGCAATTGCGCCTTTGGCTCAGTGCGGCATGCCTGCTCACCTGGTTCGGCTGGGGGCTGCGGAAGGCCTGCCGCCCTTGCAGCCTGTAGAGGTTGTGTTGTCCCGAAGTTTAAAATCAAAGCGCCCGCCTTGCGATTATTTTGCTGAATTGCTGGTTCAGGAAATCGGCAACCCAATTTAAACTACACCAATCACCATCGCTACCAAACGGAACACACACCATGAAAATTCACCACCTGAATTGCGGCACCATGTGCCCAATTTGCAAGCGATTAATCAATGGCAGCGGTGGTTTTTTTGAACGGGCGAACATGGTTTGCCACTGCTTGCTGGTTGAAAGCGAGCAGGGGCTCATTCTGGTGGACACTGGCTTGGGCACTGGCGATGTCATGGAGCCCAACCGCCGTTTGGGTGCCGGGTTTGTGGCGATGTTGGCACCGCAACTGAAGATGGAAGAAACTGCGGTGGAACAGCTAATGGGTTTGGGGTTCAAGGCTTGGGATGTAAAGCACATTGTGCCTACTCACCTAGACTTGGACCATGCAGGCGGATTGAGCGATTTTCCCGATGCGCAAGTGCATGTGTTTGAGCCCGAGCACCGCCATGCACTAAAGCCAAGCCTGCGTGATTCCTTGCGTTTTAGAAAGGCACAGTTCGAACACAAACCCAAGTGGACTATTCACCACCAAGCCACTGAAACATGGTTTGGTTTCCAGGCCATTCGCCCAATAGCAGGCATTGAATTACTCATGGTGCCTTTGATTGGGCACACACGCGGCCATGTGGGTGTGGCGGTGAAGAACGGCAACAAGTGGTTGCTGCATTGTGGCGATGCCTATTTTCATCGAAGTGAAGTGGCCGTAAAGCATGAAGACCCAATGCCCGCTGGCGTGGCGTTTTTTGAAAAACTGCTTCAAACCTTGCCGGCCGAGCGATTGGCTACGCAAGTGCGTTTAAGGGAATTGGTAAAAAGCAGTGGCGATGAAGTTGAGCTGTTTTGTGCGCACGACCCCGTGGAGTTCGGCAAATTCTTTAAATGATAAATAATTGAAAAATTATATTTAACTTTTCAAAATTCCTGCCGTTAAACCCAATAAGGTTAGAAAGGTAGATACCCTAACTTGGGCGGGGAGAGCGGTATGCGGGATTCTCAATTGTTTTCAATACCCCAGCCAGTCCTTGGCGGTGGTGAAAAACAGGCTGAATTAATACAAAAGCTTGAGCAAGCCCAACATCAACTTCTCCAGAGCGAGAAGATGGCCTCCATTGGGTCTTTGGCCGCTGGAGTTGCCCATGAAATCAACAATCCAATCGGTTTTGTAAGCTCCAATCTCTACTCATTAAAGGGATACGTAAACGATCTCCTTTCCGTAATCAATCGTTTTAAAGCCGTTGGTTTGGATCTTGAAAAGCTTGAGCAGGCCCGCCAATACTGCAATGAAGTTGATCTTGATTATCTTCAGAACGATGTTATTCAACTTCTTGATGAAAGTCAGGATGGGATTGCTCGTGTTCGTCGCATCGTCCAGGATTTAAAAGATTTTTCTCATGTTGACCATGGTGAATGGGTGGTCACCGACCTGCACAAGGGGTTGGAATCTACGCTTAACATGGTGAACAACGAGTTGAAATACAAGGCGGTTGTCGAACGGGATTACGGCCCGCTTCCTGAGATCAATTGCCTTGCTTCGCAGATTAATCAAATCTTCATGAACCTGTTGATCAATGCTGCACATGCCATTCAAAAAGACGGCAGGATCCTCATCAAAACATGGGCTGACGACACCCATGTTTATGTGAGTGTTTCAGACAATGGTTGTGGAATACCACAGGAGAACCTCTCCCGCATTTTCGATCCCTTCTACACGACAAAGCCGGTGGGCAAAGGCACAGGTCTTGGCTTGTCTTTGAGCTATGGCATTGTAAAAAAACATGGTGGTCGAATAGAAGTTCAAAGCGAAACCGGTGTTGGAACCACCTTCACTGTTGTGTTGCCGATCAATCAGCCTGTACAGGGGTGAATCGTGAACCAGCCTGTTGCCCAAGTTAAATCCCAGCATTTGCTTTTGGTGGATGACGAGGAAAATGTACTGAACGCCTTGGTGAGGGTGTTGCGTAGAGACGGGTACACACTTTACACAGCGAAGTCTGTGAATCAGGCCTTTGAAATTCTTGCCAACAATCCAATTGAAGTCGTGCTTTCGGATCAGCGCATGCCCGAAAAAAATGGCACGGTGTTTTTAAGCGAAGTGAAGCGCAGTTACCCGAATACCGTTCGATTGATGCTGTCAGGTTACACCGAGGTTGGTGCTGTTACTGAAGCGATTAATGAAGGTGCAATTTACAAGTTTTTAACAAAGCCGTGGGACGATGGGCAACTTCGGGCAAATATTCGCGAAGCCTTTCATCGTTTTGAGATCGAGGCTCAGAATCAGCGGCTTCACCATGAAATTGAAAAAGTGAATGCAGATTTACTGCAACTGAACCATGTGCTTGAGCAGGAGTTACATGCCAGAAACATGAGAATACGCCGAGACAGCTCAGTGGCGTGCGTGATGCAGGAAATTATTGATCACCTGCCCCTGGGCGTGTTGGGTATTGATACAGCGGGTGAACTGGTCTGGATGAATAAAAATGCCTGTTTGTTTTTAGGATGTAAAGAAGCCGAACTACTCGGTGGCTCCATAGACTGTTTGCCCGAACCTTTGCGCTCACAGCTTGACAATTATTTGATGTCGGACGCAACCGGTGAATTCAGTGAGTTGATTCAGTGCGACGCAGCGCTGTTGCAGTTAGACATCAAACCCATGGGGGTTACCAGCCGATCAGAAGGGTATTTGATTCTTCTTTCGAAAGCAGAGGAGGCAATATCATGAGTCATCTTTGCGGTGTATTAAGCTTACCCGCGTTCGTTGTTCATGCCCCAAGGCTTTTGGCTAAAATTCAATCCGAAGATTTGAGTTTAAAAGACCTGGCTGAACTTCTTCGACTGGATCCTGGTATTGGTGCAAGGTTACTCCACATGGCCAATTCACCGTTCTTCGGTGTTAATGGCCAAATTTCCTCCGTGGAGGAGGCCTTGTTGGTGTTGGGCATGAGGCGTGCTCGTGAACTGATTCATGCGCATATCCTGCAAAGCCTGATTTCAACCCAACCTTGGCATCATGTTGATCTCGATAAATTCTGGAAGCATTCGCTCCGTGTTGCAGTCACTTCTCAAGCTGTGGCCAAGCAGGTGGGTTTTACGGATTCAGACGCCTTTATTGCAGGTCTTTTTCACAACCTGGGTTGCTTGGTGTTGCTGCAGTATCAGTCCAATGACTACGCGAAAATATTGAGTCAGCTCCCACCGTACGCTGACTTGTTGCAGTTTGAAATGGAATGTTTTCAAACCACGCACGCAGACATCGGCGCCAATGTGTTGGCCCAATGGAATTTTCCTGCGGACATTTGTGATGCAATTTCATTGCAATATCAATCGCCAAACGATTTGCATTCCACTTTTCAGCAGTTGCTGCAATTTTCTGTTCACTTTTCTGTCCCGGAACAGACTTCTGAAGTGGGCTTGTACCAGCAATTCAAAAATCTGGGTATGCAAGGCTGGGTGCAGAACGACTTTACGCAGTTGAGTACAAAAGTAGACCTGGGTTTGGGCCAGCTTGTTCAATTGCTAGGGGAATAGCGCCATGGAACATTCTGCAGAAAGTTCAGTGCTTGTCATTGACGATGAAGCCAACGTGGTCAGCGCGATCAGGAGAGCCTTGCGCAGCGAGCCTTATCGAGTTGAATGCACTACAGATCCCGTTGAGGGATTGGAGATTGCAAAAACGCTGAACCCCACCGTGGTTATTTGTGACATGCGAATGCCAGGCCTGACCGGTTCAGAGGTTTTTGCTGCATTGAGTCGATCCAATCCAAGATGCGGGCGAATTTTACTCACCGGGTATGCCGACATCAATTCCACCATCGCCGCGATCAATCAAGGCCACATTGATTTGTACATGACCAAACCCTGGAATGATGACGAATTAAAACTGAAGTTGCAGCAGCACATTCGTCTTGTTTCATTGAAGAACGAGCGCGAACAGCTGGCTGCCCAGCTGGCTTCCAAGGTGAAAGAACTGAGCCGATTGAACAATGAGCTGGATCAACGTGTCGAATCGCGCACCCAAGAGCTACGTCAAACCAATCTTTTTCTGGAGCAGGCATTTTCAGAGCTTAACCAACAGTTTCTAAATGCAATCAAAGTATTTTCGAACATGTTAGAGCTCAGTTCACCCCAAATGGCTGGGCACCATTACCGTGTTGCAGAGCTCGCTCGTTTCATTGCAATTCAAATGGCTTTGAGCGAAGTTGAAATTCGGGATATTCACATCGCCGGTCTGTTGCATGACATAGGTAAGCTCGATTTGGCAGAACGGGATTTGAACACCAGTCTTGCCTCGTTGAGCGCGACCACCCGCATGGCGTTGATGAAACATCCCATCAAGGGACAGGCGGCTTTGTTAGCGCTTCCAGAGTTGTCGAATGTTGCGTCGATTATTCGTCAGCATCACGAGCGGGTAGATGGTTTGGGTTATCCCGATGGACTCACCGGGCAGGAAATTTTACGTGGCGCCAAAGTGCTTGCAGTGGCTGAGGACTGGGATGAACTTCAACTGGGTTGGTTAACCGAACAAAAACTTGGCTTGGAGCAATGTTTTGAATACATCAATCAAGCCGCAGGCAAGCGATATGACCCAGCCGTGGTGGCAGTATTGCCCAAAGCCCTGGAGAAAATGGAAAGCAGCCCCAAGCAGGATGAGGAAATTGTAAGTGGATTGAAGCTTGTACCTGGCATGATTTTAAGTAGGGACCTGTACAACCATGACGGGATTCTTTTGTCCGCCAAAGGCGCACAGGTTTCCACCAAACTAATTCAGTTTGTCCGCGGTTTGCCAATTGACCATGTACAAGGGCTCAAGGTTTATTGCCAAAAGAAACCTCAGCCCATGAAGGTTTAAGACTTCGCTTTTCGCGCAGCAGCCAATTGTGCTTGCAGCGCGTCAATGCGCTGGTGGTTGTCTTCAGAACCAATATAGCTTCGGAACAGCCATTCCTGCGTTCGCATGGACATGTCCAAATCCTGATTCAGTACTACGTTTGAAAGCCGCTTGGTTTCCGCCAAACAAGCGCGATCGTATTGCGCCATGTCGCGCGCGATTTGAGCGACTGAACTCAGAAGTTCACCTTCAGGAAACACTTTGCTCACATAGCCCATGCGTTCTGCCTCTTCGGCATCATAAATGCGGCCGGTCAGCGCCACCTCCTTGGCGCGGCCCATGCCGATGATGCGCCACAGCGGGTCCATGATCGGGGTAAGCGACAACACAATTTCCCGCTGACCAAATTTCGCGCGGGTGGAGGCATATCGAATATCGCACATCATGGTTAAATCAAAACCGCCTGCAATTGCAGCACCACCCACAGCACAAATTACGGGCTGCTCACAGAAAAGGATTGCCCGGTATGCACGGTGAAACAGGGCGGTGTAGGCCTCGTTGCTTACTTTTTCCAGTTTGCGAATTTCGTTCAAATCAAAGCCCGCAGAAAAGTAACGCTCGCCGCCCGTGAATACAATCACGTTCACGTCTTGCCGCGCACCCAGCGAATTGAACATGTGCGTTACTTCTTCCAGCACATCGGGTGCCAGTGCATTGCCTTTGTCTGGGCGGTTGATTGTTACTGTGGCCACGCGCTCGGCCACATTCAGCGTCAAATATTGAAAGTTCATCATTGTCTCGTTGTGTATTTTTTACTTCCAGGCATTATTGGTTACTTTCACAACGTAGAAGCCTTGGTAGCCATCGGTGTACCAAATTTCTTTGCGTTCAGGCACAAATGCAGGGCTGGACATGGCCCAGTTGCTGGCCGGTGCAGGCACGGTTAGCGAACGTGGTTTTACCGGCGCATTGAAATAGGCCACTTCTATCGGGTTGGCAGGGTCGCGAATATCAAAAATTCGCAGGCCCGACAAAATCATGCTGCACGCCACAATGGTGGGGTCGATGCGTGTGGGCATATTGCAGTAGTGCCCTGCGTAACCACCAGTGGGGTTTTGTGCGCCGGGGTCACTGGCAATTTCTTCACGGTTGGCTATGTTGTGAACGGCCAGCCGAAGGTTTGAAATAACCTTGGGTTTGGTTTCATCGGAAATATCAATAATGCGTGCAGCACCCACATTGGGGCCATGTATACCCACAGGAATTGGGCCACCGCCGCCGCCAGAATATTCATCCACTTCCATCACGTATTTTTTACCATTGCGTGTAAAGGGAATTGCATTTTGTGGAATGGTCACTGTGTCCCAGCTAATGCGGGAAATTTCGCGCACTTGCGGGTTTTGTTTGCGCGCTTGAATTTCAGAAATATCCAGAATCAACATGCCTGCAGGGTTGCCAATACTGGCCACATAAGCACGGTTGCCATCCGGGCTGATCGACAAGCCATGGGAAGCGTATTGCCCGGCCCACAGCGGCTTTGGCAAGCTGGGGTTGGAAATATCAAGAGCCACCAAGGTAGAGGTAGAAGGTGAGCCCGAGAAAAATGTTTTACCGTCTGGAGAAATGCCACTTTCATGGCCAAATAAGCCTAAGGGTGTAGAAGATTTCAACACGGGGTTGCGGCAGTCTTCAGACACATCGTAAATATCGACAATACCCGGACCGAATGCCGGGTTGCCCAGCACAGCTGCCAACACACCGCCTTCCTGGCTCAATACCAGCGATTCATGCGGCGACAACATGGCAGGTGTAACAAGGCGTGCAGTACGAACGGGTTTGGTGGGGTCGCTCATGTCGAACACATTCACGCCCAATTCCATGTCCAGAATATTGGTGGGGAATAGCAAGGTGCTGTCGGCAAATGCGCAATCACGGCCCGCTTTGTCACGATAGCGTTCCACCTTGAAGCCGCCCACGGTTCCAATCACGCGTTCAGGCGCAAACGAGCCCACCAATTGTGTGTTGCAAGTAAAGCCGGCCGCAGCCAGGCCAGCATCATGATCAGCTTGTGAAACCCGGCCTTGCATGCCGGTTTCCTGTCTGGAACCGGGACCGCAGCGGCCTTGCGGCGTGGCGGTTACATTCAGGCCATCTACCACTTGGCTTGGGGTTGTTCGTGATGCTGAGGCCGCAGTGCTGCTGTCAGATCCGCCGCCCAAGCAACCCGCAAGCAACGTGGGGATCAACAAGGCAGTAAATACCAATGGTGTGGGTTGTTTCAGCATGATCGAGAATGTCTCCGGTTCAGGATTTTTTGAGTTGTTGTAATTTCAATTGGATCCAGCCTATTTCCATGCCTTGCTCGCGAACCATGCCGCTGGCAAGTGCTTTCACAAGGCTTGACTCACCATTGCGGTTTGCAAACCAGGCCATGGGAATTGCCGCACGGTGGTGTGTTTCCATCAGTTCAAGAAAAAGAATTTCCTTTTCCACACCGCTTGCATTTTTAAGTTGTTCCAGTTGTTGCGGGCTGGCCACACCGGCCATTACACCGCCACTGGCTTTGCATTGGGTTTGGTAAAGCTGATCATCCAGGTGGCGCACATTCTTGGCATTTTCTACCCAGGCCATGGGCGGTCCAGCCAACATCATCGGTTCATTCCATGCGCTTAGCCAACCTTCCATCACGCCCATTTCGCGGGTTTGTTTCATCACGATGCTTTGCGCCAGGGCTTGAATTTCCGGCGATGCAGCGCCGCGCATCATCATCATTGCCATTTGAATGGCCTGGGCGTGGTGCTGCAGCATGCTGCGTGCAAACCCGGAATCAACAGGGCTTACCGTACTGGCTGGCGTTTCATGGGATTTAGAGGAGGTGAATTTGAAAGCGTTGAACTTGTAGGCATAGGCAAACAGCGCCGCCAGCATAATTGCAGCGAACAATGCAAACAGGGCACGCTTGCGCCTTGAAGATTGAACAGGGTGATGCATGTCTTGCGGATATTGTTGGATGTATATGCCATTTATACTTCCAACAATTCCTTTTGGATGCGGTACTTAGGCGTGGGCCCCAAGTGCCTGGAAGCCTTGTGCAAGCTCGCGGGTAATTTGCGCAGCTGGCGCATTGTTGCATTCACTGGCATTTTGCCCAGCCCACAGCGGCGAGAAGTCGCCCAAGCCCAAGCTTTCAGCCTTGGCTCGAAGCGGGGCAATGCCAGGTGTAGCCAGCGGGAATTCCGGTGGAAAGTCAGACAAAGCCCCCAATTCACGCATGACCCGGTTCACAATACCGCGTGCCGGCCTGCCGCTGAACAGGTTGGTTAGTGCAGTGTGGCGTGCCGCCTCACTCTGTAATGCTTCTCGATGAATCTCACTGGTGCTGCATTCTGGCGCCAACAGGTAGGCTGTGCCTACTTGCACAGCGCTTGCCCCCAATGCCATGGCAGCGGCTACACCTTTGGCGTTGGCAATGCCTCCTGCTGCTATTACAGGCAAGCTGACCGCCTTTACAATCTGCGGAAGCAGGGCGAATGTACCCATTTGCAGGTTTAAATCGTGGTTCAAGAAGTGCCCGCGGTGCCCGCCAGCCTCAAGCCCCTGGGCAATGATGAAATCGCAACCATGGGCTTGAAGCCACAAGGCCTCTTCAACTGTAGTGGCTGAGGAAATAATTTGTGCACCCATCGCCTTCACGCGTTTCAGAAGTGCAGGCTTGGGCAAACCAAAATGAAAACTCACGAATGGTGGTTTGAATTCTTCCAGTAATTCAGCCAATTCATCATTAAAAGGCGTTCTGCCCTGGCCGCTCGGAAATTCATCAATATTTAAACCCAATTCACAGTAATAGGGTGCCAGCGCGTTTTTCCATTTCTGGTTACGCGCTTCGTCTATTTCTGGTGGAGTGTGAGCAAAAAAATTGACGTTGTAAGGCCTCTCGGTACCATTTCTAGTAATCCCTTTTTGAGAGAGGCTTTCTTGAATGGCCAGTAATTCAGTGCGAAGTTGGCTGGCTGAAAGCATGGCGCAGGGCAGGGAACCCAAGCCACCGGCCTTGCTGACTGCAATACACAGTGCACTGGTTTGAACACCCGCCATGGGCGCCTGCACCAGCGGGTATTGTGTGTTGAACAACATGACGGGCCTGTTTACCTTAGTCTTTCAACTCCAATGCACGGTTCAGGCTTAATGCTGCAAGCGAACCCACTGCGCCAGAAAGCAAATACAGGCTTACATATTCCAGGCCAAAGTGTGCTGCCAGCCCCAAAGCCACCAATGGTGCAAAACCAGCGCCTACCAGCCAAGCCAAATCCGATGTAAGCGCAGCGCCCATGTAGCGGTATTTGGCTTTGAAGTTGGCGGTTACTGCACCAGCTGCCTGACCATATGACAAACCCAGCAACACGAAGCCGATCAGAATGAAGGCGGTTTGCCCGTCGTCACCGCCGCCCATCATGTGGGGCACAAAGAAGCTGAACAGGGCAATTAAAATAGCCAGGAAGCCCAAGGTATTTCTGCGCCCTAATTTGTCAGCAATAACGCCGCTTAACACCACAGCACCCGCAGCCAACACCGCGCCAGCAATTTGAATAAGCAGAAATTCTGAAATAGAGCGCTCAGAATGCAGTGCAATCCACGAAAGCGGGAACACCGTAACCACATGGAACAGCGCATAGCTGGCCAAGGCAGCCAAAGCACCCACTAAAATATTATGGCCTTGCGAACCCACAATTTCAGTTACCTTCACAGGCTGTAGTTCGCGCTCCTCCAGAAGGCGCGCGTACTCGCTGGTGGCCACCAAGCGCAGGCGCGCGAAAAGGGCTACCACGTTAATTGCAAAAGCCACGTAGAAGGGGTAACGCCAGCCCCAATCCAGAAAGTCGGCGCTGGACAAAGCCGAAAGCAGGTAAGCAAACAAACCAGCGGCCACAATAAAGCCGATTGGCGCACCCAACTGGCCCAACATGGCATACCAGCCCCGCTTGTTCTCAGGCGCGTTCAAGGCCAGCAGCGAGGGCAAACCATCCCATGAACCACCAAAAGCCAGGCCTTGGCCAATTCGAAGCACTGCCAGCAAAACAATGGCAGCAGCGCCCAGCGAGGCATAGCTTGGTAAAAATGCAATGCCTGCCGTAGAAATACCCAACATGAATAGGGCCACAGTCAATTTGGTTTCCCGTCCGAATTTCTGTTGCACCATCATCAGTGCCACTGTGCCCACAGGGCGGGCAATAAAAGCAAACGAGAAAATAAGGAAGGAGTACAGCGTGCCAGTAAGCGGGTCCTCGAACGGGAAAAAAACCGCCGGAAATACCAACACCGATGCAATTGCGTACACGAAAAAGTCGAAATACTCAGAAGCGCGCCCGATTACCACCCCAATTGCAATTTCGCCGGGTGTTACGTTGCTGTTGCTGCCATGGTGGCCCGGTGTAACGCCTTGTTCCGCATGGATTGTACTTGTGCCGGACATTTGAAGTTCTCCTCGAATCTTTTGCTTGTGAAAATATTATTTTTATTTTCAATGGCTTGGAAGTGAAAATTGCCAGATTGGACAATATGTCCAATCCACAACTGCACCCCATGTCAGTAAATTAGCATGAAATCATTTCCTAACCATGCTGGGTATTATGTTCAAGCCACTGAAACGTAGTCTTTTGTTGCTGGTGCCGCTTTTCCTGCTTGCAGGGTGTAACACCATTGTGATGAATCCCAAGGGGGATATCGCATCGCAACAAGCCGATTTGATCGTGCTTTCCACGGTATTGATGTTGATCATTATTGTGCCGGTTATTTTCCTCACCTGTTTTTTCGCCTGGAAGTACCGCAAGGCCAACACACAGGCTGAGTATGATCCCGAGTGGGATCACTCCACCAAGCTAGAGCTGGTTATTTGGGGTGCCCCATTGCTGATTATCATCGTGCTGGGTTTGGTCACTTGGGTCAGCACGCACAAACTTGACCCTTATCGTCCGCTGGACCGCATCGATGCAAGCACGCCGTTGCCCGCTGACCACAAGCCTTTGGTGGTTCAGGTTACATCGCTCGACTGGAAGTGGCTGTTTATTTATCCGGAGCAGGGTATTGCCACGGTCAATGAACTGGTAACGCCAGTCAACGTGCCAGTGCGCTTTAAAATTACCTCCAGCACAGTGATGAATTCGTTCTACATCCCGGCACTGGCAGGTCAAATTTATTCCATGCCGGGTATGGAAACCACCCTGAATGCAGTGATCAACGAGCCAGGCGAGTGGGAAGGTTTTTCAGCCAACTACAGCGGCGCCGGTTTTTCGCACATGCGTTTCAAATACCGTGGCGTTAGCGAAGCTGATTTTGATCAGTGGGTTGCCAAGGTAAAAGCAAATGGCCAAACCCTGGACCGCGCGCAATACCTTAATCTCGAGAAGCCCACCACCAAGCACCCCGCAGAGTACTACGGCAACGTGGAACAAAACCTGTTCCACGCGATCGTGAACCGCTGTGTAGTCGAGGGCTCAGTGTGTATGGACACGCAAATGATGGCGGATTCACTGCGCAACCGCACGAATTTGTCGGCTGATGAGCTGGCAATTCTGATTAACGAAGCGATGTGCACGATTGCACCCAACGCAGACGCACTTCCACTGATTACTTCATCCAAGAAGAACGGCTATGACTCAGTATCCAATTGAAACAAGCCCGATATTCGGGCGGCTAACACTCAACGCGATTCCGTACTACGACCCAATCATCATGGGTACGCTGGCCGTGGCCGCGACACTCGGGATTATTCTTCTGGCTCTGATTCACAAGAATCGCCTGTGGGGTACTTTGTGGCATGACTGGTTCACCAGCATTGACCACAAGAAGATTGGCATTATGTACATGATCCTGGGCTTGGTCATGATGATGCGCGGCTTTGCCGATGCGATCATGATGCGTGCGCAACAGGCCATTGCCTTCAACGGCAGTGAAGGCTTCTTGCCGCCACACCACTACGATCAAATTTTCACAGCCCACGGCGTGATCATGATTTTCTTTGTGGCCATGCCTTTGATTACCGGGTTAATGAACTACCTTATCCCGCTACAAATTGGCGCACGCGATGTGGCGTTTCCATTCCTGAACAATTTTAGCTTCTGGATGACAGCCATGGGTGCCGCCCTCATTATGGCGTCCCTGTTTGTCGGTGAATTTGCCATGACCGGCTGGCTGGCTTACCCACCGTTGTCGGGCATTCATCAAAGCCCATATGTCGGGGTTGATTATTACATTTGGGCCTTGCAAATAGCAGGGGTGGGTACATTGCTTTCGGGTGTGAACCTGATCGTAACCATTGTGAAAATGCGCGCCCCAGGCATGAGTCTGATGAAAATGCCAATTTTCACCTGGACTTCCTTGTGCGCCAACGTGTTGATTGTGGCTGCATTCCCAGTGCTTACTGCTGTGTTGGGCATGTTGACCATGGACCGTTATCTGGGCACCAACTTTTTCACGAACGATCTTGGCGGCAACTCCATGATGTATGTGAACCTGATCTGGATTTGGGGCCACCCCGAGGTTTATATCCTTATTCTGCCGCTGTTCGGTGTGTTCTCTGAAGTAGTTTCCACGTTCAGCCGCAAGCGCCTTTTTGGTTATAGCTCCATGGTTTACGCCACGGTTGTAATTACCATCCTTTCCTATCTTGTTTGGCTGCACCACTTCTTTACCATGGGTAGCGGGGCCAGTGTGAATGCCTTCTTTGGTATTACCACGATGATTATTTCTATCCCCACGGGTGCGAAAATTTTCAACTGGCTGTTCACCATGTACAAAGGCAAAATCAGTTTTGAATTGCCTATGATGTGGACCATTGCCTTCATGATCACTTTCGTGATTGGCGGCATGACAGGTGTGTTGCTGGCTGTACCACCCGCTGACTTCGTGTTGCACAACAGCCTGTTCCTGATTGCTCACTTCCACAACGTGATTATTGGTGGTGTGTTGTTTGGCCTGTTCGCAGCCATCAACTTCTGGGCGCCCAAAGCGCTGGGCGTGAAGCTCAATGAATTCTGGGGCAAGGTGTCTTTCTGGTTCTGGGTTATCGGCTTCTACTTCGCCTTCATGCCGCTGTATGTACTGGGCTTGATGGGGGTAACACGCCGCATGAGCCAGTTTGAAGATCCTTCACTGCAAATCTGGTTCCAGATTGCAGCGCTGGGTGCGGCCATGATCGCCGTGGGTATTGCCGCGATGATCATGCAGTTCTACGCCACCTACCGTGATCGCGCCAAATTGCGCGACACCACCGGTGACCCCTGGGGTGGCCGTACGCTGGAATGGGCTACTTCAAGCCCACCCGCAGAGTACAACTTTGCCTTCACACCGGTTGTCTATGACACCGATGCTTGGGCTGACATGAAAAAGAACGGCTACAAGCGCCCCACAAGTGGTTTTGTAGACATTCACATGCCCAAGAACACAGCTGCTGGTTTCATTATTTCTGCAATCAGCGCAGTGATCGGTTTTGCCCTGGTGTGGCACATTTGGTGGCTGGCTGCCGGCGCAAGCGTTGCTCTGGTGGTGGCAGTCATCGCCCACACATTCAATTACAAACGCGACTTCTACATCAAGGCCGACGAAGTGGCCCGCACCGAAGATGCGCGCACGAAACTGGAGCAAGCTCATGTCTGATTTAGTGATGAACCCAGGCATGGGTGCAGCCATGAATGCACCCGCCGCCAATACCTCCGCAGACCCAAGCGCACGTTACTACGTGAAAGACCACCATCCGAAAAATGGTTCCTTGCTGGGTTTCTGGATTTACCTGATGAGCGATTGCCTTATCTTCGCTTGTCTGTTTGCAACCTACGCAGTGATTGGTCGCAACTACGCTGGTGGCCCCACCGGTGCGGAAATTTTTGACTTGAACCTGGTGGCTTTGAACACAGCATTTCTGTTGGTCAGTTCAATCACCTATGGCGTTGCCATGGTGGGCATGCAAAACCGCAACTTGAATAAAACCATTCAGTGGCTGGCAATTACCGGGGTGCTGGGCCTGGCTTTCTTGGCGGTTGAACTTTATGAGTTTTGGCACTTTATACACATTGGCGCCACGCCACAAAGCAGTGGCTTCTTGACTGCTTTCTTTGCACTGGTGGGTACCCACGGTTTGCACGTGTTCTTCGGCATCATCTGGTTGGTGGTGTTGTTGTTCCAGTTGAAAAAGCACGGCCTTATTGTTGAAAATCGCCGCCGCGTCATGTGCCTTTCCATGTTCTGGCACTTCCTCGACGTGATCTGGATCGGCGTGTTTACCTTCGTTTATTTGATGGGAGTATTGCCATGAGCGCAAATTCACATAACAACAACGACCATCACGATCACCACGATGATGAAGATGAAATCCACGTGAGTATGTGTGATTACGCCATCGGCTTTGTATTGGCGGTTATCCTCACGGTAATCCCCTTTGCCCTGGTGATGGGTGGTGTTATTCAAAGCTCAACCACCACAGCGCTGGTCATTCTGGCCTTGGGTGCTGTTCAAATGGTGGTGCACATGGTTTACTTCCTGCACATGAACAGCAAATCGGAAGGTGGCTGGAATATGCTGGGGTTAATGTTTACCCTGATTATTGTGGTGATCACTTTGGTGGGATCTATTTGGGTGATGCACCACTTGAACAAGAACATGATGCCGAGCATGAACCACGAGGCCATAGAGTCGATTCAACAACTGAAGTAAAGGAGCGTGGTGCACAATGAATGATGTTTCAAAACCCCATTCAGCCCGTGCACCCAGTCCAATCAAAAGGCTGCTGGGCTATGCCCTGGCGGCCTTTTTGTTCAGCGTGTTTTTTGCACTCGGCACCTGGCAGGTGTACCGGCTTGATTACAAACTTGATTTGATTGACCGGGTGGAAAGCCGCGTGGATGCGCCACCGGTTAATGCGCCAGGGGCCTCCGAGTGGCCCAACATATCGCGCGATGCCCATGAATACCTGAATGTGAAGGTGCAGGGTGAATTCCTACCCCAGTACACCACCCGTGTGCAGGCCACCACAGTGTTAGGAGCAGGGCACTGGTTGCTCACGCCGTTGCGCCAGGCGGGTGGGGAAATGGTGTGGATTAATCGCGGTTACATTCCCACCAATGAAGCCGATCCCATGACTGTTGAGAATACCCATGGCCCGTTTGAAGTGCGTGGCCTGCTGCGGATTAGCGAGGCTGGCGGTGCATTTTTGAGAAAAAACGACCCGGCCGGCAATCGCTGGTACTCACGTGACATTGACGCGCTTTCAAAGCATCACAGGCTGCAAAATGCTGCGCCTTATTTCATTGATGCGGGCATTCCGCGTAACCTGGGTGAAGAAATCACCGGGTTTACCCCAAAAACTTATCCGGTCGATGGATTAACCGTGATCAAGTTTCACAACAGCCACTTGGTGTATGCCTTCACTTGGTATGCTTTGGCCTTGATGGTGGCGGGTGTCACTATTTGGCTGAATCGAAAGTAAATCGTACAAGCCCAAGCCCGCTTGTTCAGGTTTTGCAGCAGGATTCGTATTTCAATGGCCATTAATTCCGACATTGTTTCCATTCGGCAAGGTGCCAGTGCGTTTGATGAAACAAACGTGCTGAATGAAACCGGCCACAAAAACATGCTGCATTTGATTCACCTTCGCTGGCTGGCGGTGGGGGGGCAAATAGCCACCATATTGGTGGCCACCTGGGGCTTTGATATCAAGCTCCCTATGTTTAACATGCTGGCTGTGATGGTTTGCCTGATCGCCTTTAACATTGGCAGCCACTTGCGCTGGCATGAAGAACGTGTGGTGAGTAACCGCGAATTGTTTTTGGCCATGCTGGTAGACATCGCCAGCCTTACAGCTCAGCTTTATTTCACCGGTGGCATTAACAATCCCTTTGTGTTTCTGTTTCTGCTGCAGGTTATTTTAAGTGCGGTGCTGTTGCGCGCTGAATCAACCTGGTTGGTGGTGGCCATTACCACCCTGTGCCTTGCTTTTTTGGCCATATTCAACAAGCCACTGGTGTGGTCTCCCAGCAGTGCCTACAAGCTGGCCGACGTGTATGCCACGGGCCTGGTCATCTGCTTTGCGCTAAACGCCGCCTTGCTGGTTTTTTTTATTACGCGAATCGGGCGCAACCTGCGGGCTGGCGATGCCACTTTGGCTGCCTTGCGCCAGCGCGCCGCAGAGGAAGAGCACATTGTGCGCATGGGCCTGTTGGCCAGCGGTGCAGCGCATGAATTGGGTACCCCATTGGCCACTATGTCTGTGGTGTTAAGCGACTGGAAGCGCATGCCCCAGTTTTCAAGTGACCCGGCCATGCTGGAAGAAATCGAGGAAATTGAAGGGCAACTGCTTCGCTGTAAAAGTATTGTCAGCGGTATTTTGTTGTCTGCGGGCGAAACCCGTGGGGAGTCCTCCTCAAGAACCAGCTTGAATGAGTTTTTTGAGGGTTTGGTGGAAGAATGGGAAAGTAGCCGTCCAGTCCAGCATTTCGAGTACAACAACACGATTGCGGAAGAGTACACAGTTGCTTTTGATTCCACCGTGAAGCAAATGGTGTTTAACGTGTTGGACAATGCCCTTGAGGTTTCTCCGAACTGGTTGCGATTTGACGTGTCTAAAAACCAGGACCATTTATTGCTGACTGTTTCGGATCAAGGTCCTGGTTTCAGGGCTGACATTCTTGAACAATTGGGTACACCCTACAATTCAAGCAAAGGCCGCCCTGGCGGCGGGCTTGGTTTATTTTTGGTCATGAATGTGGCGCGTACACTGGGTGGCAAACTTTTGGTGAACAATCGCGAACAGGGTGGGGCCGAAGTGGCTATATCACTGCCGTTGAACGCCATGATTTTGCAGGATAGCCAATTACAATGAGCCAAGTTAGCAGTACTGAAAGGCTTTTGTTGCTGGTTGAAGACGACGAGGCATTTGCCCGCGTACTCAAACGTTCTTTTGAGAGGCGCGATTACAAAGTGGTTCACGCCAGTAGTCAGGAAGAAATGGAGGCTGTGCTTTCGAAGCGCATGCCAACCCATGCCGTGGTCGATTTAAAGCTCAGTGGCAATTCATCGGGGCTGAATTGTGTTCAGGCCTTACATGCGCACAATCCAGCCATGCTGATTGTGGTGTTAACCGGCTTTGCCAGCATTAACACGGCAGTTGAGGCAATTAAACTGGGGGCCTGTCAGTATTTGGCCAAACCGTCGAATACTGACGACATTGAAGCGGCATTTGGTCATGTTGCCGGCAGTGAACCCGTGGAGCTCACCAACAGAGCCACCTCCATCAAAAACCTGGAGTGGGAACGTATTCACGAGGTGTTGGTGGAAACCGATTTCAATATTTCAGAAACCGCACGCAGGTTGGGTATGCACCGCCGAACATTGGCCCGCAAGCTTGAAAAGCGTCGCGTTAAATAAAAGGACAAAAGCCATGAGCGAACAAGCACACGACGGATTTGTGTTCAACCACACCATGCTACGAATCAAAGACCCAGCCGTGTCTCTGGGTTTTTATGAAAAAGTTTTTGGAATGACCCTGCTGCGCAAACTGGATTTCCCGGAAATGTCGTTCTCACTGTATTTTCTCGCCAAGCTTGGCAAGGGCGAAACACCGCCATCAGACGAAGGTGAGCGCACCCAGTGGACATTCTCCCAGCGCGGTGTATTGGAATTGACCCACAACTGGGGAACTGAGAACGATGCAGGTTTTAAATATCACGATGGCAATGCCCAGCCCCAAGGCTTCGGTCACATTTGCTTTGCAGTGCCCGATCTGAACAAGGCAGTGGCCTGGTTTGATGAAAACAAACTGGATTATGTGAAGCGGCCGGAGCAGGGGAAAATGAAAAACGTGGCCTTTGTAAAAGATCCCGACGGCTACTGGATCGAGATTGTTCAACCCAACTTGCTGGCAGGGCTTGGCAAATGAACCCAACCCCTGTTTATAACCACGAGCACATTGCCCATCGAATTGCCTGGTTGCGCGCGGCAACCCTTGGTGCGAACGACGGCATTATTTCAATTGCTAGCTTGTTGGTGGGCATGGCCAGCAGTGGGGCAGCTTACCCGGTTATCTTGTCGGCTGGTGTGGCAGGCTTGGTGGCAGGCGCTGCTTCCATGGCAGCTGGTGAGTGGGTGTCAGTGAAATCGCAAGCCGACGCAGAAGAGGCCGAGCTTGCGTTGGAGCAACGGCACATCAAGAACAACCCGAAGCAGGAATTGCTCGAACTTCAAACCCTCTATGAAAAACGTGGCCTGCCCGAACAATTGGCCCATGAAGTGGCTGTGGCCTTAACCAAGCATGATGCTTTGGCCGCGCATGCGCACGATGAACTGGGAATTACACCGCACAGCACCGCAAAACCCATGCAAGCCGCGTTGGCTTCGGCTTTTACTTTTACAGCCGGTGGCGTAGTGCCCTTGTTGGTGCTTATTCTGGCGAATTTTCAAAGCATTCCGATTGCAAACACGGTGTGGCTGCTTGCAGCTAGCAGTGTTGTTACGCTGTTTTCTACCGGGGCACTTGCAGCGAAGGTATCGAATGCACCGGTGATGCGTGCGGGTTTTCGCGTGGCAATTTGGGGGTCAGTCTCAATGGTACTCAGCGCAGCAGTGGGCGCAGTGCTGGGGGTGAACATTCACTGAGACCGGCATTGATCAATTGCCTTAGTTCAGCTCTTCCTCGCTTGGCAGAATGGGCAAGGCAATAATTTCAATGCCTTCATCGCGCAGCTCCTCAAATTCTTCCGGGCTGGCTTGGCCCCGAATGGCGCGAACGGGCGCTTCTTCGTAGTGAATTTTTCTTGCCTCTTCGGCAAACCGGTCACCCACATCTTCCGAATGGTTGATCAGGGCTTGAATGGCCTGCCTGGCCATGACAAATGCGGTGGCCACGTCCACAGAATTCGCCCTGTTCGCAATTGCAGGCTGGGGTTCGGCAACTTTTGGCTCAGCCTGTGCAGGCTGAGTTGTAGCCTTGCTACCGATATTGATGCGAGAGGGTACCTTGCGTATCGCCGATGTGCCACACTCAGGGCAAGTAAGCAGTTTTCGTTCGCGTTGATCATCGAAATCGTCGTTTGAACGAAACCAGCCTTCGAAGCGATGGGAGTATTCACACTCCAGGTCGTAAATGATGATTGCCACTTTATTTGAATCTATTTCTGAATTTGGGTATTTTACAGTGGAATGGTTTGTCTACCGCTGAAATTGAATCTCTTCTAAAATCCGTTCAATAATAACCAAGGCCCAGAGAGGTTTGTATGTCCCGAAAAAAGTCACTTGAACCGCATTTGCGTGGCATCGTTGACTTGGTATCCGCCACGCTCGATCAGGGCACACGCCAGGTTGAGGGTGTGCATCGCCGTATTGCAGACATTCCGTTCTCAGTGCTGAAGAAAATTCGCCCAATCGCCCCAATTTCATCGGCCGTGCACATGGTCGAGAAGAAGATAACCCATTCCGCTTACGACACAGTGCGCCTTGTGGCCAAGGTGGGTGCGCAGGCCGTGCACAATGTACTGCCTACAGACCCGACAAGCCAGGGCATATCCAAACCTGATTACAAAATAGATCACGACAGCCTTCGGAAGCAAAAAGCCGGGCATAAGACTCAGAACAAACCCTAGGTTCAAACCGCTTGCACACACTCAAGTTAGAGCGTAAGCTCTACAACTATGAGCATATGCGCATATACACGCTGAGTGTTAGGCGATGTGCGGCAAATGGTTACACCTAGGAGACTTTTGTGTCATTCGACATTTCCTCAGACACCCCTTTGGGTCAAATTCAACGCGCTCCGGAAAATTTTGTTAGCCGCAGCGACATTGCTTTTGTGAACCGCGCCAGCGATACCGATCGCAGAGGGTTTTTCAAAAAGGCATTTGCAGCTGCAGTGGCCAGCAGCGCCGCAGCTACCTTGATGACTTCACCACGTTTGGTACAGGCCGCGCAGGGCGACCCTGCCATTTTGAATTTACCCGCACACACCAAAGGCCTTGGCCAGCCAGTGGCTACCATGCCTTATGGCATGCCTTCGCAGTACGAAAAGAACCTTCAGCGCCGGGAGTCTCCGGGCCTTACCAGAGTGGGTGCCGCTTCTGTTTCTTTTTGCCCTTTGCAGGGATTGTTCGGAATTATCACACCTTCCGGCCTGCACTTCGAGCGACACCACCAAGGCTGGTGGGACATTGACCCCACCCAACACCGCTTGATGATCAACGGTTTGGTAAAAAAAGAAATGGTGTTTACGGTCGATGAACTCATGCGCATGGAATCGGTCTCCCGCGTTCACTTTATTGAATGCGGTGCCAATTCAGGCATGGAATGGGCCAACGTGGCTGTGCCCACTGTTCAGTACACCCATGGCATGTTGAGTTGTTCAGAATTCACAGGCGTGCCTTTGATTAAAGTGCTTGAATACTGTGGCGTTGATTTGAAAAAGGGTCGCTTCATTCTGGCTGAAGGTGCCGATGGTTCATCCATGACCCGCACCATTCCCATGGAATTGGTTGAAAGCGGTGAGGTGTTGCTGGCATATGGCCAAAATGGTGAAATGCTGCGCCCAGAAAACGGCTACCCGCTACGCCTTGTGGTACCCGGCGTACAAGGTGTAAGTTGGGTGAAGTACCTGCGCCGCATTGAGGTGGGTGACAAGCCTTACGGTACCAAGGACGAAGCCATTCATTACGTGGATTTAATGCCCGATGGCACGCACCGCCAGTACACCTCCATACAAGAATGCAAATCTGTGATCACCACGCCATCGGGTGGTCAACAGTTACTCAGCCCCGGTTTTTACAACATCACGGGGCTGGCCTGGAGTGGCAGAGGGAAAATTACAGCGGTCGATATTTCAACCGACGGCGGAAAAAGCTGGAAAACAGCCAAATTGCAAGGCCCCGTTCATGATAAATCGCTAACCCGTTTCAACTTGCCTTGGGTGTGGGATGGCAAAAGCGAAGTGCTGCTGCAAAGCAGGGCAGTGGACAGCACAGGTTACGTGCAGCCCAGCTACAGAACATTGCGCGAAAAACGCGATGACAAAAGCATTTACCACAACAACGCAATTCAAAGCTGGCGCGTAGATGCCGCTGGTGAAGTGCACAATGTGCATGTGGGGTAAGGCATGAAGTTCAAGATTAATTTACTGGTTGCTATTTTCACGGGCGTATTGTTCAGCACCAATGCTTTGGCTTTTGAAGGCTTGGGCCGAATTGCCACACCTGAAGAAGTCAAGGCATGGGACATTGATGTACGCCCCGATTTTGTTGGCTTACCCAAAGGCAGCGGCAGCGTGGCCAAGGGCATGGAAGTGTGGGAAGCCCAGTGTGCTTCTTGCCACGGTGTATTTGGTGAAAGCAATGAAGTATTCACACCAATTGTTGGCGGTACCACAGCAGCCGATATTAAAAACGGCCGTGTGCAATCACTGAAGGATGGATCAGCACCGCAGCGCACCACCCTGATGAAAGTACCCACTTTGTCCACTTTGTGGGATTACATTAACCGCGCCATGCCATGGACAGCACCGAAAAGCCTGAGTACCGAAGAAGTGTATGCAGTAACAGCCTACATTCTGAACATGGGTGGAATAGTGGGCGATGACTTCGTTTTAAGCGACCAGAACATGGCGCAAACCCAGGCCAAATTACCCAACCGAAACGGCATGCAAACCAATCACGGCATGTGGCTTCCATCGGGTAAACCCGATGTGAAAGAAGCCCGTTGCATGTCAAACTGCAAACCGGAAGCGAAGATCATTTCTTATTTGCCCGAGTACGCCCGCGATGCGCATGGCAACTTGAAAGATCAAAATCGTTTGGTTGGCCCAGTGCGTGGCGTAGTTACAGTAGCGCAAGCCAACAGTGCTCAAGCTGCGTCGAAGGTCAGCATGCATTCTGGCGAGTCTTTGTTCAATGCCAATGGTTGTGTGGCTTGCCATGGAATTGACAACAAAAAGTTGGGTCCATCAGTAGTTGCGGTGGCCAACAAGTACGCTGGCAAGCCCGATGCCAAGGCCTACCTTGCAGGTAAAATAAAAGCAGGTGGAGCTGGTGTTTGGGGTGACATGCCCATGCCAGCGCAGTCGCATTTGTCGCAAGAAGATTTGAACGCACTTTCTGACTGGTTTTTGTCCGGCAAAAAGTGATTGATGAAATTTTTAGGAGGAGTTAGTCAATGAATCAAAACAGACGCACCATCCTGAAGGCCTCTTCTGGCCTGACAGTGTTGGGCTTGGCAGTTGCTGCCGGTTTGATCAAACCCAGCGAAGTGTTTGCTGCTGCAGGTTATCCAGAGAAAGCTTTCAGCGCGAAGTCGATGGATGAACTGATGAAAGCCTTGGGTGGCAACATGCCCACCGAGAGCAAAGACATTACCGTGATCGCTCCTGATATTGCGGAAAACGGTGCTGTGGTGCCTGTGGGTGCTGACAGCAAGTTGAAAAATACCACTGAAGTTTCTTTGTTGGTGGCCAATAACCCATCCATGATGTCGGCTCAATTCATGATTCCTGCCGGTACAGATGCCAAGGTAAATACCCGCGTGAAAATGGGGAAATCAAGCGATGTGTATGCGCTCGTGAAAGCCGATGGCAAATACTACTTTGCCAAGAAAGAGGTCAAAGTGACCCTTGGTGGTTGTGGCGGTTGATTAAAAAATTCAGGAGATAAAAATGGGTGATCCAATGAAAATTCGCGCCAAAGCCAATGGCGACGAAGTCGAAGTGAAAGTGTTGATGGCGCATGAAATGGAAACTGGCCAGCGCAAAGCTGCCGATGGCAGCACAGTACCAGCCTGGTACATTCAAAACGTGACAGCCAAGTGCAATGACAAAACAGTATTGATGGCCAACTGGGGGCCAGCAGTGTCCAAAAATCCTTTCCTTTCTTTCTCTTTCAAGGGTGGCAAGGCTGGTGACACAGTGGAAGTGACATGGACTGACAACAAAGGTGACTCCCGCACCGACAAAACCAAAGTAGCGTAATCTCCAGTTAATACGTAAACCATAACAAGGGGTGTGAGATGAGGCAAACAGTAAAAAAAGCGGCCAAGCTGGCCGCTGTAGCCTTTGTGGGTGCAGGTGTACTGGCGCCATTCACAATGAGTGCGCATGCACAAAAAAGTACCGAGCAGGGCATTCAGGAATATCGCGACATGTTGGCCGATGGTAACCCGGCAGAACTGGTCGAGCTGCGTGGCGAAGACCTTTGGACAAAACCACAAGGTCCCAAAAAAGCATCACTCGAGCAATGCGATCTTGGTATCGGCCCTGGAAAACTGGAAGGTGCGGTGGCCACTTTGCCTCGCTTTTTTAGCGATGCAGGCAAGGTAATGGATGTAGAAACACGTTTGGTTCACTGCATGGTCACCTTGCAGGGCCGCGACATTGCTGAAATTACCAAGAAGCCGTATTCAGGCGCAGGCGAAAAACCCACTGAGCTCGAATCGCTGGTGGCTTATATTTATGCCCAGTCGCGTGGTGCCATTATCAAAGTGCCACAGGCCCATCCAGAGGAAAAAGCATCCCGCGCACGCGGTGAGAAAATTTTCTTCTACCGTGCAGGCCCATACGATTTTTCATGTGCAAGCTGCCACGCAACCGACGATCAACGAATTCGCCTGCAAGGTTTACCCAACCTGACCAAGCCCGAACCTGCACAAGCCGCATTTGCAGCTTGGCCTGCGTACCGTGTTTCTCAGGGTGCAGTTCGTTCCATGCAATGGCGCATGTACGATTGTTTCCGCCAGCAACGTTTTCCCGAGTTGAAGTATGGCTCACAAGCGTCGATCGACCTGATTACTTACCTGGGTGTTAAAGCCGAGGGCGGTACCATGCAGGCCACATCGCTTAAGCGCTAACAACAAGGAGAACAAACATGCTTCGTACAATCAAATACTCATTCGGCCTTTTCTTGGTGGCCTTGTTGTCAGCCTGTGCAAACACGGACAGCAAACCCATGGTTGCCGAGCCGAGCAACGAGGAAATTCACCAGTTGATGTTGTCTTCTTTCAAAGAGAAAGGCATTGCGAAACTGGAACGCGTCAACCAAACCGAACTACAAAAAGCCTGTTCAGTGGCTGAAACTGCGCCAGGTGGTTTGCCGCAAGGCAAACGTGCCGAGCTGGAAAAGGCCGCTTTGGCTGCTGTGAAGTACCCCGCCGATGGCCAATATTTGGGCGATTGGAAAGCGGGTGAAAAAATAGCACAAACCGGTGTGGGTTTTCAGTTTTCAGACAAAGAGGGCACTGAAGCGGGGGGCAACTGTTACGCTTGCCACCAGTTGGCACCGCAGGAATTGTCCTATGGCAACATCGGCCCGTCGCTTTATCAGTACAGCAAACTGCGCGGAAATTCTGAAGAAATCATGAAATACACTTGGGCGAAAATCTGGAATTCGCATGCTTACAATGCATGCTCGAACATGCCGCGTTTTGGTGCCGAGGGCATTCTGACTGAAAAACAGTTGAAAGATGTGATGGCCTTGCTAATGGCAGCCGATTCTCCGGTCAACAAATAACGTAATCCTTACCGTCACCTGCGCCTGTAATGGCGCGGGTGTAAACCTTCTGAAAAGCGAACTATCCAATGCAGATGAATCGACGCGAATTCATGGGCATGTTGGCGGCCGCCTCGGCTGCGGGCATGGCGATCAACTCACCACAAGTTTTGGCCGGTGGGCAGGGTGAAAAACTTTATGACCTGAAACCCTTCGGCAATGCCAGCCTGCTGCACATGACCGATTGCCACGCACAATTGGTGCCTATTTATTTTCGCGAGCCGAATGTGAATTTGGGGGTGGCATCAGCATTTGGCAAAGCCCCGCACTTGGTGGGCGAATCGCTGTTGAAAGCATTCAACATCAAGCCCGGTTCAGCGCAGGCCCATGCATTCACTTATTTGAATTTTGAAGAAGCTGCCAAGCGCTATGGCAAGGTGGGCGGTTTTGCGCACCTTGCCACCTTGGTCAAAATGATGAAAGCCAGCCGGCCCGGTGCATTGCTGCTAGATGGTGGCGACACTTGGCAAGGTTCAGCCACCAGCCTGTGGACCAATGCGCAAGATATGGTGGATGCCGCGAAAATGTTGGGTGTGGATGTCATGACCCTGCACTGGGAATGCACTTACGGCTCAGACAGAATTCTTGAAGTGGCTGAGAAAGACTTCAAAGGCAAAGTCGACATTGTTGCTCAAAATATTAAAACTGCGGATTTCGGCGACCCTGTGTTTCCAAGCCATGTGATGAAAACAATCAATGGTTGCAAGGTGGCAATTATTGGGCAGGCTTTTCCTTATAGTCCAATCGCCAATCCGCGTTACTTCGTAAAAGATTGGTCGTACGGCATTCAAGAAGAAAGCATGCAGGAAGTGGTTAATGAAGTGCGTGCCAAAGGTGCACAGGCTGTAGTAGTTCTCTCACACAACGGCATGGACGTGGATTTGAAAATGGCCAGCCGGGTTACCGGCATTGATTTTATTTTGGGTGGTCACACGCACGATGGTGTGCCCAACGCCATTCCTGTAAAAAACTCATCGGGTACAACCTACGTAACCAACGCGGGCAGCAACAGCAAGTTTCTGGGTGTGCTCGACATGGACATTCAAGGTGGCAAGCTTCGCGATTTCAAATACAGGCTGTTGCCCGTGTTCTCGAATATGCTGCCTGCTGACCCAGAAATGGATGCCTTTGTGCGCAATGTACGCAAGCCGTATATTGAAAAGCTGAGCGAGCCCTTGGCAGTGAGTGAGGGTTTGTTGTACCGCCGTGGCAACTTCAATGGAAGTTGGGACCAGTTAATTGTTGATGCCTTGATGGAAGTGAAGGGCGCCGAAATTGCATTTTCTCCAGGCTTCCGTTGGGGAACCTCCTTGCTGCCTGGCCAAACCATTACGCGTGAACACCTAATGGACCAAACCGCAATTACCTACCCCAACACCACCTTGACCGATATGAAAGGTGAGTTCATCAAAACTGTGTTGGAAGATGTTTGCGACAACCTGTTTAACCCCGACCCGTATTACCAACAAGGCGGCGACATGGTGCGTGTGGGCGGTTTAACCTACACCTGCAACCCGGCTGCTGATGCGGGCCAGCGCATTACCGACATGCGCTTGAATGGCAAGCCCATCGAAGCTTCAAAAACCTACAAGGTCGCAGGGTGGGCGCCTGTGGCCGAAGAAGCGCGCAGCAATGGCGAGCCGCCTATTTGGGATGTGGTGGAAACCTATTTAAAGGCCAAGAAAACAATTGCCACAAAAGTGCCTTACACGCCGAAGTTGATCGGAATGAACAACAACCCGGGGTTTGTGGTCTAAATTGCATGAAAGCAATTTTGGCTGTGTTTATGTTGTTTTGCCTTTCACCTGTATTTAGTGCGGGTGAAGGTGCACTGGCGTTTCCGGGCAATTTGTACAAGCAAAATGCTCAGGCAGTTGTCATTCTTTTTTCAGTACCCGATTGCGCTTATTGCGAGAAAGTAAGGCAACAGTCCCTTCGCCACATTCACACTGATCCAAATTACAAGGGCAGGGTGGCAGTGTATGAAATTGATTTTTCAGACAGCAAACGAAACTTCACATGGTTTGATGGCAATAGCTACACCGGAAAATCACTGGCAGGACCATTGAATGTGAAGTTCTCGCCCACCGTGATTGTTTTCAATGCCAAAGGTGCGGTTGCTGGAAAACCTCTATTGGGTGCGAGTTTGCCTGAGTTTTATGGTGCTTATCTGGACGAGTTGATCAAGGCTGCTTGGGCCTTGTAGCTTTTTTAGTCGCTGTCAGCACTTTTCTTGTCTTTAAAATCTGAAATTGCAGTTCGAATTCTGTCCAGCATGGCCTTTGAGGGTTTGTGTTTGGTAATTTGACTGGCCAGTTCGTATCCTTTGTTGTCCATGTTGGCAGCAAAACACAATTCCAGCAGGCTGGTTAGTGTCTCAGGTTCAAGGGTTGGAATTAGTTCGTTGTTGCTCTCGAAAAATGCGATTAATTTGTCGTTGGCCTTCAAGCCACGCCCATCGGCAATGTCTTTTTGTATGGCCATCATGGCGCGTGCCAAATCAAGCTCGGTAGAGTTCACAGTGCTGCGCATTTTGGCAGTCAGCTTCTCGGCTTCTTCGTGCCGGCCTTCTTGAACGTAAATTTTCGACAGCTGCAGGTAATCGTGAATTTGTGAAAGTGATGTATTGCGTGAGCGGTCGATCACTTTGGTCAGGTAATTCTTCGAACGGGTATTGTCTCCAATCCTGACTGCGAGATCGGCCAGTTTGCGCAGGCGAGTTGTTGACGAAAGCGCCTTTGCACCCATCTTCTCAAGAATATCCAGGGCATCGGCAGGGCGGTTTTGCTCCCACAGCACGTCGGCGAACAAATCGCTTGCTGCAAGGTATTCCGGGTTTGTTTTCACCACTGCGCTAAGTAATTCATTGGCCTCATCAAACTGCTTTTTTTCTAGATTGACTTTGGCTAACAACAATTGCATCCAGGGCTTGGGCGCTTTTTCAAGTTTGAGGAGTAATTCATGTTCGGTTTTTTCGTACTGTGCCGACCTGTAAAACGACTCCACACGCATCCGTTCAAGTTCGTTCAGGTACTGGGGAAATTGGGATTCAAGCTGATCGCAAATGCCAGGCACTTCCTCGAAGCGCTCTTCAAACATGAATTGGTAAGCTTGTGCCAGACGAATTTTTCGGTTGAATACCCGCACCACGCGGTCTGACAGCGTGGACGCGGTAAATGGCTTGATCAGGTAATCGTCGGGTTCAAATTCAGCGACTGCTACTACATTGCCGTAGCTTCGCTCACCGGTCACCATCATGAATGCAGTAGACCACGCCAGCTTGTTGTTTACCCGCAAGTCTTCCAGCAGTTGTTGACCATTGCGGTCCCCTTCGAGTTGATATTCACACACAATCAACGCGAACTCGCGAGAACTTAAATGTTGTTCAACTTCGGATACCGTGCTCGCAAAAATAACCGCCTTGGCACCCAATTGTGAAAGCTGATCCTGAAGTGCCCGCCGGGTGGCCAGGGCAGAATCCACGACCAGTGCAGTTTTGCCTTTTAGTGGCGCCATGTCTTTTACCGCCTGCTTCATTCGGTCAGGCTTTGCAGCGGTACCCTTCTCGACTGCGGGAGTGAGGTTGTCTGCCGATAAGTCAATCTGCGTCATGAGTTTCAAGGGAGCAACTTAAGAATGTTTCATTTTCCGCATTTTTGAACAAATTATTGCTTTCAATTGCGGGGTGTTTCGGCATCTATCTTTGGGTTTGGCGGTTTAAATAGAATGACGCTTCTATTAACAAGTGTTTACTTTCCCTTGGATGGGTGAATATTTCATGGTTTAATAACATGCGAAAACCTTGTTACTCAAAAGTCAAATCCAAATATTGACTAGGCAAGGTATAAAAGAAAAATCAACGGAGACATCAATGAACAAAGCTGGCGCATGGCGCGCATTAGCCATTTTGGGAGTGCTTGTATTTGCGGCAGGTTGCGCAAGCGTCGAAAGGGGGGCTACCAACCTCGCGATCAACCTGATTGAACGCAGAATCATTCCCCCCCAGCTCGAAATTGACGATGTCGACATGGCCTGTCGTTTTGCTACGGGCAATTTTCCTTTGATCTCCGGCGGCACCCGCGCATTTGGCGGCGATCCACAGCTGCTTGAATCCCTTCTGCTGGTGTCTTCCGCAGCCTGTTCAGAACAACGCGCCGTTGAAGAAGAACTGCGTTACTTGCGCGCCTCCAAGCAAAACAACATTGAAGAAGCACAAGATGCCCGTATTGGTCAAAAGCGCCTGCTGGAAATTACAGCCCGCCGCCAGTTGCGCGCTTTTGAAGCCATGCGCAACAAACTTGAAGACAAATACAATTTTGAATACGGTGAAGGTTGTCCAGAGTTTCAGCGTGATTTTGATGAACTCACTTACTTGCTAGGTACAGTGGCTGGTTTACAAGCCGTGGTAAATGATATTGCTTCCCAACAAATGGTTGGGGTACCTACCGACATTGCCCCAAAATCTGAACGGGCGCTCACCTGTATATCGAATGCAAAATGGTGGGGCGCGCCCAATGCGGCTCGCGCCGTTGTTTGGAGCATTTTGCCAGGCGCCTCGGAGGGTAAAGACGTCTGGGGTACATTCCGTTTGTCCATGTTGATCGGCGAGCGTCAGGGCGTTCGTTTGTCGCATGTCATGTACGGCTTGTCCGCGCTGGCCGTGGGTGATACAGCCCGCTTCCGCGACGCAACCAAGCGGTTTGCCACTGTGAAAGATTTCAAGCCAAGCAAGCAATTTGCTTTGGTTGAAGGAATTTCTGTGGCTGTAATGACAAACCTTTCCGACCGTTATTGGTCAGAAAACGTGGGTACGCGCACACCGGTGGGCAGCATGGGAAAATATTGGGATGAAGAAGCCGCGATGCCGGCAGGCATGAACGTGGACGACTTGTTGAACTAAGTTTTTGCACATACCGCAAACTCGGGCCACACTCTGGCCATTGGTACAAGGCGCAGAAACAAAATTTTTGGAGACCGGAAATGACACTTAAATTAAAAGTAATCACTGCCAGTTTAGGCTTGGCTCTCATGGCGTCCGCATCACCCGCTTTGGCCAAACAAAAAGTGTGTGTATTCGACATACTTGGCGCCGGTGGCGATGTGTTCAACCTGAGTAAGGATTATGTTCTTGCAGCCAAGGGTTTCGGTGCAGAATTACACCTTGAAGCTTTTACAGACGAAAAAATTGCCTCTGAAAACTTCAAGACAGGTCAGTGCGACATGTTGGTTGCCACGTCCTTCCGCACACGCGCTTATAACTCTGTAGCCGGCTCAATTGATGCCTTGGGTGCTGCCTCCGTGGTGAAAGACGGCAAAGTAGACATGCCCCTGAGCTACGAAGTAGTGAAACGCACCATTCAGTTGTTTGCAGGTGAAAAAGCCGATGCGTTGATGACACAAGGTAACTATCAGGTAGCTGGTATTATTCCTTTTGGTGCCGCTTACCTTTACGTGAAAAGCCGCGACATCAATTCAGTTGAAAAACTGGCAGGCAAGAAGATCGCATCGTTTGACTACGACTCAGCCCAGAAAGAAATGATTTCCAAAGTGGGTGCATCGCCTGTGTCTGCTGACATTTCCAACTTCGGTGCCAAGTTCAACAACGGCTCCGTAGATATTATTGCTGCACCAGCCGCTGCTTATAAACCGTTGGAATTGTACAAAGGCCTGGGCAACGCTGGTGCGATTGTTCGTTTCCCGGTTGCCGTGTTGACCTATCAAGTGATTGTTAACAAATCCAAGTTCCCTGAAGATTTCGCGCAAAAATCGCGCGACTACTGGTTCAAGAAATTCCCGGCTGGCATGCAAATTATCACGAATGCCGAAAAGGGTATTCCGAACGGAGCATGGATGGACATTCCTGCTGCAGACTCTGTGAAATACACGATTTTGCTGAGAGAATCACGCGTGTCACTGGCCAAAGGTGGTTCATATGATCCCAAAGCCTTGAACATCATGAAGCAAATTCGTTGCAGTGTGAACCGTGCAGATTCCGAATGCACAACAAAGACAGAGTTGTAAAATAAACAGGGTGGGGTTTATTGGCCCACCCTTGGCCTTTGATTTAAAGGGGCTTGCCGTTGCCCCTTTTTTATTATCTTAAATTTCTAATTAGATCAGTCAATCGCCCGATTGACGCTGACAAGGACCCGTTATGCAGAGTTCCGCCGGCAAAAAATGGTTTGGTCGCACGCCATCTGAATGGTTGTCCAGCCTCCCGATTTTTTCACTGTTGTTACTCACCCTGATTATTGGTACGGGTGAAATGGTGCATGGCCAGCTTTTGCGGCTGGGCGAGCGCATGTTCGGCGATCCAGAAAACCAGGTTCAATACTTTTTGTTGCGCGCAGACCCTACCGCACCCACCTGTGAAGCCAACCCCGATATTGACGCACTGGTTGCCAAGCAGATGGCGGATGCGGAAAGCGCGCCAAAATCAGATCTCGATGACTTGTTCGGCGATGTTGCAATAGATCCAAATGAAATTCGTGCCTCGCTGGAAGCCGCACGCGATCAGTGCCGCGAGCGTTACGCGGTGTACGAGCGCGTAAGCAAGGCGATTACACCTGAAGTTGAAGTGTTTCGTGAGATAGAAACCGGTTTCTTCGGTATTTTCAAGTTTGGTACTGAAAACCGCCCCTTGATTTTGTTGATCATGGTGGCGATTGCCGCCATTTCTACCACCAAGCACTTTCACCACATTAGCCTGCGCCCACCGCGTACCAAAAAAGACTTCCAGGTTTACTCGCTGGCCATGCTGGGCGCGAACCTGCTGATGACCATTTCAGCCGCTTATTACCTGAAGCTTCAATACGATTCTGGCGTGGCGGTTGAAAACCCCTTGATCAGCATGATTGCGATCGCCTTGTTTGCTGCCCTGTCATTTATCAGTTTGAAAGACGTGCTCAAAATTCCCGCTCAGGCCGAGGAGGGTGGCAGCTACGGCATGGGTCTGTTGAGTATTCCGCTTTATGCCTTTATGGCCCTGAATGCGGGTATCAACTTTTTTATGGACGATTACATCGCTGGTTTGGCAATTTACTTTGGCCAAATCACCGAGTTGTCCAGTATTTTCCTGAACCTGGCTCTATACCTGTGGGCCGGTATGTTGCTCAAGCAAACCCGCGTGGTTTCCTTGTTCATGGACATTTTGCGCCCCTGGAAATTGCCACCCGAGGTGTTCACTTACATTGTGTTGCTGGCTGCGGCAATACCAACCGCCTACACAGGGGCTTCCGGTGTATTCGTGATTGCGGCTGGTGCAATCGTGTACCGTGAGGTATTGGCAGTGGGCGCACGACGCCACTTTGCCCTGGCGGCAACTGCCATGTCGGGTTCACTGGGTGTGGTACTTCGCCCCTGTTTGTTAATTGTGGTAATAGCTGCCTTGAACAAAGAGGTAACCACCAGCGAATTGTATGGCTGGGGCTTGTTTGTTTTCATCCTTACCTCAACCATTTTCATGATCATTGCTCTGCTGAAAGCAGAGGGGCGTGTTACTGAACGGGCCAAGGCCAAAGAGGCACTGCCACAATCACTTCGGGCTTTGGTGCCAGTATCGCCGTACATCTTGATTATGTTGCTGGTGGTGTATGGTTACGAATATCTGCTCGATACCAAACTCGATGAATTTACTGCGCCAGTGATGTTGCCGGTAATCATGCTGTTCGTAATTATTTTCGACAAGCTGCGTGGAGGCCCCACCAAAGTGGGGGGCGATACACCAGCCGAGAAGAAAAAGAACCAAGGCCTTGAAGTAGCTGTTCGCAGCGCCACAACTGAAACCATTGGCCACATCGGCGCACTGATTATGTTGATGGCATTGTCCATCAGCGTGGGCGGCATGATTGAACGCTCTGGCCTGATGAGCGTGGTACCTGCCGAAATGGGCAGTATCTGGACGGCTTTGACCCTGTTCATGTTTTTAATGGTATTCATCGGCATGGTCATGGATCCATTCGGAGCAGTTATTCTGGTCTCTGCCACGGTGGCGCCAATTGCCTACAGCAACGGCATTCACCCAGTTCATTTCTGGATGATCGTGATCACTGCGTTTGAGTTGGGTTATTTGTCACCGCCTGTTGCGCTAAACCAATTGCTTGCAAGGCAGGTGGTGGGTGAAGAGGAAATGGACAAAGCTGCGGAAGAAACCAAGCACAAGGCTTTTTACTACCGTTACGAGCGTTGGTTGTTGCCCGTGTACACCTTGTTCATCGGCCTGTTAATCGTGACATACGGTGGTCAGGCACTGATTAATAATGCTGATAACCTGAAACCTATCAGCCATTTCCTAGGCTTGGATCAGCTTCGCCCAGCGGTGCTTGATCAGTCGCCTGCGCCAGCCCCGGAACCTTCAATTGCACCTGAGCCCGCAGCAATGACAGATCCTGCATCCGACATCACGCAGGATCCGGCTGCTCCCGCTGAAGATGCTTTACTGGCCAGCAATACATCTGCTGTAAACGATCCTATGGCGGCAGCACCCGCCGCTCCTGTTGTTTCACCCGTTGTGCCGGCTGGCCCAACTCCTGAGCAGCTGCAAACTGAAGTAAACGAAGTAATCAGCAATTGGGCGGCAGCCTGGAGTGCGCGTGACGTAGAGGGTTATCTCAGCTTTTACTCTGCCAACTTCGAGTTAGCCGGTGCCCAAAGCAGAGCCCAGTGGGAAAGCCAGCGCCGTTCCCGAATTGCCAAAAAGTCAAACATTGAAGTGGGTATTAGCAATTTGAACATTCAAATCAATGGCGAAGAGGCTACAGCGGAGTTTGATCAGGCATATAAGGCCGATAAATACTCCGACAATACGCGCAAAACACTTCGGCTGAAAAAGGAAGATGGTCGCTGGAAAATTGTGACCGAGCAGGCCCGCTGAGCAAGTGGACTTGTGAATGAAAAAGCCCCTGAAATGTCAGGGGCTTTTTTTATGCCTGGTCTCGCGGACAGGAATCGAACCTGTATCTAAGCCTTAGGAGGGCCTCGTACTATCCATTGTACTACCGCGAGATGACCGCATTTTACACCTCAACTGGAGTCAGGCTAGGACTGTCCCCGTGTTGATTTAGAGATTTTGCTTCCCGTGGTGCCTGAATTTTAGAAAAAATCTAACAGACGTTAAGAGCTAATCAATAAATGTACATATAAATCAATAATTTAGAATTTTCTCTGTCCTGGCATGCACACTGCATTAAGTTTGTTACCACACACACAAACAAGCAGAGGCAGATCATGGAACATACCGCAAACGTTCAACAGTTCGAAATCATTGTTTCGGGTAGTGATGAGAACACCTCAACACCGCTGACTTCAGCACAACTTCGCTCACTGGAGCATCTGTTGAAGTCGCAGCAATCACGTTTGACACACTTTGTGCGCAAACATCTTCGCCGCGAAGATTATGTTGATGATCTGATTCAGCAAACCCACATGGCCGCATTTCGCAATTGGGCTGGTTTTCGAGGTGAATCCAAGCCTGAAACCTGGTTGTTCGGCATCGCATTGAATCTGGTTAAGAACTTTCGTTACCGTGACACCAGCTATCGGTTTCAAGGTGATGATTTCGAAGAACAAGTCAGCATGATGCCAGCCGATTCCATTTATCAACCTGAAGAGTCTTTGATGCGCCAGGAACGCATGGAAACCCTGAAGTCTGCAATTGATCAGTTGCCGGGCAAAATGCAAACCGTGGTTCAGCTTGTTTTGCTTGAAGGCTTTACTTATCAGGATGCTGCACTTGAACTGGATCTTCCAATCGGCACAGTACGCTCGCGCCTGTCAAGGGCCCGTGACATGCTTCGGGTCGAGGTGATGGCACACTCTGAATCACACCATTGAGCACTACGAATGCGGGCGAGTGCTCAGTGTGACTAATTCCAAGTGGTGATTGAATCTGATTGCACAGCGCTCACAATGAATGCTATCCCATTCATTGTGTTGTAGCCGCAAATGACCGAGTTAACACTTTGCATTGAATCGCCCGAGCTCAAAAGTAGGCTGCGCGCAGCAGCCTTGTTAATGCAGGCTACAGTCTATGAACTTTCACTGGATGAGCTTTTGCGTAAACGAAGCTTGCCCGCACATTGGTTGCTGGTTGATCAAGATCTGGAGCAACTTGGAAATCTGATTGAGCATTTCAAGGCTCACGGAAGGAAACCTGAAACACAGATTATTCGTTTTATAGAGAAACCCTGGCAAGAGTATGTGTACCACGACATACCCATTTTTGCCTCGATTGTTTACCCGGTTAACCCTTTGGCTGCCGTGCAGGTTCTTGAAAAGCTGATGCGCGCCAAACCATTTGAATTTGGTAAAAAGCAACTGCCTGAAAGTAACGTGGGTCCATACAGCGACGAATTTGTTCGGTCGGAACCCATGCGCCATGCAGTATCCCAACTTCAACGCCTGAAGAAGCTTCCTGTCGACACCGTACTGCTTGGGCCTACCGGCGCCGGGAAGGACACAGCCGCGCGTTGGTTGCACGCTCAATCAGGCGTAAAGGGTGAGTTTGTACATGTGAATTGCGCTGCCTTGCCCGAACAGCTATTTGAGGCGGAGGTGTTTGGTGTCATGGCTGGTGCCTTTACTGGTGCCCAAAAAGACAGACCGGGCAAGCTGGAGCTTGCGAACAATGGCACGCTGTACCTGGACGAAATGGATAGCCTGCCATTGTCATGTCAAGCCAAGTTGTTGAACGCTTTGCAATATCGTGGTGCAATCCGACTTGGTGGCCACACGTTTTATAATTCATCGTTTCGGGTCATTGCCTCGACCAAAGCCAAGCTCGAAACTTTGGTTGAACAGAATAAATTTCGCGAAGATCTTCATTTCAGGCTCAGTATCTCGCAGGTTAGAATTCCTGCCCTGGCAGAGCGACTTGAAGACATTATTCCATTGTATCGACATTTTTTGAATGATGTGGCTGCGCAGTTCAAGCTGGAAGTGCCAACCCTGGACACTGAGGATATTGATGAATTGTTGAGTCGGCCTTGGCCGGGCAATGTGCGCGAGTTGCATGCATTCGCGCAGCGACATGTCATAGGACTCGGCTCGCCTTGTGCAGAGCCGGGTTGCGAGCCGGTGAAGGGTTTAAAGCAGCGCTTGCTGGCGTTCGAAAAAGCAGTGCTGATTGAAACACTCAATGCACACCGTGGGTGTGCACGCTCAGCCAGTGAAAGCCTAGGAATTCCATTGCATTCCCTGTATTACCGCATGAAACGTTTCGATATTCTTGAGAAAACTGGGAACTATTTGAACAACAAAGACACTCAATTTTCATGAAACTACGTCTATTGGTTTTGCGCCAATAAAAAATACAAAATGATCAATATAAATTCTCAGCTTGCTTCCATAAAAACAATTGGTGCAGGTAGCCACACCAGCTCCGCTGCGCGCAGTACTTTCCAGTCTATTCTGTCTGAGCTCAGCTCCCGTCCTTTAAAGCCGCTTGCTGTGCAGCGATTCCAGGGTCTTGCCGCGCCTCGTAGTTTGGCGCAGCAAATTCAAAGTGATACCTCCCGCGTTTAGGCGTTTCTAATTCAATGTCACCAAGCCCGCCTCGAGACTGGTTTTTAGTTGATGAGAGGCCCATTGAGGGCTTGGGGCATGGCACACTTTTGCAGTCCTCGTTGTCTCCATCCGACTTTCAAGCGTCGTTGATATTGAATAGCTATGAAAGTAATTGTCTTCGAGATTGGCTTTCCCAGCGTTGGCTTGCCAAGTCTCTTGAGCAAACTTGTGTTTTCAATTCGGATCATTCCAGGCTGATTATTTCCAAGAATATATCGGCCGGTAATCTGCACGATGCCAAAGAAAAATTCAGGCTTTGGATACAGGCAGTGTTAAGTGATCGAACAAAAGCTGCACAAAGTCGAGTGTAGAGAAGTCGGGGATATAAAACTGGTGGTGATTGTTTACAGAGCGTGTTTTTGCTACTGAGCCATGCCTCGGTGCTGAAAGTAGGTTTGCTTGTAAGCAAATGCTACATGCACAAATTCTTGAAATCGAGTCATGATCACATCGTTCTTATCGCTCACAATTTCAATGCAAAGGCGTAGGCAATTGTCGTGATTGGAAATTGCGATTGATATTCCTGTGGGTATGTCGCTTTTCACTTCGTCAAAAAGGTTCAGGGCTAGCTTGATTTGATTTTCTTGAACCTGTAACGATTTGCCCAGGCTGAAAATTCTTGCGCTTACCCTGCAATCAGAGTCGCCTATATCTTGCAGTTCAATGGTGAAATTCTTTTCAAAATCAATTCGATAGCCTTCTGATGCAGCGCATGGTTCTGTTTCGCTGGGTGACATGCCCAGGGATTCCAGAATCTTGTGGAGTGCTCCATGTTGGGTTGTCAAATTCTCGCTCATTAGTCCATGTACAAATCGTAAATTGATTTTAGCTGGGCTCGTGATCTTGAAATTCGCGACCGCACCGTGCCAATTGGAATACCCAAGATGTCAGCTGCTTCCTGGTAAGAGTTGCCGTGCTGAACAACAAGAATCAAGGTCTCACGCAGGTCATTCGGCAGATTACCAATCGCTGATTCCAGCTTGATGCTAAACTCGTTTTTCATGCATTGCTGCATGGGGTCAGATCCTTCGGCCTGTTCCATTTCAAGGTCTTCATCTGAGGTGAAATGGAATTTGTACTGTGGCGAGCGGCGCGCCGTATTGCGAATAATATTCAGCGCGATCCCAAACAGCCATGTTGCCCTTTTGGCATCGCCTCTAAAGCTATCCCAGCAGCAGTAAGCTTCTATCAATGTTTGTTGGAACACGTCCTCGACTGCGTTTTCATCCCGAAAATGTTTGACGATGAAGTTGCGCAGCCGCTTTTCTTGCTTGGCAACCAACAACTCAAACTCCGAGCGAGTTGTTTCCAGATTCGCCCTTGAGCACCTTTGAATTGCAGTGATCTTTAATTTTGGCGCAATCGGTTTCATGTCGAGCCCCTCTAATTGAAACGGGAGTGGAATCATGGTCGGCCTTGGTGAATTGTTTAAATAACACCACAGCGTATCAAGGCTGCTCAAAGTCCGAATGTGGTGTCACCACGGATAGGGGTGAGGTGACGTACTGCTTTATAAGATTTGCAAGTTGTGATAAGCAAGATTTGCAAATTTCCTATCTTGGTCCTGAGTGCTGGCATAACAACAGATGGTTCCAGAGCCAGCCAAAATGAATCAAAAATATTGATATCATCAACTGGTTATGTAATTACTAGGTTGTCATGAGCCAGTACCAAGAATCGTCCATCCGCGTCCTGAAAGGGCTGGAGCCAGTCAAGCAGCGCCCCGGCATGTACACCCGCACCGACTGCCCACTGCATATCATTCAAGAGGTGATCGACAACGCAGCCGATGAGGCTTTGGGTGGTTTTGGTTCCAGAATTACCGTGACCATTCATACCGATGGCAGTGTTTCTGTGCAAGATGAAGGGCGTGGTATTCCAATCGGCCTTCACCCGGAAGAGCAGGTGCCGGTGATTGAACTGGTGTTCACCCGTTTGCATGCAGGTGGCAAGTTCAACAAGGCGGATGGCGGTGCTTATCGTTTTTCGGGTGGTTTACATGGCGTGGGTGTTTCGGTGACCAATGCCTTGTCCACCCGGCTTGAAGTGAGTGCGGTACGCGACAAGCAAGTGGGTATGCTTGTATTCAGTGGTGGCGATGTGATTGAACCGTTGAAGGTTCGCCCCCAAACCAGCAGCGATCCCAAAAAAGGCACCACCGTGCGCGTGTGGCCCGACCCCCAGTACTTTGATTCCCCAGTATTGCCCCTCAATGAAATGGACCGCCTGTTACGCAGCAAAGCGGTGTTGCTGAAAGGGGTTGAAGTAGTTCTGGTTTCCGAGAAAACCGGAGAATCCAAGCGCTGGAAATTTGATGATGGGTTACGTGGCTTTTTAAAAGAAGAGTTGCTGGACCGTGAACTGGTGGCCCCAATATTTAGCGGCGACTTGAGCGTGGATGTACTTCGCGATGAAGGCTTCGCAGAAGGCGAGGGCGCCGCCTGGGCTTTGGCCTTTCTGGCAGAAGGTGCACCCGTGCGGGAAAGTTATGTGAACCTGATTCCAACCTCTGCCGGAGGTACGCATGAATCAGGCCTTCGAGAGGCTGTGTTTCAAGCGATTAAGGCCTTTTGTGAAATGCACTCGTTGATGCCCAAAGGCATCAAGCTAATGCCCGATGACATTTTTTCCAAGGCCAGTTTTGTGCTCTCGGCCAAGGTGCTTGACCCTCAATTTCAGGGGCAGATCAAGGAACGCTTGAACAGCCGGGACGCGGTGCGTTTGGTGTCGTCGTTGGTGAAGCCAGCTTTTGAGCTGTGGTTAAACCAGCATGTGGAAGACGGAAAAAAAATTGCCGAGCTGGCAATTAAACAGGCACAGGCCCGCTCGCGTGCAGCACAAAAGGTTGAAAAACGAAAAAGCTCGTCTGTAGCCATTTTACCTGGCAAGCTGACCGACTGTGAAAGCACTGACATTACTTTGAATGAGGTATTCCTGGTTGAGGGTGACTCAGCAGGGGGATCGGCCAAAATGGGCCGTGACAAAGAGTTTCAGGCGGTGTTGCCCTTGCGAGGCAAGGTGTTGAATGCCTGGGAAACCGACAAGGATCGCCTGTTTGCCAATCAGGAAATTCACGATATTGCTGTAGCCATTGGTGTAGACCCCCACAGTGTGAACGACAACCCCGATTTAAGCGGTTTGCGTTACGGCAAAATTTGTATTCTTTCAGATGCTGACGTGGATGGCTCGCATATTCAGGTGCTGCTGCTCACCTTGTTCTACAAACATTTTCCTGCACTGATTCGTAGCCAGAATTTGTATGTGGCGAGGCCGCCATTGTTCAGGGTTGATGTACCCGCGCAGGGTAAAAAGCCTGCGCGCAAGTTGTACTGCCTGGACGAAGCCGAGCTTTATGCAGTTCAGGACAAGCTGGGCAAGGAAGGTGTGAAAGAAGCGAACATCAAGATTTCCCGCTTCAAGGGCTTGGGCGAAATGAATGCCGAGCAACTTTGGGAAACTACTTTGAACCCCGACACGCGCCGCTTGCTACCTGTGACCTTGGGTAGCATGGATGTGGATCAAACCAATGCCATGATGCACATGCTGATGGGACGCACGGAAAGTGGTGCCCGCCGTACCTGGCTGGAAGACAAAGGCAATTTGGTGGAAGTGGATATTTGATTCCCGGTTCTATTTAAAATCGCGTGAGGGTGTTTGCAGTTGCGCAAGCAGGTGAGTGTAGTCCACCAGCTTGCGCGCCACCAAATTACACACTTCACCTTCGCGTTGCCATATACCAAACACCCCCATAATTTGTGCATTGCGCAGCACTTGCCGCTGTTCTTCAGCCAAGCTGTTCCACACAATTACATTCACATTCCCGGTTTCATCTTCAAGATTTAAAAACACGGTGCCGTGCGCTGTGGCCGGGCGTTGCCTGTGCGTAACTATGCCGCAGGCACGTGCCAGCCTGCCGTTTGGGTAAGTGCGCAGTTCTTCAACTTGTTTTATTTTGTAGGGCTCAAGTTGCTTGCGTAAAAATGAAACAGGGTGGTGTTGAAGGCTGGCACCTGTGGCGCGGTAATCGGCCAACATGTCTTCCAGTGTGCTGGCTTTGGGCAATTCAAGCGGTGTTTCGTTGCTGCGGGTGTTACTCAGCAGGTCTGTATTTCTTGCGCTGTTTCGAACACCACTTGTTTGGGTTGCTGCGGTTTGCCACACGGCTTGGCGGCGGTGCCCGGCCAGTTGTTCTAGCGCATTGGCATCGGCCAGGGCGAGCAGGTCGCCGCGGTCGAGTTGGGCGCGTTTGGTTAAGTCTTCCACGCTTTGAAACACACCTTGTTCGCGGGTACGAACAATTCGAATAGCGGCTTCATGTTTCAGGCCATTCACCCGGTTCAAGCCCAAACGAACGGGAAGCAGGGTGTTGTTACCTAGCTGTGTTTCAAGAGAGTTTTCAAGTGCACATTCAAGCGCGCTGCATTGCACATCGATGGGCAGAACTTTCACGCCGTGCCGTTGTGCGTCTTGAATTAATTGTGCAGGCGCGTAAAAACCCATGGGTTGCGCATTGAGCAAGCCACACAAAAACGCATCCGGGTGGTGGCATTTCAGCCAGGCTGACGCATACACCAGCAGGGCGAAACTGGCGGCATGGCTTTCCGGAAAACCATATTCACCAAACCCTTCCATTTGTTTAAAAATATTTTCAGCGAATTCACGGGTATAACCGCGTTGTAACATGCCATTAATCACCCGCTCGTAAAATTGGTGTAACCCACCTTTGCGCTTCCATGCAGCCATGCCACGGCGCAGAGCGTCAGCTTCGCCCGGTGTAAACCCGGCAGCCAGAATGGCCACCTGCATGACTTGTTCCTGAAAAATAGGTACGCCCTGTGTTCGGCCCAAAGCCTGCCTTAAAGCGTCAGAAGGATAGTTCACAGCTTCAAGGCCCTGCCTGCGTTTTAAAAACGGGTGCACCATGCCACCTTGAATTGGACCAGGCCGCACAATTGCAACCTGAATAACCAGGTCGTAATACTCGCGTGGTTTCAGGCGGGGCAGCATGCCCATTTGGGCACGGCTTTCAATTTGAAAAACCCCAACGGTGTCGGCTTTGCACATCATGTCGTACGTTGCACTGTCTTCTGGCGGTATGGCATGCAGGGTTCGTGGGGCACCGGCTTTTTTGTGCAGTTCGTCCAGCGTCATGCGTATGGCGCTCAACATGCCAAGCGCAAGTACGTCTACCTTCATCAGGCCCATGGCGTCCAGGTCGTCTTTGTCCCACTGAATCACGCTGCGGTCGGGCATGGACGCATTTTCTACTGGCACCAGTTCCGTCAGGCTGTCGCGAGCAATCACAAACCCGCCAGTGTGTTGCGACAGGTGCCTCGGAAAACCCAGCAGTTCGTCGGCCAAATGCACGCAGTGCTGTATGGCGGTTTGGCGAATATCAATGCCGGCCTGCACCATGTGGTCTACGCTCATGCTGCGGCTGTAGCCACCATCTTGCGATTTCGCAAGTTGCTCAATCAAAACAGTATTAAGGCCTAGGGCTTTGCCCACATCACGCAGTGCGGAGCGGGGCCTGTACACCACCACACTGGCAGCCAATGCAGCCCGGTCGCGGCCATATTTTTGATAAATGTATTGAATTACTTCTTCGCGGCGTGAGTGTTCAAAGTCCACATCAATGTCGGGTGGTTCATTGCGTTCCCGGCTAATAAAACGCTCGAATAGCACTTCCATTTTGTCGGGATTTACTTCGGTAATGTGCAGGCAATAACACACCACTGAATTGGCCGCAGAACCACGACCCTGGCACAAAATATTGCGCGAGCGTGCAAACCGCACAATGTCGTAAACCGTTAGAAAGTAGGCTTCAAATTTCAGTTCTTCAATCAGTTGCAATTCATGTTCAATTTGCTTTTGAACTTTGGCAGGCACTGTGTTGCTGTAGCGTTTGCTTGCCCCTTCTTCGACAAGCTGGCGCAAGTATTGCGCTGGTTCAAGGCCTTCAGGGCTTATTTCCCGAGGGTACTGGTAGCGCAATTCATCAAGTGAAAAGGTACATTGCGCGGCCAGTGCAGTGGTTTGTTCCAGCAAGGTATTCGGGTAAATTTGGGCAAGCACTTGCAAGGGTTGCAGGCAGCGTTGCGCATTGGTTTCCAGAAAAGGTTTGGCTTCGTTCAGATTGCAACTTAACCGAATGGAGGTAAGTACATCGTGCAGGTTTTTGCGTTCACTTGAATGCATCAATGGCAGGTTGCTTGCGATTAATTCAACATGGTGCAAATGGGCCAGGGCTTGCAGGTGCCGCAGCCATGCTTTGTCGAACCCGCTGTGCTGCAAATTGCACACTACATGCATGCGGCCAGTGAAACGTTTGGCACACCAGCTTAGAAGGGCCGGAAAGTTTTCTTTGTTGCGCTCGTTGGGCACAAGCAGCAGCTGAAGGCCGGGTGGAATATCAGCAAGGTCGTCGCGCGTGAACTGGTAGTCGCCTTTGCTGGCACGGCCACGGGCCTGTGTAATTAGCCGGCACAGGTGGGTGTAGCCGGTTTTGTTTTTTACAATCAGGGCAATTCGCTGGCCAGCGAATGGGCTGTTGTGTGCAAACACAAATTGTGCGCCCACCAGCAATTGAATGCCACATTCCTTGGCGGCCTGGTGTGCACGAACAATGCCGGCAACCGAGCATTCATCGGCAATACCAATTGCGTTGTAGCCCAATAATTTGGCTTGTTGCACCAGTTCCTCGGGGTGCGAGGCACTTTTTAAAAAACTGAAGTTGCTCAAGGCCAGTGCTTCGGCAAAACTGGGTGCAGCTTGTGTGGCGGAATTCATGTTCGGTGTGCCTTAGGCAAAGTAGCCGTGTAAAAACCAGCGGGAGTCTTCTTCAAGCAGGTCTTGGTACAGCCACACCAGGCTTGAATTACTATCGCGTGCGCAGTAGTAGTCACGTTTACAGGGCTGGGCATCCCACCAACCAAACTCAACACGCTCTGGGCCGCTGAGTAATTGCCATGGGCCACCTGCTTGCCAATTCGGTGCTTTGCCTTGCAGTGGCTTGGGCGTTGGCAACAGCCACAAGGGCCGAGGCGTGCTGGCTGCCAAAGCAGCATGGTTTAATTCAGGGGCATGTTGATTTTCAATTTTTTTAAATGCGGTGTTCGCAGGTTTTTGTACTGGTGTGCTCTGTAACACAATGCTGCATTCAGGCCTGGGGTCGCTTTCTGTGGCTGCAAATAGCACGGTTTGTTCGCCTAAGCGTGCACGAAGAATGTCGCAGGTGTTGTTCCAGTTTCGTGTGCCTTCCGTGGGGTCGGGTAGAAAACTGCTATTTATATTGGGTAGCAATTCACTGTGTGTGCATTGCACTCGAAGGTTGCGTATGTTGTCATGAAATTGCATTCGCCCCAGTTGGTGGTGCAGCAAGCGTTTCCAGGTTTCAAGGCAATCGGTGGCTTGCGCACTTCTCAGGCACAAAATTTCTTCGCCGTGGGTGTGAACAAAGGCCCAGTGCAATTCACGTGTGCCGTGTTTTTGTTGTTTCAACCAGTTGCACACTGCTTCAAGCAGGGTTTGTGCATGGTGTTCGATCAGGTCAAGCCTGTCGCTGTGAAATGGCAATTCTTTTTCTTGCTCGAATGTGCGCGTGGGTTGGTGTGCCAGTGTGGTGGGCGCCAATTTGTTTTGCACACCAAAACCTGAATCAAGTTCAGCCAGTGCCTGTGCACCAAAGCGTTTTAAAAATGCATCGCGTGGCAAGTGTTGCAAATCGCCAAGGCGAGCAAAGCCACATTGTTGCCATGTCGTTTGTAGCTTTGCGTCGCAATCAAGAATTGAAATTGGCAAGGCCAGCAAGCTGTTTTCATTAAAATTCAGCATTGCCAAAAATTCTTCTTCATTGCGTGCAGGCGCGCACTTGCTTAACCACCAGGCTCCAGTGGCCGTGTGGTGATTGGCCAGTTGCAATTCACCGGGAAATTCTTCTGTGGCCTGCCACAATTGCGAAAGCAAAGCCTGTACACCACCAAACAACCTGAAGCTGCTGTGCACTTCAACCAGCCAACCCACATATTCATGGTGCTGGTCTTGTCGCCAACACACCACCGGGCTGTAATGCGCTGCCAATTCAAACAGCGAATTGGCCTCAAATTGCGATCTGACTTCGCGTGGGTTGCGGGGTTGTTTGTAACTGAGGGCGATCCAGCGCACGAACAAGCTCCTGTGAGTGCGGGGTGTCGGGTAAAGCACCTTGCGGTTTGGGCAAATCGATAAGCAGCGCTTGCTCAAGCACAGGGCCCCGGCGTTTAATTAAATGCACTCGCAGGGTGCTGGCACTTTGCGCTGTAAGGCACAAGCGTAGCGAAGCCGGGGAGGGCTGCATTTGTGCCCGAATGGGGCGAAATACAAAACTTAAACCCTGTGAACGAGTGGCTTGGTACTGCAAGCGGCGCAACACAGTGGGGCTACACAAGGTTTTTTCTTCAGGCAGCCACATGAAAAGCGCACCGAAGGAATCGCTTTGCAGCACTTGTTCAATGGCCCAAAGCCGGTCTTGAGGTTTGTCGGTTTGAATTAAATGGACTTGATTCAGTTCCACGCCAAACTGTTCAAACACCGGTGTCAGCGGAAGCAAGGGTGCACCAATCAGCACAAGCTTTTTTTTCTCCAGCGTAAGCTTGCGCAACACGGGCATTAGAAAGCGAAGCTCGCCAATGCCATGGTGCTTCAAGAGCAGTTCAATCAGATTGCGGGTAGGCCAACCACCGCCAGGCAGTTGTTGGTCAAGTTGAGCAAAGCCGCTGGAAATACGGGCGCTGTTGTCGCTGGCAAGCTGGTGGGCACGCCACACGCCAGGGTGAATGTTGGCAAGATCGAACGACACAACAACCCCCTGACATTGCTTTTTAATGCAATTGGCCCTGGCGAATCAGGCCGACAGCCAAACCTTCAATTGCGAATGTTTCAGTTCGCAGGTCAACTTCAATGGGTGCGAAGTCGCTGTTCTCGGCTTGCAGTTCAACCACATGGCCTTTTTGGAAAAAACGTTTTACAGTGACTTCATCGTTCACCCGTGCAACCACAACCTGGCCCGCGCGGGCTGTGTTGACTTTTTTTACTGCCAGCAAGTCGCCATCCATGATGCCGATGTCTTTCATGGACATGCCGCGCACCTTTAGCAGGTAATCAGGCTTGTCAGGAAAAAGTGATGGATCAACGGGTATTTGTTTTTCCACATGTTCTTGCGCAAGAATGGGGTTACCTGCAGCAACACGGCCAATAAGTGGCAGTTGCATGAATTGTTCAACGGCGCGTTCGGCGGCCTTGGTGGCTGTTTCTTCCAGACCTTCTGCATATTCGCCCAGCAGGCGTATTCCACGCGATGTGCTTGCATCAAGCGCAATTACATTTTTTTTGGCCAAGGCCTGTAGGTGGTCTTCCGCAGCGTTGGCAGAACGAAAGCCCAGCTGCCGTGCAATTTCAGCGCGGGTGGGCGGTCTGCCAAACTGACTGATTTGGTCTCGGATTAAATCCAGAATTTCTTGTTGACGAGCAGTTAAACCTTTCATGGCACCAATCTCGAGTTGACATGCTGTAATTATATACAGTAATTCAAAACTTGCAAATACATTTGCCTGAATCCAATTTGGCACAGGAGCAGGTAACACATTCATCTTCGGGAGAGACAGCCTCGGGAGACACGGCCAAAAGCGGAGCGACAAAGTCGCATCCGCGGCCATCCTTACCAAGTTGCTACTTGGCTCGCCATTGCATACCTAACTTTGGGTATTTTTCCTGGTTTCATATCACCCTGTCCCTGATTCAACTGCCATATCCTGCGATAATGAACCCGTAGTAACAACCAAGTGATTCATATTCATGCTTGTAGTTCTTTCTCCCGCAAAGTCGCTCGATTACGAAACACCCTTGTCCGTTTCAAGCAGTACGCAGCCACAATTTGTTGAGCAGGCTGCGGCCTTGGTTAATATTCTCCGACCCATGAGCCCGGCGGATATTTCCGAACTGATGTCAGTTTCTGACAAGCTGGGTGTACTCAATGCCACGCGTTACAGCGAGTGGTCGACCAAGTTCACCAAAAAAAATTCCAGGCCTGCACTGCTGGCATTCAATGGCGATGTTTACGATGGGTTTGATGCAAAAACCCTGGATGAAGACGGCCTGGCTTTTGCTCAAAAGCATGTGCGAATTCTCTCGGGCCTATACGGCATTTTGCGCCCACTCGATTTGATGCAACCTTACCGCCTTGAAATGGGTACGAAATTGCCCAACCCGGCAGGGAAAGATTTGTACGCTTATTGGAAAGACACTGTGGCACCCGCCCTGAACAAAGAGCTTGGCAAAGAAAACCCTGTGCTGGTTAACCTGGCCTCCGATGAATATTTCAAATCAGTTGATACCAAGGTTTTGAATGCACGTGTGGTGCAGCCTGTGTTCCAGGATTACAAAAATGGTCAGTACAAAATTATCAGCTTCTTTGCCAAAAAAGCGCGTGGATTAATGGCTCGTTATATTGTTGACCAACGTGTTACCGATGTAGAGCAATTGAAAAAATTCAATGTGGAGGGTTATGCCTTTGCTGCTAAAGAATCTTCTGAAAACACCTGGGTATTTCGACGCAAGGAAGCTTGATCTTGACCATTCCACACATTTTGATCAGCAACGACGATGGCTACAGTGCCCCTGGTATTTTGGCCTTGCATGGTGCTTTGCTCGAACGGTTTGGCAAAACCGTTCACCTGGAAGTCATGGCGCCAGAGCAAGACAGATCCGGGGTATCCAATGCGCTAACGCTTGATCGCCCACTCACCGTACGCACGGCAGCCAACGGCTTTCGTTACGTGAATGGCACGCCTACCGATTGCGTGCACGTGGCGGTAACCGGTTTGCTTCAAAGGCGGCCCGACCTGGTGGTGTCTGGCATTAACAACGGCGCCAATATGGGCGACGACACCATTTATTCAGGCACTGTGGCTGCTGCTATGGAAGGCTTTCAGTGTGGTTTGCCGGCAATTGCTTTTTCGCTGGCAGGCAAAGGTTATGCGCACCTTGACAGCGCAGCCCGAGTGGCGGCCGAGATTGTGGATCGTTTTTTGAACAACAAGCTTGGCCTTGAACATTGCTTGTTGAATGTGAATATTCCACCGATTCCTTACGATGACATGCAGGGTTATGAATGCACTCGCCTTGGCAAACGCCATCATGCCGAGCCGGTAATTCCCACGCAAAACCCGAAAGATGAAACGGTTTACTGGATTGGTCCCCCAGGTGGGGCAAAAGATGCAGGCCCCGGCACCGATTTTTATGCGGTCAAGCAGGGTAAAATTTCGATTAGTCCTTTGAAAGCTGACTTGACGCACACCGAACAAATGAAGACCCTGGCCGATTGGCTGTAAAACAAAAAATGGATCAAAAGCCTCGCTTCAAGCCTGCACCCGCGCTGATCACCCAGTCTGCACGAAAACTGGATCGTATTCCTGATCGCATCGGTGGTTCAAGCCTGACCTCTGAGCGCGCGCGTGGTCATTTGGTGCAGAAACTGAAAACACTGGGCATTGTCAATCAGCGTGTGCTGGATGTAATTGGCGTTGTGCCCCGCCATTTGTTTGTGGATGAAGCATTTGCTTCGCGTGCTTATGAAGATGCAGCTTTGCCGATTGGGCATCAGCAAACCATTTCTCGACCATTTACAGTGGCCCGTTTTGCGGAGTATGCGCTGGATGGCCGCGCCGAACTGGACAATGTGCTGGAAGTTGGGGCGGGTTGTGGCTACCAGGCGGCCGTGTTCGCCAATATTGCAAAGCGGGTGGTCAGCATAGAGCGAATTGAGGCGTTGTACCACAAGGCCCAGCGCAACCTGAAACTTGCGGGTTTTCAAAAAGTAAACGTGATTCATGGTGATGGTTTGGCGGGTTTGCCCGCGCAAGCCCCTTTTGATGTCATCATTGTGGCCGCTGCAGGTTTGGAGATACCACAAGCCTTGCTGAAGCAGTTAAAAATTGGCGGGCGTCTTATTGTGCCTGTGGCTGACCAAAATCAGCAAAATCTGGTGATTGTTGACCGTTTGGCGGTCGATAAATGGCATCGAGAGAAAAAAGACTTGGTAAAATTCGTACCCCTGTTACAAGGAACTCGCATCGTATGAAACGTGGCGTATCAATTCAAACCCCGTGGTTGGGGAACACACGTACATTGGCAGTAGGATTTGCCACACTGACCCTTTTGGCTGCATGTACATCAACAGGCAACCAGGCTCCGGTAATCGACCGTTTGCCCTCTCGTTCTACCGACTCTGCGGTAGGCGCCGACGGCATTTACACAGTTAAGGCCGGCGATACCCTGTACAGCATTGCCCTTGACAATGGCATGGACTGGCGTGAACTTGCTCGCATGAATAACCTTGCTGATCCCAGCAAAATAATTGTTGGTCAAAAACTGCGTGTGACAGGTGCGCCTGGCGCTGCGGCCAGTTCACCGTCAAGTGGTACTGTGGTTGAAGATACGGGCGTTGAAGTCACGCCGATTACACCGGCTGGTGGTGCCAAGCCGGTTGAGGCCACGCCAGTGCCTGAAATCAAGCCGCCTGCACCTGTGGCTGTTACTTTGGGTTTTATCTGGCCACATCCAGGCGATATCATCCAAGGTTACAAAGCGGGCGTGAACAAGGGTATTGATATTGCTGCCAAGGTAGGCGACCCCGTCTTGGCCTCTCAGGCCGGGCGTGTTGTGTATTCTGGCAATGCGCTGCGCGGTTACGGTAACTTGATTATTCTGAAACACGACAACAACTTGTTAACCGCTTATGCGCACAACAAAACCTTGTTGGTGAAAGAAGGCGAGCCTGTAACCAAGGGCCAAAAAATAGCCGAAGCAGGGCAGTCTGATACCGATCGCCCAAAATTGCACTTTGAAGTGCGCAAGCAGGGTAAGCCTGTAGACCCGATGGATTACCTCCCGGCCCGTTAATTTTTATTGAATGTAGCCATGGGCCGCAAAAAGAAAAAAGAAAGAACACCTGTGGTGTTTCCACAGATGCAGTTGACTATTGAGTCGATCGACCTCGATGCCAACGGCATTGGCCATGTTGATGGCAAAGTGCACTTCATCGATGGTGCCATTACAGGTGAGACTGTTGTGGCTGAAATTACCCGGGTAAAACCTAGTTACTCAAAAGGCCGAACGCTGCAGGTGCTGAATTCGGTGTCCACCCGTACTACACCAAAGTGCCCGCACTACGGGGTGTGTGGCGGGTGTGCCATGCAGCACATTGAGCCCAACGCCCAAGTGGCCATTAAAAACCGCGCACTAGAAGACCTGTTGCAGCGAATTGGGCGCCAAACCCCCGAACAAATGATGCCGCCTATTTATGGCGCGTTTTGGGGTTACCGCCACCGTGCGCGTTTAAGTACTCGCTTCGTGATCAAGAAAGACCGCTTCTTTGTGGGCTTTCACGAAAAAGCATCATCCTACGTTGCTGATATGCAGGAATGCCATGTGCTGCCCAAGCATGTATCCAACATGATTGTGCCCTTGGGCAATATGCTGGTGACGCTGAGCATTTTCATGCGTGTACCCCAAATTGAACTGGCTGTGGGTGATGGGGTTACTGCCATGGTGCTGCGTCACTTGGAGCCTTTGACTGAAACTGATCTGGATACGCTTCGTGCATTTGGAAATGAATGGGGCATAGACTGGTGGTTGCAGCCAGGTGGCCCAGCCACGGCGCACCGTCTGGAGGCTGACAAACCCGTAGACCTTACTTATCGCATTCCCAGTTTTGGCATTCGCATGCGCTTCAGGCCCACTGATTTCACGCAAGTGAACCACATGATCAACGACGCCATGATCAGCCGTGCAGTGTCTTTGCTCGATTTGAAGCCCGAAGACCGTGTCCTCGACCTGTTCTGTGGTTTGGGTAATTTTTCTTTACCGTTAGCCAAAAAAAGCAGTTATGTGAAAGGTTTTGAGGGCTCACAAGACTTGGTAAACCGTGCTGGCGAGAATGCTGAATTCAATGGCTTGGCCGACAAAACCGAATTCCATGTTCGCAATTTGTTTGAGGTGGAAACCCCGGAATGGGAGAGTTGGGGTCAATACGACAAAGTGTTGGTTGACCCGCCTCGTGATGGCGCCCTGGAAATTTGCAAGGCCATTGTGGGGGCGCGTGCCGAGTTTCAGCCCAAGCGCATTGTTTATGTTAGCTGCAATCCCGGCACATTGGCCCGCGACACCGCTGTTCTGTGCAATGTAGGTTCTTACAAGCTGATGAAAGCAGGGGTGGTGAATATGTTCCCGCACACATCGCATGTGGAATCAATTGCAGTTTTTGACCGTGTGGAATACAGCGACTACAAATAACAAACGGGGCCGTTGCGGCCCCGTTTTCGTTGGTGCGTTTGCCTCACCAACTCGGCGGTCAGTATAGATACCGACCCACTGAAATTTCATATTGCTCTTTCAAAATTCACTTTGCAACAACTTTCGATGTTGCAAAGTGTCAAAAAAGTGCTTTTAAATCAGTTACTCACAGGTTACATCAAGCAAATTTAGCTTGATTGGCCCGTGTTTACTCGCGGCTGCCGCCAGCGAATACCATGAGCAGTTGCAGCAAATTCACGAACAAATTGTACAAACTCAGGTAAATGCTCAGGGCTGCGGAGATGTAATTGGTTTCGCCGCCGCGCATAACACGCTGCAGGTCGTACAAAATAAACAGCGAGAACAAGCCCACACAGATGGTAGAAATGGTCAGCGACAGGGCTGGCATTTGCAGGAAGATGTTGGCCACGGAAGCCACAATTACCATCACCAAACCAATCAACAGGCCTTTGCCCATGTTGGTGAAGTCGCGCTTGGTTACCGCAGCATAGCTGGCTAGTCCGAAGAAAATGCCTGCTGTGCCTAGCGCGGCCATCATGATGATGGAGCTGCCGTTGGACAGGCTGAGTGCCACCGACAAAATACCGGAGAGCATCAGGCCCATGAAGAACGTGAAGCCCAGCATGAGCACCACACCAAAAGAATTGTTGCGGTTGCGCTGAATACCCCAAATGAAGCCAAACATGGCTGCCAGCATGACTACGAACGAGAGAATTGGGCTGCCCGCGAACAGTCGGAAGAAGCCGAATTGAATGCCCGCAAAAGCGCCCAAGGCTGTCGGAATCATCGACAGTGCCAGCAAGAAGTAAGTGTTGCGCAGAACTCGGTTGGTTTCTACGGTAGATACACCAACGGCTGTGCGGCCAAATTGTGCAGTTCTTGATTCAGACATGTGTTCTCACTCCTTTGTAAAACACGAATTTATACGATTTAGAGTAATGGTAGTGGCTAAAAGTTTCAATTCAAGGGATAGATCAGTCCCGTGATTGGGTTTTTTAGATAAACCAGCTATAATCGCGGGTTAATTTTCTCGCTTTTATAATTTTCTTCGGAGTTTGTTAAATCATGGCAATCGAGCGCACCCTGTCCATCATCAAGCCTGATGCTGTTGCAAAGAACGTAATTGGTCAAATCTACAGCCGCTTTGAAGCCGCTGGCCTGAAAGTAGTTGCTGCACGCATGGCCCACTTGTCACGCGCTGAAGCAGAGGGTTTCTACGCAGTGCACAAAGCTCGCCCCTTTTTCAAAGACCTGGTTGAGTTCATGATCTCTGGTCCAGTGATGATCCAAGCCTTGGAAGGCGAGAACGCAATCGCCAAGAACCGCGAGCTGATGGGAGCAACAAACCCCAAGGAAGCGGCTGCTGGTACCATTCGCGCCGACTTCGCTGAAAGTATTGATGCCAACGCAGTTCACGGTTCTGATGCCCCCGAAACTGCTGCGAATGAAATCGCTTATTTCTTCCCGGCTTCACAAGTATTTTCACGCTAATCTGATCCGGTTGCGTTGAATTCCGGGGGCGCATGTGCGTCCCCGTTTGTTTTGAGAGGACACACCATGAGTGCACAACTCGACAATTTGCTGGAATACTCGGTGCCCGAGTTAATCCAGTGGTGTGGCAATTTGGGTGAAAAGCCATTCAGGGCCAAACAACTGGCCAAATGGATTCACCAGTCAGGTGTCGATAATTTCGATTCCATGACCGACCTCGCGAAATCATTTCGCCAGAATTTGAACAGCCGTGCCTGCATCAAGGCTCCTGGCATTATTTCCGACAATATCTCCAAAGATGGCACACGCAAGTGGCTCTTTGATGTTGGCAACGGTGATGCAGTTGAAACCGTTTTTATTCCCGAAGAGCGACGCGGAACGCTGTGTGTTAGTTCACAAGCTGGTTGTGCTGTGAATTGCCGGTTTTGTTCTACCGGTAAACAGGGTTTTTCACGCAACTTGAGTACTGCTGAAATCGTGGCGCAGTTGTGGAAGGCCAATGTGTTGTTACGCGACGCGGGCGATCGAGTTTATACACAGGAACGCCCGGTTACCAATGTGGTGATGATGGGCATGGGTGAGCCCTTGCTGAATTATGACGCCTTGGTGCCGGCTTTGCAGTTAATGCTGGACGACACGGCTTATGGCTTGTCTCGCAGAAGGGTTACCGTATCAACCTCGGGTGTAGTACCTTTCATGGACAGGCTGTCTCAAGATTGTCCCGTTGCCTTGGCTGTCTCGCTGCACGCGCCCAATGACGCGCTTCGTGACCACTTGGTACCATTGAATAAAAAGTATCCCCTGCGGGAACTGCTGGATGCCTGCTTGCGCTACTTGAAGTTTGCACCGCGAGACTTCATCACCTTTGAATACGTGATGCTTGATGGCGTGAATGACAAGCCTGAGCATGCACAGCAACTCTTGGAAGTTGCGAAGATTGTGCCTTGCAAATTCAATTTGATACCTTTCAACCCATTTCCTGAATCGGGTTTGCTCAAGTCAACCAGCCCTGCAATTAAAGCGTTTGTAGATATACTAGGCGCAGCAGGGGTTGTGACCACAGTTCGCAAAACCCGTGGTGACGACATTGATGCGGCATGCGGTCAACTGGCCGGTGAAGTGCGTGATCGAACGAAGGTCAAGGAACGGCTGGTCAGCACGGTTTCACTGGAGGAACTGAGGGGTTCTTCCAAACGCGGCGTCTAGGTAAACACCCTGCATACTTTGTCATACAATAGGGGGATATTTGTGTGTTTAGCTGTATCCAAAAGAGTATTGATTAAATTAAAAAAAGACATTTTCATCATTTAACTTGTGGCGCTTTCTCAAAAAACTCCTCAACGCATTGAATTTTCATAGAAATTACTTGAATCCATCCGCTTGCTTCGATTATGCTGCAAGTGTAAGGATGTTAAAGAACTACAATTATTAATCGGGGCCTGCTGTGCCTGCCGAAGCTTGGAAAAACCTAATGAACGAAAATCGCGCCATGAACAATACTGAATCATCAGATAACAGTCTAGGCAAAGATTTAAAACCGGAGCTTGTTACTGGGTTCGCTGCTGAAAAGCACCCCAACTTGACTTTGCTGGAATCGGGTCAAAACCCTAGTGAAATCTTGCGTGCCGCCCGTGAAAAAGCCGGTTACTCCTTGAGCGATATCAGCGCTCAGACCAAAATCAACGAACGTCAACTCGAAGCCATCGAAAGTGGTGATGTGAGTTGTTTGCCGCCCGAGACCTTTGCCAAAGCTTTCATCAAGAGCTATTGCAAAGCGCTAAAAATGGATCCAGCGCCAATCATTTTGTCTTTCGGGTTTTCAGAGGGCCGAGTTCAAGACAAATCCACGCGAGTGGCACAGGCCGATGGCGCGCGCACCGAGCCGCTTGAGCCGAAAATGCCCAACAGTTCAAAGCGTTTGTCTACTCTGAACTTTGATCGCAAAGCGGGTAAAAAGTCGCTGAGCTATGGAATTGTTCTGGCCGCCGTGGTGGTGATGGCTGTGTTTTACATACCGGTGTTCATGTCAACCCAAGAGGTGGCAGTGGATGATTCGGAAGTGATTGAACCCAACGAGGCCCCTGTGGTGTCGGCACCCGGCAGTGAAAATTTATTGCCGCCAGACAGCTCCGCACCTTCTGGTTTGGAAGCCCCGGCTGCTTTGGCCGCAGACACCTCAGTCTTTCCGGCGCTTCAACAGCCTGTTGGTGCTGAAAATGATCCAGCTGCGCCCACCACAGTAACACCTGGCACAGCAACAGCTGGCACGGCTGCTCCCAACACTGTTTCGCCTGCCACTGCAGCAGTAATATCTGTGGCCGAGCCAACAGCTGCTCCTGCACCTGCTTCCGTGGGTGCGACTGGTGCAGAAGGGGTTTTGCGCTTTAATTTTCAGGAGCAGTCATGGGTTACCGTTCGGGATGCCAATGATAATGTACTGATCTCCCAGCTAAACGACGCTGGCAGCAATCTTGAAGTTAGAGGCCAAGCGCCATTCAAGTTAATTGTGGGCAACGCAAAGGCAGTCAAAATTTCCAATAACGGAAAGCTTGTGGACCTTACTGCATCCATTCGTGGTGAAGTTGCTCGAATTACAGTTCAGTAAAATTATCGCGGGGACCACTGGGTCCCCACCTTGCCAGTAACCTGCCTATCTCGCCTGAAGTTCATCGTGATTCCAAACACCCCCCTGAAGCGACATAAAACTCACCAAGTCGATGTTCGCTGGAAAGACCACGTTGTTTCGATTGGTGGGGGTGCGCCTGTGCTTGTTCAGTCGATGACCAACACCGATACCGCAGATGCTTTGAACACTGCCCTGCAGATTAAGGCTTTGTATCTGGCTGGCAGTGAAATGGTTCGAATCACTGTCAACAACGATGCATCAGCCGATGCAGTGCCTTATATTCGCGAGCAGTTGGACAAAATGCGAATCCCCGTGCCGTTGGTGGGAGACTTCCATTACAACGGGCATTTGTTGCTGCAAAAGTACCCGGACTGTGCAAAAGCGCTTTCCAAGTATCGGATCAACCCGGGTAATGTGGGTTCAGCACGTTCGCGTGATGACAACTTTGCAGCCATGATTTCGATTGCCGCTCAATATGACAAGCCTGTTCGAATCGGCGTGAATTGGGGGAGCCTGGATCAAAACCTGCTCGCTCGAATGATGGATGAAAACGGCAAAAAGGCCGATCCGCTGCCAGCTCAACAACTGATGTATCAGGCCCTGATTGAATCTGCGGTAAGTAGTGCGCACAAGGCGGTAGAGCTGGGCTTGCCTGCCAATAAAATTGTGTTGTCTTGCAAGGTAAGCCAGGTTCAAGACCTGATCGCGGTTTACCGGGAATTGGCTGGCCGAAGCGAGTTTCCTCTTCACCTTGGATTGACTGAGGCTGGTATGGGCACGAAAGGCGTAGTGGCTTCTACCGCAGCTTTGTCTGTGTTGTTGCAAGAGGGCATTGGTGACACCATTCGTGTATCCCTGACACCCGAGCCGAACGGTGACCGTTGCAAGGAAGTGCTGGTGGGTCAGGAAATTTTGCAATCCCTCGGTTTGCGCGCTTTCACGCCACAGGTGATTGCCTGTCCTGGCTGTGGCCGCACTACTAGTACTGTCTTTCAGGAACTGGCGGATCAAATTCAAACTTACCTTCGCGAACAAATGCCGATCTGGAAAAACCAGTATCCGGGCGTTGAGGAAATGAAGGTTGCTGTTATGGGTTGCGTGGTGAACGGGCCGGGTGAAAGCAAGCATGCTGACATCGGCATTTCCTTGCCCGGCACGGGCGAGGCACCATCAGCCCCCGTGTTTTTGGATGGCAAGCGCACTGTAACCCTGAAAGGCGAGAATATTGCCCAGGAATTTCAGGCCATTGTGCAGCGTTATGTTGAGCAAAGGTACGCTGGCACCAACAAGTAGCCCAAGAATAGGCGACAATATCGGGTTGAGAAATTAAGTTGAATGCGTCAATGAGTCATCCTGAGTCGCCTGAACAAACCAAAGCCAAAAAGCAACCCAGACTTCAATCAGTCAAGGGGATGAACGATGTATTGCCAGTGGAGGGCATACATTGGGAAAACCTTGAAGTAATGCTTCGTGAGTGGTTGACCTCCTATGGTTACCGCCTGATTAAAACCCCGGTGCTTGAGCCCACATCGCTGTTTCGCCGGGGTATTGGCGAAGTTACTGACATTGTCGAAAAAGAGATGTTCAGTTTTGTGGATCGCTTGAATGGCGATGAACTCACGCTTCGACCCGAGTTCACGGCGGGCATAGCACGCGCCACAATTCAGCATAACCTTACCTATGCGGCGCCCCTGCGTGTGTACTCCATGGGGCCGGTGTTTCGCCACGAGCGGCCCCAGCGCGGGCGTTACAGGCAGTTTCACCAGCTTGATGTCGAAGCACTGGGTTTTGCTGGCCCCGACATTGATGCAGAGTTGATCGTGATGTTGTCACGCCTGTGGCGTGAAATGGGCCTTGAAGATGTTCGGCTCGAAATTAACTGCCTTGGCGAAGCGCCAGAGCGTTTGGCCCACAGGCAAGCCTTGATTACTTATTTTGAAGCGAATGCCGAGTTGCTGGACGAAGACGCAAAGCGCCGCTTGCACAGCAACCCCTTGCGCATTCTGGACACCAAAAACCCCACCATGCAAGACATGGTGAATGGGGCGCCCCGTTTGTCTGAATTTCTGGGTGCCGAATCGCTTGCGCATTACCATGGTGTAAAACGTCTGTTAGATGATGCAGGTGTGCGTTACATAGAAAACCCGCGCCTGGTTCGTGGTCTTGATTACTACAATCTCACCGTGTTCGAATGGATTACTGATGCTTTGGGCACGCAGGGTACTATTTGTGGTGGTGGCCGCTACGATGGCTTGATTGAGGTTTTGGGTGGCAAACCCACACCAGCCATTGGATTTGCGATTGGTTTGGAACGTTTGCTTGAGTTGTACCTCGAAGTGAATCAGCCTGATGACACCGCCGATCTTGATGTGTATATGGTTCATCAGGGTGAGGGAACGGCACGGCGCGCATTCACTCTGGCTGAGGAATTACGTGATGCAGGTTTCGCAGTGGTGTTACATGCGGGAGGCGGCGGTTTTAAAAGCCAAATGAAACGTGCGGACGTGAGCGGTGCGGCCGTGGCGGTTATTCTGGGTGAAAACGAATTGAATGCAGGAACTGCGGCAGTCAAATTGCTGCGCGGTGAAAGCAAGCAAGAAGAATTTAAACAAGAGGGATTGGCCGAAGCCATTTTCGGCCTGCTTTACGGAGAAGGAGAGGAGTCTTGAGTCGATACAGCCTTGAAGAACAAGAACAACTGGCAAGTTTGAAGGCATTCTGGTCCAAGTACGGCAGCTTTATTTTGACCGTGTTGATTCTTGTGTTCGGTGCCATTGCCCTGAACAACGGATGGAAGTGGTGGCAAGCACGCCAGTCCAATGAGGCCGTTGTCGTCTATGAACGTCTAGAGGCAGCCACTCGCGAAGGTAATATCGAACTCGTGGGACAAATCCAGAAAACCTTGTTGGAGGAGCACGCAGGTTCTACCTATGCGCAGCGCGGTGCTTTGATTGCCGCCAAGGCTTTTTTTGACGAAGGTAGGCTCGACGATGCGAAAGCAGCTTTGACGTGGGCCTCTGAAGAAGCCAAGCTGGATGAATATGCAGCGACTGCCCGTTTGATGTTGGCGGGTATTTTGATTGAGCAATCCGAGTTTGATGCTGCCAAAACAGCTTTAAGCAAAAATTACCCTGGGTTTGAAGGCCTGTTTCATGATCGTTTGGGCGATGTAGCGCTGGCGCAGAAAGACGTAGCAACTGCACGCAAAGAATATGAATCGGCGCTGAGCAGTATTCAAGCAGATAGCCCTTGGAAGCAGGTGATTGAACGCAAGATAAGTGCTTTGCCAAAACTGGAGGCTAAACAATGAGTAGCTCAATGAAGCAAGCCCTTAGAATTTCATCTCTTGCTGTAATGTTGGCATTGTTGGGCGGCTGTGCGTCGATCAGCTCAACCATGAATAGCTTGAACCCGTTTGGCGGTAATGCCGTAAAGCCTGCGGAATTGCAGCCTTTTACAGCGCATCTCAAGGTTGCCAACGCGTGGTCCGTCGATGTGGGTGATTCTGAGCAAGGCAGCTTTTCGCCAGTGTTGCTTGATTCCACTGTGTATGCGGCATCCGAAGAAGGTCAGCTGTTCGCAATAGACAAAGCCACAGGCAAAATAAAATGGAAAGTGAAGCTCGGTGCTAAGTTGAAAGCTGGTGTTGCTGCCACGCTGGATACGATTGCTGTGATCGATGTGAACAACAATTTGGTGGCGTTTGATGCCAACGGCAAACAGAAATGGCAAACCAGTGTTGGTACCGACGTGAGCAGCGTGCCGGTGGGTGCAGCGGGCACCATTCTGGTTCGTGGCATTGATTTCTCGGTAATTGCTTATTCTGCATCCAATGGTGCACAACGCTGGAAATACGCGCGTCAGTTACCTCCACTCACTTTGCGTGTTAACTCGCCCGTCGATGTAAACAATGCGCGGGTTTACGCGGGTTTTCCTGGTGGGCGGCTGGTGGCACTCGATCTAAGCGGGGGTGCTGTGGTTTGGGAAGGTAGCTTGGCAACACCAAGTGGAACAACCGAAATTGAGCGTATTTCCGATATTACAGGTGCGCCTGTTTACAACTTCCGTGAAGTGTGTGCCGCGGCGTTTCAAGGCAAGTTAGGGTGTCTGGATTCAGTCAGCGCCAGACCGATCTGGAGCGCTGATTTTTCTGCGCCCAGCGGTGCCTCAGTGGACGACCGTTACATGATTGCCCCCAATGAACTGGGCGATTTATTTGCATTTTCCCGCAGTGGTGGCAAGCAGGTTTGGAAAATTGAAAACTTTCAGCGCCGCCAGCCAACCACGCCAACAGTAATTGGTCGTGCTGTTGCAGTGGGTGATTATGAAGGATATGTTCATTTCATTGATCGAGACACCGGCAAAACCATTGCGCGAACAAAAGTGGGTTCAACCGCTTTCACAAGCCAGCCTGTGCCTGCTGAGACCGATGCGCTGATTGCGCAATCGCGTGGCGGTAGCGTGGCCCTGATATCTGTCCAGTAAAGTAAAACATGAAACCTGTCATTGCCCTGGTTGGGCGCCCAAACGTGGGCAAGTCCACATTGTTCAATCGCTTGACTCGAACAAGAGACGCCCTGGTGGCTAACCAGCCGGGCTTGACCCGCGATCGCCATTATGGTGTTGGTCGTGTTGGTCCCCGAGAGTATCTGGTAGTAGACACTGGCGGTCTTGAGCCCGTGGCGAAAGAGGGTATTTATGCTGAAATGGCCAAGCAAAGTCGACAGGCAATTGTTGAGTCTGATCTGGTTTTGTTCCTTGTTGATGGTCGCCAGGGTGTAACTCCACACGACCATGTCATCGCGGCAGAACTTCGCAAAGCCAAACGCGAAGTTATCTTGGTAGTCAATAAAACCGAGGGCTATACGCACTCGATGGCGGCCGCCGATTTCTTTGAGTTGGGGCTGGGCGAACCTGAAACCATCTCGGCAAGCCATGGCGATGGTGTGCGCCAGTTGATGGACATGGCTTGTGAAAAGCTGCCCGTATTGCCCGATGATGAAGAAGGCGGAAAGCGCATTAAGGTGGCGATTGCCGGGCGGCCGAATGTGGGCAAGTCGACGATGGTGAACACCTTGTTGGGCGAAGAACGGGTAATCGCGTTTGACATGCCAGGCACCACCCGTGACAGCATTTACATCGATTTTGAGCGCAATGACAAGCCTTACACCTTGATTGACACGGCTGGTTTGCGCAAGCGCGGCAAGGTGTTCGAGTCGGTTGAAAAGTTTTCGGTGATTAAAACCCTGCAAGCCATCGAGGATGCCAATGTGGTGATCTTGATGCTGGATGCGCAGCAGGATATATCTGATCAGGATGCATCAATTGCTGGCTTTATTGTTGAAGCCGGGCGTTCCTTGGTGTTGGCTGTGAACAAATGGGACAGCCTGGACGATTACCGCAAGGAACGGATCAAGGCCGAAGTAGGGCGAAAGCTAACTTTCCTCAATTATGCGAAGTTTCATTATGTGTCCGCAACCAAGCCTTTTGGCATCGCGGCCATGATGAAATCAGTGGATGAGGCGCATGCTGCAGCTTTCGCTAAGCTTTCCACGCCAAAACTGACACGTTTGATTCAGGAATGTGTCGAGCACCAACAACCTCCGCGCAAAGGCATTTTCAGGCCCAAATTGCGTTATGCCCACCAGGGTGGGCAGAATCCGCCCATTGTTATCGTGCACGGCACCGCGCTAGACGCTATTCCAGACAACTACAAGCGTTACCTGGAAACCCGTATTCGCGAGCGCTTCAAGCTCGATGGCACGCCGCTTCGGGTTGAATTCCGAAGCAACGTGAACCCGTTCGACAAGAAAGATTAGTTCGAAAATTAGAACGGGATTTTGCGGGTGATTATGTCTTTGTACATTACCCAGTCACCCATGAGGCTGTAGAGCGGGTATCTGAATGTGGCTGGGCGGTTTTTCTCAAAAAAGAAGTGGCCCACCCATGCAAATGCATACCCTGTCAGCAAGCCGTAGAGTAGCCACATTGGCTGGCCGGTTGTAATCAGCTTAAAAAGACAAACCAGTGCAAGTGTCGAGCCTACAAAATGTAGTCTGCGGCAAGTCAGGTTGTTGTGTTCAGCCAGGTAAAAAGGGTAAAAATCGGCAAAGGTTTGGAATCTGTTTCCTGTTTTTGGCATGCCCATGTCTCCGTTTATTTGTTTTTAGTCGTTGTAGTTTATATCTACCGCCGCTTCAGGCCTGAATTCGCCAAGAAATTTTGACTTGAAAGCTACTACATTTCGGGTAGGATGAATAAAACGATCATAAAAATATTCTAGGAGGTTTGTGATGCAAGTAAAAGAAGTTCTGCGCGTAAAAGGCAACACGCTGTTTACTGTCACCCCCGATACTCACTTGTCTGATTGCGTTGTAACCATGGCCGACCACGATGTGGGTTCACTGGTTGTGATGGACAAAGGCGAGCTCGCTGGTATTGTTACTTTCCGAGAAGTGATTCGTGTGCTTGCCAAGCGGCAGAAAGAGCACCGCACAGGCCCCACGCCGCCAGTTGCTGAAATTGTGGTGCGCGAGGTCATGAACATCGAACCCACTGTGGCCACGCTCGACATGGAAGTAGACAGCCTTCGTAAGTTGATGCTTGAGAACCACCAGCGTTACTTGCCGGTAATGGATGGAAACACTTTGTGTGGCGTGATTTCCTTTCACGACGTGGCCAAGGCGGTGCTTGAGGAACAAGGATTCGAGAACAAGATGCTGAAAGGTTATATTCGCGATTGGCCCATGGAAGAAAGCAGCAATTAAGTAGCAAATAAGTCAAAAAACCAGGCAGTACAGGTGTATCAAAGTGAAAAAACGAGTTGCGATTGTTGGAGCAGGTATTTCGGGTTTGGCCTGTGCGCGTGAATTGGTGCAGCAAGGCCATGAGGTGACCGTGTTTGAAAAAAGCCGTGGTCCGGGTGGGCGTATGCCCACTCGTTGGCTTGACCGTGATATTGATCCCCCCTTGGGCTTCGATCATGGCACCCAGTATTTTCAGGCTTCTGCACCCGCATTTATTGAATTAATTGAGCAAGCCCAAAAAGCGGGCGCTGCAGCGCCTTGGGCAGGGTCGGTTGTCAATTTGGGTTACGGGCTTTCGTCTCCGCACACAGGCAGTACAACACGGTGGGTTGGTACGCCGGGAATGGCCAGTTTGGCTCGCTTTATGGGCCAGGGGCTGGATATTCGCCTGCAGTGCAGGGTGGCTGGTTTGGCGCGCAGCGGCGATGGGCTTTATCAGCTTACTTTGCATTTGGCCGATGGCACCGTGCGTGTGGAATCTGGCTTCGATGCGTTGGTTAGCGCCATTCCTGCAGAGCAGGTGGTGCCATTGTTTAATGATGTTCACAAGCCCTTGGCTAGTTTGGCTGCTGCTGTTGAATCGAACGTGACATGGTCGGTGATGCTTACACCGCGCGAGGCGGTGAAGGTTGATTTCGATGGGGCTTTCGTAGTGGACAGCCCATTGGGCTGGATTTGCCGCGATTCTTCCAAACCGGGAAGGGCCATGGGTGAGCGCTGGATGTTGCAGGCTACTGCCGACTGGTCCCGACTTCACCAGGATTACGCTGCCGATGAAGTTGCAAAAATGATGCTCGATGTGTTTTGTAACGTCACCGGACAACTTGTTGAAGAGCCTTTGGCTATCACAGCACACCGCTGGCTCTATTCCCTGCCCAGCAACCCTGTTGGTATGCTTTGCTATTTGAGCGAAGAACATATGTTGGGTGCCTGCGGCGACTGGTTGAATGGCGCCCGGGTTGAGGATGCTTTCCTGAGCGGCCACACGCTGGGTCACCAGTTGTCCAATGCATTTGACAGCACTTTGATTCAGTAGAAAGCCGGCTGTAACGCCCGTGCCGTTCCGGTGCGGGATAATCCGATAAAATAATGTTTTGCCTGTTTGAGTGAATACGCATGTCCGGAAGTAGCTTGGGCCGCCTTTTCGTGGTCAGTAATTTTGGGGAAAGTCATGGGCCAGCTATCGGTTGTGTGGTTGACGGCTGTCCACCGGGTTTGCCATTGACCGAGGCAGATTTGCAATCCGACCTGGACCGACGCAAGCCAGGCACCTCACGCCATGTAACCCAACGCCAGGAAGCCGATCAGGTTGAAATTCTCTCCGGCGTGTTTGAAGGCGTTACAACAGGTGCGCCAATTGGGCTGTTGATTCGCAATCAAGACCAGCGAAGCAAAGACTATGGCAACATCATGGATACTTTCAGGCCTGGCCATGCTGATTACACCTACTGGCACAAATACGGTATTCGCGATTATCGCGGTGGCGGGCGGTCTTCGGCCCGCATGACCGCGCCTATGGTGGCGGCAGGTGCCATCGCAAAAAAATGGCTGAACAGTAAGCTGGGTATCGTAATTCGAGGTTGCATGACCCAAATTGGCGACGTAGAAATTCCGTTTTCTACTTGGGATGACGTACACACCAATCCGTTTTTCGCGCCAAACAATGGAAAGGTTGCCGAGCTTGAGGCCTATATGGATGCCCTGAGAAAGTCGGGCGACTCCTGTGGTGCCGGGCTGCGTGTTCAGGCGACTGGCGTGCTTGTGGGTTTGGGCTCACCCTTGTACGACAAACTCGACGCTGACATTGCCCACGCCATGATGAGTATTAACGCGGTGAAGGGTGTGGAAATTGGTGCCGGCTTTGCGTGTATTTCACAGAAAGGGTCGGTGCATGGCGATGAAATGACTCCCGAAGGTTTTGGTTCTAACCATGCGGGCGGTATTTTGGGCGGTATTTCCACTGGGCAAGATATTGAAGTTCGCATGGCAATCAAGCCGACCTCCAGCATTCGTTTGCCCAGAAAGTCGATCGACAAGGCGGGCAATTCGATTGACGTTGAAACTTATGGCCGCCACGACCCCTGCGTGGGCATTCGTGCCACACCAATTGCCGAAGCCATGCTGGCATTGGTAATTATGGATCACCTGCTGGTTCACCGCGCGCAGTGTGCCGATGTGCAGGTAGACACCCCGCAAATTCCACCCGGCATTTCAAATTATTAAATCTTCAAACCTAAAGCGGGCAGGCACTTGCAACTGGGCTGGTTAGCGCTTTTTTACGCGGCGTATTTTGCGTTTGTAGGCTTGTATTCGCCGTTTTTAGGGCCTTACCTGAAATCGATTGGTCACAGCCTGGATGTGATTGCTTTGGCTTTGGGCATGATGCAGTTGATGCGAATTGTCGGTCCCTTTGCCTGGGGCTGGCTTGCTGACCACACCGGCAACCGGGTTCGCTGGATTCGGCTGGGCATCTTTGCCGGCTTTTGTTTTGCAGCCCTCGCATTTTGGTTTCAGCAAACGCCTTCCCACCTTATTGTTCTCGTGCTGCTCCTGAACTTGAGTATTTCAGGTTTGGTACCCACGTCCGACTCTTATGCCATGGAACGTTGCGCCGGTTGCACGGGCAAGTATGGCCAGGTTCGCCTGTATGGTTCGCTGGGGTTTGTGTTGGCGGTGCTGGTTTTTGGGGCGGTGGCAGATCGCTTCGGTTTTGGGTCATATCCGTTTTGGGCTTGTGCCATGTTGCTGCTGGGTTTTGTTGCAGCATTAAAGTTCACGCCCGATTCCCCGCGTGCAGCAGGCATCGCCGATCATTCCATCGCGTTCACAGGCAGTGGTTTTAGGCGCCTGTTACTGCCCGGGCCCATGCCGCTTTTCTGGTTGGCCGCGTTTTTCATGATTTTCGCGCATGGAGTTTTCTACGCATTTTTCTCGCTCTATCTGCTCGAATTCAACTACGCCGAAATGAGTATTGGTGGTCTTTGGGCATTTGGCGTAATGTGCGAGGTGGTGTTTTTCGCCCTTCAAACCCGCTTTTTCAAGCGCCTCACGTTGAACACTTGGCTTTGCATCAGCTTTGCGGCCTGTGCTTTTCGGTTTTCACTGACCGCCGCTTTTCCTGAATACGGTGGGGTGATGTTGTTTGCACAGGGTTTGCATGCGCTAACTTTTGCGGCGCACCACACAGCCACGATTTCGTGGTTAAGGGAGAATTTACCAGCCAATCTGGTGGTTCGTGGCCAAGCGATGTACGCCACGATTGCTTACGGACTGGGTGGCTCAGCCGGCACATTTGTGGGGCGCTTTGCCTGGGAGTTGGGTGGGCCAGCCAGCGCATTCGCAATGGCGTCGGCCGGTGGTTTTTTTGCCCTTATTTTAGGCTGGCGTTTTACGATTGCCTCCAAGCATACATCTTCGGCACTTTTGCCGGGATAAACTGTCCTAAACAGGCAATTGCGCATGGTTGATGTCAACTTGGCAGCGTTCTGTACCGTTTCCAAGCAATGGTTTTACTGAAAATTACAGGTGAGCAACAATGGTATTTTCCGCACTCAAGCGACGCACTATATTAACTCTGACCCTTGCGTTTTCAACGGGTGTTTTGGCTGCGTGTTTAACTACCCAAACCACCTCGGGAGGGGCGGTCGGGGTTGATCGTTCCCAGTTCGTACTTGTTTCTTCCGCTGAAGTGGATGCGGCCGCGGCCAAAGGCTATGCCGATGTGATTGCCAAGGCCCAGAAAGAGGGAAAATTGAACCGCGATGCCAAGCAGGTGGCCCGCGTGCGCGCCATTGCCAATCGGCTGATTCCTCAAACCGTGGCCTTTCGGCCTGATGCGCCGCAGTGGAAATGGGAAATCAATGTGATTGAATCGGATCAGTTGAATGCCTGGTGCATGGCTGGTGGAAAAATCGCGTTTTATTCAGCTTTAATCGAAAAATTAGCCCTGACTGATGATGAAATTGCCGCAATCATGGGTCATGAAATTGCGCACGCTTTGCGCGAGCACAGCCGCGAGCGCATTTCCCAGCAGTTGGCTACTTCACTGGGGCTTGATTTGCTTTCCGCGGGTTTGGGTTTGTCTCGTGGTGCATCCGATCTTGCTGGAATGGCTGCCAATGTGGCGATTTCGCTGCCGTATGGCCGTTCTCATGAGGTTGAGTCTGATCGAATTGGTGTAGAGCTTGCCGCACGCGCGGGTTACAACCCACGCGCTGCCATTAGTGTTTGGCAGAAGATGAGCCGGGCGGGTGGCGGCTCGCCCCCCGAATTGTTGTCCACCCACCCCTCGCCTGAAAACCGCATACAGGATCTCGAGGTTTATTCCGCTCGGGTTCAGCCATTGTATGAGCAAGCCCAAAGGCGTTGATGCTTGGTACGAAAGCCGCGTGGCAAATTCCAATCGATCTGGGGTTGATCCAGGCTGTTGGTTAACTGAATTTGGAGTTGTCTTATGGAAAAATCGGTAAATAAATGTCCTCCAAATATTCAAGATTCACATTTAAGTAAGCTAGATCTGCATCCTAAAAGAACCGAATCAGTTCCCAAGGAGATTGTTCTGACTCAGCTTGAGTTGAGTCAGGCGCTTTTTAAAGCTGGCTTGGGACCATCGATGGTTTTGGATGTGACAAACCATCTTTTCAATACAGGCGCGGCTGAAAAAACTAACGATTCCGGATTGAATTCATCGTTTGATTCCAATATCACCGCCCCTCGATCTCGAGAATCCAGTTTTCTGTCTCCCATACCGGAGAGTGCTTTTATCGGAGAGTCCGCCTCTCATGGGTTGGAAAAACCCAGCGCAATGATTCCTCCCGATTTGCTTGCTGAACTTGACAGCCAAATTGAAAAAGAAATTTCATTTCTAACAAATGATGAAAAATCTACCGAAGTAGGCAGAAAACTAAAAGTATTTTTGCAAACGTCAACCCTGCCGACCAAAACTTTGGTTTTACGGTGTTTAAAAGGACAAACGCCGGACTACAACAGCCCTTTGCTGGTGCCCGAGCTTGATCAGCTGTTAACGGACCTTCTGTTTTCGGGGTTTGATGATGACTCTAGGTCTAGTTCCTAGTGAGCGCTAGCCTGCCTGTGGCATAATCAGGGGTTATTTTCCACGCAATTTGCTGGTAGGTTCGTTGGCGAAACAGGTCAATTCAACAAGCCAGCCCGAAGCAGGTCCTTGACAATGGCAAAAACTCTTTACGACAAACTCTGGGAAAGTCACGTGGTGCGCACTGAAGAAGATGGCACCTCACTGATCTACATCGACCGTCATTTGCTGCATGAAGTAACCAGCCCCCAGGCTTTTGAAGGTTTAGAGCTTGCCGGGCGAGACTTGTGGCGCAACAGTGCCAACCTGGCTGTGGTGGACCACAATGTGCCCACCACCGACCGCTCGAAAGGCATTGCTGACCCCACTTCGCGTTTGCAGGTTGAAACGCTCGACAAAAACGCGAAAGCCCACGGTTTAACGTACTTTGATATCAAAGATTTGCGCCAAGGCATTGTGCACGTGATTGGCCCTGAGCAAGGCGCAACCTTGCCTAGCATGACTGTGGTGTGTGGCGATTCACACACCAGCACCCATGGCGCAATTGGTGCGCTGGCATTTGGTATTGGTACCTCTGAAGTTGAGCATGTTATGGCCACTCAGTGCTTGCTGATGAAGAAAGCCAAAAACATGTTGGTTCGCGTGGAAGGTACGTTGGGTAAAGGTGTGTCTGCCAAAGACGTCATTCTGGCCATTATTGGCAAAATTGGCACAGCTGGTGGTACAGGCTACGCCATTGAATTCGCCGGTTCTGCCATTCGCAGCTTGTCGGTTGAAGGCCGCATGACGCTTTGCAACATGGCCATTGAAGGCGGCGCGCGTTCTGGTGTTGTGGCCGTGGATGAAAAAACAATTGAATACGTAAAAGGCCGCCCATTCAGCCCGAGGGGCGATATGTGGGATGCAGCTGTTGCTTATTGGAAAACCCTGCATTCCGATGAAGGTGCCCACTTTGACCAAGTTGTTGAGCTTCGCGCTGAAGATATTCAGCCACAGGTAAGCTGGGGTACTTCTCCAGAAATGGTCACTGATGTGCACGGTGTGGTGCCCGATCCTGCCAGCGTTGCCGACCCTGTAAAGCGTCAGGGTTACGAGCGTGCTTTGCAGTACATGGGCTTGAAGCCTTTGCAGAAAATAGAAGACATCAATGTGGACACCGTGTTCATTGGTTCTTGCACCAATTCACGCATTGAAGATTTGCGCGACGCCGCTGCGGTGGTGAAGGGCAGAAAAAAAGCAGAATCGGTGAAGCTGGCTTTGGTGGTTCCTGGCTCAGGATTGGTCAAGGCCCAAGCTGAAAAGGAAGGTTTGGACAAAATTTTCCTGGAAGCAGGTTTCGAGTGGCGAGAGCCCGGCTGTTCAATGTGCCTGGCCATGAATGCTGACCGTTTGGGCAGCGGCGAGCGTTGCGCATCCACCAGCAACCGGAATTTTGAAGGACGTCAAGGTGCGGGCGGCCGTACACACCTTGTCAGCCCGGCTATGGCGGCTGCGGCGGCGATTGCAGGCCATTTCACGGATTCCAGAACTTTTTAAAAGAAAGGAGTGTTTGATATGAAAATCGTTTCCGCATTTCTGATCGCTTTGTCAGCTTTGACCTTGTCTGCCTGCAACACCATCGAGGGCATGGGAAAAGACATCAAGGCCGGCGGTGCCGCGATAGAGCGCACAGCAGATCAAAACAAGAAGTAATTTATTGGTATTTTCAAACTGTGCTGGCGTGGGTTTACCCGCTTGCGCAGTTTGAACCCCGGATCAACCGGACTACTCACGGATTAATTATGGACAAATTTGTAACCCACACTGGTATTGCCGTTGCGTTGAACCGCGCCAATGTGGACACCGACGCCATCATCCCCAAGCAGTTTTTGAAAAGCATCAAGCGCACCGGTTTTGGTGAGCACCTGTTTGATGGTTGGCGTTACCTGGACGAAGGCGAGCCGGGCATGGATTGCACCAAGCGCCCCCTGAATCCTGATTTCGAATTGAACAAGCCAGAATTCAAAGGCGGCACTGTACTGGTGGCAGGTCCCAATTTTGGTTGCGGTTCTTCGCGTGAGCATGCACCTTGGGCGCTTCAGCAGTATGGTTTCAAGGCTGTAATTTCAAGCAGTTTTGCAGATATTTTCTTCAACAATTGCTTTAAGAATGGATTCTTACCCATTGTTTTAAAAGAGGAAGAGCTTAAAGAAATTTTTGAAGCAATCAATGCCAAACCTGGAATTGAAATCACCGTAAGCCTTGAGAATCAAAACGTGAGCATTGCTGGAAAAAGTTATGGCTTCAACGTTGATGCTTTCCGCAAGTATTGCTTGATGAACGGTTTTGATGACATTGGCCTGACTTTGCAGCATCGCGACGAAATTGTCGCTTTCGAGAAAAATCGCCTTGCCAATCAACCTTGGCTTGCTAACACCATTTAAACAAGAACAAACAGAGAAACAGAATGACTTTGAAAATTGCCGTAATGCCCGGTGACGGCATTGGCCCGGAAATTACCGCGCAAGCCGTGAAAGTGCTTGAAGCACTGAAAACCGATGGCTTGAACATTGAGTTTGAACATGCCCTGATTGGTGGCGTGGCTTATCGTGAAAAAGGTGTGCCGCTGCCCGAAGAAACAGTGGCATTGGCCAAAGCTTCCGATGCGGTGCTGTTTGGTGCAGTGGGTGATTTCTCGCTAGATACCTTGCCGCGTCACCTGCGCCCCGAGCAAGCTATTTTGGGCATTCGCAAAGCGCTGAACCTGTTCGCCAATTTCCGCCCCGCCATGGTGTACGAAGAACTGGCCGATGCCTCTACCCTTCGGCCTGAGGTTGTGGCTGGTTTGGATATTCTGATTGTTCGTGAACTGACTGGTGACATTTACTTCGGCACACCACGTGGCAATCGCATTGCCGAAGATGGCCCATTCAAGGGCGAGCGCGAAGCATTCGACACCATGCGTTACGCTGAAACCGAAATTCGTAGAATTGCGCATGTGGCTTTTCAGGCTGCGCAAAAGCGTGGTGGAAAGTTGTGCTCGGTTGACAAAGCCAACGTGTTGGAAACAACCCAGTTTTGGCGCGATATTGTGACTGAAGTGGGCAAGGAATACAGCAATGTTGAGTTAAGCCACATGTACGTGGACAACTGCGCCATGCAGTTGTTGAAAAACCCCAAGCAGTTTGATGTGATCGTGACGGGTAACCTGTTCGGTGATATTTTGTCAGACGAAGCGTCCATGTTGACTGGTTCGATTGGCATGTTGCCTTCTGCCTCGCTGAATGAAACGAATTTTGGTTTGTATGAGCCGATTCATGGTTCCGCACCTGACATCGCTGGAAAAGACCTGGCGAATCCAATGGCCACTGTGCTTTCTGCCGCAATGATGTTGCGCTACACCTTCGGCCTGGAAGATTACGCCAACCGCATTGAAAGCGCGGTGAAAAGTGTATTGGCCACTGGCCCGCGCACTGGCGACATTTGGCGTGAGGGCAAGGTGCGCACGGGTACCGCAGGTATGGGTGATGCAATCGTGGCAGCACTGGCCAGGCAGTGAAAGGGCGAATCGCCATTCAGGAATTTAAAAGTCTCGGAGTTTTTTATGTTGAAAGTTGGTTTGGTTGGATGGCGTGGCATGGTGGGTTCTGTGCTGATGCAACGCATGCAGGAAGAGAATGATTTCGCGCATTTCGAGCCGATTTTTTTCTCCACTTCGAATGCTGGTGGCAAAGCGCCTGCATTCGCCGGCAACGCTGCGCCGTTGCAAGATGCAAACAACATTGATGCATTGAAGCAGATGGATGTGGTCTTAACTTGCCAGGGGGGTGATTACACCAATGAGGTGTTTCCCAAGCTGCGCGAGGCTGGCTGGAATGGTTACTGGATTGATGCGGCTTCGAGCCTGCGCATGAAAGACGACGCGATCATCATTCTTGATCCGGTGAACATGAACGTGATCAAGGATGGCTTGACCAAGGGCATCAAGAACTACGTGGGCGGTAATTGCACCGTGTCGCTGATGTTGATGGCTTTGGGCGGATTGTTCCAGAACAATCAGGTTGAGTGGATTACTTCCATGACCTACCAAGCAGCCTCGGGCGCTGGTGCTCAAAACATGCGTGAACTGATCTCGCAAATGGGCAGCATTCACGGTGCAGTTAAGGATTTGTTGGCAGATCCTGCTTCCGCCATTCTCGAAATTGATCGCAAGGTGGCACAGCATATTAATTCCGACACATACCCAACCGATAACTTTGGTGTACCGCTGGGCGGAAGCCTGATTCCCTGGATTGACAAAGACCTGGGCAACGGCCAATCCAAAGAAGAATGGAAGGGTGGCACTGAGACAAACAAGATTTTGGGTAAACCAGCCATGGGAACCCCAGGTTCCGTACCAGTAGATGGTTTGTGCGTTCGTATTGGTGCAATGCGCTGCCATTCGCAGGCCTTGACAATAAAGCTGAAGCAAGACATTCCCCTCAATGAAATTAACGACATGCTCGCCAAGGCGAATGATTGGGTTAAAGTGATTCCCAACGAGCGTGAGGCGTCCATGCGCGATTTAACCCCAGCCGCAGTAACAGGCCGTATGCAAGTGCCTGTTGGCCGTTTGCGGAAAATGGCCATGGGTGGAGAATACCTAAGCGCGTTTACAGTGGGCGATCAGCTGTTGTGGGGAGCGGCCGAGCCACTTCGCCGAATGCTGCGTATTTTGATTGAACGCTGAGCTGCATCAATATCGATCCTAAAAAAGCTGCCGAAGGTGGTTTGAACATTCATGGAGTAAACGGGTGAGGCATACCAAAAAGAAGATTCTGCCCTTTGTTTTTGCATCAGGTTTGTTGGCAAGTTCCTTCGCGCAGGCGGCACAGCTTGGTAAGCTCGAAGTGCTGTCCGGTGCCGGTGAGCCTTTTTTGGCACAAATTCAGGTTGATTTGGTGTTACCAGAGGAACGTGCTTCCCTGCAGGCCAAGCTCGCCTCGGCAGAGGCTTTCAAAGCGGCCCGCCTCAGCATGGATCCAAACCTGAAGAATCTGAAGTTTACTGTGCAAGATGGGCCTCAGCCTGGCACCGCATTGGTCAAGATCACTTCCTCTCAGCCTCTGCCAGCGGGTTTTATTGATACTTTGGTTGAATTGACGTGGGCAGGTGGTCGAGTAGCGCGTGAATACACGCTAACTATTCCTGCTGGCGTGGCGAAGGCGACTGAACCTGCAGCGAGTCTTCCTGAAATTCGTCCACCGATGACGCCACCACCGCTTGCGCCTGAAGCAGCAACAACGCGCAAACCGCCGACGGCAGCCTCCTCGGCGGCTGCCCCAGAGACACCTGCGTCAGCCAAGCCGGGCACCTTGAATGTTCAACGTGGAGACACCCTGTCAGAGTTGGCTATGCAGCTTGTTGGTGACGGTGTCACCTTAAACCAAGCCATGGCTGCAATTTACGAGACCAACCGAGATCTTTTCATCAATGGCAGCGTTCACCTGATTCGTGAAGGCGCCCAAATTCAGGTTCCGAATCGTTCGGTTTTACGAGCTCGCAATAGCAAAGAGGCTTTGCTAATTCTTGCTGAAAACGACGATAGGAATGTTTATTCAGCCTATGCACGCCAAATTGGTCTATTGACTGTCGATAAGCAAGTTTCTACGGCTGGTTCGTCCAGCACCCAAGGTAGTATTACCCCCCAAGAACAGGCGCCGAAGGCCGGAGCAGCTGTAACAGCTGATCGTTTGCAGATAGCGCCCGGGGCAGCCCAAGGCGCAAGCAGCGCTGATGCCAGCGCAGAGGAGCTGTTGGCTAAAAACAAGGCTTTGGCTGAAGCCAACGAGCGAATCGCGCTGCTTGAAAAAAACGTCAGTGATTTGCAGCGCCTACTCGACATGCAAAAAGATCTCGGCAGCGAGCAGGCAGTACCCTCGGTTACTGATACGCCAGCCCCAATAGACACAGCGGAGCCTGCTGCGGTTGAGTTGCCCTCGGAAACCCTGTCGCAGGACAACAGCACTGCTGAGCCACCAGCGCTTGAAGCACCTTTAGCCAGCGAAGCGCCCCCCGCCGGCGCCGAAAGTGTAAAAACGCCTGCCGATGAGCCACCTTTTGACTGGCTACCCTGGGTTTTGGCGGGTGCTGGTGGCTTGGCTGTGTTGCTGGTGCTTCTGTTAATTGCTCGCGCACGCAAGAACAAAGCCGAGAAAACTGAAGATGAGTTCGCGCCGGAAAGTGATTCGTCCTTCAGTGAAGTGAATGAATTTGATGAAGCCATCGCCGCAGCCAGCACTGCGATTGCAGCCGAACGCGCCAGCAAACTCGACAAAGCAGAAAATTCGGACTTTGATCTGGACGAGGTTTTGAACGATCGAGCAAAGCAGGCTGACCCCGCTGGGCTTACACAGCCAATTGCAGCCACGCTTGATGTGAAAGCAGAGCCAGAAATACCTGCCAGTGTTATTCCGGAATTCAATGAGATATCCGATGAGGTACCGCCACAACAAGATGCAATATCGAATGATGAAGTAACACTGGATTTCCCTGAAGACGAGGTAACCGAAGCTCGAACAGGTTCAATTCTTGATGACCTTGAGGATATAGAGAAAGGCACACTGGCCGCTCAGGAAGAGCTTGAGGAATTGCGCAGGCAGCCCGCGAAGGTTGATGCGGATGTTGATTTCGATGCATCCTCGGCCTTTGATGATCTTGTGGAGACTCAATCGAAGGATGCAGTTGATTCACCTGAGAGTAATGCTAAAAATCAGCCAGCCGATTCTGAAGAAAAGATAGAACTGGATGTCGATGTTCCAACCCAAAAAGTCGATGACGTCACTTGGCAAGAGGTTGCCACCAAGCTGGATTTGGCGGGCGCTTATGTTGAAATTGGTGATGCAGACGGCGCCAAGGAGCTTTTGAACGAAATCGTGAAAAAAGGCGACGCAGACCAGGTGCGCAAGGCCAAGGCACTTTTGGCCACTTTGAATTAAATGAACAGGGTGGCCCTGGGCCTGAGCTACGATGGTCATGAGTTCGAGGGCTGGCAAACCCAACCCCACGGCCGCACAGTTCAGGATTGCCTGACCAAGGCGATTGAGGCCATTGCTCACGAACCGGTTACCCTAATTTGTGCGGGCCGAACTGATACTGGTGTGCATGCGCGCCAGCAGGTAGTGCACTTCGACACAACAGCCGACAGGCCATTGACCGCCTGGGTGAAAGGCGTTAACAACAGTTTGCCACCCACCATTTCAGTGCAGGGTGCAAGGCAGCTTGATTTCAGTTTTCATGCACGTTTCACCGCGGTATCAAGAACTTATCGCTACTATTTTTACAGTGCGCCCGTTCGGGACCCCTTCAAACGTTTCATGACCTGGGTGCATTACCCACTTGATTTGGCCGCCATGCGACGCGCAGCGGCTTGCTTGTTAGGTACGCACGATTTCAGCGCGTTTCGCGCCTCACAGTGCCAGGCAGCCAGCCCGGTGCGCACTTTGTATGCTTTAAACCTGATTGAAGCACCCGACCACTGTTATTTCGAGATTCATGGCAATGCGTTTTTGCACCACATGGTGAGAAACCTGATGGGTAGCTTGATGGAGGTAGGGCAGCACAGGCAAACCGAGGGATGGTTGAAGAATGTTCTGGAATCCAGAAACCGAAGCCTGGCGGCAAAAACGTACCCGGCGCAAGGCTTGAGTTTGTGGAATATTGAGTACCCGGAGCAATACGGAATACAGGAACTGTTTACATGAGAACCCGAATCAAATTGTGTGGCTTTCAAACCGAAGACACAGTGCGCGCGGCCACATGGGCTGGCGCGGATGCAGTGGGTTTTGTGTTTTATCCGCCTTCGCCACGCCATGTGGAGGTGAAGCAGGCTGCTGTACTTGCACGCTGTTTGGGTGCTTGGCAAACCCCGGTTGCCTTGTTTGTTAATCCGCAGGCTGATTTCGTTATTTCAGTGATCGAAGAAATTCCAAACGTGCTGTTACAGTTTCATGGCGATGAAACCCCAGAGTACTGCGACAGTTTTAAACGCCCTTACATCAAAGCCATTCGCATGAAGGCTGGCGTTGACCTTCTTGCCGAAAGCTTGCGATTTCAAACTGCGCAAGCGCTGCTTGTGGATTCATGGAGCGAAGCGTATGGTGGAACGGGGCATACTTTTGACTGGTCTTTGCTGCCCAAAGCGGGTGAACTGAAGCAGGCTTTGGTATTATCCGGGGGATTGGATACAAGCAATGTTGAGCAGGCCATTCATGGTCTGCGTCCCTATGGTGTCGACGTGTCCAGCGGGATTGAGTCGGCGCGCGGCGTGAAGAGTATCGAGAAAATTGAAATGTTCTGCAAAGCGGTTCAAAAGGCCGATGCAGGGCTGTTGTAAGTGAACCCAGATAGAGCAGCATCATGAACAAACCCTATGAATTTCCAGACGCCACCGGTCATTTTGGCCCATACGGCGGCACATTTGTATCTGAAACACTGGTTCACGCCCTGGACGAACTGAAAAGTGTCTACGCACACTACCAAAACGACCCCGAATTTTTGGCAGAGTTTGAAAGCGAACTGAAACATTTTGTGGGTCGCCCCAGCCCCATTTACCACGCCAAGCGCTGGTCCGATTTGGTGGGTGGCGCTCAAATTTACTTCAAACGCGAAGACCTGAACCACACCGGTGCCCACAAGGTGAACAATTGCATAGGGCAAGCCATGTTGGCCAAGCGCATGGGCAAGCCCCGCGTAATTGCTGAAACTGGTGCAGGCCAGCACGGCGTGGCCACGGCCACAGTGGCTGCGCGCTACGGCATGAAGTGTGTGGTGTACATGGGCCAGGAAGATGTTGCTCGCCAAGCGCAAAACGTGTTCCGCATGAAGCTGTTGGGTGCTGAGGTTATTCCAGTTACTTCCGGTTCCAAAACCCTGAAAGATGCATTGAATGAAGCCATGCGCGATTGGGTAACCAATGTGGAAGATACCTTTTATATTATTGGCACGGTGGCTGGCCCACACCCGTACCCCATGCTGGTTCGCGACTTCCAAAGCGTAATTGGCCGCGAATGCATTCAGCAAATGCCAGCCATGGTGGGCAAGCAGCCTGATTACGTATTGGCTTGCGTGGGTGGTGGTTCAAACGCCATGGGTATTTTTTACCCCTACTTGAACGTAGACGGCGTAAAGCTGATTGGTGTCGAGGCCGCAGGCGAGGGCATAGCCACAGGCAAGCACGCCGCATCCCTTAGTGCAGGAACTCCGGGCGTATTGCACGGCAACCGAACCTACCTGCTGCAAAGCGAAGATGGTCAAATTATTGAAACCCATTCTGTTTCCGCAGGCCTGGATTACCCAGGAGTTGGCCCAGAGCATGCATGGCTGAAAGATTCTGGCCGCGCTGAATATGTGGGCATTACCGATGCCGAGGCGCTTGAGGCCTTCCACCAGTGTTGCCGAATTGAAGGTATCATTCCAGCGCTTGAAAGCAGCCATGCCTTGGCGCATGCAGCGAAGCTGGCCAAAACCCTGCCTAAAGACAAAGTGATTCTGGTGAATTTGTCGGGTCGTGGCGACAAAGACATGCACACCGTGGCGCGCCTTAGTGGTGCCGAGTTTTATTGCCACCCCGATTGTAAAACAGGCGCGGAAATGGCCTGCAACAAGAAATAAATTTCGATCAAAATCATGTCAAGAATCAAAGCTGTATTTGCAAAGTTGAAAGAAGAAGGCCGCAAGGGCCTGATTCCATTCGTAACCGGTGGTGATCCCGACCCGGGTCAAACCGTGGCCATGCTGCATGCCCTGGCCAATGCGGGTTCTGATGTGATCGAGTTGGGCGTGCCGTTTTCCGACCCCATGGCAGACGGCCCCGTCATTCAGCGTTCCAGTGAGCGCGCCTTGGAAAAGGGCATTACCTCCCGGAAAATTCTTGATTACGTGGCCGAGTTTCGCCAAACCAATCAGCACACTCCAATCGTGCTGATGGGTTATGCCAACCCGATTGAGCGCATGGGTGTTGAGAAGTATGTATCTGAGGCAAAAAAGGCCGGGGTGGATGGTGTGTTGGTAGTTGATTATCCGCCCGAGGAGTCTATTGAATTCTCCAAATACCTGCGTGCGGCTAATCTTGACCCAATATTTTTGCTGGCACCCACCTCGTCGGATGAACGCATTGAAAAAGTGGCGAAAGCGGCCAGTGGTTATGTTTATTACGTGTCGCTTAAGGGTGTTACTGGTGCACAAAACCTGAATGCAGCCGAGGTTAGCTCCAAGTTGCCCACTATTCGCAAATTCACCGACGTGCCGGTGGGTGTGGGTTTTGGCATTCGCGATGCAGAATCAGCCTGCCGCGTTGCGCAGTCTGCAGATGCCGTTGTGATCGGTTCTGCATTAATTCAGTTTTTAGAAGCAGGTAGCCCACAAGAGGCAGCCGCTTTGGCGGGCAAGTTCATTGCTCCAATTCGTGCTGCGCTTGATGCGCAATTCGGCGCGAAACAATAACTTCGAAAAGAAATCCTCAGCAAGGGAAAGTGTATGAGTTGGTTAGATAAAATTATTCCGCCGCGCATTTCCTCAAAAACACCCGGCGACGCGGCTAAAAAAAGCGTTCCTGAGGGTATTTGGGCGAAATGTAAAAGCTGCGATGCCGTGCTTTATCAAAACGACCTGGTCAACAATGCCATGGTGTGCCCCTCGTGCACCTACCACATGCGGATTGGCTCGCGTGAGCGTTTGAATTTGTTGTTCGACAATGATGAGCGTGTGGAAATTGGGCGCGAAGTGTTGCCCATGGACACTCTGAAATTCAAGGACAGCAAAAGCTACACGGCGCGTTTGAATGAGGCCAAAGAAGCCACCGGCGAAACTGATGCTTTGGTGGTTCAGAAAGGCACCATGAATGGCCTGGAAGTGGTAATTGCCTGTTTTGAATTCGAGTTCATGGGCGGCTCTATGGGCTCGGTGGTGGGTGAGCGTTTCTGCCGTGGCGTTCAGGCGGCACTCGATGCGAATGTGCCTTTCATCAGCATTGCAGCCTCGGGTGGTGCGCGTATGCAGGAGGGCCTGGGGTCGCTCATGCAAATGGCGAAAACTTCAGCCATGTTGGCCAGATTAAGCCAGGCCAAGCTCCCTTACATTTCAGTGTTGACTGATCCTACTATGGGCGGTGTGTCGGCCAGTTTTGCCTTTTTGGGCGATGTTGTGGTGGCCGAGCCCAAGGCCTTGATCGGCTTTGCTGGCCCCCGAGTGATTGAACAAACTGTTCGCCAAACTTTGCCTGAAGGTTTTCAGCGTGCAGAATTTTTGATGGAAAAAGGCGCGGTGGATTGCATTGTCGATCGCCGTGAAATGAAGAAAACACTGGCGAGCCTTTTGGCTTTGTTAATGAAAAAGCAGATCGACCAAGCGGCCTGAATACACCCATGAATCAAGCAGTACCCCAAGCAAATCCCTCCAAGCCAAATAAGCCGGCAACTGACGCAACACTGAATCAGTGGCTGGCTTACCTGGAATCAATTCACAGCAAGCCAATCGACATGGGGCTGGACCGGCTGAAAGTGGTTCAGCAACACATGGGCTTTGCCTTGAATGGCTTGGTGTTTACCGTGGCAGGCACGAATGGCAAGGGTTCAACCTGCGCCATGCTGGAAAGCATTTTGATTCAGGCGGGCTACAAGGTGGGCATGTACACCTCGCCCCATCTAATTCGCTTCACTGAACGTGCACGTATTAACGGTGCCGAGGTGAGCGAGCCAGAATTGATCTCTGCGTTTGAGCAGGTGGAGAAAGCACGCACCGCAACTGGCATTTCCCTGACTTACTTTGAGTTCACCACACTGGCAGTGGCCTTGGTGTTCTCTCGGCTTGATCTGGATGCAGTAATTCTGGAAGTGGGCCTGGGTGGCAGGCTGGATGCAGTGAACATTTTTGACACTGATTGTGCAATTTGCACCAGCGTAGATCTTGATCACCAAGCCTTTTTAGGCCCTGACCGTGAAAGCATCGGTCGTGAAAAGGCGGGTATTTTCCGTGCAGGCAAACCTGCAATTGTGGGCGACCCCAAGCCGCCGCAAAGTGTTATTGATCATGCCAATTCAATTGGTGCCGATCTTTGGTTGTTTGCGCGCGATTACAACTATAGTGGCGACAAGCAACAATGGGCTTATGGCGGGCGCACTATGCGCCGGGCTGCCCTGGCTTACCCAGCTTTGCGCGGTACCAACCAGTTGTTGAATGCTTCTGCAGCCTTGGCTGCGCTTGAGGCAGTTCGCGATCGGTTGCCGGTTCCGGCACAGTCAATACGGCAAGGTTTTTTGCTGGTTGAGTGGCCCGGACGTTTCCAGGTGCTGCCTGGTCAACCCACCGTGGTTTTGGATGTGGGCCATAATCCTCATGCGGCTGCGCATTTGCGTGAAAGCCTCGACAACATGGGTTTTTTCCCCTACACCCATTGTATTTTCGGGATGTTGGCCGACAAAGACGCTGTTGAAGTGGTGAAGGCCTTGAAAGACAGGGTAGATCACTGGCACCTGGTGCCACTTGATGGTGACCGGGGTAGAAGCACTGCACAATTGCAGCAACAACTTGAACTGGCTGGTGTAGATTCCGCTCCGTTTGATTGGGCTGCCAATTCTCAGGCACTGGCCAAAGGTGGAATTGCCAAGCAGCCACCAGAAAAAAGCGTGCAGAGCTACGAGAGTGTGAGCCAAGCGTATGCAGTGGTCACTTCTGCGGTGCCGCCCAATGATAGAATCCTCGTTTTTGGATCCTTCCATGTTGTGGCGCAGGCCATGCAGGCGAAGGAAGCCCTTCGAAAACGTCCCGGTTAATTTTCTCAGGAGTGCAGGTGAGTTCAAATTCGCGTTCTACTGCCAAGAACAAAGTCAACAACGATCCGGTTGATGAGTTAAAACGCAGATCCAGAAGGCGGTTGGTGGGCTCTATCGCGCTTTTTCTGGCGGCCATCATCATTGTACCGGCTTTGGTTGAAAACGAGCCATCTCAATCAAGCAGCGACATCGAGCTTGTGGTGCCCGAGCGCCCATCTGCTGAAATTCCTTCGCAGGGCGCCCAAGCTCCCGATCAGCCGAAAATTGAAGCACCTCAAGCTACTCAGGATCAAGAGGTGGCAATTGCTCCTGTTGACCCAGTTTCAGAGCCAGCGCCTGTAATTCCGGAACCTGAACCCAAGCCTGAACCCAAGCCTGAACCCAAGCCTGAACCCAA
>JAJTEM010000040.1 GCA_021299735.1 Burkholderiales bacterium | reverse complement strand
TCATGAACTTGAACTGGCCTTGACTGAACTCGACAAACAAATGCAAAAACATGGGGGGCACCCACCACCGTGGATTATTGATCGCCTGTTGCGAAATATTCTGATCGATTCCACCGGCAACACCCATCGCAGCGAATTCTGTATCGACAAACTTTACAGCCCTGACTCCGCCACGGGCCGACTGGGCTTGCTTGAATTGCGGGCCTTCGAGATGCCGCCCAATTCGCAAATGAGCCTGGCGCAACAACTACTGCTTCGCGCGCTGATTGCAAAGTTTTGGAAAACACCCTACACAGCCAAGCTTGTGAAATGGGGTACACGCTTGCACGACCAGTTCATGCTGTCCACATTTGTAAAAAATGACATTTCAGATGTGGTGGACGATTTACAGGCAGCAGGATTTCCATTCCAGCTGGATTGGTTTGCACCGCACTTCGCATTTCGTTTCCCTAAAATGGGCGACTTTTCCAGCCGCGGTGTCGAAGTTGAAATTTTCAGTGCACTGGAACCCTGGCATGTACTGGGTGAGGAAGGTGCACCCGGGGGCACGGTTCGCTACGTCGATTCCTCGCTTGAACGCCTGGAAGTGAAAGTGAAAAACTTCGTCGATGAACGCTATACCCTTACCTGCAATGGGGTAAAAATACCCCTGCACAGCACGGGCACCGAGGGAGAATATGTGGCAGGTGTGCGATACAGAGCATGGCAACCACCCAATGCCCTACACCCCACAATTGGCGTACACACCCCCTTGGTTTTCGACTTGATCGATACGTGGAATGGCCGCAGTTTGGGCGGTTGCCAGTACCACGTGGCCCACCCCGGCGGGCGCAATTATGATTTATTCCCTGTGAACGCCTTCGAAGCGGAAAGCCGACGCCTAACCCGTTTCTTCCGCATGGGCCATACCCAAGGAAAGGTAAGTATAAAAAGTCCAAGCGGCAGACCCGAGTTCCCCATTACACTAGACCTAAGATGGTGTTAGGCATTTACAATAAGGCACCGAATATTAGGCATTGACCGCTTTGAGCGCGAACCCGAATAACACCTTTGCAAACGTTGAGGTGCCCTGGCAACAGAGCATCCTTCAAGGCACCAGCGCCTACTACAGCGAGCTGGCAGACAAAGGTATGCTGCGCCCAGCCTGGGCTGATTTTGTTAGCCGTTTGCCAACCACTGGGCTTAGCGAACACCTCGACAGCAAGCTGAATGCGCTGGCCAAACAAATTCGCGACAACGGCATTACCTACAACGTATACGCTGACCACGCCCGGGGTACTTCACGACCGTGGTCGCTCGATTTATTGCCTTTTATTATCGACCAGTCCGACTGGGCTGTGTTGCAAGCGGGTATCGCCCAACGTGCGCGACTATTGAATGCAATGATGGCCGATGTGTACGGCAAGCGTGAACTGCTCGCCAAAGGCCTCTTGCCTGCAGACCTGGTGTACGGGCATTCAGGCTACCTGCCCCAAATGCAAGGCACCGAGCCGCCCAACAAGGTATGGCTGCACATGGTGGCATTCGACTTGGGCCGCAGCCCGGACGGGAAATGGTGGGTAATCACCCACCGAATGCAAGCCCCCTCCGGGCTTGGCTATGCGCTTGAAAACCGCTTGAGTATTTCGCGCAGCTTTACACGCAGTTTTCGTGAAATGCATATTCAGCATTTGGCTGGTTTTTACCGAGATTACATTGATGGCATACGCAGGCTTTCACCCAAGGGAGAAAACGCGCGCATTGCGCTGCTTACCCCCGGCCCCTACAACGAAACCTACTTCGAGCACACCTACCTGGCGCGCTACTTGGGTATTTCCCTGGTCGAGGGCAGCGACCTGACCGTTCGCAACAACAGTGTATTTTTAAAAACCGTCAACGGGCTTGAGCCAATCGACGGATTAATTCGCCGAACTGACGACCAATGGCTAGACCCGCTTGAACTGCGCGAGGATTCCCAGCTGGGCGTGCCCGGGCTGTTGCAGGCCATTCGCAGTGGCGGTGTGGTCATGGCCAACATGCCAGGTTCGGGCTGGCTGGAAAGCCCGGCCATTCATGGCTTCATGCCTGGGCTTGGGCAACATTACCTGCAAGAAGATTTGTTGCTGCCCAGCGTGCCCAGTTGGTGGTGCGGGGAATCGCCTGCCTGGGCACAAGCCAGCGAACGGCTGAACAACCTAGTAATCAAATCGACGGGGCCGAACCGGCGCGGACGTGCCATGGATTCCATCATGGGCTCAGAACTGGATGAAGTTGAAAAACGCACATGGTTGTCGAAGATCAGCCAGCGGCCCTCCCAATACACCTTGCAGGAATTGATCCCGCTTTCCCGCGTGCCAATTTGGACGGGTTCGGGAGGCATTGAAGAACGCGCCATGATGCTGCGGCTTTTTGCAGTAACCGACGGGCAAGGTAACTACACCGTAATGCCCGGTGGGCTGACCCGCGTGGCTGGCGACCAGCACGGCATTGTGAGCATGCAAAAAGGTGGCACCAGCCTGGACACCTGGGTACGCAGTGGCGAACCTGTTGAGCGCACCACCAACCTGAAAGAAAAACTGCAAGCCAAAGACTTGCAAGCACTGCGCAGGCCAGTTTCAAGCCGGGCAGCCGAACATTTGTTTTGGTTGGGGCGCTACACTGAGCGCGCCAGTTTTTCATTGCGCCTGTTAATGCGTGCCCAGTTGTTGCTGAATGAAGAAGAATACCTGGACACCACCACCTTGGGCCTGCTGCATGAATTGTGTGGCAAACAGGGATTGAGCAGTGAATTTGACCCGGCCGAACCACTGACCCAGGATGAACTTGAAGCCAATATTCTTGAACGGCTTTGGTACAAAAATGGTGTGAATGCGCCTGCTGCCGTTGGTTTGGCTGGGCAGTTGAATGGCCTGGCCAATGTGGCTGGGCAACTGCGCGAACGGCTAAGTAGCACCCACTGGCGCCTGCTGAATGATTGCGCCAAAGTACTGATCGAACCCGACTGGATACGTTTTCAAAGAAACCTGCCAACTGCCGAGCTTGAGCAAGTGCAATTGTATTTGCTGGCCATGCATGGTGAACAAAGTGACCACATGACCCGAGACAACGGTTGGCGCTTTCTACAACTGGGCCGCCAACTTGAGCGCCTGTGCGGTGCCTGCGATTGCTTGTTGTCACTGACCAGCATGCCGGGGCGCGCAGGCGAACATGGCCTTGCTTTGGCCATTGGATTGGCCGACAGCACGATTACTTACAGGTCGCGCTACCAACACCGCTTTGAGTGGTTGCCCACGCTAGACCTTTTAATATTCGACGAAGACGCGCCCTATGCCATTCGCCGAATTCTGTATAAGCTGGACATTGTGATTGATCGCTTGCCCGGCGACCCCCACCAAATTCGACAACTTTTCAATGCGGTGTACCGCAACGGCAATATGCCAGATGGCCTCAGCCTGGAGGGACTGCAACCCCCCTTCCCTGCCGATACTGGGCGAAAATTGCGCACCTGGCTGCAAGAATTACTCGACACGGCCTACAAGGTTTCAGACTTGGTGGGTGCCCAATATTTCAGACTGGCAGAGCTGCCCGACCAAGTTATTCAGGGAAGATAAAAACAATGCCCTTCTCGGAAAGAAGAAAGGTGACGCATGTTACCGATTACGATTATCAACAACCTGCGGAATGTTCGCAGCAAATTTGCATTTTGCAACCGCAAGAAGGTGTAGGAATGGAAGCTGGCCCGTTGCGCAAAGGGCAAAAGCTGATTTCACACACGCTGAAAATTCGCCCCAACCCATCAACCGTGCAAAGCAACACCGATGCCTTCGGCAATGTCGTTCATCACTTCGAGATGAACTACCCGCACGATCACCTTGAAGTGCACAGCGAGAGTGAAGTGGAGGTGAGCAGCTTCTTACACACTGGCCCGATTGACGATTTGATCAGCCCAAGCTGGAATGAATTGGTAGACCAGTTGCGGTACCAAGCCGGCCAGGCGATATCAAGCGATTACCAGTTCAAGTTTGAATCCAAGCATGTGCCTTTGCTCGATTCGCTGCGCGATTACGGCAGTCTCGATTTCTGGCCGGGCCGCCAGGTGGTGCATGCTGGGCAAGCCTTGATGCAGCGTATTTTCCGGGAATTCAGCTACAAAAGTGGTTCCACCACCATTCACACCACGGTTGAAGAGGTGATGCAAAACCGTCAAGGTGTTTGCCAGGACTTCGCGCATGTGATGCTGGGCGTGCTACGTTCACTTGGGCTTTCAGCACGGTATGTAAGCGGTTACATGTTAACGGAACCACCACCGGGGCAAGCCAAATTGCTGGGCGCCGATGCAAGCCATGCCTGGGTTTCGCTGTGGTGCGGGCCTGATGTGGGTTGGGTAGACTTCGACCCCACCAACAACCAGTTGCCTGATACACGCTATGTGACTGTGGCAGTTGGGCGCGATTATGCCGATGTGCCGCCAATGCGGGGTGTTGTGCATGGGGGTGGGGAGCATACTTTGAAGGTGGCGGTGACGGTTTTCTGAGTTTTATCGTCGCCGATTCGTTTGTTGCCCGCGGGCGTGGAGCATCATCTCGCCTTGGCCTTTAGATTCAGGATGCAACGTCCTTCGATGACTCGGACAACACCTTTGACCGTCCGGACTCATCAACCTCAAAACTGTACTCACCTTCTGTCATGTTGATTCGATATGAAAATCGGCCGCGCACGTTTGGACCACTTGCGCTGAGTTCATAGAAACATTCACCCGGATCGGCGCAACCTTCCTGAAACAAAAAGCGGCTGGTCTCCTCATCAATCCAATCGGACCTGATTTCTTGATCAGCCAACTTGAACAAAATGGGTTTTTGTTCGGTGTTGCAAAAATTTTCAATAACAGAGAGATTCTCAGCCTTGAAAATTAACTCACACTCAGTTTTTGAATGCAGTGTTAGTTTGAGCAACTGGAATTCGTCTGATTTAGAACAAGCTGCGATAAGCTGTAACGAAATCAAAGCAACAAGAATTTTTACAACTTGCATGATTCCTCCTGCTCCAAAAAGCGAGAGGGATCAATCTGATTTCCTTTGAAGGTAATTTCAAAGTGAATATGGTTTGTAATACCGGGATACTTGATGGTCAAGTCTTGAGCAGTTCCGATAAGTTCACCCTGCTTTACTGTTTTTCCCACAATACCCTTGGTCGGATCGACATAGAACAATTTGACTATGTAACCTTCGTATCGCCCTAGACCTTCGATCATCAACCCCTTAAATCTCCCATCTGACTTGTAGGGACGGCAACACGAATTATTTTTCCAAAGATGGGAGAGTAAATATCACCACCGGCTTCGACATTGTAATCGACACCAGTGTGAAGCAGCACTCCGCGCGAGGCGCCAAATCGACCTTGACCAAATGAATCGCTCCCGCGAATGGAATTTGAACCAGTCGGCGAACAAAACAGGGTACTTTCAGTATTTGGCATCAGAAAATCAGCAGGCATAAAAGCCGAAGTTTAATGAACCCCGTTGGAACAACAAACCAACTACCCCGCTCTGTATCACCTGTGGTTAAAGCCACCGCGCGCACCACACTGTTATGCCTATGCGCGTTGTTGTATTCATCTTGCCGATTCAAGCGGGCTTCCCGCTTGATGCGCAGCGAGGGGCGATTGCGAAAGCAATCGATGCGAACACGCTTTTGCGTTTCGCATGAACCGAGCCAGCATTCAAGAAGGGATTAAAGCCCGCCAAGGCGAGATGACGCAACACGCGCGGAGGCTACAAACGAGCAGGCGACAATCCAACACATGCGGAGGTGGGGCAGAAATGCAGTGGTATTACCCGCGCACGGTGCTCTGCACACGCATGCGCGGTAGGTTAAACGTAATTAGTCTTCACGCCTCAAATGCGGAAAGAGAATAACGTCACGAATGTTGGGGCTGTCGGTAATCAGCATCATCAAGCGGTCTATACCAATGCCGCAACCACCAGTAGGCGGCATGCCGTATTCAAGCGCACGAATGAAGTCGGCATCGAAGAACATGGCTTCGTCGTCGCCGGCCTCTTTGGCTTCAACCTGTTTTTTGAATCGATCGGCCTGATCTTCAGGGTCGTTCAATTCAGAAAAACCATTGGCAATTTCACGGCCTGTGATGAACAATTCAAAACGCTCGGTGATTTGCGAATTCGTATCGGATGCACGCGCCAAGGGCGACACTTCAACTGGGTAGTCCACAATGAACGTGGGTTCCCACAGCAGGCTTTCAGAAGTTTCTTCGAACAGTGCCAACTGCAAGGCACCAACACCCGCGTTTTTCAGCGCGGGTTCTTTGTCCACATGCACACCTTTCTTGGCCAGGGCCTTTTTCAGGTAGTCGATATTCTGCAAGTCTTCCGTGCCATATTCAGGGAAGTACTTTTGAATGGCTTCAACAATCGTGAGGCGAGCAAATGGTTTGGACAAATCCAGTTCACGGCCTTGGTAGCTTAGCTTGGCGCTGCCAGTTGCCGTGGTAGCCGCATGCTGAATTACTTGCTCTGTGAAATCCATTAAATCACGGTAATTCCAGTACGCCGCATAGAATTCCATCATTGTGAATTCCGGATTGTGGCGTGGGCTTACACCTTCGTTGCGGAAGTTGCGGTTAATCTCGAACACGCGCTCGAACCCACCCACAATCAGCCGCTTCAAATAAAGTTCAGGCGCAATTCGCAGGTACATTTCCATGTCCAGCGCATTGTGGTGAGTAACGAAAGGCTTGGCCGTTGCACCACCGGGAATGGGGTGCAACATGGGCGTTTCCACTTCCAGAAAACCATGACTGGCCATGAAATTGCGAACCGATGACATGGCACGTGAACGCGCAACAAAGGTGCTGCGGGTTTCTTCGGACACAATCAAATCGACATAACGCTGGCGATATTTGATTTCCTGATCGGCCAAGCCGTGGAATTTATCAGGAAGCGGACGCAGGCTTTTCGCCAGCAGGTGAATTTCCGTGCAGTGCACGCTCAACTCACCTTTATTGGTTTTGAACAGTTTGCCCTTGGCTGCAATGATGTCGCCCAAATCCCAGTGCTTGAATTCGCCGTGAACGCCCTCGCCCACGCCTTCGTTGTTGATATAAAACTGAATGCGGCCGGTGCCGTCTTGCACAGTTGCAAAACTTGCCTTGCCCATTACACGCTTTAACATCATGCGGCCAGAAACGGATACCTCAATACCTTGAGGATCGAGCGTTTCCTTATCCAGCGAATCGTACTTGGCATGCAAATCGGCGGCGCGGTGTTCAGGTTTGAAGCCATTGGGAAACGGCTGGCCTTTCTCTCGCAGCTTGGCCAGCTTGCCACGGCGCTCGGCAATAATCTGGTTCTCGTCAATCGGAAGCTCGTTGCTGGGCAGTTCGCCGCCAGTGGCTTGTGTTTTGTCGTTCATGGTTTAAATACCTTGCTTCAAGCTGGCTTCAATGAATGGGTCGAGGTCGCCGTCGAGTACGCGCTGGGTGTTGGAAATTTCAACACCGGTGCGCAGGTCTTTGATGCGACTGTTGTCCAGCACATAGCTGCGAATTTGGTGACCCCAGCCCACATCGGTTTTGGTGTCTTCCAAAGCCTGTTGTTCGGCCATGCGTTTGCGCATTTCGAATTCATACAGCT
>JAJTEM010000026.1 GCA_021299735.1 Burkholderiales bacterium | reverse complement strand
GGGTGGTGCGCGGCTCGGCCAGTCGGGTTTCAGGGCAGCAAGAATCGAATACTGTGGCTGTTGATTTAACTTATACCTTCCAGCCATGAGTTTCTTCAAATTCAGCTTGCTGGCTCTTTTGGGCTTTTTCATTCAATCGTTGCACGCTGCAGAGCAGTCTTCGACATGGCATGAATACCGTTTCAGAAACATGATGGAGCAACGCCTTGACATTTCTTGCGGGGCAGCTTCCATGTCTGCTTTGTTGACTTATTACACCGATTCTCCGGCAGATGAGGAAGATTTACTTGCCGCGCTTGCACTTGTTGTCGACGCGTCCGAACAAGACTCTGTACTCGAAGACGGTTTTACCTTGTTGCACCTGAAACAAGTGGTTGGGCAAATGGGATTGGAATTGAAGGCCGCCACCATTTACAACGCCCAGTTGGTTCGCTTTGGCAGCCCTGCTTTGTTGCAACTTAAAACCACTCAGGGGCATCACTTTGTGCTGTGGCATGGCAAGGTGAAGGGTAGGCACTGGATAGGCGATCCGTCTCGTGGCGACATGTGGCTGACCGATTATGAGCTTGAGAAGGAATGGACGGGTGTAGCTTCGTGGTTATTCAAAGGGGGAAAGCCATTACCCCAAGCAAGCAAGCAAAAACTTGAAGCGGTTTACGCCAATCGATAATTTATTTTTTCAGCGCGTCCAACACAATCTTTTCAAACTCTTGCATGAGTTGGGGCTTAATTCTCAGCAAGGCACGTTCAAACAGTTCAGGCAACTGAGCACGCAATATTTCAATTTGAGGATCGCTCAAGTTTCCTCCAAGGCGGCTTCCAGTTGATTCTTCAATTTCCCGCAAGCCCGATTCGATCACCTCGGTTAACAGGGGCGGGCCCCCATCAAAATGTTCGCTCATGTGTTCCTAGCCATTCGCCCGGTCGAAGGTATTTAACGGGTAACCACGTTCTTTGTAAAACTTGTAGCGTTGTCGCGCAAGTGTCTTGTTGTCTTCATCGATGCCCACAATTTCTACCAGCCGCTCGAACCGCGCGAAAAACGGTGGCCATTGCTCGTCCAGGTTGATTAACAGGTCGTAATGGGAAATGTCATCGGCTTTGTCCGTGAGCAAGATGGGCGTTTCGGCCACACTGGGGTGGCCACTGACCACATGGGGCAGAAAATCCTCTTCCGAGAAGGTCCACAGCAGCTTATCGAGGTTTTCAAGTACCTCGGCCCGAGTGCTGTAGCACACAATTTTCAACCCGCTGCTGTACGCCTTGCGAATCAATCGGCAGGTGTACAGCAGGTGGTTTTCAACATTCAAGTGAAAGTCTATTCGCGTCAAGATCGCTTCCTTACACCTTGGCGCGCTTCATCACAAACTCCGCCAGCAGTGGCACTGGGCGGCCACTGGCACCCTTTGCCTTGCCTGAATGCCAGGCTGTGCCCGCAATGTCAAGGTGGGCCCAGCTGTAGGCCTTGGTGTACTTTTGCAAGAAGCACGCGGCGGTTACACTGCCTGCGGGTGGGCCACCAATGTTGGCCATGTCGGCAAAGTTGCTTTTAAGCTGTTCATGGTATTCCTCGTCCAGTGGCATGCGCCAGGCCGTGTCCAGTGCGGTTTGGCCTGCTTTGAACAACTCATCGGCCAGGTCGTCATCGGGGCTGAACAGGCCACTGTTGACATGGCCAAGCGCCACCACACACGCGCCGGTGAGCGTAGCTACATCAACCACTGCTGCTGGGTTGAAACGCTCAACATAGGTGAGGGCATCACACAAAATAAGGCGGCCCTCTGCATCTGTATTCAGAATTTCAATGGTTTGCCCGCTCATGGACACAACCACATCACCGGGCTTGCTGGCATTGCCGGCTGGCATGTTCTCGGCGGTCGGCACAACTACAATCAGGTTCAAGGGCAGCTTCATTTCAGCCGCCGCTTTCATGGTGCCCAGTACGCTGGCTGCACCGCACATGTCGTACTTCATTTCATCCATGTTGGCGCCAGGTTTCAGGGAAATACCGCCCGTGTCGAAGGTGATGCCTTTGCCAACCAGCACCACAGGTGCTTCTTTGGGGTTTTTGGCGCCGTTGTACTTCAGCACAATCAGTTTGGGGGGTTCGCTTGAAGCCTTGCCTACAGACAGCAAGCTGAACATTTTTAAGGCTTCCATTTTTTTGTGGTCAAGCACCTCAACGCCCAGCTTGTATTGTTTGGCCAAGGCCTTGGCGGTTTCAGCTAGGTAATTTGGGGTGCAAATATTGCCGGGCAAATTGCCGAGGTCTTTGGCCAGTTGCATGCCATTACCAATTGCCTGGCCAATGGCTGCGCCTTTTGCCACTGCGTCTTGATTTGATTTGGTGCAAGCCAGTTCGAAAGCGGGAGGGGCGACCGCATCTTCATCTTGCTTCTTGCAGGCGGAAAAACTGTAAAAGCTCTCGGTGATGGTGCGTGCGCACAGGGCGGCAATTTCCTTGTCGCTGCTTTTCTTGGGTACTTCCTGGTTTACGGCGAAAAATACCTTGGCAGGCTTCAGGCTTTTTAGCGCCCCGCAGGCCGCACTGGTGGCTTTTCGCAGGGTTTTGGTGTTCAGTTTTTCGGCTTCATCCAACCCAACTAGTACATACACTGGCGCGCCAGTCTTCCCGGTGTTGAATATCACGCGGCTAGTGCCTGAATTACCCAGTTTTTTGTCGGTTTTGCAGGCATTGGCCACAAGTCCTTCTGTGTCCACATCAGCCCGCTTGGCGGCCGCAGTCAGTTCGCCGCCCTTGTATACACCAACCACAGCCACATCGCAGCCCTTGCCTGGCACTGGCCCACCTGAATTGACTTTGGCAACTGCGCCCGTTCCAGCCTTGAAACTGAACATGGGTGGGGGCGTTGGTGCTGCTTTCTTGGTGGCACGGGGGGTACTGGTTTTTTTGGCTTTGGGTGTTGCTGGTGTGGCTGTCATGTTGTTCCTTCTTGCGATTAATGCTCGACCATTTAAAACGAATGCATGCGACAATCTACCATTATTAACAAGCTGGGTTGGCGAGTCAAAGCACAGCCCATCTGCATGCATGCTGTTTCGATCCACTTTTCGAAAAGACTTCGCGCAAACCGCAGGCGCTACCTTCGTGGCCCTGTTCACAATTATCGTGACGACTGTTCTGGTTCGCACCCTGGGCCAGGCGGCAGGCGGCAAGGTTGATAACGCCGAAGTCTTTACCCTTATTTTGTTGGGCGGGCTTCAATATTTGCCGGCCGCTTTGGTCATCACCGTGTTTATTGCGGTGATGGGAGTGGTGTCTCGCGCTTTCAAGGAACAGGAAATGACCGCCTGGTTTGCCTCGGGTGTGTCGCTGTTCTCATTGGTGCGACCTGTGTTGCGTTTTGCAATACCACTGACCATGCTGGCCATGGTGTGTTCGGTGTGGCTTACACCTTGGGCAAAGGCCGAGCTTGATTCAGCGAAGGACCGTTTTGCCAAACGTAGCGATGTGAGCAAGGTCAGTGCCGGGCAGTTTCGGGAGTCGGGCGAGGGCAACCGGGTGTTTTTTGTCGAGCGGCAATCGGAAGTAACCAAGCAAGTTGAAAATGTATTTGTGGTGGATGCCAAGGGCGAAACGCGAACAGTGGTTTCGGCTGCGCGTGGTAGCGTGGAAGTGGATGCGAATGGCCAGCCTTACTTGGTGCTCAATGGTGGGCGCCGTGCAACACTGGATGGTAGCGGCGAGCGTTTTACCACCACCGAGTTTGAAACCTATGGTCTGGCGATTGACAACACACTGGGCGCAGCGCCCAGTTTTCAGTTGCAACACCGCCGAGTTGATTTGCTGATCGCTGATTTTTCACCCGCTGCGCAGGGTGAATTGTTGGGGCGTGTCAGCCTGCCCATGTCTGCTCTGGTGTTGGGCCTTCTGGCTATTCCGCTGGCCTTTGTAAACCCGCGCGGTGGCAATTCATTAAACCAGCTTTTTGCACTGCTTATTTACCTCACTTACAGCAACATAGTGTCTGTCACTCAAAGCATGGTCACCAAGGAAACCCTTGATTTCTGGGTTGCCCTGGTGTTGCCGCATGCCAGTGTTCTGCTGATATTTTATTTGCTGATGGCCAAGCGCAACCGCCCTGCGGGTGCTCCCTTGTTTCGCTGGCGAAAACCCGCACGCGCGCTCGACCTGCGAGACGTGGTGGCTGCTCAGGAGATCAGGAAATGAAAATATCATCCTCGGTTTCAAAGCCGTTCACGGTTCCTCGTTCCCTTCTGGCCTATTTTCGTGGCGAGCTTTATAAAGCAATTACGTTTGTAATGATCGCTTTTGTGGGTTTATTTGCGTTTTTTGATTTGATTGCCGAAGTTGATCGCCTCAGTTTGCCGGGTACCAGTTGGTTTTATTATTTCGTTGCAGTGATGTTGGGTTTGCCCGCACGCGTGTATGAAATAGCACCGATTGCTGCGCTTATTGGTTCTATTTACGCCTTGGTGCAACTGGCCGCCAGCAGTGAGCTGACAGCCATGCGCGCTGCGGGCTTGAGCACCACCAGTATGCTGAAGATGTTGGTGCGTATTGCAGCGGGGGTGGTGCTAATCACTGTGCTGTTTGGCGAGGCGGTGGCGCCTTTGGCTGAAAGGGCGGCAGTGCCCATGCGGGCCAAGGCCTTGGGTTACGAAGTAGACCGCGATTTTCGCAGTGGTTACTGGATGCGCGACACCTTTAGTGCACCTGGTGTTGAGTCGCGGGTGCGTTTTGTGAATTTTGATTCATTCAACAAAGATGGCGAACTGCTCAAGCTTGAATACTATGAGCTTGACCCGGATTCCAGAATTCGTGCTTGGGTTCGAGCTGAAAGTGCGATGTTTGACCCAAGCACTGGCGACTGGCAGTTGCGCAATGTTAAGCAGCAGCGTTATTTTGATGAGGTTGTGAGTAATCCAGATGCAGCGCGGGCGGGCTTAACTATTCAGGCCAGTCAATTCGAGACGCTTGACACCATGCGCTGGACCTCAAATTTGTCGCCCGAATTATTGACTGGTTTGTTTGTTCGCCCCGACCGGATGAGTGCCTGGCAGTTGTACAACTATTCAAAATTTTTGAGCAATAACCTGCAAGCTACAGGCAACATCGATTTGGCTTTTGCCAAAAAAATAATGTACCCGTTTGCCATTCTCATCATGATGATGATCTCGCTGCCTTTTGCTTACTTGCATTTCCGGTCGGGCAGTGTCAGCGTCAAGGTGTTTGCCGGCGTCATGATTGGAGTGGGTTTTCACCTGGTTAATAACCTGTTTTCGCACCTCAGTATGGTGGCCAGTTTTCCGCCTTTTGTAAGCGCAGCCCTGCCAAGCTTACTGGGTTTTGTGGTGGGCATGGGGGCTTTGTGGTGGGTGTCTCAGCCAGCGCCCTGGCGCACATTGAATGTATTGAGGAATCGATGAGTAGCATGCAAAAAAAAGCCGTGGTTTTGTTTGGACATGGTGCACGCGACCCGCAATGGGCCGAGCCCATGAAGCGTTTGCAAAGCATTTTGATTGAACAGTTGCCCAACGTTCAGGTGGAACTTGCTTTTCTGGAATTGATGGAACCCAGCTTGCCAAGCGTTGTAGACTGTATGGCCTTGGGTGGCGTTGAACATGTTCAGGTGGTGCCAATTTTCTTTGGCAGGGGTGGGCACTTGAAGAATGACTTTCCGGTTATCATGGCCGAGATGAGACAGAAACACCCCAAGGTAAATATTGAGGCCACAGCTGCGGTTGGGCAGTGGGATGCAGTATGGCAAGCGATTGCCACTGAAATTGTTCGGCAGGTTTAATCAATAAACTGGAGAATGACCATGAAAAAATTGTTGCTGTTGGCTGCACTGTGTTTTTCCATTCCCGCGTATGCTCAATCCACTGAAGCGGCCTGCCAGGCCAAAGCGGTGAGCAAAGACGGCAAGCCTTTGGCGGGTGCTGCAAAAAATTCTTTCATGAAAAAATGCCTTGCTGACAACAAGGCCAGTTGTGAAGAACGGGCCGTGGGCAAGGACGGTAAAAAATTGGCGGGTGCCGCCAAAACATCGTTCATGAAAAAGTGTGAGGCTTCCGCAAATTAAAGAAAGCCTCGCTGGCCGGGTCTTATTTTCGCGAGAAAATAATTCCCTGGTTTTTTACGGATGACAGGTCGCGAAGCATCAATTGGGCTTGCACGTCTTTTTGCCAGTCCAGGCGACCATTGCTCACCTTTTTCATCCAGTCTGACAGCGTAATTGATTGGTTACCGCCAGGTTTGAGGTTGGTGGCCATCCAATTGCTTGTCACATGGTTCATCGCTTTTATATTTTTGATGGTGTTGTCTTTTTCAAAGTCTGCGGTAAATGACAGCGCGTTGAAGCTTAATTTGCCGTTACCGGTTGGGCGTAATAAATTACCTTGCCTCTCGACTTTCCCCGAATATTCAACACCTGACAGAAACTTGGCATTCACCATTCGATACTGTTTGTTCACAACAAGCCAGTTTGCACTTGTGCCCATAGAGTCCCGATATATTTCCTGATAATTGCTGAGCTTGTCGAAATTCTCAGGGCGTATTACAAAAAAATCATTGCCTTTGTCGCTCGGGTTGTAGACCAGATCAAGGTGCTTGGCCTGTTCGTTCATTGTGTAGCCTACACCTGCCATGTAACGTGTGGCGTTTGGGCTGTCGTAGCTTATTTCCGGGCTTCTAGTGGTTTTAGTCAGCATCATGCTTTCGCCACAAAAATACATCCGATCTACTCTTGCCCTAGGTTGATGGGAGTTTTTCTCCACCAGGAATTCGCGAACAAAACCGTGTGGGGTGAGCACCTGGTATTCAGAGAGGGGTATGCACACCGGATTTAATTCCTGTCTGTCCAGCCTGACAGGTTGGTAATCCAGCATGGTTGTCGGTCTTACGTAAAATGAACCAGTCCAGGTTGAGTAGTAGTCCTTATTGGCCTCCGGAGATTCACGCAGTATTCCGATCGCCCTGCCCATCGAAGTAAGATATCCCGAAAATGACAAACCCTTATGAGTGAAGTTGTTTACAAACCCTTCAAAACCCGGGATTGGCCAAGTGTCTGGATCGTGCCAGATGTGGTTTGAAAATGTGTATTCACCACTCAAACGCCCAAGAAGGTCTGCCATGACTGGCAACAATGAACGTGGAATATTGGATGAACTGTTGCCTTGTTTGAATGTAATCGCTGGTGTCTTTGATTTGTCCAGGTACAGACTGCCCTCCGGTAACAATTGCCCAGCCTTGAATTCGCCTGCCCACTTGAATTTGAGAACGCCTGATGTTTTTATTTCGCCCAATCCTTGCAGGGTTTGTTGCTCTTCATCCCAAGGGGTTGTGCTTTCAAAGTTCAAGACGCCAAATGGCGCAGAAACAAGCTGATCAATGGATTCCACTTGGTCCATCACTGGCTCAACTCCCCACACATTCTGGAATTGAATTCGTTTGGGTATGGTATCGTCTACTCGACGATACCGGGTGTTCATTTCCGTGCGGTAAGTGTCCGTTGTTACTGTGACGAAGCATCGGGTGGGTAAGTTGTTTTCGATTTCATGCTCAATTTTTGCCAAACTGTTCATTAATTGATCAACAATCACGCCCTGTTTTAATACCAAAAGCGCGTCGGCTAGTGTTTTGGTTTTTAAAAGTTGTTTGCTATTGAAGTGGCCCTTGGCTGCCCACGACTTTTCAGCATAATCAATACCCGGAAAACGGCTTTGGCAAATTAACCGCCCGGTGTTTAATAAACCCGATATTTCAGGCGCTTCGCTTTGTACGCTCACGTGGGTTAATACGCCATCGAAAATAAATTTGCCGGAGGGATGGCTTTCACCAGAGAAAAGAGAACCATCATGCCATTCCATGTAGAAAGACTGCGAATTGGTAAATGGTTCAGTGTTCAATTTGGCGCGGGCGTGTTCGGTTACCCAGAATTTGTTCGTTTCAAGATTGGCAGTTATGGATTCCTGCGAAAATGACACAGTCAATGTCATGTCGGGTAGTGCAAGATCTAATCCATCGCTTTTAACGGTCAGGAAATTGCGCAGCACAGGCGGGGTTTTTTGCTCTTGCAGTGTGTGTGCGTAAACCATCAAATCCTGATAGAAATTCTGGAAAAGTTGCTCGGTTCGTACACCATTGTTTTTGGCAAATGTAACCACGTTGCACTTTCCCGCGAAGGCGCCCAATACGGCGGAGTGCAGGGTTAAAATTTCCATTAATCCAAGAACAGGATTGCGCGAATGTTCAAGGTTGATCGCACTTTGGGTAGCGATGTTTGAGCGGTTTGTTTCCAAAGCCTCTGTCAGTGTGTGCCAGTCGCTTCGTGAAATTCGCAGGGTACTTAACTGAGGCAAAACTGGTTCAAGCCCTTTAGTGCCTTTTGTTTTGATGATTTTCAGCAAACTTTGAATCACTGGCGGCATTAATTTTTCGGGTGGTGCGTTTCGGGCGCTATCCGGTATTCTGTCCATCCAGAATTGCAGGGTAGCCACTTCATCGCCGTGTAACCAACCCAGCATGTGAGCAGCCTTGCCGCTTACAGAGGGGTCAGCAGTGGTGCTTGTGTGGGTTAACAGCTCTGTGAACACCGTCAGCAATTCATGTTTTGGTATGTCTTTAACCAGGCTCCAGTTGTCCAGCATGTTGAAGATCGATTCGCCGGAAACCACGTGTGCACCCAAGGCCTTTTGAATCAGGGGCTTTAATGGTTCATCGAATTCTTCCTGACTCATCAAAAAGTTTTTGACAGAGTTTTTGAAATCAATCCCGATTTGGCAGGCTTTTGTCAATTGATCCAAAACAGATACCTGGGTTTCAGGTGCATTCAAGGCCGACGTGACTTCATCCAGGGTTTGCTGTGTGGTCCAGCCCAACAAGTCGCTTTTCAGGCTTTCGTACTTGGGTGTTGCAGCTGCCTGAAGAACGGGAGCCCACAACTGTTTACGTTCCTGCGTACTTAAGGTGCTGCTTGGGTATTCATCCATCAACACGCGCAGGTAAATATTGCCAATCGTTTCAGGGCTGGCTTGTTCGAAGAACTGAAGGGTAATTCGTGGTTGAAGCAGGCGTGCATTGGACGATTTGCTCAAGCGATAACTTAGCCGGCTAAGTCCTTCATCAATGTCGGGGTTGAACCAAAGAAGTTGATTCTTGGCCAACCAGTCTACAAGGCTTGGGTGCCACGAGCCTACGCTGTGTGTTTTGCTCTGCGCCCAATCAAATTGCAATACCCGCGAGGCCTGTATCGTGTCGTATGCAATGCCCCGGTAATTGGTCAGATTGATATCGAGCGTGGTGGCGTTTTGAGCTGGGTAGCCAATGCTGATGATTAGCCGTGCCCAGGAATCTTTTAGATCGTGCCGTACTTTTGAAAACCAGGTTTTCTCTTGAATTGCCTGCTTGCCTTTGGCTGAAAGGTTGCTTCGCTGATTCAGGAATTCAAGCAGGGGCTTGGTGAATTGATTTTTATCAATTGCGCTATTGACTGGCAGTTGCAAGTCGATGTCCGCAAGTGTTTTATTGCTTCTCCATTGGTTTGTAGCGGATCCCTTCAGAATGGCTTTTTGTATATTCAGGTGTTTCAGAATGTCCAGCAGTGAGAACCGGGCGGTTTGATTGGACTGCCTTCCACAAATGGTCAATGGACGATTCAGGAAGGTTGAAAAATTTTTGAATGAGGTTTCAGACCGATAGGGAGAATCTAAATAGTCGGCTTGTTGCCCTTTGGTGGCAATCCGGGAGGTAACGGGCATTTTGAACTCGATGGGCTGGATAGATGACAGTGTGGCGCTACGTGGCTTTGTGGCGCTTTGTTAGTATGGTTTACACACTGAGTAGTAACCCAGCCATTTAAGTTCAGGCTGCGTTAACGGTTTGATTCAAATTGGTTTGATGCAAACGAATACTATCGGCTGAACCAGCTTGCAATTCGGCACAGGCTTTGCCAAGAGCATTGCCGATCAGAATAAGGCAGGGGCCATCTGAAAGTTGTTCTGCTGAAAACGAGGGCAGTTTGCCCAGGTTCAGCGGTGTGAATTTCTCGGCGGGCAGTGAAACGCTTTCGCAGAGAATGACCGGGGTAAGTGCATCGCGGCCTTTTTCGAGCAAGGCCGCTGCCCAAGGTCCCGCCTGGCGCAAACCCATGTACACGGCCACGGTGTCGTTTTCGGTGCCGGTGAACAATTCGGTACTTGGTACTTCAGTGGCACCCACGGAAGGGGTTGTTAAGGTAAGGCTACGGGCAACACCGCGCAAGGTAAGTGAGGCTTGCAGGCTGCTGGCTGCTGCCAGTGCAGCGGTAACGCCAGGAACTACTTCAACAGCATGGCCAGCAGCTTTTAATGCAGAAATTTCTTCATCTGCGCGACCAAATACCATCGGGTCACCGCCTTTCAGTCGAACCACCAGTTTGTATTTTTCTGCAGCTTCAACAAGTTGTTTGTTGATGAAAACTTGCGCAGTGGATTTCTTGCCGCAGCGTTTGCCCACTGCAACAAGTTTGGCATCTGGGTGGGCTTGAGAAAGAAGAGAGGGACTGACCAGCGCGTCGTAAAACACGCAGTCTGCCTGCATTAACAGCTTCAGGCCGCGAACGGTGATTAAATCCTCCGCTCCAGGTCCTGCACCAATCAATACAACGCGTCCCATCTCAAAAGTCCTTATTCAAGAACAAGCAACCAACAACCGGGTGAATGGTCGTTGCTTAGTTCTTTGCAACGATCATGCCAGCCGCAACAGTTTGGTTGGTTGCGCTGTCAATCAGGATAAAACTACCCGTTGCACGGCATTCTGAGTACAAATCTGCCACGATGGGCTGAGCCAGCACCAATTCAATCTGTGCGATGTCATTCATTTGCACCGTTTTGGTGCTTTCGCCATGCAGCAGGGTGTGAATGTCGAGCACCAAATTCACTGATTTGATCTTCGCTTGGGTTTGGCGAGTGGTTTGCTTGATCCAGTATTTGCGTGCCGGGTTCAAGGGTTCATTGTCCAGCCAGCAAATGTCGGCAGTCAATGTTTTCACCGGGGCATGGCTCACTGTGTCGCCACTGTTCACGATTTGGTCGCCACGAGATACGTCAACATCGCGGTCCAACACCAGGGTTACACACTGGCCCAAGTGGGCTTCAGGCAAGTCGTCGTTCAAAAACACAATTCGCTGCACTACAGCGCTTTGGCCTGAAGGATGTACCACCACGGTGTCGCCCACCTTCACGCTGCCGCCTTCAACACGGCCCATGTAGCCGCGGAAATCATCGGCTTTGTGGCCATCGTGGCGAGCCACCAATTGAACCGGGAAACGGAAACCTACTTTGTGAGCTGCTTCAGCACGGTCTGCGCGGCTGGGAATGTTTTCCAGAATGGGCAGCAAGGGTTGACCAGTGTACCAGGGGGTTTTGCTGCTTGCGGTAACCACATTGTCGCCGGTCAGTGCTGATATAGGCAGTACCAATGCTTCTTGAACACCCACAGTGGTTGCCAGTTCACGCACAGCTTTTTCCGTGGCGATGAATTTGTTCTGGTCGAAATCAACCAGGTCCATTTTGTTCACGGCAAACAAAATGGCGGGGATGCCCAACTTGCCGGCAATTGCGCTGTGGCGTTTGGTTTGGGCCAGCAGGCTGGCTTTCAAGCCATCAGGGCTTTCTTCAAACGCAACGCGGGTAATGTCGACCAGCACAATAGCAACGTCGGCAGTAGACGCACCAGTCACCATGTTGCGGGTGTATTGTTCGTGGCCCGGTGTGTCGGCCACAATAAACTTGCGTGCAGGTGTTGCGAAGTAGCGGTAGGCCACATCGATGGTAATGCCCTGTTCACGTTCTGCTTCAAGGCCGTCGGTTAACAGGGAAAAGTCGATGGTGTCGCCAGCTGTGCGCTTGTTTTTCGCCTTAGAAATAGCGGCCAGCTGGTCGGCAAAAATACCTTTGCTGTCAAACAGCAGGCGGCCGATCAGGGTAGATTTTCCGTCGTCAACAGAACCAGCGGTGATGAAGCGCAGCACGCCATTTTCCTGGGTGCTCAGTTTCAAGGCTTCGTTAATTGCATTCATGGTATTCATCTCGATTTAGAAATAGCCTTCTTTCTTGCGGCGCTCCATGGAGGCCTCGGAAGTTTGATCGTCCATGCGGGTTGCACCGCGCTCAGTAATGTCGGTCACTGCTGTTTCGGTGATAATTTCCGCAGGTGTAGCCGCTGTGCTTGCCACTGGGCAGGTGCAGGTAATGTCGCCCACGGTGCGGAAGCGCACTGTGCGTGTGGTGACAGTTTCGCCCGCCTTGGGTTGGGTCATCTCGGTAACCGGTACCAGCAGGCCATTGCGTTCGATGATTTCACGCTCGTGGGCGTAGTAAATGCTCGGCAATTCAAGCTTTTCGCGTTCAATGTATTGCCACACATCCAGTTCGGTCCAGTTGGAAATGGGGAACACGCGCATGTGTTCACCGGGGTGCACGCGGGTGTTGTACAGGTCCCAAAGTTCGGGGCGCTGGTTTTTAGGGTCCCACTGGCCAAAGCCATCGCGGAAAGAAAAAATACGTTCTTTGGCACGCGCTTTTTCTTCGTCGCGGCGTGCACCACCCATGAGTGCATCGAAGCCAAATTCTTCCTGTGTTTCAAGCAAGGTAACGCTTTGGAATGCGTTGCGTGAAGCATCCGGGTGGGGCAGGCGAATGGTGCCTTTTTTGATCGAGCCTTCCAGCGAGCGCACAATCAGTTCTTCACCCAGTTGCTTTGCTTTCCAGTCGCGAAACTCAATCACTTCCGGAAAGTTGTGTTCGGTGTCAATGTGCACCAAGGGAAATGGAAATTTGCCAGGGCGAAACGCTTTTTCTGCAAGGCGCAGCATGACGATGGAATCCTTGCCGCCCGAGAACAGCATGGCGGGGCGTGCGCATTCCGCGGCCACTTCGCGCATGATGTAGATGGCCTCTGCTTCAAGCCAGTCCAGGTGGGACATGGTGTGTGTTTGCGTACTCACTTGCGTGCTCATGATTGTTCTCGATTTCGATTATTCAGTGTATTTCGTTAATTTGGTGTTGCTTACTTTTTCAGGTTGGCGTTGTGCAAACCGCATTCCTTGCTGGTGGGGTCTTCCCACCACCAGCGGCCTGCGCGAATGTCTTCACCAATGGTAATTGCGCGTGTACAGGGTTCGCAGCCAATTGAAGGAAACCCTTCAAAGTGCAGTTTGTTCACGGGTACATCAAACTGGCGTACGTAGGTCCATACATCGGCCTCGCTCCAGTCAGCCAGCGGGTTGAATTTTTCAATGCCACGGTCGGCATCGAATTCCCGAACAGGCAGTGTAGCGCGTGTGGCCGCTTGTGCCTGACGCTGGCCTGTAACCCATGCTTTTGCACCTTGCAGTGCACGTGCCAAGGGCTCTACTTTGCGAATCCCGCAGCATTCTTTGCGCAGTGCGGTGTTTTCATAAAATGCATCGCGGCCTTTGCTGTTCACGTAGTTTTCAACCGCTTGTGCCTGGGGTTCAAACCACTGCACCGTGTGGCCGTATTTGGCTTGAAGGGCTGGGGCTACATCCAGGGTTTGCTGGTGCAGTCGGCCTGTGTTCAGGCTGAATATGCGAATATTCAATTTCAGGCGTGCAATTACATCGAACAGCACATTGTCTTCTGCCGCTAGGCTGCTGGCCAAGGCAATGGAATCAAACTCGGTAGCGGCTTGGGTCAACAGCGTTTCCAGCGCCTGCACTTTACTTGCAATGTCGGTAGCTGGCTGGTGCGGGCCACGAAACACAGCAATCGCTTGTTCTTGCACCGCGTGGTTTTCAGGTGCGGCGTCAACGCTGTGAAAGCGCGACTGTGCTGAGGTATTTGCTGTACTCATATTTAGGCTCCCGCTGCTGCGGCCCTGCGATTGAATACAGGCAGCGAACCATCGGCACTGGTTTGATAAGGAATGGTGAAGTCGGAAAACGCGTTCAAGGCATCTTCCAGCGATTTACCTTCCTTGATGTCGAACTGGGTGAAACCGCAACGTGCCAGGTAGAAAAACTGGTCGCGCCAAATGTCGCCGAACGCACGAATGTCGCCTTTGAAACCATAGCGTGTGCGCAGCAGGTAAGCACCTGAATAGCCTTGACCATACTTGAACACAGGGAAGTGAAAAGCAATCAACTTCAACACATTCACGTCGCCCTGCAATTGCTCAGGATTGTCTTCGGGGTTCAGGTAAACACCCAAATTGCCCGCTTGTGCGCGCGCTGAAAGTTCAGCCTTGTTGGCTTCCCAGGCTGACAAATGCACCAGCACTTTGCCCTCGGCTGGAATGGTTGCTGGTGCTTCGGGTGTACCTGCATCGATGATCAGGAATTCGTCTGAAACAATTGATGCCTCGCCGTTCAGTGGCTTTACGATGATGCTGGCCATGTTATGCAGCCTCCTTGTTGGCGTACACGTGGTCTTTGAAAGGCTCTGCGCCAATGCGGTCGAGGGTGTCGATGAACAGTTCATCTTCATGGCGCTCGCGCACATACACTTCCAGCAGTTTCACAACCACGCCGGGTACGTCTTCTGCATAGAAAGATTTGCCAATCACCTTGCCGATGGATGCATCGTTGCCTTGCCGGCCGCCCAGCGTAACCTGGTACCACTCTTCACCGTTTTTATCGACACCCAAAATACCAATGTTGCCAATGTGGTGGTGGCCGCATGAATTGATACAACCAGAAATGTTCAGGCTAAGGTCGCCAAGGTCAAACTGGTAATCCAGGTTGTCCAAGGCTTCTTGAATGCCCAAAGCAATTGGAATGGATTTGGCGTTGGCCAGTGAACAGAAGTCACCACCGGGGCAGGCAATCATGTCGCTAACCAAACCAATGTTTGGCATGGCCAAATTGTGTTCTTTCAGGGTGCTCCACAGTTCGAACAAGTCTTGTTCCGCTACGTCAGACAGCACAAAGTTTTGTTCGTGTGTTACGCGTAACTCACCAAACGAATATTGTTCAGCCAAGTTGGCGATCAGGTGCATTTCGTCAGTGGTAGCGTCGCCAGGGGCAATACCCGGGCGCTTCAGCGAAATGCTGATGGCCACATAACCAGGCTGGCGGTGTTCGCGTGCGTTGCGGGTAAGCCAGCGGTCAAAGCCAACATGCTTGGCGCGCAGGCCACGGTTTTGTTCGGCAATTGTAGCCACTTGTTCCGCACTGAAGTGTTCGTAAGCTGGCGCAGTGAAAAACGCTGCTACACGGTCGAATTCTTTCTGGGGAATCACAGACACGCCACCCTTGATGTGCTGCCATTCTTCTTCCACTTGCTGTGCGAATTCTTCTGCACCGATTGCGCGTACCAGAATTTTGATGCGTGCTTTGTACAGGTTATCGCGGCGACCATAGCGGTTGTACACGCGCATGACGGCTTCAATGTATGTGAGCAGTTCTTGCCAGGGCAGGTTGCTCTTGATGACAGAACCAATGACGGGTGTGCGCCCCAAACCACCACCAGCCAACACTTGTGCAACCACTTCGCCTGCTTCGTTGCGGCTTAGGTTCACGCCGATGTCGTGCACTTGCACGGCAGCGCGGTCTTCGGCGGCCCCATTGACTGCAATTTTAAATTTGCGTGGCAGGTGGGCAAACTCTGGGTGGAAGGTGCTCCACTGGCGAATCAGTTCGCAAAATGGGCGTGGGTCCACGTATTCATCTTTTGCAATGCCAGCGAAAGGGTCGCTGGTGGTGTTGCGAATACAGTTACCGCTGGTTTGAATGGCGTGCATTTCAACTTCAGCCAGTTCAGCGAGAATGGCTGGTACGTTTTCCAGTGCGGGCCAGTTGTATTGAATGTTCTGGCGCGTGGTGAAGTGCGCGTAATTGCGGTCATATTTGGCTGCGATGTCTGCAAGCTTGTGCAGCTGTTTCGCACCCAACAAACCGTAAGGAATGGCAACCCGCAACATGGGCGCATGGCGCTGAATGTAAAGGCCGTTTTGCAGGCGCAGCGGGCGGAATTCTTCGTCGGTCAGTTCGCCCTTCAGGAAGCGCTCGGTTTGGTTGCGAAACTGGGCCACGCGTTCGCGAACAAGGGCGTGGTCATAGTCGTCGTATTTGTACATTTACATCACCAATTTTGCGGCCACGGCGGTGAGGGTCGTGGCCAATACCCCGCGCAAGAACCTTTCAGGCACTGCGCGACTTAAATAACTGCCCACTGTGATGCCGGGAATGGACCCCAACAACAGTGCGCCCAACAAACCAAAATCAACTGTGCCCAAGCTAAAGTGCCCGAAAGCCGCGACCGTGGTAAGGGGCACAGCATACGCGATATCGGTACCTGCAATTTCAGAGGCTTTCAAATGTGGGTACAGCATGAACAAGGCCATAACACCAACCGCGCCGGCTCCAATCGACGACACGGTTACCAAAGTGCCGATTACTGCAAATGCAATTACCGTGGCCACGCTGCGTGTGGTGTCGTGAAGCTGCGCGCTGGGTGTGCGCTGGATCCATCCAACAATCTTGGTTTTAAAGATGAGTGCGAATACGGTCAGCATGACGCAAAACGAAATCGACCAGCGAATGAACACGTCAATCGGGCTTCCTTTGCCTGCATTTTGAATGTCCAATCCGTGAAGAATTGCAATTGTGATCAACGATGCGGGAACACTGCCCAAGCAGGCCAGCGCAACTATTTTCCATTTCACGGTATTGCGCAAGCGGTGCACCACGGTTCCGGCACCTTTGGTAATTGCCGCAAATGCCAGGTCGGTACCTACGGCAGTGGTTGCAGGTACACCGAACAACACTGTGAGCAGGGGGGTCATCAGAGAGCCGCCCCCCACACCGGTCAGGCCGACCAGAAGGCCGACCGCCAGGCCAGAGGCTACGTAGACTAGATCAATGTGAAAAGGCACGTGAAAGCTCGATGAAAATGGTTTTTCGGGACTTGAAGTGTAAGCGCTAGCCTTTATAATTCAAACGATAGTATTTCCATTTATATATTCCACCGTGGAATAAAGGGTTTTTATGAATTTGCACCAGCTCCGATTCGTTCGGGAGGCGGTTCGCCATGATTACAGTTTGACCGATGCGGCCAAGGCGCTGTTTACATCTCAGCCAGGGGTGTCCAAGGCGATCATCGAATTTGAAGAAGAGCTGGGGTTTCAAATTTTCAAGCGCCATGGCAAGCGTATTAAGGGTTTAACGCCGCCCGGTGAATTGGTGTACCAGGCCTGTGAAAGGGTTTTGGCTGAGCTGGAAAACATCAAAAGGGTGGGCGAGGAATTTGCTGCACGTGAAAGTGGACAACTGACCGTGGCTGTAACCCACACGCAGGCGCGCTACGTTTTGCCGCAAGCTGTGGCTGCTTTTCGAAAAAAATTCCCGAAGGTGAGGCTGATTTTGTTGCAGGGCACGCCAGAGCAATTGGCCCAGTGGGTGCGTAAAGACCAGGCCGATTTGGCTGTGGCTACCGAGGCCCTGGCCGATGAGCCTGATTTGGTAACCTTTCCCTGCTACGACTGGGGGCATATTGCGGTGGCGCCCACTGGTTCACCGCTCTTAACCCCGTTTGCAAAAGGTGGGCGACAAATTACCTTGGCCGATTTTGAGCAGATGCCTGTGATTACCTATGAAACACACTTTGCAGGCCGCAAAAAAATTGATGCCGCTTTTGCAAAGGCCGGGGTCACCATCGATTTGGTGCTTGAAGCCATTGATGCGGATGTGATTAAAACTTATGTGGGTTTGGGTCTTGGTGTTGGCATAATTTCGGAAGTTGCTTTTGATGCTTTGAAGGACAAAGGTTTGATGGCTGTACCAGTGGATCACTTGTTTGGCCGCAACACAACCCGCATTGCCTTGCGGCAGGGCGTGTTTATGCGTACGTTGATGTACGAATTTATTGCGGTGTTTGCACCGATGTTGACGCCGAAGCTGATTGACCGCGTGTTGGGTGGTGGGCAGGCTTACGACATTTGACGCGGTGGTTGTTGCTTGATTGGATCGGGGCCAGCATGGCTTTTGTGGCTGTTGCTTGATTTGATCAGGTGCGCAGTGCCTGTTGCGACGGAAAATCTGTTGTCCCCAAGCTGAGCCTCGCCATGCCTGAAACCGCCCCTCGAAAAAAGCGGTCGGGGCGGCTTCTGCCCCAAAGGGCACCGGCCCGGCTTGGCACGCTTGGGCAGATTTTCCTGACTGTCGCAACAAGCACATGCACACCCGATCAAATCCGCACAGCCAGCAGCCACGCAGCTACATAGCTCGCTTGTGAAATTGCGGCCGAGTATCAAGTTCGCATGTGTTTGCGAACCACCTCAAAAATTCTCGATGTGTCCTGGCTTTTCGGCCCTTCGGCCACAAGTTCATCCAGCAGTTCTGCTGTTTTAAACAACAGCGGCAAATGCAGGCCCTGTTTTAAGGCTGCATCGGCTACCATGCGAACGTCTTTCGCATGCAGGTGTGCTTCAATTGAAACTGGGTCGGTGAAGCCTTTCACCATGTGGGGTCCGGCCCAATCCAGCACTCGGCTTGCCGGCAAGCCTGCTTGCAACAGTTCAAGCACCACGCTCAACTCGGCGCCTTGCTCCAGTGCGTAATTCATGGCTTCGGCAATGCCCACCAATTGAATGCACAGTGCCATCTGGTTGGCTGCTTTGATGGCTTGCCCGGCGCCGGAAGGCCCAACATGTCGAATTGTTTTTCCCAAGTGTTTTAGCATGGGTTCAATGTGTTGAAAGGCTGCCAAGTCGCCACCTGCCATCATGCTCAATGTTGCAGCACGGGCACCCGCCGCGCCACCTGATACGGGGCAGTCAATGTAATCAATGTCCCTTGACTTCAATTGCCGCGCTATTTCAGCCACTGCCGCAGCATCAATGGTGCTGAAATCGACGATGATTGAACCGGGCTGCGCATGTTGTGCAATGCCGCCGTCGCGAAACAACAGCGATTGTACATCGGCTGTGTTGGTCACATTCAGTGCAATCAGGCGGGTGGCTGTGCACAAGGCCTCAATATTGTGTTGTGGCTTTATAGGCAGGTGCGCAAGCGCTTCAAAAGTGGATGAATTTCGCGCCCACGCCAGCACTGTGTAGCCGGCGTTGCACAGGTGGGCCGCCATGGCGGAACCCATATTGCCCAGGCCGATGAAGCCGATGGTGTTGTTGCTTGAGTTGGTTGTTGGGAATGTAAAGTTCATTCCCTCATTATAGTCAGCTTCAGTGGGGCTGCCTGCTCGGGTTTTCAGCAATGTGCAGGTCGTTTAACCGGCAGTATTGCAGTTCACCAGTGTGCATGCGAACAAGCACGGGGTGGCTGGTCGAGATCCAGCGACCAAATTCGGCAATGTTGTAGGCAATTACAGTAGCGGGCGCAGAGTTCAGCAAAACCTCGGTGCCCACCTTGAATAATTTGGCGGTTTGGCGAAGAGTGCGCTTGCGCATGAGTGTCTGACCGTCTGGATAGCGGGGGCCAAACGATCCGGCGGCGTTGGAATAGGCAATTTTAAGGGGCATTTTTGCCTCCAGGTTGATATGTACAGTTTAGTTATACGATATCAACCTGAAAAGCAGTTTACCGAACTTGGGGGGATAACCCATTTAGTTTTAGTGCGATGGCAAGAGCAGCTGGTTTTGAATCAGCATGAACAGTTCGCTGTTTGGGTCGGCAATGCTGTCGCAAATGCTGAAATGGTCGGCATTCACTTGCAGGGGTGGGTTCAGGCCCCAGTGCGAGGCCAAATAAGCGCTTTGTTCTTTAAATGCGTCAGTTTCCTTGGTGCCGAAGGCCAAATGCACGGGAATGGTAGGTTTGGGCATCAGTGCCGGGCTCACCATGCGGATGCGCTTCTGGTTCAGCTTCAGGTCTTTCTGAATAAAGGGGGTGTGCACCAAAGGGCTTAAATCGTAAATACCTGAAATGGCTATCACCGACTTTACGACGTCTTGTGGCAGGTCGGAAGCCCACAGGGGCCAAAATGCCAGCGCGCTCATCACGCCCAAATGCCCGCCAGCCGAATGCCCGCACACCACAATTTGGTTGGCATCGAAGCCAAAGCGGTCGGCCTGGCGATAAAGCCATTCAATGCCGCGCAAGGTTTGGCGTACGCTGTCTTCAATTGTCACGCGGGGAATAAGGCCGTAATTCAGCAGGGCCACCGAGTAGCCACGCGCAACATAGGGCTTGGCAAGGAAGGTGAAGTCGTATTTGTCGAGTGAGCGCCAGTAGCCGCCGTGAATAAAAATAAGAAGCGGTTTGCCGGGCTTGCCGGGAATAACGTCCACGGTTTCTGCTTCTGATTCACCGAAATACTGGTTCCAGAATCCATCCAGGTCAAAGCGGGCGTAGCGTGACTGTTCAGCCCAGCGAGCGAAGGTTTTTGGGTGATCGGGCAGGTAAGAGCGAACGTTGTACTGGCTCTCGAGCCAAGCCACGTCGGGCTGGTTCTCGCCACTTTGGGCTTTCGTGTCGGCCATATGGCAGTGCAAAAATGAATGTTTGGGTTGTTGGGCAGAATAAATTCGTGACACAACATACCGTAAAGGGACCAAAAAGTCCAATTTTCATGCCAATTTCGCAGTTGATTAAACAAAATGGCAATGGCTTTGTGCTTACAATGAAAAGTTCAGCGTTTTAGTTGGGTGCTGGCCCAACACGCAAGCGCAGCAAAAGCCACCACGGTGGCAGCCATGGGCAAGGCCGTGCCATTGTGAACCACTGAAACAGCCCAACTGGCCAAGCCACCTAAACCAAATTGTGCGCAACCGTACAAAGCCGATGCCGCTCCGGCATTTTTCGGGTGTTTGCCCAACAGCTGCGCAGTGGTGTTGGGTGCAACAAAACCCAGCGAACCCACACACATTAAAAAGCCAGCAACCATCAAACCCAAATTCCAATTGGCAGTACCTGCATTCCAGGCGCTGGCTACTACCATGAGCGCACCCAGCAAACCCAGCACCGAGCCGGTTTTGATCAGCGGTGTGGTGCCCGTGCGTTTCACCAGGCGGGTTGATGTATAGCCAAAGCCAATCAAGGTGACTATGTTCAAGCCAAAAAGCATGGCATACGTTTTTTCGCTCAAACCAAAAAACTCAATGTACACAAACGGCGTGCCCGTGATGTAGGCAAACATGGCGGCAAAGTGTGCGCCCCCGACCATGATCAGCAGGCGTGCTTGGCTGTGTTGAAACACTGTTCGGTAGCCTTTAAAGGCCAAGGCAATGGAAGTTTGGCTGCGGGTTTGGCTGAGTGTTTCTGGCAACAAAAGGTAGGCAGCAACCGTGCAGGCCGAACCGAACAGGGCAAGTGCCAGAAATTCATATCGCCAGGAGCCCAGTTCCAGGATATAGGCGCCCAGAAGTGGGGCAATCATGGGTGCCAGCGAGGTGACCATGGCGATCATGGCCATCACGCGGGCTGACTCGGTTTCGCCAAACAGGTCGCGAATGACCGCGCGCGAAATAACTGCTGCTGCGCCGCCGCCGAAGGCCTGAACCAGGCGGAAAACAAGCAATTGCTCAATCGTTTGGGCCAACATGCAGGCCACGCTGGCCAGCACAAACATGGTGGTGCCGGCAAATATCATTCGCCTGCGGCCATACCGGTCGGAAAGGGGCCCATAGAACAACATGCCCATGGCAAACCCGGCCAGAAACACCGTGACGGTTTGTTGAACGCGCCCAGCCTGTGCCTGTAGTTCGTCGCCAATTGCAGCAAGGCTGGGCAAATACAAATCAATCGCCAGTGGGGCGAACGCTGCCAAAGCGGCCAGCAGAAAAAACATGGGGCGGTTGATCAAAAAAAGCATCCGGTACAGGGTAATTCGGCATTGTACGTGTTGTGGGGTGCTTCATTGAGTAAACCAATTTGACAGACTGAATATACCCAATTATGGTCATAACCATGCAATCGCAGTTCGTAGTTCGTATTCAGTTGCTTTCGTGGGGTGCTGTATGGAATTCACGTCGCTTGATCTTGCCCGAATTCAGTTCGCGGCCAACATTACCTTCCATATTTTGTTTCCAACTATCACCATCGGCCTAGGCTGGGTGATGTTTTACCTGCGCTTGCAGCATGTGCGTACCGGCAAAACCGAATGGGAGCAGGCCCATTATTTCTGGACGAAAATTTTTGCCCTGACGTTCGCCATGGGCGTGGTGTCTGGAATCACGATGAGCTTTCAGTTTGGCACCAACTGGCCGGGCTTCATGGAGAAAACAGGAAATATTTCCGGCCCGTTATTGGGTTACGAAGTGCTGACCGCTTTTTTTCTGGAGGCCACTTTCCTGGGTGTGATGTTGTTTGGCAAACAAAGGGTGTCGCCCAAGGTGCATTTGCTGGCCACGTTTTTAGTGGCTTTTGGTACCACGCTGTCGGCCTTCTGGATTTTGGTGCTGAACAGCTGGATGCAAACGCCGCAAGGTTTCGAAATTATTGATGGTCAAATGCACGCCACCAATTGGCTGCAAATTATCTGGAATCCCTCGTTCCCCTACCGGTTCGCACACATGTTGCTGGCCAGTGGCTTGACTGTGTTTTTTGTCATCGCGGGTGGCAGTGCCCTTCAAATTTTGCGCAAACGTGAAAAGCCTTTCACGCGCCCCATGCTGAAGCTGGGTATTTATGGCGCAGCCATACTAATTCCGATCCAGATTTTTGTGGGCGACTTGCATGGTTTGAATACCCTGAAACACCAGCCTGCGAAGGTGGCCGCCATGGAGGGTGTGTGGGAAACAGAAAGGGGTGCACCGTTGCTGTTGTTCGCCATTCCTGACAGCGAAGCGCGCACCAATCACTTTGAAATTGGCATTCCGAAAATGGCCAGTTTTATTTTGACTCACGATTTCAACGGCGAAATCAAGGGGCTTAACGAGTTCCTGAATACCCACCCGCCTGTGGGGCCGGTGTTTTATTCTTTCCGCGTGATGGTGGGCATGGGTGTGCTCATGTTGCTCGTGTCCTGGGCGTCGGTTTGGGCTTTCCGCAAAACTGGTCCTGTGCTTGAGAACAAAACCCACCGGCTTATTTTGACTGCCCTAATGTTCATGATGTTCTCGGGCTGGGTGGCTACTGTTGCTGGTTGGTGGGTGACAGAAATAGGTCGCCAGCCCTACATAGTGTACGGTGTGTTGGGCACTGCAGATGTAGTCGCCCAGCACCCGCCGCAGTTGCTGGCCTTCACTGTGTTGTTGTACATGGCCATGTACATCGGCCTCATTATTTCCTATGTGTGGGTGCTGCGGTACATGTTGCTGGGCGGTGTGGGTTCGTCCAAAAAAGTAAATTGGGGTGGCGCTGCACCGGCCACAACCCCGGCTGACAAACTTCGCCGTGAACAATAAAGGGGAACTTTGAGATGACTTTCAACGAGTTTTTACCGCTGCTGTTCATGGGTGTCATGGGTTTATCCCTGCTTATTTATGTGGTGCTGGATGGTTACGACCTGGGCGTTGGCCTGTTGCTGCCTTACGCAACAGACGATGAAAAAGACACCATGATCAATTCCATCGGCCCGTTCTGGGACGCCAATGAAACCTGGCTTGTGCTGGGTGTGGGCGTGCTGCTGGTGGCCTTTCCAAAAGCTCATGGTGTGGTGCTTACGGCTTTGTACCTGCCCGTTACTTTCATGTTGCTGGGTTTGGTATTAAGGGGGGTGGCATTTGATTTTCGGGTGAAAGTGGACGTGGCCTACAAGCCGCTGTGGAACCGCATTTTTTTCATTGGTTCACTGGTTACTTCAGTTTCGCAGGGCTGGATGCTGGGCAGTTACATTACGGGGTTTTCAAACCACTGGTCGCAATTGGTGTTTAACCTAGGCGTGGCCATTACTTTGCCTTTTGCCTACACCTTGTTGGCCAGTGGGTGGCTAATCATGAAAACCGAGGGCGATCTGATTGAGAAGTCTCGCCGCTGGGGGCGAATCAGTTTTTTGCCCATGCTGGCTTCGATTGCGTTTATTTCAGCCATGACCCCTTTGGTTGTTCCCGAGATTTTTGACAAGTGGTTCAGCTTCCCCAATATCGTGGCGCTGGCACCGATTCCAATCGCATCGGTGTTGTGCTTGTGGGGTATTCACCATGTGCTGGGCAGCCAGCGTTTGATGGAGGCTGGTTATGGCTGGATGGTATTTGCGCTGACTGCGGGTGTAATGACATTGGCTTTCCTGGGTCTGGCCTACAGCCAGTATCCTTATGTGGTGTTGAATCAGTTGACCGTGTGGGAGGCGGCCTCCTCGCCTGAAGCACTGAAGATTATTCTGGTGGGTGTTGTGATCACTTTGCCAACCATCCTCGGGTACACTGCGTTTTCTTACAAGGTGTTCTGGGGCAAGGCCAAAGAACTGTCTTATCAGTAAAAAGTGTAGTAATCACATACCGAGGGAATGAATCGAAATGAGTATCAGGCAACTGAGCAACGAAGTGGCTGTGTGCGGCCAAATTAGTCCGGAAGATTTGGAAGCAATTGCCGAACTGGGTTTTAAAACCATTGTGAATAACCGGCCTGACCATGAAGTGGGCGCGCAACTGGCCCACGCAGTTATTGAAGTGAAAGCGAAAAGCTTGGGGCTTGCCATTCACTATTTGCCCATGGAAGTGGGGCAGCCACCAACGGAAGTGCTGCTTGAGGACTTCAAGCGCATTCTGGATTCAGCACAAAAACCAGTATTGGCTTATTGCCGCAGCGGCAACCGTTCGGGTCAAATTTACATGGGTGCATGTGCACTGAAATAAATTGGCCCCTCGGATTGCTTGCTTGCCTAGTGAGGTTTAAGTTTGTTGTCTTGTTGCGTGGGCATGGCCAAGGCCAGCTCACGGATCATGCGCACGGTGTCAATGTCTGCGGCGCGGTAGGCCTGTTTTCGTATTTCGTCCACATCGTGCGACGATACCTCGAGACCACCTTCGGTTGCGGGGGCATCGCCAACCTGGTATTGAAACCGCAGCCACAGCTCGCCTGCTTCCGGTTCTTCAATTGAAATAGTCAGTGTGCTGTCGCCACAGAACTGATTCGCTACAATGCGGGTTTCAGTGCGTTGTTCATCGATCAGCTCGGTGGTGTCTTCAATTTGAAAAGGGCCATAGTTCAAAACCCTTGCCAGTGTGGTGACATTGCCTTGCTGGCCGGTTTGCGTTACCTGCGCATCCTCAAGGCCGAGCACAAAGCGGGTGGGTTTCCAGGCCCGTGCCACCAAGCCAAACCAGAGTTGTTGCCGTGTTAGCCAGTCAATACCGGGCAAGCTCGGGTCGTTGATCTGCACCAAATGTTCAAATTTCATGAAGGGGGTCCTGTGATACACAGACAAGGTACTACAAAACGTTACTCAGATTCCACAAGCTTCAACGGGGTGGTCTATTTGGTTGAGGTGCCCTCCGTTGAGGAAGGTGACGTTCAGGCCCAAACACGGGACCTTTTGAGCAGCCTTGAGCGCACCATGGCAGCTGCCGGTACCGACAAAAGCCATTTGTTGATGGTTCAGGTTTATTTAACAAACATGGCCCGCGATTATGATGGGTTTAATGCTGTGTGGGACGCTTGGGTACCCGAGGGCACTGCACCTGCACGTGCATGCATTGAAGTAAAAGGGCTTGCCAGGCCTGGCTGGAAGGTGGAACTGGTGGTTACAGCCGCAATAAAGCCGATTTCACAGATTTAATTCGCCGATTTAATTTATTGGGCAAGCAAACGCAGGCGTTGTTGCAGTACTCGCAAGTTGGTTTTCAGGTGTTCCAGTGAATTTGTGGCTGGTAGTTGGTTGTTCATCAACTGGTTTTCCAGTTGCTGGATAAAGTCTGCAAATGCAAGTTCACCCACCAGTTTGCAATGCCCCTTCAATGTATGCAAGGCGCGTTTGGCCTCAGGTAATTTTTCAGCCATCAGCTGTTTTTCAATGTCATCTGCAAGTTGAGGAATTTCAGCCGCAATCAGGTTGATGGTTGTTTTCAACAACTCTTTGTCGTGGTCGAAGTTTTGCATGGGAATTGGCGATACATTGAATTTCAAGCGCGCCAATACGGCTTCAATGTCGCTGCGTTTGAACGGTTTTGAAATGTACTCGCGCATGCCTGCAGACATGCAGGCTTCGCGCGTGTCTGCGATTGCATCGGCAGTAAGGCCAACGATTGGCAAGTTTTTGTGTTGCGGTTTGGAAAGAATGACCCGGCATGCCTCAAGGCCGCCCATGTTGGGCATGTGCATGTCCATGAATACCAAATCGAATTTCTCTTGGTCCACAGCTTGCACTGCTGCCAAACCGTCGTCTGCAAAACGGTAGGAAACTCCAAGCTGGGTCAGCACATGCGAAATGAAAGTTTGGTTGACCATATTGTCTTCGGCTACCAACACGCGAAGACCAGTGCTGGCGCGGCCAAACGCCGCTGCTGTTGGGGTGGTGTCAGAGCTCATGTGGATGGCTTGTGAGTCACTCTCGGTGGTTTTTTGCGTCTCGACAATCGGTAGCTCTAGTGTAAAGCTGAATTCGCTGCCAATGCCTTCTTCGGACCACAGGTTGATTCGACTATTCATTAGCTCCAGCAAACGCTGGGTAATTGTTAAACCAAGACCTGTACCACCGTATTTGCGTGCAGTCCCAGGCTCCGCTTGCGAGAAGGCTTTGAAAATCTCTGAGCGAGCTGACTCCGAAATTCCCATGCCGGTGTCGCGAACGGCGAAATGAATCTTGCTTTTGGGTTGTGAGCTGTTCCCGGGATCCTGTTTCGCTGTAATCCTCAAACTGACCTGGCCCTGTTGCGTGAATTTCAGCGCATTGCTCAGCAGGTTATTGAGTACTTGCATAATCCTGGGGCAGTCGCCAAACAGGCAATCAGGAACTGCGGGGTCAATGTCCAGCAACACGGTAACACTGGGCTTTGCATATGCACTGGACACCATTTTTACCATCGCTTGTACGCTGGGCCTGAGTTCAAAAGGCTGTGGGTCCATGTCCAGGCGGTTGGCGTCAATCTTCGAGAAATCCAGAATATCGTTGACCACTCGCAGCAGGTGCTCAGCACTTAGCTGTATCAATTCCAGGTTGCGTCGAGGTTTTTCTGCCAGCGCATCGTTGCCCAAGGTAATTTCGGTAAGCCCCAGTATGCCGTTCAAAGGGGTTCTAATTTCATGGCTCATATTCGCCACAAACTGCGACTTCAGGTCGTTTGATTTATCGGCCTTTAGTTTTGCTGCTTCAAGCGCCCGGTTTTTTTTCTGAAGCGTAACCGATGCCCAATTAAGTGTGCGGTGTAGCATCGCCAATTCACGCGATGTCGGAGAATTGGCGTGTTCTATGCCTTGGTCTTTTACCATTCGCTGCGCAAAGTCGGTAAGCGCATTCAATTCCTGAATGGTTTTGCGAATGAACAGCCACAACGCCAAGGCTGCCGGAAATATCAGTATGAGAGCCAACAGAATATTGCGCTGAATCAGTTCGGATTGACGTTCTTGTAGAGGCGTCAAGTCAAACTCTAAAACCACATGGCCTATCACGCGTCCCGACTCAATTGGCTCAATCACTGTCAGGTAGCGATCGCTGGTGAGAATCTTTGTATCCAGGCCCTGTTTGGGCACACGCACCCGGTCTACGTCGTAGCGGGGTAACAAGCGATGGGTGCTTGAGTCGCGCATCACCTGGGCCAACACTTTTCCATCTGCCGACACCACGGTGGCTGAATAAAGGTCTTTGAATCCATCTGCCTTCATCAGTAAGGTTTCAATGATTGCAAAGTCCTTTTCCAGCAAATGGCTGTTACTAGACACTGCAATATTGAATGCGAGGGCGGTGGCTTGCTGGTTGAAAACTCCTTGTAATTCATTGCGCTGGGTTTTTGTGTTGAACCATGTAAATGCCAGTGCAAGTGTTAACACCAGACCAATACCCAGCACCAATAGTTTGGTGCCAAGGCTGGGATGCTTGATGGTGTGAAAAGAGGGTTTCAATTGGAAAGAAATGCCTCAAGCCCGAGGTTTTCAAGTGGTTTGTAATCTTTTGTATAGTCTGCGCGAACAGGGTTAGGGATTTGAATGTCCTCGCCCACCTGTTTGTGGGTTTTGATGTGTCCCAAAATAGCCGCTGTAAGTGCCTCCCGGGTGGAGGCATCTATTCGCGGATGTGCCGCAATTGGATGCGGGGGTACTGGTGGCGTTTCATAGATCACTGTAACTTTTTGCTGAAGTTCGGGCGTTTCTGCCAACAAGGTTGCGTTAACCATTCCTCCAGCCTGTCCCTCGCCTCGCACAACGCCACGAATTACGTTGGAGTGCGTCTTCACATATTTGGTGGTGAATTCCAGGCCTTTCTCACGTTTCAGCAAAGCGCGCATATAAAGCGATGCACCGAAGGCATTTGGTGATGGAAACAGAAGGGTTTTTCCATTCAGGTCACTGAGGTTTTTAATACTTGTAGAGTTGTTTCCGGTTGCAGTAATCAAAATACCTGTTAAAGGCTTGTTGTCGCGAATCATGGGTACGTAGCCTTGTGCCTTTTGGGCCATCACCATGTGGTATGGGTTGCAGTAAATCAGTTCCGCTTGCCCGGCTTTGAACAGGTTTTCGAATTCGGTAATGTCTTTTGCAAAAACCAGTTCGATCTCTGGAAGACCTTCTTTTTTCAAACCATCCAGCAATTTGCTCCAGGTGGCATGAATTTCAGTGACTGGAAATTGAGGAACGACCAACAGCCGAAGGCTTGAATTCTTTTCTGCACTGTGGGCTGATTGTGCGCCAAGCAATCCAAACAATGTGACAATACAGAGCGCAATGGCACGAGTGGCGAAGGCTGTGAAAGCGGTCATGATGAGGGAATGTTAAATTAAGTGTCAGCCGTAATTTTAAGATCTGTCAATCCGATCGAATCATGAAAACAAGCATCGAATTACCCTGTATTTCAAAAGCCTTGTCCGTACAAGCGGTGGGTGTATTTGATTCGGGGGTGGGCGGTCTTTCCGTGCTGAAGGCCATGCTGAATCACTTGCCCGCCGAGCGTTTTCAATTTGTGGCTGACGAGCGGTACTTGCCCTATGGCGATAAGCCGCAGCATGAAATTACCGATCGAGTGTTGACCTTGAGCAACTGGCTGCGAAACCAGGGTTGCAAAGCCATGGTGATGGCTTGCAATACCGCCACAGCGGCGGGTGCAAACCAGGCTCGCGCAGTTCATGCGAACTGGCCAATTGTGGGCATTGAACCTGCTGTAAAGCCTGCCAGCATGTTAACCAAAACCGGTGTTGTTGGCATATTGGCCACCACCAACACCGTGGCCAGTGAACGGTTCAAGGCTTTGGTTGAAAGGTTTGATCCTTTGGAGCTGCTTCAAAAACAGGCTGATATGATTGTACTTGGCTGCACCCATTACCCCTTTGTTGCGCACCTTATTTCAAAATTGGCTGGCCCTGGTGTGGATGTGATTGAGACCGGTTTGCCTGTAGCCAAGCAGCTTAAAGCACGCCTTGAAGCCGAAAACTTGTTGAACGTGGCGGGCGAATATTTGCCCTTGCTTGAACGAGTGAGTTTTTTTACAACTGGCCAACCTGACGTGTTCAAGGAAAAATTGGTGAATTTGCTGGGCAGTGATTGGAGCAATGCCCAAGTAGAATATTTGGACGTTTAACTTAGCTTATTCGCGACTGACCGCCGGGTGTTCCAAGGTCGTTGCCAGCATTTGTGCCACCTGCACAAATTGCTCAGGTGCAATTTCTTCTGCGCGTGCAGTAAGTGCAATACCCGCTTTTTCCGCCATGTGTTCCGGCACCACGTTGGCCCAGGTGTTGCGCAACATTTTGCGACGCTGTGAGAAGGCCGTGCTGACCACCCGGCTAAACACTTCAGTTGGAATTGCAGCGCGTTCTTGCGCCGGTTTTGGCACCATTCGAACGATGGCTGACATCACGCGGGGAGGTGGGTCGAAGCACTCCGGTGGTACATCGAACAAATGGTCCATGTGGTAGTAGGCCTGTAACATCACCGACAGCCTGCCGTAATCGCTGGTTTTAGGGGCAGCCACCATGCGGTCGATCACTTCTTTTTGCAGCATGAAATGTTGGTCGACAACACGATCGGCCACTTCAAGCAATGCAAATAAAATAGGCGAGGAAATGTTGTAGGGCAGGTTGCCCACAACGCGAAAAGGTGCTGCAAGTTGCCTGAAGTCAAATTTCAACACATCCACTTCGTGAACAGTCAGCTTGTCTTTCCAGCTCCCGGTGCGAAGCTTTTCTGCCAGGTCCCGGTCAATTTCAATCACCTGCAGGTGATTAACCGCCTTGAGCAACCAAAAGGTAAGTGCGCCCAAACCTGGGCCGATTTCAACCAGTGTATCGTCGGCACGTGGCCGCATTTCGCCGATCAGGTTCGCCAGTATGCTTTGGTCGGTTAAAAAGTGTTGGCCGAATCGTTTTTTGGTTTGGTATTTCATTGCGCGTTCCTGCGGCAAAGGTCCATGTGGTGCGCGCATTCTATCGCTTCATTCAGGCTGCCCGCATCCATGTTGCGGGTGCCAGCCAGGTCAAGTGCAGTGCCGTGGTCTACCGAGGTGCGCACAATAGGCAACCCCAGTGAAACATTCACGCCTTGCCCGAAACTGGCATGCTTTAGCACGGGCAAACCTTGGTCATGAAACATGGCCAGCACCGCATCGCTGTGTTGCAGGTACTTGGGTTGAAACAGGGTGTCTGCCGGGAAGGGGCCCTGAACATCGTGTCCCTTGGCTTGCAGGGCTTTAATTGTTGGTGTGATGGTTTCGGTTTCCTCATGCCCCAGGTCGCCTGCCTCCCCGGCATGTGGGTTCAGCCCAGTCACCAGAATTCTGGGTTTTGGCAAACTCCAGTACAGCGCTAGATCATGCAACATGATTTCCAGTGTGCGTGTAAGGCTGGCTTGGGTAATTGCGGCTGGCACCTTGGCCAAAGGAATGTGGGTGGTGGCCAGCGCCACTTTCATGTGGCCGCCAATCAGCATCATCACTACATCGCTTTGGCCGCAGCGCTCGGCCAAATATTCGGTATGCCCCATGAAACCGGGCCAGTACGGGCTTATTGCAGATTTCTGTATGGGTGCCGTCACCATGGCCGCGGCTGCGCCGTTTTTGCAGGCATCGCAGGCCAGGTTTAGCAGGCCCAGCACGTAGGGCGCATTGGACGGGTTTGGTTTGCCTGTGGAGCAGGGTGCTGTAAGGGGGTAATCAAGAATGTAATAGCCCGGCTTTTCATTTTCAGTGACCGAAATATCCAGCAGGGTGTCGATGCGTTGCCACTTGGGTTTGATACCTGCATTGATGGCCCTGGTCTCAAGGAGGTTTGCATCACCAAGAATAACCAGTGCACGGTTTAGCCGCTCGGCCTGGCTGGTTTCAGCCAACAGGGCGCACAACTCTGGCCCAATACCAGCGGGTTCGCCGCTGGTAATCAGGATCGGGAGGTTTGTGGCCGTGCTCATGCCTTGTGGATTAAAGGCGAATTTCGATGAAAGTGGAATCGCGCAATTGGCGAAGCCATTCTTGATAGCTTTCTTCTGATTTGCTGGCGCGAATGGCTTGTCGGGCGACTTGTCGCTGACGCTCTTCGGAGGCCGCCTGTTGGCGACGTTCAACCACTTGAATAATGTGGAAACCAAACCTGCTTTGAAACACGGGGCTTACACCACCTATTCCCAGCTGATTCATTTCTCTTTCGAATTCCGGCACGGTGTCGCCGGGGTACAGCCAGCCCAGGTCGCCACCCTTGGCGGCAGAGCCGTCCTGCGAATAACGTTTGGCCAGGTTGTCAAAGCTGGCAGCACCTCCCTGCAGCTGTTCAAGAGCAAAATTTAGCCTGCGCTTGGCTTCGGCCTCAGTAATGTCCGGACCGGGGCGAATCAGAATGTGTCTGGCCCGCGTTTGGGTTACAGGGGTGTTGTCCAGCGCGGTACCACTTTCGCGTCGCTGTAGCACTTTCAACACATGAAAGCCGTTGGGGCTGCGTATGGTTTGTACGGTATTCAGTTGTGCCTTGGACAGGAAATCAGTAAACAGGGAAGGCACGGCATCATAACCCGACCAACCCATTTGCCCGGTGCCATCAATGGCCAGTTCGGGGTTGGCTTGCACAATGGCTTCTACAGTCTTTCCATCTCTCAGTGCTTTTTCAATTGACTCAACTTTGGTGCGTGCCTGGTTCAGTGTGGCACCGCTTGCGTCACTCGGGGCTTTAACCAGCAGCTGTACCCAGCTCACTTCGGGTTGATTGCCCACGGCGCCACCTTTGCTTCGGGCCGCCAGGTAGTTTTGAATTTCTGCATCAGACACCTGAATTCGGGATTCAACTTCACGCTCGCGCAGGCGGCCAAGGGTAATTTCGCTACGCACCTCTTCGCGGAAGCGGGCTGGCGACACTCCCTCCTCTTGAAGTCTTGCAAGAAAGTCTTCTAAAGACAAACCGTTTTGTTCTGCAACACGGGCCATTGCAGCTTCAATTTGGGCGTCTTCAATTCGAATCCCCACCACTTCTGCTTTTTGAAGTTGTGCCCGGTCCATCACCATCCGATCAAGAACCTGTTTGCGCAATTCAATCCGGTCTGGCAATGGCGCACCGCGGCGGCTCATTTGTCGTTCAATCAGGGCTACTTGCCGATTTAATTCGCTGCGGGTAATGATGTCTGTGTTTACCACAGCAACAATTCCGTCGATCGCGGCTGCGCCGGAACCGTTGCTGGCCCCAAGTTCTGCACTCAGTTTTCCGGTTGGCAATTTGGATGCTGGCGCTTTCATACCTTGCGCTTGAGCATGGCCGATTGCCGCCATTGCAGAGATTGCGAATAACCAATGTTGAATGTGCTTCATGTTCATAACTTTTCAGGTGCTTGGTCAGGTACTTGTTGGATGCTTATTGGGTCGCTTGTGAGGATGAGAAGGGTGTGTACCCCGGCACCTTTCTGGACAACAGGTCGGTGGGGTTGGATCCCAAACGCCCCAATCCGTTGAGTTCTAGCTGAACAAACAGGGAAGTGGTTTCAAGCAACGGTGCCGTGGCAAACCTTTGCGCGATAACACGCAATGCCCAGCAACCTTCGCCATATTCAAGACCAGCAACACCCTCAATCAAGCGGTTGTCCAACATGGAGTAGTTTAAACGACCTACGCCACTCCAGCGATCGGAAATGGGCCATTGGCCAGAAATGTCGAACTGGTCAATCTGGGCGCGGGTGTACCGGTAACCCAAATTCAGTTGTTTGCCCAGTGATGGCGCATAGCTGACCGTGATATTGCCGCGTTCATGACGACCACTTTCTGCGTTCAGTTGGGAAGTGGCGTCCAGAAATATCGATTGGCTGATGCGGCCACGTGCATTGGCGAAAAAATCAGAATCGCTGGTGGTCGGAGCCTCAAATCCTTGCAAGATGACTCTTGGGGTTTTCAGGTTAAGGCGTTGTCCGCCAGTGATGCTGAACAATTCTTCACTGCTCACACCGTCATAAAAACGGCTGGTTACAGCCAATGTAAGCTGGTTGGCGTCTCCAACCCTGTCAAGTCCGGAATACCTGTTTTCGGCAAAAATCCGCGTCAAGCTTTGATCAGTTACAGAGGTGTCGAACACAGGTTGATCGGATTGGTCTTTGAACGGCGTGTAAAGGTAGAAAATTCGGGGTTCCAGAGTCTGGTTCACCTTGCGCCCGAAGAAGCTTGTTTTGCGGTCAAAGTAAACAGTACTGTCCAGGGAGACTGTTGGAATGACGCTGCTGGGGCCCGCAGGTGCCCCTGGTGTTTGACCCTGCAAATCGTAAGACGTGGACTGCACTGAAACTGCTGGCGTGAAGGAGAATTCGGACCTTTGTATTGGCATGAAAACCCGGGCGCGTGTTACACCCCGAGAGCCTTCAACCCGCGCCGGAGCGGATGACGGGCGAGCAAAATCAGTGTATTGACCACTCACGGACACAAAGGCATTGGCTTGACCGATGCGGGTTGGGCTTAACTCAACAGTGGCCTCGGGTAAGCGATCGTAGGGCTCGGCAATGACGTCATTAAACAGTTGGAGTGTTTGATGTGCCACTGTGCGCACATTGGCGCTCCAGTTTTTTTGACGATATGAAAGAAAACCCTCTTGCACCAGAATACGCTGCGAGGCCACAGCCTGGGTGCGTGAGAAGTCGACAAAATAATTGTCATCCGACACTTGGTTGAAGTTGACACCAGCATAGAACGGGCCTTTCTCGAACTTGTGTAATAAGGATAAAGCGGAACGGTCTGTGCCGGTTTTTTCATCGTCGGGCAGATAATCGTATTTCAGTTCGCCCTCGTTGTTGGGCGTCAGGTAGCGCGTTTGTGTGCCCAACTGATAGCCCCGGCCCGAGATGACTTTCGGATAAAGGGTCATGTCTTTGTCCGGGGCGATGTTCAGGTAATACGGCACTGTAACTTCAAACCCACTATTGGACACAGTTCCAAAAGAGGGCGGAAGAAAGCCGCTTTTGCGCCTGTCGGTGGTGGGGAATGAAAAGTAGGGGGCGCCCAATATGGGAACATCCTGAAACACCACTTTGGCGCCACGTGCACGGCCCACTTCGGCGGCCTTGTCAATTTCCAGAGAGTCTGCGGTGATGTACCAGTCGCCTTGGTCCGCAGCCTCGGGATTGGGCACCTCACACACGGTGTAATTCGGATTTTCAAGTGTCAGTGTTGAGATCCCGTCGTACTGCATTTTGTCCGCGCGGCCCTTGCCGTTGATTTCTTTCAACTCAAAGGTGGGCTTGGTCATCCGGCTTTCGCCCGTACCCAGTTTCACGCTGCCCTCGGGCGCCCGCAAAATCATGTTCTCCTGTTCAATGATCAGGTTACCCTTCGCGTTGGCTCGGTCGGTAATCGGCGAATAATTGATGGAGTCGCTAAACAGTTTCATTTTGTTGCGCCGAATCTCAACATTGCCTTCCAGAAAAGTTTCCTCTGCGCTGTTGCCGTAAAGCTTGTCTGCGGAAATGTAGGTGGACTCATCTTCCGGAATTTTTGTGCTTACGCCGAGAAACCCACCGTCAATTTTCAGACGCGTGGGCGGAGCAACCATGGGCGCCGTGGCCTCCGTGGATTGGGCAACCATAGGCGCGCCAAGACACAGCAAACTGAATGCGATGGCCGTAGGGCGGGTGGGCACTGGGTGCACTTGCAGTAATTTTTTGCTTTTCTTCAAGCTGGGTATGTACTCAAATAGGTGACGGGTCGAACAAGCGCCATTGGATCCTACTATTATAGGCAACTAACTACAAATTAAAGAGATTGGACGGTTTGATGAGCGCCTTGCGTCAAGAAATGTTGAAAAAATGGCTAACCAGCCTGAATGGTTTTGAGTTTGACCTGCAAACCTTGCAGGCCGCGTCCAGTGATGCCAGCTTTCGCCGCTACTTCCGGGTTACCGAGGGGAATAACGCGCGAACCCTCATTGTGATGGACGCACCGCCGGACAAGGAAGATGTGCGCCCATTTGTGCATGTGGCAGCTTTGCTACGCCAAGGTGGTTCCAAGGCGCCCGATGTATTGGCGCAAAACCCTGAAGACGGTTTTTTGCTGCTTCAGGATTTTGGAAATACCACCATGCTGCAGGCCCTTAAAGCCCAGCCCGACAGGAAAGATGCCTTTTACATGCAGGCTTTGCATGATTTAGTGCACTTGCAAGCCAATACAGCCTGCACCGGTTTACCTGCTTATGGGGCTGAGAAACTGTTGCAGGAAATGAATTTGTTCGATGATTGGTATGTAGGTAAGCACTATGGTGCCGAGCTGACCGATCAGGAACGAAATTGGCTGGACAGTATCAAAGGCATGCTGATTCAAAGCGCGCTGGCCGAGCCCCAGGTGTTTGTTCACCGTGACTACCACAGCCGAAACTTGATGCTGACCAGCCCTGCAGGTGAGGAGCCGCAATTCGGCATTCTCGATTTTCAGGACGCCGTGAAAGGCCCGATGAGCTACGACCTGGTCAGTATTCTGCGCGATGCTTATATTGAATGGCCCGAGGAACAAACCCTAGACTGGACGGTGCGTTACTGGGAAGCTGCCCGCAAGGCTGGTTTGCCCATTTGTGAAGACCCCGGTGAGTTTTATCGCCAATTCGACTTCATGGGTTTGCAACGCCATTTGAAGATTCTGGGAATTTTTGCAAGGTTGAATTACCGCGACGGCAAAGCCCAGTACCTGAATGATTTGCCCCTTGTGTTGCGTTATGTGCGCCTGGTCGCTGGTCGCTACATTGCCTTCAAGCCTTTGTTGCTCTTGCTGGATCGTCTTGAAAACAAGGCTGTACAAGTGGGATATACGTTTTAAATGAAGGCGATGATTCTGGCGGCAGGGCGTGGTGAGCGTATGCGCCCATTAACTGACCATTGCCCCAAACCCCTCTTGCCCGCAGGCGGAAAACCCCTGTTGCAATGGCATATTGAGGCTTTGGCGGCGGCGGGCATTACTAACATTGTGATCAACCACGCCCACTTGGGCGAACAAATAGAACAATATTTTGGCGATGGCTCGGCCTTGGGTGTGAAGCTGGTTTATTCCGCCGAAGCCATTGCGCTCGAAACCGCAGGCGGTATTCGCAAAGCCTTGGGAATGCTGGGCGATGCCCCGTTTTTGGTCATTAATGGTGATGTTGCTTGCGATTGGCCGGTGGCCCGCGCGCTTGAAGTTGCAAGTTCATGGCCTGAAGGCCGCTTGGCCCACTTGGTGATGGTGCCCAACCCGCAGCACAACCCAAAAGGTGATTTTGCTTTGCAGGGTACTGCTGTAAAACAGCCGGATCAAGGTGAAATAGCCTTCACTTTTTCAGGCATCGGGGTGTATCACCCTGATTTGTTCACCAGCATAAAAATTGGCGAGCTTGCAAAACTTGCGCCACTGTTGCGCCAGGCCATGGCAGCAGGCAAAGTAGAAGGTGAGTTGTTCAACGGTTTCTGGATGGATATTGGTACACCAGAACGGCTTGAAGAATTGAACCAACGATTGAATTCAGCAAGGAAGCACTAGCATGAGCAGGTACCCAACCCACAACCCCCTGATTTACGCAAAGCGCCGTGAGCAACTGGCACGCCGATTGAAAAAAATGGGCGGTGGTGTTGCGCTGGTTCAATCGGGCATGGAAGTCATGCGCAACCGCGATGCCGATTACGCCTTCCGTTCCGACAGTTATTTTTACTACCTCACCGGTTTTCCCGAGCCCGAGGCTTGTTTGGCGCTGGTGGTGCCACCCAACGGTGATTCCCGTTCGGTGCTGTTTTGCCGCGACAAAAATGAAGAGCGAGAAATTTGGGAAGGTTTCCGTTTTGGCCCCAAAGCCGCCCAATCGGCTTTTGGCATGCACGAAGCCCACAGCATCGAAGATCTTGAAGAACATTTGATCGACACTTTGGCCAATCAGCCTGCGGTGTTTTTGCGTTTGGGTGAAGACGAAAGCCTGGAAGCTGCGGTGGCCGATGTGCTGAAAACACTGCGTGGCAAAGCCCGCGCAGGCATTTCAGCGCCACACGCCGTGCTCGACTTAAGCCATTCACTGGATGAAATGCGTTTGATCAAAGACAAAACTGAAATCGATATTATGCGCCGCGCTGCAAGCATTTCAGCTCAGGCACACATTGCGGCAATGCAGGTGTGCCAGCCCGGCCAGTTTGAATTTGAAGTGGAAGCCGAGTTGCTGTACCAGTTTCGCAAAAACGGCTCGGAAGCGCCTGCTTACGGTTCAATTGTGGCTTCGGGCGCCAATGCCTGTGTGCTGCACTACCGTGCCAACGACACCAAAATGCGTGACGGGGATTTGCTGTTGATCGATGCTGGCTGTGAACTTGATTGTTATGCATCCGACATCACCCGAACGTTCCCTGTCAATGGCCAGTTCAGCAAAGCCCAGCAAGCTGTATACGAAGTGGTGTTGAATGCACAGTACGCAGCAATTGATGCTACAAAACCCGGTGCGCGTTTTAACGACCCGCACGATGCGGCAGTGAAAGTGTTGGCGCAAGGCTTGATTGATTTGAAGCTGTTGAAAATGGGCCTGAACGAAGCTATTGAAAGCGGTGCTTACAAACGCTTTTACATGCACCGCACCAGCCACTGGCTGGGCATGGATGTTCATGATTGCGGTAGTTACCGAGACCCGGCTGCAAAACCTGAAGACGGCGTTGCGCCCCACACCAGCCGCAAGCTGGAAGCCGGCATGGTGCTCACCATTGAACCCGGCCTGTACATTCGCCCCGGCAAAGGGGTTCCAAAGCATTTTGAAAACATTGGTATACGCATTGAAGACGACGCCTTGGTAACCCAGAAAGGCTGCGACATTTACACCGCCGATGCGCCCAAAACAGTCAGTGAAATTCACGCCACGATGAAGGCCCACAAAAAAACAAGCAGCAAGGCAGCCTGAACCATTCATGACTTCGTACACCGATTTTGACGTGGCCATTGTGGGCGCAGGCCCAGTGGGTTTGGCCTTCGCCGGGTGGCTTGCCAACACTTGGGGTGAACGTGCTGATCGCATTGCCATTTTTGATGCCAAGCCCCTGGAGGATTCCGCACGCGACCCACGAATTCTTGCACTATCCGATGCCACACGTTTGCGTTTGGCCAGCCTCGGTTTTCCAGCAGATGCCACACCTATTCATCACATTCATGTTTCCGAGCAATCGCGTTTCGGCCAGGTGCGCATGAAGGCCGACGAGTTGGGATTGCGAGCGCTGGGTTGGACTGTGCGCTATGGCGATTTGGTGAATTGTTTGTCGGCGTCGCTTGAACGCAGAGGGGTAAAAATTTTCCGCCCGGCCAATGTAAAGTACGCACACCGCAGTGCAGTCGACTCTCTTGAGGTGCTTGAGCTTGAGGATGGTACCGAGTACACCGTGAGCCTTCGCGTGGATGCTGAAGGCGGTTTGTACGGCGATGCTGGCGAACGCGACCAAGTGGTGGACTACGATCAATGGGCCTTGGTCAGTGAAGTGACTTTGAACGTGGAGCCCGGTTTGCTGGAAGGTGTCAACACCCTGGCTTTCGAGCGTTTCACATCGGAAGGACCGCTGGCTTTGTTGCCAATTTCAACAAACCAACACCAGTATTCCTTGGTGTGGTGCGCCCCGTTGCCGCAGGTTCAAAGGCGATTGGCTTGCAGCGATGCTGAATTTGCTGCCGAACTTCGGCAGCAGTTTGGCCGGCGAGTAACCATTGAACACATTGGCCCGCGAAAAAGTTTTCCCTTGGGCATGAACTGGCGCGACAAACTGGTGCAAGGCCGCCGTGTGGCAATTGGCAACGCTGCGCAAATTTTGCACCCGGTGGCTGGGCAAGGTTTGAACCTGGGTTTGCGCGATGCGGTGCAGCTTTGTCGCAGTATCGACCCCTCAACTGTTGCACAAGAACATCGCTTGAGTGCCGCCCTTGATGAATTTGAGAAATCCAGAGTGGCTGATCGGCAGGTGGTGGTTAAAATGACAGATTGGATGGTGAAAGGTTTTTCCAATCATAATCCTTTGCTGGGTGCGGGCCGACAAATGGCTTTGAACGTGATGGAGTTCACGCCACCCCTTCGCAAGCAGTTCGCTGAGTTAATGCTATTCGGCCTGGCTGTTTAATCTGGAGCGTTTTTACCCATGTGGTCTGCGGAATTGTTGCGTGCCCGTTTTGCCATGGCCGAATTGCCTTGGCAGCCCGAGCCGCTGGAAGAACGTTTTTTCAAAGATCGAGACCCTGCGGATGCAGCTGTCCTGGTGCCATTGGTTCAGCGTGCCGAAGGACTTCAGGTGCTACTCACCCTGCGCACCGCTCACCTGAACGACCACGCCGGGCAGATCAGTTTTCCGGGTGGTCGCTGTGAACCCGAAGATAAAAGTCCAGTTGAAACCGCTTTGCGTGAAACCCTTGAAGAAACTGGACTGGCGCGCAATTTCATTGAAGTACTTGGCACCATGCCGGTGTACCAAACAGCCACCAATTTCATGGTGACGCCAGTGGTTGCGTTGGTACAACCTAGCTTTACATTGGCACCCGATACATTCGAAGTGGAAGAGGTATTCGAGGTGCCCCTTTCATTTTTGATGAATGTGGACAACCATCAGCAGCGCAGCTTGCAAACTCCCTTGGGTCCACGCACTTTTTATGCTATGCCTTACGAGTGCCCTGTGAAGCAAAAAAATTATTTTATCTGGGGTGCCACTGCAGCCATGTTGCGCAACCTGTATCACTTTCTGAATGCAAAGGGTTAAAGCGTTGTCTTACCTTGCCTTGCTGATTGCCGTGGTATGTGAAACCTTTCTCTCTGATGGTGTGTTCACCCGTTTGCGCAGCAAAGTGAACAGTTTTAACCATGAGCTCGAAATTAACCTGGAAGCCCTGGGGGCGCCAGGTTATGCGCACTTGCAGTGGCTGGTGCCCATGCTAATTTGGGTATTGGGTGTGTATTTTTTGTACCAGGTGCTTTGGGTTATTTCTCCGCTCGCAGCTGGTTTTTTTGCCGTGTTTTTGTTGCTGTATGGTTTGCGTTTTAGGCACTTTGCCGTAGTGTTCACCAATGCGCAGCTATTTTTGAATCAAGGCGATTTTTTTCGAGCACGTGAATTGTTGCTGATCTGGATGAAAGAATACGACGGCAGCGAGCCAGTAGTTCACCGCCCCAGTGAATTGGTTTTTCAAGCTATTTACCATGGCACCGAGCGTGCATTGCGTCAGTATTTCAGCTTGTTTTTCTGGTTTTTGGCATTGCCTGGTCCAATGGGGTTAGTGGTTTATTTGATGACTCACTGGAGCGTAATTCGGGAGCGCGATGAGTGGTTGGCACAGGCCTTTGCGCACGAGCGCCCCAGTATGCAAGAGGCGTGGGAGGCCAACAAACTGAAAGCGGCAATCAGCCCGCGGTTTGTGTTGTTTGCCATGGAATGGTTGCCAGCCCGTTTGCTGGCTTTTACCGTGGGTTTGGTGGCGCAACTGGACGATGCCGCCCTGGCCTGGCGAACCGCAAAAAACCACAGCCGTTTTTCAAACCGTGCACCACTGACTGCGGTGTTTTTTACGGCAGTCGGCTTGGTGGGCGGGGCAGCATTCGATGCTGCATCAAAAGCTGCAACGGAAGGGCAGTTGTTGAACGAAGAAAACCAGGTGCAAGCCTTGCAACAGTTCCGCCAACTTGTTTTCAAGTGCGCCGTTGTGTGGCTTGCTGTGGCTTTCGCGTTTGCTTTGTTTGGGTGGTTGCCCAGCAGCTTGCCGTAATTGCTTGGTTTGGTAATTCGGCTCAGTAATTCTGGCTAGCTTCAGCGAGTTCGGCTTTCAACATTTGGTACAGCTCGTAGCGTGCAGGGCTTAGGGAGCCATTCTCCAGGCCGTTCTTCACGGCGCAATCGGGTTCGCGTTTGTGCTGGCAATTGGCAAAGCGGCATTTGTTGCCTTCATCGCGAATATCGGTAAAGGCATTCAGCAAATCGGCTTCGCTGAGGTGGTGTAAACCAAAGGCTTGAAATCCGGGTGAGTCAATCAACTCCAGGCCATTTGCGCCAAAGTGCATTTGGGTGTGCGTGGTGGTGTGTTTGCCCGCATTCAAAGCCATTGAAATTTCATTGGTTGCTGCAAGAGCACCGGGTATCAGCAGGTTGATCAGTGTTGATTTACCCATGCCCGATTGCCCAAGTATCAGTGTGCGCTTGCCTTCCAGCAAAGGGCGCAGCAGCGCCTGAGTTTCAGCAGGGCGTTCGGTCACACTAATATAGTGTGTGGGCACTTCACCCAGGGTGATTTCAAACAGTTCCTGCTCTACCGCTTGAAGCGTTTCGGTGTCGCCTTCCAGAATATCCACTTTGTTGAACAGAATGGTCAGCGGCACTTCGGCATGTTTGCAGGCGATCAACGTGCGGCCCAACAGCTCGGGCGAGTAAGGCGGGCTGATGGCCAGCATCAACAGCACACTGTCCAGGTTGGCTGCAAACATTTTGCTTTTTAGCGCATCAGAACGGTACACCAGGTTATTTCTGGGCTGAATATCTTCTACCCAAGCCTGCATATCGCCACTGGGCAAAATAATAATTTCATCCCCCACGGCCACTTCCCGGCGTTTGCCCTTGCCATAAACCTGCCAAATGGTACCGCTGTCATCACGTGCCAGAAAATGGCGTCCGTAGCTGGCTACCACCAATGCATTCAATAAATCCGGGTTGCCAGAATTCTTGCCGTGGTTGCCGGTTTGTTTGCCCTTGTAGGCTGGGCGTAGTTTGTTGAGTGATGAATTAGCCAATGTGTTTCAGCGCATCATCAAGTTTGGCAGCACAGGCCCAGTCGTTGTTGGTGATGCCATTCGCGCTGTGGGTGTTCCAGCGAACTTTAACCCGGTTGTAGCTGAAGGTAACCTCGGGGTGGTGGTCTTCATCATCTGCCAAATGGGTAATGGCATGCACAGCCAGCTTCTCACCTTCAAAATTGGCGAAGGCATATTGCCGCCAAAGGAAAAGGGCAGTATTGCCTTGGGCGTCGAATTCAACAGACCAATAGTCAAACTCATCAAGCTGCGCCTCGATTTCGTCGGCACTCCATGCGTGGCCTTCACCCAGGTGTTGGCACTGCACATGCAGCCAGTCCGATTGAGGCCGAGCGATGTGATTCGTACTCATCGGGCACCTTGTAAGCTGTTCAAACGGCTGATTCGAATGGAAGCGGGCGGGTGGCTGTCGTAAAACGCCGAGTGCAGCGGGTCTGGCGTCAGGGTTGATGCATTGTCTTGATACAACTTCACCAAAGCACTCACCAAGTGTTGTGGCGCGCTTTGCTGCGCGGCGTACGCATCGGCTTCAAACTCATGCTTGCGGCTAAGCCAAGACATCACCGGGCGCATTGGAAAAGTGAAATAGGGCAGCACCATCATGAACAACACCAAAGCCATGGCTTGTGCGCCATTGGCCAGGTCTGGGTTCACGCCCAGTTCGGTGTAAAACCAGGGCGTGTTGGCCAAAAGGCCCAGCACATAAAACATTACCAGGCTACCAATGCCTGAAAATGCAAGGTGCTTCACAATATGCTTCTTCTTGAAATGCCCAAGTTCATGCGCCAACACGGCTTCAATTTGATCGTCGTTCAAGCGTGAAAGCAGGGTGTCAAAAAACACAATTCGCTTGGCCTTGCCCATGCCACTAAAGTAGGCATTGCCATGGCTTGATCGCTTGCTGCCGTCCATCACAAAAAGGCCGCTGGAATCAAACCCACAGCGCTTAAGCAAATTCAGAATACGCTGGCGGGTAGCACCGTCTTCCAACGGTGTGAATTTATTGAAAATTGGAGCAATTACAGTGGGGAATAGCCACATCAGCAGCAGGCTGAAACCAAACCAAAGCGCCCAAGCGTAAACCCACCACTGTTGGCCCGCTTCACGCATCAGGTACAACACAGCGAGCACCAGTGGGCCACCAATTAATGCCCCCACCAACAGGCCTTTGAACCAGTCGCCAACAAAAAGGCCTTTGCTCATGCGGTTAAAACCGAAGCGCTGTTCAAGCACGAACTGTTTGTAATAGGCCAAGGGCAGGTCGAGCACGCTCCCAATCAAGCCCACCACCGCAATTAGTAACAGGCCTGCCAAAATACCTTCAGCAGTGCTGCTGGTGAAGCTTTGAATCCATTCCAGGCCACCCAGCAGCGTAAAGCCCATCAAGATGGTGGCTTCAATTAGCACATTGAGCATGCCCAAGCGGGTTTTTGCGATGGAATAATCTGCTGCCTTTTGGTGATCTTGCAGGCTGATTTGCTCCCTGAATTCTGCGGGTACCTGGATGCGGTTTAGTGCAATGTGCCGCACCTGGCGACTGGCCAGGTAAAGGCGAAGTGCAACGCTTAAAACCACAGCCACAACAAACACTTCAGTAAAAACCATTTCTTGCTACCACCCTTGGATTAATTTGCGCTTCAGTGCCTGTGAGACAATACGTTTCCCTTAGAATTCAACTTCGAAGCAGCCTAGTTAAATTATGTCACAAGCCACGCCAAGTTCCACCCCCGTTCAAATCAAGATTCCCCGCGACGACAATCGACTGGTGTGGGTTGACATGGAGATGACGGGACTAGACCCTTTCAATGACAAGGTGATTGAAGTGGCTGTTGTGGTCACCGACAGTGAGCTGAACGTATTGGAAGAGGGGCCGGTGCTGGCCATTCACCAAACCGATGAAGTGCTGGCCGGGATGGATGCCTGGAACACCAGCACCCATGGCAAAAGCGGCCTGACTGCGCGTGTGAAAGAGTCGACCATTGACGAGGCCCAGGCGGAGGAATTGCTGATTGAGTTTTTGGCAAAATACATTGGCCCGGGCAAAAGCCCCATGTGTGGCAACAGCATTTGCCAAGACCGCCGTTTCATGGCCAAGTACATGCCAAAGCTGGAAGCCTACTTTCACTACCGGAACCTGGATGTAAGCACGCTGAAAGAACTGTGCAAGCGCTGGAACCCCAGCACGGCTCGAAAGTTTGTCAAGAAAACGAAGCACACTGCACTGTCCGATATTCACGAATCAATCGACGAACTACGCTTTTACCGCGAGCACTTTCTTGTGGCGCCAGAGGCAAATACTAACCAGCTGCCGCCCCAGTCTCCTGCAGCACCTGCGCCTTAGTTTCCGCGCTACTTTCCAAGGCATTGCGCTGGCGCACCACATGGGCCAGCAGCAAAGCCAGGCAAGTTCCGGCCAGCAACAATCCACCTGCACTGGCTATCCAGAAACCCTCGGATTTCAATGGGTTTTCTTGCCATACCCCAAGCCACATGCCCCCGCCAATGCCCACAAACCAAAGGCTGACCAAGTAAATCAGCATTGGGCGGGCCGACACACGGTAGGCTCGAAGCGAAAACGAGCACAAAGTTTGTACCGCATCAATGAAGTGGTAGGCGATAACCCAAGGCATCAGGCCAAGTGCAACGTCAATTGTTTTTGTGTCCTGGGTGTAAAACGAGATTAACTCCCGGTCAAACACATACAAACCAATGCACAGGCATGTAGCAACCAGCATGGCAGTTTCCAGGCCACGCTTTACAACAATGCTTGCGTACCGGTTAAAGCCAGCACCTATTTGCTGCGAGGCCAACACAGTGGTTGCATTGCCCAGGGACAAACACACCATGTAAGCCATGGCTGCCATGTTTGACACAATTTGGTGCCCGCCCAGCTGGTACACGTCGAAACGCGATACCAGCAGCGCGATGACGGTGAATGAGCTTACCTCAATTAAATATGAACCCCCGATGGGTAAACCCAGCCGAAGAATTTGTCCAAGGCGCTTCCAGTCCGGTTTCAGGCTGCCAATGGATTTGAATTCGCTGTAATGTTTGTCGAACAACCAAATGCAGGTCGAAATCCCCAGCACCAGCCACATGGTTGCGGCTGTGGCCCAACCAAAACCTGCTGCGCCCAAGGCGGGCAAACCCAACCCACCACTCATGAACCAAATGTTCAAGGGAATTTTCAGCAGCAGCATGAGCACCTGCAACGCCACCACAATTTGCGGGCGTGAAATCGACTGGTTCAGCGCGTAAAACACGCGAAACACCAAAGCAGCGGGCAAGCCCCAGGCAATTCCGAGAAGGTAGCCACGGGTGTCGTTGGCAATATTTGCAGGGGTATTGGTGAGTTGAAAAATTGGGTCGGGATTGAGCAACACAACCATGCCGATACAGCTCATGGTCAATGCCAGCCAAACGCCTTGTACTGCGTCTTCGCCCACCTTGCGGTAATCACCCGCGCCGAAATGGGCTGAGCAAATTGGGGTGAGGCCAATAATAACGCCCATTAAACCGACATACAGGCTGACATAAATGGATGAACCCACAGCCATGGCAGCCAGCACATCGGGGCCTGCTTGCCCAGCCATCAAGGTGTCGACCAGGCCGTTGCCCATTACAGCCAGCTGGCCCAGCAGAATAGGCAAAGCCTGATTCAGCAGTGCCCTGCGCGGATGTTTTTGCGCAAATAAAACAATACTACTGGCCATACCACATCCTTAACGACTGCTTTTTTCTGCCTGCGGTTCAGCTTTTTGACTACGCGCGTACAAGAAAAAGAATTCATGCCGGTCCGAGTTTCGGTTACCAGTCCAGATCAGTTCCCATTGTTCCGAGGCCCGGGCTTCGAAATCAACCTTGATTTTCAGATTCCGCCGGGTATCGTCTTGCAGCAAAAGATACTCACATTCCGGGGCGTCCTTGAATTGCCCCTTGCGAATGAAATCAACTTTCGCATGGTATTGAAGTGTTGCCCGCTGTGCAAAGCCCAGGTTGTAGTCGGCCACACATTCCGTACCCGCAGCCGCTTGGTGTTTCAGCACAGATTGGGTAATTTGATTGCCCAAGGCCTTGAAGCTTTTTGCGTAGTCGATTCTGGGGATCCACAGCGTCATCATTAGAAGCCACAGCAAAATAACGCCGCCTGTACTTAGCACCATGGGGCGCCACAGGGCGCGGCTGCCCGATGCGGTGCGCCATATGATCAAACGTATCCAGGCGGCACTGGCCAGACAGGCCAGGGCAAGCTCAAGACCGATTACATCGGGCACGTAGCCTGGTGATAATTTCTCAAAATTGGCTGCAATTTTTGCCGGGAAACCAAAAGTGGCGGCGGTCCAGCCCAACCAAACCAACACTGCGGCAAAGGTAAACCAAAGCACAGCAAACCAGTCGATCAGGCTGATCAAGCCGCGCCGCATGGTTGAAAGCCCGATTGCAGCAAGCACTGAAAGGGGTGCCAGCAACGGGAAGTAGTTGGCTTCATCTGCCGGGTTTGTAATCACCAGCACAACCACGCCAGCAGCAGCGCCTGCCAGTGGTATACGAATAGCGGGCTCGCTTAGTGCGTTGCGGTAACGCCAAATTGTCCAACAAGCCATGGGTAATGTTGGCCACAAAAACCAGCTCAGGGTTTTAAGAGTGATCACCAGTTTGGCCAAGTCAAAAGACTGCGTGGGGTCAAGTATCAGGAAGCGGCGCACATTCCATTCATTCCAGGCATTCCACCACAGTTCGCCATTTTTCTGGCTAATTAACCAGAAAAACCAGAGGGCGAAAGGAATTGCGAACACGGCAGCGGCGCGGGTTATGCGGCGAAGCAGGCCAAACCGCAGGGAGCTGTGGGTAGTTGAGCTGACCAGCAACAACAGTAAAAACGGCAGCCAGTGTGCCCAGCCCCGAGCAAAAAAAGCAATTGCAATGCCTGCGCCCAACATCCAGCCTGCGCCAATTGGCCTGTCTAGTGAGCGCACGGCGCCCAGCAGCATGATTGAAATACCAGCCAGTTCGGCAATTTCAGGCACCTGCATGTGCGAACGAACCAACAGCCCCAGGGTGCCCAAAAAGCAAAGCACCGAGGCATCTGCCACAGCGCGTGCATAGTCCACCCGTGTGGGCGCTGTGCCGAGAGGGTCTTCGGGTTGCAGTTCAACACGTTTGGCCAAGCGGTAGGTGGTGTTCCAAATCGCCCAGCCTGCCAAAATCATCCAGAATACATTGCCCAGGCGCATGGCGTCGTCCAGCCAGTTGTGGGGCAGGTTGGCCGCGAATGCCAGCTTTCCAAGTAGCCCGGCCAGCCAGGCTGACAGCAGCCCGCCTTCCACGTACAGGCGGTCGCCGATGGATGAAATTGCCCATTCTGAGAAGGGAAGTTGTGCAAGCGTGTAGCTTTGTCCGAAACCGGTGGCATCGTCCGGCTTCCAGGGGGTGCGGGCGAACAGGCCCGGCAAAATGTAGAGCAATATCAAGCCCCACAGTAGCCTGCGCGACAATCGGGTGTTGTTGGCTGCGGTGATGACCATGTTTTTATTATGTCCGGAAAAACAAAAGGCAGCCAGTTGAACTGTGCTGCCTTTGCATGAGCGCTTTTCCTGGGTTCATGATGCCCGGTTTGGAATAACCGTTGCACGAACCCGGAAAATTACTTCTTGAAGCGATCGAAACGACGACGGAATTTCTCAACGCGACCGGCGGTGTCAACAATGGTGTTTTGCGCGCCAGTGTAGAAGGGGTGAGATTCAGAGCTCACGTCCAGCTTGATCAATGGGTACTCTTTGCCTTCGTATTCGCCTGTTTCGCGGCTTGGCGCGGTGGAACGGCAAATGAATTTGAAGCCGTTGGACATGTCCATGAACAACACTTCGCGGTAATTGGGGTGAATGCCTTCTTTCATGAGTTTCTCCGTTGCAGCCAACCCGGCGGTCTTTGAGTTTTCAAAATTGCTCAGACAAAACCGAATCACTTGCTGGTTAATTGGGTAACCGTGAATTATAGGTTCTCTTCGGCGAGGGGTCAAGTTAACCGCCAGCAACATTGTAAGCGTGCACTGCCATGGTGCAAAACTACCCCTTTGAGATGCGTTCACCAATATGGGGGTACTTTTTTGGTGCATTTACCATGCAAGATGAATAACCTCAATAAAATCAAAATTCAAATCCATGAAAAAACAATTCACCCTAATTCAAAAAGCCTTGGGCATTTGCGGGGCAGTGTCGGTTATTGTTGTGGCAAGTCTTGTTTGGGCTACCTTTCAAATGAACGGTTTGCTTCAACTTGAAAGCGATGGCACTAAGAAAGTTGTACAGGAAAATGAGGTGAGCCGCTTGATTGCCCAAGCCAATCACCACACCACAAAAATGGCATCGTCGTTCAAGAATGTATTGCTGCGCGGAGAGGGTGAAGGTGCAGCGGAGAAGTACAAAAAGGAATTTTCGAAGTTTGTTCAACAGTTTGAGGAAACGACAGCAGAGCTGCTGAAAAATGAGGCGGTTGCAGCTGACCCAGCTCGGATCACTGCAATTCAGGCCTGGCAAAACGATTTCAACGCCGCCGCAACGGCTTACTCTGCGGCTTTGAATAAATACGATCCCTTGGTGCCGTTTCAGTATCGGGAGTTGGACAAATCGGTGAGCGGGAAGGATCGCCCTGTTGTGAAAGCGGGTTTGGCCATTGAGGAATTGGGTTTGCAAACTCAAACCGCAGCGATTGACAAATTGACCAAAGAAATTCACACCGATACAAACCGCGTACTGTGGACTTTGTACGCAAGTATGACTGTTACTTTGGCTTTCCTTTGCGCTAGCCTTATGTTGTACGCCCGTTCTGTTCGACAAAGTTTGGGCGCTGAACCTGGCTTTTTGGCTGAGCAAGCCAGCAAGATTGCCTCAGGCGATTTGCAGTGCACCGAGATGTCGAACCTAAAGTCCAAACCAGGAAGTGTGACCGCCGTATTTGAAACCATGCGATTGGCATTGCTTGCTTTGGTAGGCGATATTCGGCAGAAGACCACTGCCGCTGAGCGAAGCCTTGATAGTATTCGCCAGCAGTTGAGCGTGGTGGATGAGTCGGCCGTTTCCCAGTCTAATTCCAGTGCACAAATGGCTGCGGGAATTGAGGAAATGTCAGCCAATATTTCGCAATTGTTTGATGTGGCTGAGCAAACCAAACTGGCAGCAGAAGGTTCCAGCGCAGAGTCGGAAACCGGGCTGGCATTGGTCGAAAGCACCTCCGGAGATGTGGAGAAAACTGCGCAGGGTGCTACGGAGTTAAGTAAAACCGTTCACGCACTGGGTAGTCAGTCCGATCAAATTAGTCAAATCATTTCAGTGATTGAGGAGATTGCAGGCCAAACCAATTTGCTGGCATTGAATGCCGCCATTGAGGCCGCGCGTGCAGGCGAGCAAGGGCGCGGGTTTGCAGTTGTAGCCGATGAGGTTCGGCGCCTGGCCGAGCGAACCACTCAGTCAACCTCTGAAATTGAGCAAATGGTGGGCGCGATACAGAAAGGCACACAAAATGTGGTGGCTGAAATGACCGGTTGGGCTGGCAAGGTGAGTTCAAGTTTGACAAGAATGAATCAGACCAAGGATTTGATGGGCACGATTCGGAGCCGCGCAGGCGATGTGAAAGTAATGGCCTCAGAAGTGACCAATTCATTGTCGGAGCAACGTGCCGCTGCCACTTCGTTGTCGACCCAGATCGAGAAGTACGCTGCAATGTCAGAGGAGAACGCCAATTGTGTGGGTGAAATCAGGAAGTCGTTGATAGATTTGACCAAGGCATTTGCTGAGCTGAATGCCCAGTGCGGGAAATTTAGGACAGCATAATAAAAAAACCGCCAGCCCGGCATAAACCAGACTGGCGGTTTTTGTTGCAAGCAGTGAATGCTTGGCTAAGGCAATTACATGCCCATGCCGCCCATACCGCCCATGCCGCCCATGCCGCCCATGGCACCCATGTCAGGTGCAGCAGGCTTGTCTTCAACCAAGTCTGCAACCATGCAATCGGTGGTCAGCATCAAGGAAGCAACAGAGGCTGCGTTTTGCAACGCAGTGCGGGTTACCTTGGTGGGGTCGAGAACGCCCATTTCTACCATGTCACCATACTCGCCAGTTGCAGCGTTGTAGCCGTAGTTGCCTTCGCCGCCCATAACCTTGTTGGCAACAACAGATGATTCTTCACCTGCGTTGGTTACGATCATGCGCAGTGGCTCTTCCATGGCGCGCAGAACAATCTTGATGCCGGCGTCCTGGTCTGGGTTTGCACCCTTCAGGCCAGCAATTTTTGCACGTGCGCGCAACAGGGCTACGCCGCCGCCTGGAACAATACCTTCCTCAACAGCTGCGCGTGTAGCGTGCAATGCATCTTCTACGCGGGCCTTCTTTTCTTTCATTTCCACTTCAGTGGCTGCGCCAACCTTGATCACGGCAACACCGCCAGCCAACTTGGCTACGCGCTCTTGCAGTTTTTCACGGTCGTAGTCGGAAGAAGATTCTTCGATTTGGCCGCGAATCTGCTTCACGCGGGCTTCGATGTTGGCGCCTTCACCAGCACCATCGATGATGGTCGTGTTTTCTTTGCCCACTTCAATGCGCTTGGCCTGGCCCAGGTGTTCCAGGGTTACAGTTTCCAGGCTCATGCCGGTTTCTTCTGCGATTACAACGCCGCCGGTCAAAATGGCGATGTCTTCCAGCATGGCTTTGCGACGGTCGCCAAAGCCTGGTGCCTTCACTGCACAGGTTTTCAAAATACCGCGAATGTTGTTCACCACCAAGGTTGCCAAGGCTTCACCTTCGATGTCTTCAGCAATAATCAACAGTGGGCGGCCAGCTTTCGCAACTTGTTCCAAGGTGGGCAGCAGGTCGCGAATGTTGCTGATTTTCTTGTCGTGCAACAACACGAAGGGGTTGTCCAGCGCAACAACCTGCTTTTCCTGGTTGTTGATGAAGTATGGGCTCAGGTAACCGCGGTCAAACTGCATGCCTTCAACCACATCCAGTTCGTTGTCCAGGCTTTTGCCGTCTTCAACAGTAATTACGCCTTCCTTGCCAACTTTTTCCATGGCTTCAGCAATGATGTTGCCGATGGATTCGTCGCTGTTGGCGGAAATGGAACCAACCTGCGCAATCGCCTTGGTGGTTGCGCATGGCTTGCTCAATGCGCGCAGTTCAGTGATTGCAGCGGTAACAGCTTTGTCGATACCGCGCTTCAGGTCCATTGGGTTCATGCCGGCGGCAACGAACTTCATGCCTTCCTTCACAATGGCTTGGGCCAATACGGTGGCTGTGGTTGTACCGTCGCCAGCGTTGTCAGAAGTTTTGGAAGCCACTTCTTTCACCATTTGTGCGCCCATGTTTTCGAACTTGTCTTTTAGTTCGATTTCCTTGGCCACAGAAACACCGTCTTTGGTCACTGTGGGGGCGCCGAATGAGCGCTCAAGCACCACGTTGCGGCCTTTCGGGCCGAGGGTTACTTTCACTGCGTTGGCCAGAATGTTTACGCCACGCACCATGCGGCTGCGTGCGTCGTCGCCGAAAAATACTTCTTTAGCTGCCATGTTTAATCTTCCTCTTAAATTCTATGAAATTAGGCTTCGTACTTAAGCCTCGATAACGCCCATGATGTCTTCTTCGCGCATTACCAGCACTTCTTTGCCATCGACCTTGATGGACTGACCTGCGTACTTGCCAAACAACACGCGCTGGCCCACTTTTACATCCATGGCGATCAGCTTGCCGCTGTCATCGCGCTTGCCTGGGCCAACTGCAATCACTTCACCTTGATCTGGCTTCTCGGCGGCTGCTTCTGGAATCACGATGCCAGAGGCTGTTGTGCGCTCGCTGTCGAGACGCTTCACGATCACGCGATCATGCAACGGACGAATGTTCATGGATACCACTCCTAAATTTGTCTTTTAAAAAGAATTGCTTAGAGAAACTGCCGGGTGCTTTGTTAGCACTCACCGTCATCGAGTGCTAATAATAGGGGTGAGGGACAGGTATTTCAAGGGGCGGGTTGAAAAAAAGTTACCTGCAAGCGGGGTGTCAGTCACTTTTGTTTACACTAGGGGTCGATTTATACCTGCACTCCTCAGCATGAACAAAGCAAAGTCAGTTTTTATTGTCGTGTTTTTAGCACTGATCAACCTAAGCCTTTTGCATGTGGCCACCCTAAGCTGGCATAGCCCCCTTGGCCCTGGCTGGATGGGTGTGTTTGTATTGGCTTTACCCAATTTTTACCTGTTTGTGTGGATGTTCATGCGCAGGCGTGCCCGTACCTCTCGCAATCTTCATTTGCTGATGGCAACAAACTTAACTGGCTATGCTTTGGTGATGACCGATCCTGGCATGGAATCAAATCCCTGGCCCCTTGTGCTCGGAAACCTTATTTTCTTTGGCAGCATTGCCTATATTTTTTGGTATTCCAACCTGGGCGAGCGCAACAGCCCCGAGTTAAAAGAGGGTGAAAAGCTGCCCGTTTTCCAGCTGAAAACCCTTGAGAACGAAAATTTTTCCAGCGAACAATTCAAGGGTTCGGCATGGCTGCTTATTTTCTATCGCGGCAATTGGTGCCCCTTGTGCATGACACAAATCGGCGAAGTGGCGGCGCGCTACATTGATCTTGACCGTTTTGGCGTGAAGGTGGCCTTAATCAGCCCGCAGCCTGAAGTGAAAACCAAAGAACTTGCCAGCCGGTTCAAGGTGCCCATGAAGTTTTTTGTAGATGCTGATTTCAAAGCCAGTACAAAGTTGAAACTTGTACACGACCACGGTGTGCCATTTGGCTTGAATTGGCTGGGCCATGGCGAGGACACAGTGCTGCCTACGGTCTTGATGATCAACAAACACGGGCGAATTGTGTACTCCGATCAAACCTCGAATTATCGCGTACGGCCAGAGCCTGAGCAGTTTCTGGAAGTGGCACGCCAAAAGCTGGTTGGTGCAGAATCCTGATTGCCACCACGTTTCTAGCGTGAATGACTGGCAGCGGCTTGATCGGCGGCTGTCTTTCGTATGCTGCTAATCAATTCTTTGCTGATACGGCTTTCCATGCGGCGGTGCACCGGTTCAAGTGCCTTGCGCCACAGTTCAATTTCAGAAGGGGTTAACATATTCACTGTTGTGTTTTTTGATTCCTTGACCTTGCTTAAGGCTTGTGCATTTAGCTTCTCGGATTCATCGTCATTCTTGCGGGTCGCATCGGCAACACTTTTCTCAAGCGTGGCTCGAATGTCTGCGGGCAGGCTATTCCAGAATTTGCGGTTGACAATGACTGCGTAGCCCAAATAACCGTGGTTGGTAACCGCCACGTATTTTTGAACTTCATGCATTTTCTTGGAATACAAATTGGATGGCGGATTCTCTGTACCATCCACCAAACCGCTTTCCAGTGCCGTGTACACATCGGAAAATGCAAGCGGAATGGGTGTGGCACCCAGCGCTTCCATTTGTGCTTCAAGTACTCGTGAGGGCTGAATTCGCATGCGTTTGCCCTTTAAGTCTTCTGGCAAACGAAGCGGTGTGTTGGCACTCATTACTTTAAAGCCGTTGTCCCAGTAGGCCAAGCCCAATATTCCACGGTCCTCAAGCTGCGCCAACAACTGCTTGCCAATTTCACCCTGGGTAACGGTTTTCAATACCTGGCGATTTGGAAAAATATAGGGCAGGTCGAATACTTCGAAATCGCGCATGCCCAATTGGCCAAACTTGGCCAGTGAGGGCGCCAGCATTTGTACTGCTCCCAACTGAAGCGCCTCCAGTTCTTCCCTGTCTTTGTACAGGGAAGAGTTTGCGTAAACCTCCACTTTCACACGTCCCCGGGTACGCTCTTCAGCCAACCTTTTGAATTCCAGTGCAGCAATGCCCTTTGGTGTATTTTCATCGACTACATGACTGAACCTGATCAGGATAGGGCGTGCTGCACTGGCCGGTGCCAAAGCAACGCTGTGAAGTCCGAGCAAAAGTCCAAGTGCTGCCAAATATTTCATATCAAGATTTGATTGTGTGTATTCAATGAAAATTCCAGACTGGGGCTTACCTCACCATTGTGGGTTTCCACATCCTTTGAAATCTGTTTGCTATTTCATGGCACTATCCAGCCATGCAAGTGTTCGCCCCCTATGAGCCCAATTTAAAAAAGATCAAACGCCGTCAAGCCATGCGGTTTGGTGTGCCCGTGCTTGCCTTTTTACTCTTGATGGCTTTGTTGATGGCGGCAGTGTACTACGCCCAGCAAGATGAACGCGATCAAAGCCAATCAAAACTAATTGCAGATGCGCTCTGGGCGCGCCAGAACATTCAGTTTCAGGTTGGGGGCATGATCAATTCATTGCAGGCCCTGACGAACGATTCACAGATTTACTCATCCACTCGCCTGGCCTCAAGCTTGAACCAGCTCAGCCGAAGTTCTGCTGAATTGGTGGCAGTGTTCCGCGGGCAGGAATTAACGCCGATTGTTACCTTCGAAGACAATTTTGATGAATATGACCTGGAGGCGGTTCGCCAATTGATTTTGGCGCCAGTCAATCAGCGGTATGAGTCTCGCTTGGGTGGCTTGGTTGGGCCATTCATATTCCAGGGGCGGCATTATGTTGCCAACGTTAGTGTGGCCCACCGGGGTGATGCTGTTATGGCAGGCCTGATCGACCTTGACCTGATGTTGGAAAAAGAGCTGCCATGGTGGTTTGCGCAAGACAACCAGGTTGAATTGCTGGATGCCAGTGGTGCAATACTGTCGCGATTGGTCAAGGCAAGCCCAGGCGCGGGTGTTTACATGCACACCACTTCGCTGGAACTAGGCGGGCTTCAATTTCAACTCAGGGTCAATAGTATTCAAGAGGGCCCTCGATTGTTCAATTACGGCATCACCGCCGCGCTTGCATTCCTGCTATTAATGTTGTTGCTCAGTTTCATGATGTTGTGGCGCGACTCCCGCCGCCGGCTGGAAATTGAAGCGCGGCTAGAGGAGGAGAAGCTATTTCGCCAGTCCATGCAAGACTCCATGGCTGTGGGTTTGCGCGTGTGGGATTTGCAAGGTTTTATTCGGTATGTGAACCCGGCATTTTGCAATATGGTGGGTTACAAACCCGAAGAGTTAATCGGTATTCCTCAGCCTTTACCCTATTGGCCCAGCAAAAGCACCGAAGAATACAAACGATTGGTCGCTAACGTGATTTCAGGCAATGCGCCGCCTGAAGGCTTTGAAACCATTTATCAGCACAAAAATGGAAAGTTGATCGATGTTCTGATTGTTGAGGCACCACTAAAAGATGGGCGGGGTATGCACACCGGCTGGATGAGTTCAGTGATCGACATCACCGACCGAAAACGTTCAGAATCGCTGATCGCTGAGCAACGCGAGAAATTGCAAGCGGCCTCCCGGTTTGCCTTGGTGGGTGAAGTGGCGTCCAATATTGCGCATGAATTGAACC
>JAJTEM010000006.1 GCA_021299735.1 Burkholderiales bacterium | reverse complement strand
ATCGTGATTCAAAGCCATTCTTTTCGAGAAAAGAACAAACCTTAAACCTACCTGGTTAGTGCCCACACTTATCGGCTGTTAACTTGTTAAAGATCGCTTCGAAATTTCTGCTATTCTCACCGCTCTTCGTTACTACTAAAACCCTGAAGAACCGCTTGCTTGCTTCGTTTCGTGCTGCTTGTCGTGCAGCAGAGAAACGAGATTATGCACATCCTTTTTCAACCTGTCAAACACTTTTGCAAAGAAATTTGTATTTTTCTGCAACTAGCCCAAAGTGTGTTCGCAGCACCCCACAAGACGACGAAAACAAGCCCCTGACGTACAAGGATTTTTTTCAAAGTTGCACAAAAAATAGGCTCCCGAAGGAGCCTGAAAAATATTTCAATTTTTTTTACCCGTAAACCTCTTTTCCGGGTCTCAAGGTCAAATTAATTCCAATTTAATTCAAATTAATTCGAAAAATTCGGTCTTATTTGTTCTTGAAATCGGGTTTACGCTTCTCAACGAAGGCAGCCATGCCCTCTTTTTGGTCCTCAGTTGCAAACAAACTGTGGAACATGCGGCGCTCGAACAGCATTCCTTCAGACAAAGAGCCTTCAAATGCTCGATTAATGCTTTCCTTGGCCATCATTACAGAAGGATTTGAGTACGCCGCAATCACTGTTGCTGCTTCAATGGCTTCGTCCAGGCATTTTTCAGCAGGAACAACACGGGAAACCAAGCCTGCACGCTCAGCTTCGGCGGCATCCATCAAACGACCTGTAAGGCACAGGTCCATTGCTTTGGCTTTGCTGATTGCACGGGGCAGACGTTGAGTACCGCCAGCACCGGGAATAATGCCGAGCTTTATTTCAGGCTGACCAAACTTGGCCGTGTCGGCGCAAATAATGAAGTCGGTCATCATGGCCAGTTCGCAGCCACCGCCAAGAGCAAAACCACGTACAGCGGCAATTACAGGCTTGCGAACATTGCGGATGGCCTCCCAGTTGCGGGTGATGTATTCGCTTTTGTACACATCCATATAAGTAAAGGAGGCCATGGCACCAATATCGGCACCGGCGGCAAAGGCTTTGTCGCTGCCTGTAATCACCATGGCGCCAATATTGTTGTCGGAATCAAAGGCCATCAGGGCATTACCAAGCTCAGTCATCAATTGATCATTCAGCGCATTCAATACCTGGGGGCGGTTCAAGCGCACCAGGCCAACTTTGCCAATGGTTTCTACAAGGATGGTTTCATATGTCATGTTCGGTCTCCGGCTTATTAATAGGGATGAGGAAAGTCTAACCGGTCAAATTCATGTAATTGACTAGAGAAAAGAGTTTTGAGGGAAGACGTGACTTTATTTTCTGTCTAGGACAAAATAGAAGCACGTTGGACAAAACAGGCAGTAAAGAATGACCAAGTGCGTATTTGTAATGGGCGCCAATAGTGCAATCGCCCAAGAATTGATTCAGTTGTGTGTGGCCTCGGGCCAAGAGGTGATTGCGGCAGGACGCGATGCCGCTGTTCTTGAGGCGCTTTATGGCAACACGGCTGGTATACATATACTAGAGGCGCAGGCATGCGACTCGGCTTCGGTGGAGGCTGCATTTGAAGCAATGGCGAATCAAGGCAAACATATTGACGGCTATGCACACTGCGTGGGCTCTATTCTGGTAGCGCCACTGACAAAAACCACGGATGCGCAAATTGACAGCGTGATTCAGGTGAACCTGCTTTCAGCCATGTATGGTTTGCGGGCATTTTTGAAACATGCAAAAGCCCAAGGGCAAGGTGGCGCTGCAGTGCTTGTATCGACTTGCGCAACTGGTATTGGCGTTCCCAATCATGAAGCAATTGCTGCAGCGAAGGGTGGCATTGAGGGTTTGGCCAAATCAGCCGCGGCAACACATGCTGGCGACAACATTCGAGTCAACGTGGTGGCTCCGGGCCTCACCGATTCGCCAATTGCTTCGGCATTTTTAAAAAGCGACATGATGCGGGCGGCCAGCGCAAAACAATACCCGCTGCAAGGTGTGAACACACCGGCTGAGGTTGCGCAAGCGATGCACTGGTTGTTGAGCAGTGGCGCCAGCCGAATGACCGGTGCTGTGTTGAATGTTGATGGGGGCTTCCGGAATATTCGCCCCCTTGTGAAGTAAACCCCATTCGATAATAGAAAAGGCAAGCCATGCAGTACCGCTCACCGAATAAATTTGAACCTAGCCGCCGAGCTGCATTGAATGCGCTGGCGAAAGTTGACCCCGCACTTTATAGCCGTAGCCGAAATTTTCTGGACGGTGCCGTGACAGGTTTGTCGCCATGGATTACTCATGGTTACCTGAACGTTCGTGAAGCCACGCAGGTTTTGATGGAAAAATATCGCCTGAGCTTTGAAGACAAGCTGATATTTGAATTTGCGTGGCGAGAGTTTTTCAAACATGCGCATGGCGAATTGGGTAGCGGTATTCTGAGTGATGTACGTCGCCCAGTTTGGCATGGCAAATACAGCCAACAGTTGCCAGCAGATATTTTAGAGGGCCGCACTGGCGTGGAGGCAATTGATGCCGGGGTGGCCATGCTTTATGAAACTGGCTACCTGCACAACCATGTGCGCATGTGGATTGCTTCATATGTGGTGCACATGCGCAAGGTGCACTGGAAAGTAGGAGCCGACTGGATGTATGCCCACCTGCTGGATGGTGACCTGGCTTCGAACCATTTAAGTTGGCAGTGGGTGGCAGGCACATTCAGCCACAAGCCTTATGTGTTTAATTCAGATAATGTGAAGAAATACGCGCCGAAGTGGGATTGCAGCGGCACGGTGATTGATACCGATTACGAAGACCTGGAGTCGATTGCACGAAGCAAGCGTGATGTGGGTTGCGAGAGAACTGCGCCGCCAGTGGGTGTGGCTGAGCCTATTCGCTACGGCTTTGAGATGGACTTGTTGAGCGACACATTAAAACGCAAAACGGTTGATCTTCGCCAACAAGCTGGAGTTGAATCGTGCAGTACCGTGATAAGCAGCTTCAAAAAAATCAATCTGGTTCACCCCTGGGATTTGAAAGCCTGTTTTGATTCGACACAAAGCGGAGAGTTGCGTGTGGGGCTGATTGATTGCGCCTTTCACAAAGCGCATCTGTGGAACAGGCAGCGATGGGACTTCGTGCTAAGCGCCATGGAAGCAGGCTGCGACCAACTGTGGATTGTAAACACCGATGAAATTGGACACTGCGCTGCGATCCAAGCCCGATTTGCTCAAAGCGGTACAGAGTTCCATTTGAGGGAAACATTAAATTCCGGCTACTCAACCATGGGGCGCTGCCTTCCGGTTCGATGGATACCTGAGGACAAGTTGCTTCCAAACCCCACCCGCTTTCAACAGAGTTTCTCGCGCTTCTACAGAGAAGCCACTTTGATAGCAGGCAGCCTTGAGGAAGCAGTACATGGTGACACTTTGGTAGATTGAATATGGCACAGGCATTGAAAACACACTGGATGAATATTCTTGGCTATGCGGGCTTGATTCCATTTTTGGGTTTGGCTGTATTGACTGGAATTTACAGCGGGACTGACACTGCCGGGCAATTTGCAAACTACAACCTGATTTACGCACTGTGCATTGTGTCGTTTTTGGGTGCGGTTCATTGGGGCTTGGCAATTTCGCTAAGCGCCCAGGGCGAAGTGAATTACCTTGCGGGGCTTGATCAAGCTGAATTTGAGACACGCAGTTTTATTTGGGGTGTGACGCCCTCGCTGTTGGCCTGGTTGGCGGGCGCGTTTTCACCGTCAAATTTCACCTTGTGGATTCTCGCACTGATTTTGGCCGTGGTTTGGCTTGTAGACCAACGCCTGTTGAAACCCATGAAAGCCTTTAATGCCTACCTTCGTTTGAGAAACCACCTGACATTTGGTGCAATTCTTGGATTATTGGTAACCGCCTGCTTTGCTTGATGGTGTAGTCTTGTTTCAAGACAAATTAAAAGCAAAAAGGAAAAAGCATGTTCAAGGCGTTATTACTTCAAAAAAACGAGCAAGGCGAATTCAAAGCCAGTATTGAACAGCTAGAAGAAAGCCAGTTACCCGAAACTGGCGATGTACTGGTTCAAATTTCCCATTCCACACTGAATTACAAGGACGGCCTTGCGATTTGCAACAAATCGCCTGTGGTTCGCCACTGGCCCATGGTGGCAGGAATTGATGGCGCAGGTACGGTGCTGGAGAGCGCACACCCTGGTTTTAAGCCTGGTGACGAGGTCATTTTGAATGGATTCGGCGTAGGTGAAACCCACTGGGGCTGCCTGGCTGAAAAAGCAAAGCTGAAAGGTGACTGGCTAATTAAACGGCCCGAAGGCTTGAGCGCGGCGCAGGCAATGGCGATTGGAACTGCAGGTTACACAGCCATGTTGTGTGTGCTGGGCCTTGAGAAAAGTGGCGTGAAACCGAATAGTGGTGAAATTTTGGTAACTGGCGCAACTGGCGGCGTGGGCAGCGTTGCGATAGCACTATTAAGCAAACTGGGCTACACGGTGGTTGCTACAAGCGGAAAACCTGAGCAGGCGGAATTTCTGAAAAGCTTGGGGGCCAGTGAAGTAATGGACCGGAAATTATTCAGCGAGCCCGGGAAACCCTTGCAACGAGAGCGATGGGCAGGTGTTGTGGACTGCGTGGGATCGCACACACTGGCCAATGCGTGCGCGCAGACCAAATACGGCGGAACCGTGACTGCTTGTGGTTTGGCGCAGGGCATGGATTTGCCCTCTTCCGTGGCACCGTTTATTTTGCGTGGTGTTGCTTTGAAAGGTATTGATTCGGTGATGGCTCCGCTGCAAGTGCGTGAAAATGCGTGGCGCAGGTTGGCTTCGGATCTAGATTTGAAAAAGCTTGAAAACCTGACACGAACCATTCCACTGGACGGCGCGATTGAAGCAGCAGGGCAAATTATGGCCGGCACAAACACAGGCAGAATTCTGATCACAATTTAATTTATCAAGCAGACAAGTACCATGTTGCATTACCAGGTGACAGTGGCAGACCCGAAAGGCCACTACTTTGATGTTCAGTTGCAGTTTGAGATTGCGCCGTCACAGCTGCAGGGTACAGCTGACAAACGCTGGATTGATTTGAGCTTGCCGACATGGATTCCCGGCAGCTACATGATTCGGGAGTTTTCGCGGAACGTGATGTATGTGCGGGCGCGTGCCGGATCTGTTCAAACCGAGTGCATGCGCGAGAGAAAAGACACTTGGCGTGTGCATGTTGATAGCAAGCTGGTTAACGATGTTGCACAACCGCTGTTGATTCAATGCGAATGGCGTGTGTATGCATGGGATTTGTCGGTTCGAAGTGCACACCTGGATGAGACGCACGGTTTTTTCAACGGCACCAGTGTGTTTTTGTGCCCACAGGGTTTTGAAGAGCAGGCGATTGAGCTGACCATTTCAAGACCAGGCGAAAACTTGCCCGACTGGCAGATTGCCTGCGGCTTGAACAACCAGCCCGGCACATTGAAAGACCAGCACGGCTGCCCGGTATTGCGAGCCGGCGGCATGGTGAAATTTGAGGCCGCCAACTTTGACAACCTGATTGATCACCCTGTTGAAATGGGCGCCTTGCAAGTTCAAAGCTTTAACGCCCACGGTGTTGAGCATGTGTTCGCTGTGTACGGTGCAGACGCCGACCTGGATTTGCAGCGCATTTGCGATGACCTGAAACCGGTGTGCGAAGCCCAAATTGCCCTGTTTGAACCAGCAACAAAACAGGCACCCTTTGAGCGTTACGTGTTCATGCTGCATGCAACAGACAACGGCTATGGCGGGCTGGAACACCGAAACAGCACAGCTTTGCTTTTCAATGCAAATGAACTTCCGCAACGTGATGTTGAGAAAGCACCGAAAGGATATGAAGGCTTTTTGGGGCTATGCAGCCATGAGTATTTTCATTCATGGAACGTGAAACGCATGAAGCCTGCTGCGTTTGTTCCTTACGATTTGACTCAAGAGAACTACACCAGACTGCTATGGATTTTTGAAGGCTTCACGTCGTATTACGATGATGTGATGCTGGCACGCGTTGGCAAGATGACTGAAGAGGCTTACCTGAAGAGCGTGGGCAGAAATATTGCACAGGTGATGAAGGGGCCTGGGCGTTTGAATCAAAGCGTGACTGACAGTTCTTTTGATGCCTGGACGAAATATTACCGGCAAGATGAAAATGCACCCAATTCGATTGTGAGCTATTACACCAAAGGCTCGCTGGTTGCCTTGTGCATTGATTCGGCCATTCGGCGACAAACAGCCGGGCAAAAAAGCCTGGATGACGTGATGCGACTGATGTGGCAGAAAAAGGGATTGAGTGGTGAGGGATTGCAGGAAGATGAGTTTTCACACTTGGTACAGGAAGCCACCGGAATTGATTTAAGCCAGGAAATTGCGCAGTGGACACAAACCACCGACGAGCTTCCCCTGGGCGAAGCACTGCGGGCGTATGGTTTTGAATTGAGTGCAGCCAAAAGTGAAGAGCAAATTTACTTGGGCTTGCACGGCCAATTTAAACCTGAAGGCATGCTTGTGAAACAGGTGATCAACGGCAGCGCAGCGCATGCGGCAGGAGTTTCAGCTGGCGACGTGTTGGTGGCTTTGGCTGGAAAAAAACTGACTGAAACGAATTACAAACGCCTGCTGGCTGCTGGTGAACCAGGTGCTGAACTTCGGGCTGTCGGTTTCCGGGCTGAACGACTGATGGAGTTTGATTTGATTGCTGGTAAGCCAGTGTCAAATGACTGGACGATCAAGAAACCGGAACAGATTGCAGGCACAACTGTTCCAGCCCCCTGGATTCAATAGAACAGATCGGCCAGAGCCTGACCTGGCGAAGCTGCCCGCATGAATGCTTCGCCAACCAAAAATGCATGAATGTTGTTGGAGCGCATTAATGCTACATCTGCACGGGTTGCAATGCCGCTTTCAGTAATCAGCAAATGTTGTGGGCCCACTCTGTCTTTCAGATCAAGAGTGGTTTGCAAAGAAGTTTCAAAAGTGCGCAGGTTGCGATTGTTCACCCCGATCAAGGGCGTTTTCAGTTGCAGGGCAATGTCCATTTCCTGCGCATCGTGTACTTCCACCAGCACATCCATGCCCAGTTCATTGGCGCATTGCTCCAGTTCCAACAGTTGGGGCAATTCAAGGGCAGACACAATCAACAAAATTGCATCAGCACCCAGGCCGCGGGCTTGAACAACTTGGTAGGTGTCAATAATGAAGTCTTTGCGAATACACGGCAGGCCGCTTGCCTCGCGGGCCATGTCGAGGTACTGAGGTGCGCCCTTGAAATATTGAATGTCAGTGAGCACTGACAAACAGGTTGCACCATGCTCAGCGTAGCTTTTTGCGATTTCAACTGGATCGAACGGTTCGCGCAAAATTCCTTTGCTGGGGCTTGCGCGTTTTACTTCAGCAATAACCGCGGGCAGGCCTTTGCCCACCGCCGTTTTCATGGCCTTGGCAAAACCGCGTGTTGGAGCCAATTGGGCAGCCTTGGCCAACCACTGCACTTCAGACAACACTTGTTTGCCCTGTGCTATTTCTTCGCGTTTGGTGGCCAGAATTTTGTCGAGAATGTCGCTCATGGTGCTGCCTTATTGTTCAATCGACTTGGTGAAGTCGACGAACTCATTGAGTTTTCGGATTGCCGCGCCACTGGAAACTGCGGCACGTGCAAGTTCAACGCCCTCTTTCAGGCTACCGGTAACGCCTGCGGTGTAAAGACCCGCAGCGCTGTTCAGCAACACGATGTCGCCGATAGCACCGCCTTTGCCATTCAATGCATGGAAAATTTTGTCGCGTGATTCTTGTACTGAGCCTGCATGCAGGCTGCTGTGCGATGCGCGGGCAAGGCCGAAGTCTTCAGGCTTGATGCTGTAGTGCTGAATTTCGCCATTGCGCAACTCGGCAATTTTCGAGTCGCATTCAATGCACAGTTCGTCCATGCCGTTTTCGCCGTGCACGATGAGCGCTTGAACAGACCCCAGGCGCCGCAGAACTTCGGCTTGTAGTTCCAGCAAATTGGGGCTGTACACGCCCATGACCTGCCGTTTGGCATTAGCGGGGTTGGTGAGCGGGCCAAGAATATTGAACACGGTGCGCACACCCAGTTCTTTGCGAACGGGGCCTGCAAAACGCATGGCGCTGTGGTGGTTGGGTGCAAACATGAAACCGATGCCAACCTGCTCAATAGACTGAGCCACTTGCGCAGGTTTCAAATTGATGTTGGCCCCGAGCAATTCAAGAACATCGGCGCTGCCCGAGTTGGACGACACACTGCGCCCGCCGTGCTTGCCCACTTTTGCACCTGCAGCGGCCAGTACAAACATGCATGCAGTGGAAATATTGAATGTTTGCGCGCCATCCCCACCGGTGCCGCACAAATCGACTACATCCATGCCTGCGGGCAGTTCAACCGGTGTAACCAGGTCTCGCATAACCTGCGCAGCCGCGGCCACTTCTTCGGCAGTTTCGCCTTTCACACGCAAGCCCACCAGCAAACCGGCAATTTGCGCAGTGGTAAGCCCACCGCTTAGCAATTCCTGAAAGGCGGTGCGTGTCAGCTCATGCGACAGGTTTTGCCCAGCAAGCAGTTGGTTCAAAGTGGCAGGGTAATTAAAAGGCTGGGACATGGTGCTGACTATTTAAATTTGAATAACTGGGCTGCCGGGGATTAAGCCACTTGGGGCGTATTAACGCGCTTGAGGAAATTTTTCAGCAGGTCGTGGCCACGGTCGCTGAGAATGGATTCCGGGTGAAACTGAACACCTTCGATATCGAGCGTTTTGTGGCGCACGCCCATGATTTCGCCGTCTGCGGTTTCGGCAGTAATTTCCAGGCAATCCGGCAAACTGGCCCGCTCTATGGCCAATGAATGGTAGCGAATACAGGTAAGCGGATTGGGCAGCCCGGCGAACACGCCGGTGTTGTGGTGGTGCACGGGCGATGTTTTGCCGTGCATAATGCTTTTCGCACGCACCACTTTGCCGCCAAATGCCTCGCCAATGGCCTGGTGCCCCAGGCACACCCCCAGCACGGGCACTTTCCCTGCAGCAGCCTTGATCAAGGCGATTGAAATGCCCGCTTGCGCCGGGTCGCAAGGGCCAGGGGAAATACACACCGCAGCGGGCTTGAGCGCCAAGGCTTCTTCAACGGAAATTGCGTCGTTTCTGACAACATGCACCTGCTGCCCCAACTCGCCGAAGTACTGGACAAGGTTGAAGGTGAAACTGTCGTAGTTGTCGATCATCAGCAACATATGAAGCCTATCTATTTGATTCTATTTGCAGCGAGACTGGGAAGGTGCCAGTTTTACCTGCCACCCACCTTACCAACTGCCATTTTCCCACAGATAAGTCGATTTGAACGGAATTTGAGCTTGTTCTAATGCGAACAAAGCCATTGCTGCAACATTTGTACTTGGGATTCAACACAAAGTGAGGGAGTGTGGCCAGCATCGGGCACGGTAACCACCTTCAAATCTGGCTTTGCCTGCTGCATTTGCTGCACTTGATCGGGCAGCAAAGCATCGGATAAGGCGCCGTGCAGTAACAGTTGAGGGCAGTGGATTGTTTCCCAAAGGTGCCAAAGGTCAACATCGAACTGGCTGTCCTGTTCAAAACGTGCCATGCAGGCCATGTCGTAACGGTAAACCCGACCTGCTGATTGATTGCACCAGCGGGTGTTTTTGTAGGCCAGAAAATCTTGTATCGGCTGCGGTACAGGTCCGAAATCGCGCTGGGAAATGCCTACTTTTTCGCGCAGCTCGACCGGGGTTTTAAAAACACGGGGCTTGTTGAGTGCACCAGCACGTCGCCTTCTGCGGCCAGCGCTCATGCGTGGGCCAACATCATTCAAAACAAGAGAACGCAGGTTTGAAACATACTGTGCCTGCGAAAACACAGCCATGGCTACCATGCCACCCAAAGAAGAACCCAGAAAGTGGATGGGCCTGCCTTTGTACATTTCCAGCAAGGCCTGAACCTGGCCCACATTGGACTCAAAACCATAGGATTGAGGACCCTGTAAATGATCCGAATGACCGCGCCCATACCAGTCAAAGCTGACACACTCAAATTCGGTGCAAAGGGTTTGCGCCAACATGGCAAAACGATAGGCTGTGTTCACCAAACCGCCTGCGCACAGCACAACTGGTTTGTCGGGGCCTTTGCCCCACACCAGAACATGGGTTTTTGCCGGTACGCCATTGATGTTTAGCGGTGCCTGATTCAGTGCCACGGTGAGGCGATCGGGCTGAATGAGATTCTTTTCAAAATCTTTGGCCTGACGGTAAAAGTGTGACCATTCCATTCCGGTTCTCTCAGACTCAAGGTGCATAAACCTTCGAAACGATGATCAATGTATAGTCGTTTTCAAAACCAGACGCCAAAAATTCAATGACCCACACAAAAGCATCCGTTCTGAACGCACTGGCGCAACTCGCGAAATTTCTGCTGCTGTTCTCGATCATGATGGGGTTTGCCCATTTTCTGTTGATTGCCAAAACAGAACAAATGCTGAAAAAAACCGTTCAAGGCGTTGTGCAAGCTCAGCTTGATCCATTGCTTGAACAAATGCAGTCGGCCTACAGGCTGGGCATTTACCCGGAAAGCTTTTTGAGTGCCGAGAAAATTCAAGCCCTCAAAGAACGTTCCCCCCGAATTGTTGCAATTGATTGGCGTAACAGCGAAGCGCAGCAACAAAACAAACACGAGCAGGTAGCGCCTTCGGTATTGAATATTCCTGTGATCAATTCATTCGGCGTAGAAATTGCCTACTTTGATGTGGCCTACACAGTGCCGGAATTGAAGGGGCTGAGAAACACCTTGCATACACGCGCCATGCAGTTGGCACCCTGGCTGTTTTTAATCGCAGTTGCTGCTTCACTAATTTGTACGAAGTGGTTTTCGAAACATGCCAACTGGGTGATTTGTGCCCTTGGTACTTTGGCGATGCTGACCTTGGCCTACCCAATGTTCAAAACAATTGAGCATCAAATTACACCGTTAATTCAGGAACGAATTCGATCAATTGCAACCGCACAGCAAAACCTTTGGAATACAGCATTTGAGCAAGGCTTTGGCCATCGGGACTTCGCCGACCTACAAACAAGCCTGAAGGAACTGACCGAGAAGCACATTGAACTGGGCGCTGCAACGCTGATGAAAAAACCGGACACGGTGGGCAGTGATTCTGTATGGATTGAACTTGATCTGGGGCATGCCATTGAATTGACACCCAACCCGGAATTTCTCGAACAACTCAGTGGCGAGCTAATGCTGGATTACCTGACACTGGCTTTGATTGTTTTCTTTTTCTGGATGCAATTCAGAAAACCAGCCAAGCCAATGCCTGGCGAAATATTGGTGGACACGAGTGGAATACACCATCGGTGGCCAGTGGCCCTGTTTGTCTATTTCTTGAGTGAAGAATTGATTCGCCCAATATTGCCGGGTATGGCCACGGCGCTGCCAGGCGATTGGTTCAACCCGGACACATCCGGAGCCTGGATGGGCGGCTTGTCCATCTCGGTGTTCATGCTGCTGGTTGCACTTGCCCAGCCGTTTCTGAACCACATTAATACACCAACAAAAGCAGTGCGTGGTTTTACGATTGGTTGCACATTGGGAACGCTGGGGCAGTTGTTTACATTGTGGTCACCAAGCGCAGAGTGGCTGCTGTTGGCCCGCAGTGTAGCGGGAATTGGTTATGCCTGCGCGTTTGTGTCTGGGCAAACAATGCTGCTGATTGCACACGGCGCGGCTGGACGCGCCACAGCATTTGCAAGCCTGGTGGGTGCAATTATGGCTGCCACTATAGTTGGCCCTGCGTTTGGTGGACTGCTGGCCGACAACCTGGGCGAGCAATTTACTTTCATGTTGGCGGCAGTGGTTCCAGTTGCAGCACTATTGATTGGCCGGGGAGCGCCATTTACAAGCCCGAAAATGGCGGACCACAATTCAAGTGAAGTGACCACCAAAAAGCCCTCGCCTTTTGCAGGCATGAATTCACCCAGGCTATTGCTATTGAGCCTGCTTGCTGCTGCACCGGCGAAAATGCTTTTGACCGGCCTGCTGTTTTTTCTGGTTCCGTGGATGGCCTTTGAGGCACCTGAAATGACAGCCAGCACAACAGGGCGAATTCTTCTGGTTTATGGTCTATTGATGTTTTTGTTGACGCCACGAGTCGCGGATTACCTGCAACGTGGCGGACTAGAAATTAACAGGGCTGCGAAGTTTGTCAGCCTGGGCTTGCTGGTGTCGGCCAGCGCAGGTTTCCTGCCTTTAATCAATCTGCTTGGCCAAGCCCCCTTGTTTAGCCAAACCTTGATTGCTTTTGGAATTGCAGTTGCACTTGGCTTTGGACAAGCGCTGAGCATCTCGGCTCAGGGTTCTCTGGTTCAGCTTTACCAGAAAACCTATGCGCCCGACCAACCCAACTTTGCCTGGCTGGGAAGCTACCGTTTGCTGGAAAGAACAGGCAATGCACTGGGACCTTTGCTGGCCGCACTGTGCTTGCAGTTCATGGAAAGCAACCAACTGGTTTTTATTTTTTCAGCAACTGCGTTGGCACTGGGCGTGCTGTGCTGGTTTGCCTTGCAAGCAAGACAACAAGGAGAAACAGCTTGACCAACAACACACGACGCAAATTGTTACTTACCGGTGGCGCCACAGGATTATTGGCAGGATTACCCATGCCGGGCAAGCAGGCCTGGGCGGCGGACAACAATTTACGTATCGGGATTGTGACATTTCGTGGTGCGACCGATGTTGAAGCCGGTTTTGTTTCCTATATTCGGCAAGCCGGTTTGCAGGCCGAATTTGATCACTATGACATTGCACGCGACCTGACCCGTTTGCCAGAAATTGTGGCTGAATTGAAAGCGCGAGATACGAAGCTGGTGTTGACTTGGGGAACCAGTGTTACGCAGGGGATTACCGGCACGTACGCACCAAAAACTGATTTGAGGCCATTGCCTTGCCCTGTGGTTTTTGCCTTGGTAACAGCCCCTGTGGTCTCGGGTATTGTTCAATCTCTTACGGGTTGTGAACGCCCTATTACCGGCGTATTTCATGTTGCTTCACTTGAACAGCAAATGCAGGCGATTCAAAGTTATACACCTTTTAAAACAATCGGCATGCTGTACACGCCCACTGAAAACAATTCGGTTGTGACCAAGCAACTACTCCATGATTTGCTAAACAGCCAAAAGAAAAAACTGATTGCATTGCCTATTCCCGTCAACGCGCAAGGACAAGCCGGAACGATGGATAAACTGCGATATTTGATCACTGAGTTGCTGGATGAACTGAAACAGCAAAGATGCGAGTGGCTTTACCTTCCGCCCGATTCCCTGGTGGGGTCGCTTGCAAAAGAATTGATTATTCCAGCAGCACACCAGCGAGGGCTTGCCACCTTCGCAAGCACAGAGCAATTGATGGATGCGGGCTCGCTGATTGGACTGGTGTGCAGTTATTTTGAGGTGGGGCAGTTTGCAGGATTCAAAGCCATGCAAATACTGAGAGGCAAACAATTTGCAGGACAAATTCCGGTAGAGACCATCAAGAAATACAAGCTGAAAATAAACTCAAATTCAGCCCGTGTTTTGGGGAAAATTCCTCCGCTTGAGCTTTTCGGCGTTGCCAGTTTTCAATGAATCAACTTACTGGGCAACCAGCCTGATGCCCCACACTTTGACTTTGGCCAAACGCCCCTTAACCGGTTGCTCTCCCAGGTTCTGGGCCACAAAAGTTTCATCCAGTTTCAAGGCCAGGTAGGTTTCCTCGTTCAACAAAATAGGAAACTCTTCGAACTCCTTGGTCAACCCTTCAAGCCTTGCAGCCACATTCACTGCATCGCCAATTACCGTGTACAAAAACCGGTCAATTGAACCCATTTGCCCAGCAACCACCTCTCCCGTGCTGATACCGATTCCGTTCTTCAATGCAACCTTGCCTTGAGAACGGCGGCGCTTGTTCAATGAACTCAATCTCTCCCGCATTTCCAAGGCAGCAAACACTGCACGGGTTTCAATGTTTTCCTGCTTTACTGGCACGCCAAACACCACAACAATTGCATCGCCAATGAAGTTGTTGATGTAGCCACCCCAGTTGCCCACAGCAATACTCATCTCGGTGAGGTATTCATTAAGCAACTCCACCACCTCGGAAGGAGGCATTCGTTCGGACAGGCCCGAGAAGTCACGAATATCGGAGAACAACACACTGACCCGAGCCGATTCACCACCCAGACTCAGAGTGCCCTGCAACAACTTTTCCCGAACCTCGGGAGAGACCATTCGACCAAACACGTCTTTGACTTTTTCTCGATCGCGAATGCCCACCAACATGTTGTCGAAGGCACGAGACAACTGCCCCACTTCGTCATGTGTGCTCAAACCGGTTACTGCACCGTCGTAGTCACCCTGCTCCACTTTGGCAGCTGCGCTGGCCAATCGTTTGATCGGCGACACAAACACACGAGCCGCCAACAAGGTCAGCAACAACACAACCACACCAGCAACCACCATTACCCAAACAAACTTTTGAAAGAGTTGTTCAAGCGGGGCGCGAAATACGGATTCAGGCTCGGAGACCACCACGGTCCAGCCCACATTCAAGACCGGGCTGAACCCTGCAATGGAGGGCATGCCATCTGGACCGGAATAATTCACATAGCCAAATGAATTGCTGTTAGCCAAGGCCTTGGCCAGACTGAAGAGATTGAGGGACTCGACCCGTTCGATGCGAAAGCGCTTGTCCTCTGCAATTTGCGCTTGTCGCTTTTCACTCAGCGGTGTCAGGCTTTTGTACAACATGTTCTGGTTGGCGTGGTGAATGATGACTCCGTCACCATCAATCACAAAAGGCTCAAGAATTTTGTCCTCTGCGGCTTGCTCAACAAGTTCACCATAAGAACGTGCCAACATTTTGATGACAAAAACACCCACCACCTGCCCGGCGGTATCGAATACTGGATGAGAGAAAAACACACCGGCATTGCCCGCAACGGCACCCACGATAATACTGGTTGAGGCGGGCCGCCCCTGTGCTGCAGTTTTAAAGTAATCCCGAAATGCAAAGTTTCGACCAATCAATGCAGGATCAGACGACGTTAAAACCCGCCCGGTGGTATCAAGCGCCATCAGCAACTCGACTTCCGGATTGGTTGAAATTACCGCATTGAAGCGCCCCTTGACTTCGCGCGTACTGGCCTCATCCCCTGGTTTCAACATCAGTTCAAGCAATCGGGGTTCACGGCTTAAAAACGCTGCAAACGATTGGTGAGATGAAAAGGTTTGTTGAATTTGCCCGGCAATGGTGCTGGAAATTTGTTGCAGTTTGTTGAGTTCTGACTGTGCTACGCGGTCGAGACTGGTTTGTACACTGATCGAGGCGCTGATTAAAACTGCTGGCATGGCAATGGCCAGAATGATGACAGCCAGTTTGACACCTACGGGCCAATTGCCGGGAGCCCAACACCGCGCGAAAAACTTGTCTTTCAATGGGAGCGAGTAATCAATGACGACCCGCTCAGTATGGCATGCATTTCAGGACAGTTCGCCATCCAGTCCGGCCTGCACCAGTTCCGCCGCACGCATCACTGCACGCGCCTTGTTTTCAGTTTCAAGCCATTCGCTTTCTGCAACGGAATCAGCCACTACACCCGCGCCCGCTTGAACATACAGGGTTTGGTCTTTGACCACGCCCGTACGAATGGCAATGGCCACATCCATGGTACCGGTGAAGCTGAGATAACCACAGGCGCCACCATACACGCCACGCTTGGTGGGTTCCAGTTCATCGATAATTTCCATGGCACGTACCTTGGGTGCGCCAGAGAGCGTGCCTGCCGGGAATGTGGCGCGCAACACGTCCATGGCGCCCAGGCCTGGCTTTAAATCGCCCTGCACGTTGCTCACAATGTGCATGACATGTGAATAGCGCTCGATGATCATTTTCTCGGTAACCCGCACCGAGCCCACTTGCGCAATACGACCTACATCGTTACGGGCAAGGTCGATCAACATGACATGCTCTGCTATTTCTTTGGGGTCGGCAAGAAGTTCTTCCGCCAAAGCCAAGTCTTCTTGCTGTGTTTTTCCGCGCGGGCGTGTGCCAGCAATTGGGCGCAAAGTAACCAAAGGCGACTTGCCTTCCACCTGGTCTTGCCGCACCAGAATTTCAGGCGAAGAACCCACCACCTGGAAGTTTCCAAAATTGTAGTAAAACAAATAGGGCGACGGGTTAAGCGAGCGCAGGGCGCGATACAACATGAGTGCATCTTGTGTGAAGCGTTTGCTGAGCCGCTGGCCAAGCACCACTTGCATCACATCGCCTGCAGCGATGTATTCTTTCGACTTGGTCACCATGTCAAAGAAATAATCTTTGCTCATGCTGCGTTCAATCGGCGTGCTTTCGCTGCTGCCGGAAACAGGAATGGCGATGGGTTGACGAAGCTGTGCCATGAGCCGCTTCACTTCCGCCACACCATTTTCATAAGCATTGGCTTGCGCCGGGTCAACAAATACGATGAGCTGGATGGTGCCTTGAATGTTGTCCACCACCGCCATGCGGTCGGTGAACATCAGCAAAATATCGGGAATGCCGAGGTCGTCGGCCTTGCGGCTGGCTTCCAGGCGGGGCTCCATGTAACGCACGGTGTCGTACCCAAAATACCCAGCAAGGCCACCAAAGAAACGGGGTGAACCTTGCACCGGGGGCACCTTGAAACGGGCATGGTATTGCTCGATGAATTTCAGCGGGTCGCCATTGTATGTTTCAAGCGTTTCCAGTGTGCCATCTGTACGCTGCTGCTGTACTACCACAGAATGTTCAACCACCTTGATGGTGATGCTGGATGGCAAGCCCACGAAGGAATAACGACCCGATCGTTCCCCACCCACCACCGATTCAAGCAAGAAGGTGTTGGGCTTGTTGGCCAGTTTGAAATACACCGACAAAGGCGTATCGAGATCGGCATAACAACGCGCAATCAGCGGAATGCGGTTGTAACCCTGCGCTGCAAAGTGATCAAATTCGGTTTGAGAAATCATTGTGGTACCTGTGTGCCCAGCAGTCGTTGTGCGGCTTCTTCAATCGTGTTCACAATTCCATCACATGGTGTTTGTTGAACCGGCTTCCCTTCGTTGTAACCATAGGGCAACAGCCAACACTCCACACCCGCGGCATTGGCGGCCAGCGCATCGTTGATGGAATCGCCAATCATCAAGGCCTGCGAGGGCTCAACACCCAATAACTTGCAAGCATGGGTTACTGGCATGGGGTCGGGTTTTTTCACCGGGCAGGTGTCGCCCCCCACCACCACCTGAAAGTAATGTGCGATGCCTGTTCGCTCAAGCAAGGGCTTGGTGAAACGTTCTGGTTTGTTGGTAACCACCGCCAGCTTGTAGCCCGCATTTTTCAACAGCGCCAGCCCTTCTTTTACACCAGGATAAAAAACCGAGTGGTTGCCGTTGATGGTGGTGTAATGGTTTTGCCAGCAATCCATGGCGTGGGCATACAGCTCGGGCGAGGCCTTCTCGGTCATGCTGCCGGTAAGGCTTCGGTTGACCAGGTTTTCTGCGCCCTTGCCCACATACACCGCCACAGTTTCTTCGGGCAAAACAGGTTTTCCCAAATCAACCAGCATGGCATTTACCGCGGCGGCCAAATCTGGAACCGTGTGCAACAAGGTGCCATCAAGATCGAACAATACTGCTTTCTTGCTCATGGCGGCCTATCTGGTTGTGGCGAGTTCAGCGCGCATTTGGTCAATTACCGCTTTGTAGTCGGGCTTGCCAAAAATGGCCGAGCCCGCTACAAAAGTATCGGCACCTGCACGCGCAATTTGTGCAATGTTGTCGGGCTTCACGCCGCCGTCTACTTCCAGGCGAATATTCTGACCACCCTTGGCCACATGTGCATCAATGCGTTTGCGCAATTCAGCCAGCTTTACCAGGGCTTGTGGAATGAAACTTTGCCCACCAAAACCCGGGTTCACAGACATCACCAAAATAAGATCGAGCTTGTCCATAACATGGTCAACCCAGGAAATTGGGGTGGCCGGGTTCAGCACGATGCCGGCCTGGCAACCGGAATCGCGAATCAGGCCCAGTGTGCGGTCCAGGTGATCGGTGCCCTCGGGGTGAACGCTGATCAGGTTCGCGCCAGCTTTTGCAAAATCGGGAATGATTCGATCCACGGGGCGCACCATCAGGTGTACATCAATCATGGCCGTGGTGTGGGGGCGCAGTGCCTCGCAAACCAAAGGGCCAATGGTAAGGTTGGGCACATAGTGATTGTCCATTACATCGAAGTGAACCCAGTCGGCGCCGGCAGCGATTACATTTTTTACCTCTTCGCCCAAGCGGGCAAAGTCGGCAGAAAGAATACTGGGGGCAATAACAAACGGGTTCATGGCTAGCCTTCAATGGAGAATTCGACAATCAAAGCAAGAGTTTAAACGAAACTACCCCAGCCAAAAGGATTTGAAAGCGGCTTCGGATTTGTGAAATCCGGGGTTTGAAGTCATACTTGGATTTAAGAGCAACATTCACAAGCCATACCGCATGAGCAGCCAGTCACCCTATCAGTTTGAAGTCAAGGTCAGCACCCAGTTTCTGGAAGAGCAAAGCGACAAAGACAAAGGCCCATATGTGTTCGCCTACACCATTGAAATTGAAAATGTGGGCGAGCGAACTGCGCAACTGCTAAGCCGCCACTGGATTATCACCGACGCCCACAAAATTGTTCAGGAAGTAAAAGGCGACGGCGTGGTGGGCGAACAACCCACATTGCGCCCCGGCGAACGCTTCGAGTACACCAGCGGATGCCCCCTCCCCACGCCTGTGGGTACAATGCGGGGCAAATACACGTTTGTTGGCGAAGACGGCGAGAAGTTTGATGTGCCAGTGCCGCAATTTTTGCTGTCCATGCCCAGAGTATTGCACTAATCCTTTTTGGCTTTGTCTATGGGTAGTGCTTCTGGTTGGGGCGATTCTTCATCGGATTTTTCAACCGGATGATCTACCCTGGCCCTCAGCGTCCACCACATAATGAACACGATCAGGCCCAAAGCCAAAACCATTTCCGCAATGAGTAACCACATGTTCAATCCACTCCGTTGTTGGTGGTCCAGCACAGTGCTGGCCGCCCTGATTTTATCTGGATGCGCTATTGCTCCGACCCCGAAAATGTCTGAATGTTCATGCCCGGCCGGAGAAAAACAGGCAAAAATCGAGAAAAAAGACGAAAAACCTGCCTTGCCGCTGTTTATAAAATCAGATTTCTCCAGCCTGCCTGGCTGGAGCACCGCCAACCATGCACGTTTTCTGGAGGCTTTTGCAGAGCAATGCTCGGTGAACGGCAACGCCTTGGCAAAACGCAAAGCCACCCCCACCGGTTTGCTGGAGGCTTGCCGAAAAGCACGGCAAAACCTGAGCGGCAATGCACTGTTGCCAGCACAAATATGGATGGAAGCCAATTTTGATGTGTGGCAGTTTCAGCAAGAAGACGGCAAAAAGGAAGGTTTGTTGACCGGCTATTTTGAGCCCTTGTTGAAAGGCTCGCGCAAAGCACAGGGCGCGTTTAATGCGCCACTGTATGGCGTACCAGCCGACTTGATTACTGTGAAACTGGACGATATCTACCCTGAATTGAAAGGCAAGCGCCTGCGTGGCCGCCTTCAGGGTAATACGCTGGTTCCTTTTTTTGATCGGGCTGAATGGGAACGGCTGGGACCTGACCGCGAACAGCCGATAGTGTGGGTTGATGACAAGCTGGATGCGTTTTTGCTGCAAGTGCAGGGTTCAGGCCGGGTCACCTTGCCTGATGGCAGTGTGATCCGCCTAAGCTATGCCGAACAAAATGGACACCCTTACAAATCGATCGGCAAGGTGCTTGTAGACCGTGGTGAACTGACCGCGGCACAGGCAACCATTCCCGGTATAAGAAACTGGGCAAAAGCCAACCCTGGCAAGCTGGATGAATTGCTGAATGCCAACCCAAGTGTGGTTTTTTTCAAGGAAAACAAGGTGCTGCGGCCGCAAGAAGGCCCGGTAGGTGCAATGGGGGTTCCATTGACAGGCAAACTTAGCCTGGCTATAGACCGCGAAAAAGTACCCTATGGCAGCCCAATATGGATTGAATCGAGCAACCCGGTAACCAACACCCCGATTGCACAAGGCACTTTGGCGCAAGACACCGGTGGCGCCATACGGGGCCGAGTGCGCGCCGACTATTTCTGGGGAACTGGAGAGGAAGCGGGTACGGCTGCAGGCCTTACCCGACAGCCTTTGAAAATGTGGCTGATTTGGCCCAAGGGCACTCCCCTGCCCGAAAGCGGAAGCTAAACCCCAGGGTTTGTGACGATATTACTTTGAGTGTTTTTATTTTGGCCTGGAGGCCGCTGCAATTCTGCGGTTCAGATCGGCAGAGCCAATTGCACCGCTTACACGTGTGCCGTCTTGAAAGAATACTGTGGGCGTACCCGACACGCCCATTCCCCTGCCCAAGCTGACCAAATCATCAATAGGCGGGTTGCAATTGCCACTGCCTGAAGGAGACTGGTCTTTCAACATCCAGTCATCCCACATCTTGGATTTGTCGCTGGCGCACATTACTTTTTGTGCCTTGTCGATGGAGTCGCGACCCAAAACCGGATACACGTAGGTGTACACGGTGGTGTCTTGCAACTTGGTCAAAGTTTCCTTGCGAAAACGCTTGCAATATCCGCAGTTGGGGTCTTCAAATACAGCAATTTTGCGACTGCCAGTTCCGTAAACGGACTTCAAAGCCAGGCCTAGGGGAAGGTCTTTGTCAAAGTCGATGGCGTTTAGCTTGTCCAGCCTTGCCTCGGTCAAGTTGGCCATGGATTTACTTTCCATGAGCTCGCCCAATATTAAATGGCTGCCGCTGGCATTGGTGTAAATAATTTTCTTGGTACCGTTGTGATTCACCACCACTTCAAACAAACCATCGATAAATTCGATGTCGCTAACTGAAATCACCTTAACCCCTGACGCCCCCAGAGCTCCGTTGATTGCAGCCGTAATGCGATCAACCTGCGATTTGCTAGCAGCGGCCTGAACCGGCTGAATGGACTGAGACAAGGCCCAAGCGCCCGCAGTCATTGCGATTACTGAGAAAACAACAGCACTGCTGCGCTTGCGAAAAGACATAGGTAAATTGAATTTCATAGGCCTGCTTGATTGAAAATGGTGGAATTTTAGTTAAGACACACGCAAACACAATTTGTTCATTGCGCCACACTGTTTGGGTGACCTAGCGCATGGCTTGCTGTGACAACCAACGCTTGAACATGGGTAACTGGTTGACAAGTTGCATGCCTTTGTTGCGAACCCAGGCAACCCCAGGTAAATCGAGCCTGAACAAAGTGTGCAAACCATCGGTTAAAAAATGTACCGGCTTGCAAGCCGCCTTGCGGCGACGCTCCCAAGCGCGCCAAAGCTGTTCGTCGGCCAAGCCCAGACGTTGCACCGCCAAAAGGCGTTTGCGCGAGGTGAGCAAATTGGCGAGCTCGGCCGCATCCTCAAGCCCAAGGTTCAGGCCCTGTCCTGCAAGGGGATGAATAACATGTGCGGCATCGCCCATGAGCACAACACCGTTGTCAAACCACACTGGTGCTACCCCGTGCTTCAGAGGAAAGGCATAAGTTTTGCCAACGGGCACCAAGTTTCCGTACAGCTCTTGTACAGCACCACCCGAAAGTGATTGCACGCGGCTCACCATGTCTTGGGTATTGAGTTGAACAAGGGCCTGCGACTGGGACAATGGCATGGACCACACCATGGACACATGCGGGCCGGGTAAAGGCAACATGGCCAACACCGAATCGCCTGCAAACCACTGACGCGCAGTACCGTGGTGCGGTTTTTCAATGGCGAAAGTGGTAACCACACCTTCTGCGCTGTAATCGTTGAGGGTGAAATCGAGACCAGCCTGCTTCCGGGTGTCACTTTGGGCACCATCTGCGGCAATCAGCAAAGGAACCCGCACAGTTTTCAGGTTGGTAACAACAGCCCAACCTTCTTTTTCGCGAGAGAGACCTTCCACTTTTGCATCCAGCCAATCGATACCGGGCTGGTAGCGCATGGCCGCAAACAACACATCAAACAGGCAGCTTTGCTCAATAATCCAGGTAAGGTAATCAACCCCAGTGTCGCTGGCGTTGAAACGCAAATGACCTTGAGCATCACCAGTTGAATCGCCCCACACCTGCATTTCGGTGACAGGCTGTACTTTCTCGCTGGGTATGTTGTCCCAAACCCGAAGCCGGTCAAGCACCCTTTGGCTGCGATGCGACAAGGCAAAAACACGGGGATCGAAGCGCTGATCGGCGTTGGGCTGAAACTGCGCCGGACGTGCGCCCACGACCAGCACTTTGAAACCGGAACTGGCCAACACCAGGGACGCCACCAGCCCAACTACGCCACAACCAATAATAGCGGCATCGTAGCTGGACATTTGCTGGGGCTGCATGCTTGCAAAATTACTCATGGTAGGCAGGTGTCGGCAAAAGACAGGTTTTGTTAATTATTGAACATGCTACAGCGATTTTGCATTTCTTGTTTGCGCAACGCCAAAGTTTCGGATAAACTTGTGGGCTTCGGTGGTGAACACCACCGATTACGCGTGGCCGAGTAGCTCAGTCGGTAGAGCAGAGGATTGAAAATCCTTGTGTCGGCAGTTCGATTCTGTCCTCGGCCACCACCATTCAGCGCCCAACCGTTCTCGGTTGGGCGTTTTCATTTGCGGATTCCGCACACCGCGCGGGCTTCCGCGCTGTTCTGCGTGTGCCAGCCGTTCCGGGCAGAGGCGGCATGACCCGCCCAGTTCGCCCCTGTTTCGCCCTATCTTCTCTCGAAACCTGCGCCAACTTCTTCGCAGTGGCACACGCAGACGGCGTTGTTCGTCAACCACTTGTGCGTGTGCCGATGGGAATGGTTGGCTCGCCCTTTGATGAGCATCTCGCTCTGCTGGTTGATGGCGATGTCCCGCGCACGGTCAATCGCCTGTTGCTGCATGTCATGGATGGAGGTGAGGCGGTCGTTGCCTTCTCCCCGAACACCCCACTGGTCACCGCCGTTGATGGGTACGACCCATTGGTTCTTTCCGCTCATTTCATACACTCCAAAAATTGTAAAGGTCAGGCTCTTGAAGTCCCGTTGAACTTGGTGAGGATTTCCTGCACGTTGGGCGAAAAGCCGTCCAAATACGCAATGAAGTCATCGCGCAAGCGCTGCCCGGCGGCGCTGGCCTTGAGCTTGGCCAGCGTGAACTCCGAGACGTTGTAGAAGGCCTGCCCCGCCGCCATGCGCAGCGCGCCGTCCTGCTCGGCTACTTTGTGGGTGTCCAGGAACTTCTTGCGCTCGAGCACCACGTCTTTCGTCGCTTCGAGCACGGCATCGAGCCGCCGCAGCACGGTGAAGGGCAGGATGACGTCACGGTACTTGCCGCGTACATACACGTCGCGCAGGCGGTTGTCGGCGATGTTCCAGATGAAGTCGGAAATCCACTTGATCTGGCTTTGGTCTTGTTGTTTCTTCTGCATCTATACATTCCTCAGCTCGCCGCCGTGCCTGTGGAGACGGCGAGATTCCAATGGTCTTTGAGGACGCCCACAAGGCGTTTCTGGCGTTCGGTCAGGAGCGCGGGCGTCCACTCGTTTTCTGCTCTGACTTCCTGCGTCAACACGAAGGGCGAGGCCTTGCCTTTGCCCTTGAAGTAGGCGTCCTTTTTCTTGGCAAAGTCATAGTTGCTGGCGGACGAGTTCTTGTTCCTATCCAGCGGAACCAGATTGGCCAAACGGTGCGTCCAGCCATCGCGCTCGTCTTCATCCGGGAACCACTTGATCCAGTCCGAGCCGTCGGGCGGGGTTTGCGGCAGAACGTGCTCCAGAGACACGGCATCTTGAAGCTGCACGCCGGGGGCGCGCACCAAGGACTCAAGGCGCAAGACCAGCGCCATCCGTGCCTTGGGCAGATCGTCGTACACGTCTCCATCGAGTGCCGCGACGAACTTGCGCTTTTGCGCGTCTGTCAGTATGAGCGTGGTAAGCGCAGCCAGATCCCCCTTGAAGGCCTCCGGTTCAATCTCCTTGGTGAGCGCAGCGTAGGTTTCGATGCGCTCGTTGATGCCCACCTTGGTGACCAACAGGAAATAGGTCAGGCGTTCCAGTGACTGGAAAAACTCTGCGAGCAGTTTGGGTTGCTGCCGGAAACGCTTGAAGTAGACCAGTGCCGGGGGCACCCAGTCCTTGAAGTCCACGCGGTTGAGCCAAGACAGGTGTTCGTTGATCGTCTCGGCGTGTTCGGTGGCCTCGAAGTCTGCATCGCGCACGAAGTCCCACACTTCGGCATAGGGTTTGATGACCTTGTCGACGAGGTCGATAGGGGTCTTGTACTCGGTGACGTGCTCCTGGAACTCCTTGACCAGGATGTACTTCTGCTTCTTCTTGGCGTAGATGCTGCGGATGTGGCCAAACAGGTCACCGAAGGCGTCGCGGCCCAGTGAACTTTCGATCCGGCTCCACTCTTTTGCGTAGGCGCGGCTCTTGACCTCGCCTGCCGTAGTGCGGATCAGGCCAAGAACCTGCGCCTTGATGATGTCGATAGGCGCGAGGTCGAGTCCCCGGTTGTTGAGTACGGCGAAGATGCGGTATGCGGCCTCGAGGTCGGGCGTGGAGATGACAACCAGCGAGCAGTCGTTGGCGAGGAACTTCCAAAGGGCGTTCAAATCCGCAGGCGACAGCGATTTGGCCTTTTCGAGCAGCAGTGTGGCGTTCTCGCGGTAACGCAGGCGGCTGTCTTTCAGCTTGTCAGTGCTCGAAACCAGGCGTTCCAACCCACCTTGTTCCTGGATGTAGGTACGGAAAAAATCGGCGTCCTCCTCGCGGGCCTTCAGGCGATATTCGTTGAGCTCACCCCACTCAGGATTTCCTTCTTTGTAGAGGTATTTGGTGAGGAAAGATGCCGAGTTGGGCATCAGGACGCGCAAAACTGCAAGCAGTATCGTAAGCGTGGACAGGCGCTGCTGGCCATCCACCACGAATGACTTGGGATCTCGATCCGCCTTGATCAGAACGATGCTGCCGAGGAAATACTGGCTGCTGGCCCCTGCGGCACGCGCATCCTGCATCGCCGAGTACAGATCATCGAACAACTCGGTGGCCTGCTCTGTTGTCCACGCGTAGGGGCGCTGGTAGTCCGGAATCTCGAACTGGTAGCTGCCTTCGAAAATCTCCCGGATCAGTTTGTCGTGGGCTTCAAGTGTCTTGGCCATTGTGTTTTTTTCCCTTTTGCGTACGCCGGGTTCGCTCAACTCATCTTGGTTATTGTTTCGGGCCGAACTATTTCTATGACCTGGAACGTCTTGGATGCGCTTCCAGCAAGGTGAAGCACTACCTCGTCGCCTATGACAGCCCCGAGTATTGCCTGTGCCAGAGGGCGGCTTTCATTCACAATCCCGTTGGCAAAGTCGTCTTTACCTCTGGTGATCTGGACAGTCATTACGTCGTTAGGACGAGCAAGATCGATGTATCGAACTACGTCACCTACCTCGATTTCGAGGTCATCTTCTGTGCCGATCAGTACAGAGCTAACCGCTTCTCGCTCCCTCTCAGCTTGAACAGTGTTCGCAACCGATTCAATCTGCTGAGTCACCCGGGCAGTGAGTTGTCCAGCACCTTGTCCTTCTTCGATCCAGGCGTCTCCTGATGTGTGCTCTGGCTTCCAGCTCTCGCGCAAATACTCAAGGAAGTTGATGAGCTTCTCGGTTTCTTGTCGTGGAGTGCGGAACCAGTCCGTTGACCAGATGCGCCAAATGCGACCACGCCAGCCAAGAGCCTCAAGGATCTCTTGACGGATGCGGTCACGATCCCGAACTGACAAAGCAGAGTGGTAGGTTGCTCCGTCGCATTCGATTGCTGCCAGATACGATCCTGGCGCGTCTGGATGTTTGACGGCGATGTCAATGCGGTATCCCGCCACACCGAGCTGAGGGGTGACTTCATAGCCACGCATCTTGAGCATGTCCATAACGGAGATCTCGAAATCACTGTCTGGTTCGCGGTCTGTTTCCTCGATGGTCGGCAACGAGCCTGTGCGGGCATACTCGAGGTAATTGCGCAGCGCCTTGGTGCCGTCGGGAGTAGTGCCATCCATCACGATGTCTTCGGGACGAAGAGATGTGTACAGGGCGATTGACTTCTTGGCGCGGGTGAACAGCACGTTCAGTCGACGCCAGCCGCCTTGGCGACTGATGGGGCCAAAGTTCTGACGAACAGCACTGGCCCCTGGTGGCTTGCCAAAAGTCGTTGAGATGATGATGGCGTCGCGTTCATCACCTTGTACGTTTTCCAGGTTCTTGATGAACAAGGGCTGACCCTCGGACGCCCAATGGTCTCGGTAGGAGTCAGCCCCGCGAACCGATCTCAGTCGCTCTTCCAGCAGTTCTGCGATCAAGTCACGCTGCTTAATGTTCAGCGTGACGACGCCAAGTGACTCATTGGGGCGTGTTGCTATGTGCTCAGCGACCGCATCTACGACCCGCTTAGCTTCGCGCAGATTAGTTTGGTTTTCATAGATGGCGTCGGCCAAGTAGACGGCACGCACACCGAGCTTGCCGCCCTGACCATACGGTGAAGGGAAGATCACCAAATTGCCGCGGTAGAAGCTATGGTTTGAAAAAGCGATCAACGAATGATGCTGTGAGCGGTAATGCCAGCGCAGGGAGCGAGTCGGCCTGAAATGCGATGAGCAGACATCCAGAATGCTCTCGGCATCCGTGGTGGTGAAGTGATCGTCACCACCATCACCGTCCTGGGTCATCCGGGAGAAGAACGACGTCGGGGGCAGCTGCTTCGGATCACCAACCACCACCAATTGACCACCACGGGCGACCGAGCCGATAGCCTCTTCGGGCTTCAATTGGGATGCTTCGTCCATGATGACGAGGTCAAACTTGATGACCCCTGGAGCCAGATACTGCGCCACGGCTTGAGGTCCCATCATGAAGCAGGGCTTGAGCGCCTGAATCGACCCACCGGCTCGGGTAAGAATTTTCCGAACAGGCATGCGTGGGCGTTGCTGAGGCATGAGGTAGTTCAGGAGAACCATCTCGGTCCGATCATCGACGCGGGCACCGTTCCTGCCAGGAGGCGGAGAGGCCTTGCGAGTGCATTCGTAGGCGATTGCCTTGCCACGCAGAGCAATGATCTCCTTGTCCAGTCGTTTGAACTCGTCGCGGATCTGGTTGTGCTTGAGGCCAGTAAAGCGCCCAAGCTGGGGGATGTTGCGGAAGGCTTCCCGAGTGATCGTGCTGTAGGTGCAATAGGCGTAGGCGTCTGACAGCTCATCAGGTTTGATGCGCTTTCTCTCAAGAAGCTCAACGAACTCAGACAAGGCCAGCTCGTTGGCCTCCTTGCGGCGGGTCAGATACAGCGACCAAGGAATCAGAAGGTCCTGATCCTCGACTGCCTTTTGAACTGCGCCATGCAGGGCGCTGACAAACAGCTCCAAGTCCTCGTCTGCAGGTGCGCCCGTCCAGGTTTCCAGTTCGAACTTCCCGAACTGAGACAGAACATTGCTCAGGCTCTCAATCTGCTGCAGTCCCGTGTGGACTGGTTCCAGTGCGGCAGCCACGGTGCGGCAGGCTTCAATCGGATGCCCGGTGCGCAGCTTGTACTTTACCTGTGGAGACAAATTGAGACTGTCGATGCTTTGACCGAAGGACAGCGCCTCGATAGCGGTCGCGCAGTCCGTATCCACGCCCGCATAGAGATCGCCGAGGAGCGACTTGATGCGGGCATTGGCCTGAATCTGTGACTTCAGCGACGAACGCTCCAAGGCTGCATCGCATCCGGCGATCACTTGGCTGAATGTCGCCTGGCTGAGAACCTCCAACTCAAGCCATTCGAATTGGTCTTTGAGGGCTTCTGTGAATTCACTGGTCTTCTCCAACACCTTATCGAGAAGATTGCTGCCACCGAATTCAGAGAGGCGTTTAAGCTTTGCATTGATGTCTTTGACTGCTGCGATTGCGGTCGTGATCTCCATCTTGACCGTCGAGAATTCGCGCCGCAGGGCTCGGGCTTGGTCGGCGGTGAAGCTGACTGGGTCGATCAGAACGGCTTGGATATCTTCTGAGGCGACTTTGATGCCCCGATTCCACTTCGCGAGCGCAAGGTATCCATCCAATGGGGATGGGGTAGCAGGCGCGGGAAAACCGAGGAACTGCGTCCAGGTCGGAGAGGACTTCCACTGTTCTTTGAGACCGGTCAGTTTGACGATTTGTTCGAGCTGCTCCAGCCGCTTTTGGCCAGGCATTTTGCGCTTGGTGCGTTGGAGTGCCTTGTGCAGTCCTACCGCCTTGCGCCATCGACCTTGGAAGATGCGGTACCACGCGTCGCCTTCTCGCAGGGTCAGGATGGCTTGCTTGATATCTCCTTCATGGGGCAAGGTATCCACATAGAGTGAGTCCCCGAGTTCTTTTTCAAGACCGGTCCACTCTCCTTGGAGGGCAAGCAACTGTTCAAGAGCCTGGACCGCGCCATCGCGAGTCAGTCCAGGGGTCTGGAGGTGGAAGTGCTCCTCTGGGGCATCCAGCACGAGATTGGTAAAACTGAGCAACTGCTCCAGCTTCTGCGTCGATCCGTTGTAAGGGATCTTCTTCTCGCCCAGGAATATCACCAAGTTGGTGTTTGCCGTCGAAAGCTTGCCTGCCGTCTCAACCAGTTGTTGATGCAGGATGCGAAGCTCGTTAAGCGTGCCCAGCTCTGCACCCAAGCTCCCCGCGATTCGTTGCAAGCCCTTTAGGCCGTCTGTGCCGGACTTCGTGACGCTGGATTCGAGCTTCAGCGCTGTGTTGACAGCCCCTTCAAGGCTGTGGAACTCTTCGACTTGTTTGGCGAAGGCGTCGAGTGCTTGAGCGGCTTTGGCTCCCGTCTCGTCGTCCTCAAAAAATCCTGGGATGAGGTGCAGCGGCAATTGCTGATTGGCAGTCTCAAGCAGGTTCTTCAGTATGGCAAGTTGCTCACCGCTGAACGCCAGAGAGAGGTTGTGGACACGGCCTCCGAGCACTTGCGAGAAGTGCTTCGAGGCCTCTACCAAGCCCCGGCCCCACTCATCAGCTGTTTCAAAAAGCTGGGTCAGCTTGACTTCATCGCCAGGGATCAGGCGCTCAGGGTAGAAGCCCCAGAAGGTGCAGCTTGCGTCAAAGCCTCCGACCGACTTGTATTGGGAACCAAGGTATCCCAGGCAGTCCATGCGCCGACCGAACTCGAATTCGGAAATTTGAGTTGCATCGCCGATACTGATCTGGCTGAGCATGCTCTCTTCGTTGCTCAAACCTTGGCGGTGCTTCTCGGCTCTCCACATGATCTGATGAAGCGTCAAACCAAACGCGTTATGCGCGATGGAGTTGATCAGGTCTGTGTAGGCTTTGAGATCCTGGCGGTGAGCTTCCAGTTGCTGCTGCAGACGAGGAAGGTCATTGGGGTGGTTGGGCCTGAAGGTGGTGCGCTTAGAAATTTCCTCTAAGACTCGCTTCTTGTTGGTCTTGTTGCTGTGCAGCTCAAGAACAAACGGATCGAGGCCAGCCAATGACAAACGGTTTTTTACGACTTCAAGAGCCGCCAACTTCTCGGCAACGAAGAGCACCTTCTTGCCGTCAGCCAGGCAAGCAGCGATCAAGTTCGTGATGGTCTGAGACTTACCTGTTCCCGGTGGGCCTTCGATCACCAGGTTCTTCTTGAGTGACAAGACATCGATGAGGGCACTGTGCTGAGAGCTGTCGGCGTCGTAGACCAGTGGGATGCTGGCACCAGGGCCTTCTTCCACCAGGTGTTCTTCGGCTAGGCTCAGTCCAGCTCCGCCGTCATCTGCTCGTCCTTCGAACACCTCTCTGACAATGGGGTGGTCGATCAGTGAGTTCTCGTCGCCGTTCTCAGGCCATTTGGTGGGGTCCAGGTCGCGAACCAGCAGCATGTTGCTGAAGCTGAGCAAGCACAGGGAGACGCGGTGCTTGAGGGCGAACCCAGGCTGCTTTTTGATGATCGCCTGAACCTCAGCAAAGTACCAGTTGACGTCAATCTGCTCCTCGGCAAGCTCGGGCAAAACCAAGCCGAAGTCGTTGCGCAGCTTCTCCCGTAGAGACAGGTTTTCCGAAATGTCGTCGCCTGTGTACTGGAGCGAGAACTGCTGGATGCCCGCGATCTCCTTTTTCTGCAGCGACACTGGGACACTAATCAAGGGCGCAGTGAACGTCTTATCGCTGTCACGCTGGTCTGGGAACTCTAAGAATCCAAGCACCAAGAACAGCATGTTCGCGCCCGTTTCCTCAATAGCGAGCGTGGCCTCACGCTCGATCTTGCGGCAGTGCTTTGCGAGTTCGTCAGGGTACATAAGTGATCGGACATTCGATTCATCCGAGCTCTCACCGACACCAGGGATGTCGTAGCTCGTTGAGATACCTTGGGACTTGGCCCATTCCCTAGGCTCTGGTCTTTGTAAGCGACCGTTGCGCTCCACCCAATCCCCTCTGGATGGTTCTGGCAGTCCGAGAATGCTGATGCTGGCTTTGTTGTTTGCTTCGACCAATCGCTGATAGATCGCTGCGGGATGACCCTCAATGAACTGAAGTGACTTGCCAGCAGTGTGCTTGAAGTTAATCAGGCGATTTCGACCGGTGAGATCTAATAGCTTGAAGCGTAACTGTTCAAGCGCAGAAGTCAGCGCGGAAGAGTCCAAGTTCACGGTTGTCATTGTTTTTCCCTTGACCGAAACGAACGGATTGCGTCGCCCATCAGTCAGCCTCCGCTTTTACTAATTTTTGTTCTTGCGATTTATAGCCCGGTGCCAAAATCGCATTCTTGACTCCATAAATTGCCAAGTGGTCTTTGAGCCATAACCGGTACTCCGGTCCGCGCAGGCAATGATCGGGCGAACAGTCGACACTCCATTTGCGCAGGATGTATCCAGCCGTGGCAGCGCGCAGCTTCATACGCAGCACGCCGTCGCGCATGCCGTAATCCATTTCGGTGATCTCCGGCCGGGGCTGATCCGGGTGGGGCACCAACTCCAGTTCGACGATCCGCGTCCACTGAATGTCTTGATCGCTCATCTCATGGGCTGCGACCGGCTGCCCTTTGAGCACGACAGGGTTCTTGATTCGGGTGATGACGAAATCCCGGAACTCCTGGGACTTCCGGTCGAAGGCGCGGACATGCCAGCGCAGGCCGTTGTCGATCAGCGCAAAGGGGACGACTTCCCGCTCATTACAGCCGCTAGATATGGAGTAGTACTCAACGCCAAGCGGACACTCCAGATGGATCGCCCGGGTCACGCTTGCCAGCACCTCCAGATCCGGGTGCGTAAGCCGTGAGGGGCTTTCGCTGGCCACCCACGCCTTGAGCCGCATCGGCTCGCCGTCACCAAAGCCCTGCGTCAACCAAGACAGCACCCGCTCCGGAGGAAAGTCGAAGATGGGGCGGAAGTCCGATCCCAGGACGTAGGCCTTGCCTTTTGGGTCATAGTCGATGTTGCCTGGAGACAACTCCTTATAGAGCGCCAAATCCCGAGTTGCCGCTGCGGACTGGATGCCAAACCGCGCAACCAGGTCCTGCCGACGAATCTCCCCCACGAAGCGCACACGCAGCTCAATAAACGCGAGCCGGTCGCGCTGAGGCTGGGTCAGTTCTGCAAGTTGGTCTTTGGGCATTCCTGAGTGCTCTATCGGGTTAACGAATACTTGTGCGGGTTATTGCGTGAAGTATATAAGCTGCTCTAGAATGTGGCAATGCAGTGTTTTTGAGTCTTGTATGCGTTGCATTGTGATTACCACATGACGGGCGATGCCCGCACTTTGGAGCATGGGAGTGAAAGCAGACAAAGCCATCGCGACCTACCGGCGCATGCGGGCGCAGCCGCTGTGGCGTCTGCTTGCCTCGACTACCGGGCCTACCGTCATTGGCCTGCTTCAATCCCATCTGTATGAGGGCGAGCGAAGCCTCCCTGCCTCCATTTTTCACGAACGCATCGCAAGGGATCTCGAAGAGCTCCGCGCCCAAGGCGAAGACTTTCCCCAAACGGCACAGGCGTATGTCGCCGGCTGGCTCGCCGATGGGTTCCTCGAGCGACGCTTCCCGGCTGGCGCTTCCGAAGAGGAATATGAACTCTCCACGGCGGCCGTCGATGCCATTCGGTTTGTCTCTGGCCTGGCGCAGCCGCACTCCGCCGCGACCGAAAGCCGCCTGACGCTCGTCATCGAGGCCTTGGCCCGACTTGCCGAGGACACAGACACCGACAAGTTCCGCCGCATCGACCGGCTCATGGCCGAGCAAGCGCGCATCGACAAGGAGATTGACGCCATCCAGAAGGGGCAGATGCGCGTGCTGCCCCATACAACGGCGCTCGAGCGCACGCGGGAGATCATCACGCTGGCCGATGATCTGGCAGGTGATTTCCGCCGTGTCCGGGATCAGTTCGACCAGCTCAATCGCGATCTGCGTGAACGCATCATGGACAACGATGGCAATCGTGGAGATGTGCTGGATTCGCTGTTCGCCGGAATCGACCTGATTTCAGAGAGTGACGCCGGAAGGACTTTCTCCGCTTTCTGGCGATTGCTTACGGACCCAGAACAGGCCGCAACGCTTGATCAAGCGCTGGATAGCGTGATGTCGCGGGAGTTCGTGGGGCAGCTCGAAGCCAAGGAGCGACGATTCCTTCTGCGGCTGACGCGAACTCTTCTCGAGCAGGGGGGCATGGTTCACGAGGTGCTCCAGACCTTCGCGCGCAGCCTGAAGCACTTCGTCCAGAGTCGTGAGTACCTCGAGCAACGCCGACTCAATCACCTGCTGAAAGACGCCCAGCGCGCAGCACTGTCCCTGAAGGATGAAGTCAGGGCCACTGAAACCCTCCAGTACACGCTTGAGCTCACGAGCAGTCGGTTGCGCTCCTTGTCTCAATGGGTTCTGCACGACCCATCCCTGCAAGCATTGCCTGGGCAGATGGCTGAAGGGGATGCGCCGCCCATCGACCTGGAGTCTGTGAGCGAATTGGTCGCACAGTCCGAGATCGACTTCCGAACACTGAAGGCCAACGTGCTGGCAGTTTTGGAGCAACGCTCCCAGGCATCGATTTCCGACGTGCTGGAGCAGTTCCCCGCTGCACAGGGGCTGGGCAGCGTCGTCGGCCTGCTTGAGTTGGGCAGTCGGCATGGGTTCAAAGCCGACCACAGTGAAACCGTAGGGTGGGTTGGAGGCGACGACGAGCGTCGTAGCGCCCGAATTCCAAAGATCTTCTTTTTGAGGGAGCGGGCCAATGAACTGGTCTGAAAATGGGTCCATCAGCGACGAATCGGCAATGCCAGCCGAAGCACAAGCACCCGATGCTGCTCAGGCGCCTGCCAACACCCTGTTCCTGGGCGACAGCGGCGAGTTGGCATTGGATACCCGGCGCGCCTTGGTGCAACTGCTGGCAGGGCCGTCGCTCGATGGACGTCGGCATCCAAAACTCTGGCCGATCTTGGTACGAGACGAAGCGGTGATACGTCGGCGCCTTGCCGAGCTGTTTCTCGAACTGGTTATCGACCGAGATGTGCAAGTCGCCTTCACGCGCCAGGCAGATACCGGCGACCTCGAAGTGCCCCTCCTGCTGCGTCGCGCCCAGCTGACGTTCATTGACTCCATTCTGTTGCTCCACCTTCGCCAGCGATTGACCCAGGCGGACTCGCAAGGCGACCGTGCAGTGGTGTCGACAGACGAGATCACGGAGTTCCTCTCCCTGTATGAGCGCGCCGCCAACACCGACCGTGCGGGGTTCGTGAAACGGGTCCACGCCTCCATCGAGAAGATCAAGAAGCACAGCATCCTGCAGAAAATTCGCTCGAGCGAGGATCGCTTCGAGATTTCGCCGACGCTGAAGCTCCTCTTCTCGGCAGAGGAAATACAAGCGCTGACGCACCTGTATCAGCGCATGGCGGCCGGAGAGACACCAGCGCAACTGGTTCAGACTGAAGCTGATGAGGATGCCGACCAATGATCCCGGAACCCCAAACCGCCTCCTTGTTCGCCCGCGAGCAGTTTAGGATGACCCGCCTGCAGGTTTACAACTGGGGTACTTTCTCCGGCCTACACGACGTGCCGATCAGCGAGCGAGGTTTTCTGTTTGTTGGTCGATCCGGCGCAGGGAAGTCGACGCTGCTCGATGCATTTTCGGCGTTGCTGACACCACCTCGATGGATCGATTTCAACGCGGCTGCGCGCGAGGCGGACCGCAGTGGCCGTGACCGCAACCTCGTCACCTACATACGTGGCGCGTGGGCTGAACAGAAGGATGGGGAGTCGGGAGAGATCGCGACACGCTACCTGCGCGCGGGGACGACCTGGTCTGCCTTGGCGTTGACCTACCAAAATGCGTTGGGTCAGTCTGTGGTGCTAGTTCAGGTGTTCTGGCTGCGGGGCAATGCGAACGGCAGCACCGACGTCAAACGCCACTACCTTGTCATGGAGCGGGCCTTTGACCTGCGCGAACTAGAGGACTTCGGCCAATCCAACTTCGACATACGAAAGCTCAAACAGTCTTTCCCCGAGGCGTTTGCCCGCGACGAATTTCGTCCCTATTGCGAACGGTTCTGTCGTCTGCTCGGCATCGAGAGCGAAATGGCGCTGCGTTTGCTGCACAAAACCCAGTCGGCCAAGAACCTCGGCGACCTAAATACCTTCCTGCGCGACTTCATGCTCGACAAGCCCGAGACTTTCGAGGTGGCGGATCGCTTGGTCAGCGAGTTTGGAGAGCTCAATGCGGCCCACCAGGCGGTAGTCACGGCCCGCGAGCAGGTTCAAACGCTCGCGCCAGCGCGGGAACAGCATCAGCGCAGGGACTCATTGATGCTGCAGCGCAATGGACTGGATGAGCTTCGGCTGGGGGTTGATGGCTATCGTGAGACTCGCCGTATTGAGCTCCTCAAAGAGCACGTGACATCCCTGGAAGTGCAAGCCAACGGTTCAGAAGGTGAAGTGGGGCGACGTCAAAGCACGCTGGATAACCACGCCGCAATCTTGCGCGATCTGGAGCGACAGCACCGTGAAGCAGGCGGTGATCAGATCGAGCAATGGGAAGCCGAGAAATCGGGGCTGGAGAGCCAGCGCACGGATCGCCTGCGCGAACGCGGTCAGGCCGAAGATGCGTGCAAGAAGCTGGGCTGGAGCCTTCCTGATTTGCCGCAAGCCTTCGCTGAGCTGTTGGGCAACGCACGGCAGGAGGTTGAAAACTGGGAGCAGCGCAGCAACGATAGTCGCGCCGAGCAGTTTCGCCTGGCAGGCGAAAAAAGGGACGCTGAGGCAGCATTTTCGCAAGCAGTGAAAGAGGTGCAGGCACTCCAGCGCCAGCCATCGAACATTCCGGCGGACATGCTGGAAATGCGTCGAGACATCGCTGCCGCCATCGGGATCTCGGAGTCGGCACTTCCCTTTGTTGGCGAACTTGTCGAGGTAAAGCCTGACGAGGCCGAATGGCAGGGGGCTATTGAGCGCGTACTGCACGGGTTTGCGCTCTCACTCCTGGTTGACGAACGCCAGTATTCGGCGCTGGCGAATCACATCAACAGCACCCATCTTGGACAGCGCCTGGTGTATTACCGGACTGGCCGTCCGGAGACCTGGCAAGCCAAGCCCATCGGGGCAAATTCGCTCGTCCTCAAGCTGAACGTCAAGGAGGGGACGTATGCCGATTGGCTCCAGGCCGAGCTGCGACAACGCTTCGATTACGCGTGCGTCGACTCTATTCAGTCGTTCAGGAGTGCAGATCGAGCCATCACCCGTGAAGGCCAGGTCAAGCACAGCAAAACCCGGCACGAGAAAGACGACCGTAGAAGTGTCGGCGACCGACGAAACTGGGTGCTCGGATTCGATAACCGGGAGAAGCTCGGGCTCTTTCAAGCTCAGGCACAGGAGCTGGCTGACACCATTTCGCGCCTCGGCGGGGAGATCGAAAAACTCTCCGACCAAGACAATAATCGTGCGACCCGAGCGATGCAGTGCCAAACCCTGGTGAATCTCCAGTGGCAGGAAATAGATGTGCTCCCATTGCTGGATCGCATCTCCACCATTGAACGGCAGATCCGCGAAGCGCGCGAGGGGAACACCACCCTGCTGCAAATCAGTGAGCAGATCGAGAAGCAAAAGAAACTCGTCGATGATGCTGACAAGGATCTTCGCCAGGCAACGCGTGCGCACGACTCGATTGTTGACCAGATCAAGACCAGCACCCAGAAACTGGAATCCCTCTTGCAGGACGCGTCTATCGTTCCATTGACGCCCCATCAGGTTTCGGGTCTCGACGAGCGCTTCGCCAAGCAGTCAGATACAGTCCGGCTCGACAACCTCGACAAGGTGACAACTTCTGTAGAACGCGCACTCAATGCGGAGATCGAAGAGGTCAACCGTGGGATTGGTGCCTGCGAGAAGGAAATAGAAGCACGCTTTGCTGATTTCAAACGGCAATGGCCGATGGACGCGGGCGACATGGACACGAGCCTTGCCAGCGCGCCTGACTTCTTCGCCAAACTGGTTCGACTGGAGACGGATGGGCTACCCGCCTATGAGCAGCGATTCTTTGAATTGCTGCAGAACCAAAGCCACGAGAATCTGGCAGCACTCTCAACCTACCTGAACGATGCGCGTAAGGCGATCCTGGAACGGATGGATCTGGTCAACGACAGTCTTGGTCAGGTGCCCTTCAACCAGAGCGCCAATCAACGCACCTATCTGCACATCGACGCCAGTGACCGGCAGCTTGTCGACGTCAAGGAATTCAAGCAGGAGATCCAGCAGGCACTGAGCCATGCATGGACGGAGGATCGCGAGTTTGCCGAGGCGCGGTTTCTAGCCTTGCGACGACTTGTTGATCGACTCGCCAGTCAGGACCCCGAGCAAAAGCGCTGGCGCGAGACTGTGCTCGATGTTCGACAGCATGTTGAGTTCATCGGGCGGGAGATCGATGAAAGCGGCGTCGAGGTCGAGATCTACCGCAGCGGAGCAGGCAAGTCCGGCGGCCAACGGCAGAAACTGGCCACTACGTGCTTGGCCGCAGCCCTGCGATATCAACTGGGCGGGAACGACCACGGCGTGCCGATGTATGCGCCCGTCGTGCTGGATGAAGCCTTCGACAAGGCGGATAACGAGTTCACCGCTTTGGCGATGAACATCTTTACCAATTTCGGATTCCAGATGGTGGTCGCTACACCGCTGAAGTCCGTCATGACCCTTGAGCCATTCATCGGTGGCGCCTGCTTCGTGGATATCAGCGATCGGCGCGTGTCAGGCGTCCTGCTGATCGAGTACGACGGTGATCGTCAGCGGTTGAAGCTGCCAGAGCACGCTCGAGAGGAGGCTAGCGTTGAAGCTTCCTGAAGATGTTCGGCAGCTTCTTGCCCGTCGCTTTCAAAGCAAGCACCGCGAGTGGTTGATTGGTGATCCGGGCGAGAGCCAATGGCCGCAGGAGGTTCCGCTCGGCATACCGACGGAGCAGGCTGCACTGAGGCAGGTCGACGGCGTTCGCGCTTGGGTGAGCGCATGGCAAAGGTGGCAGGCTAACACCGTACAAACATCGGACACCTTGTCCTGGTGTGAGCGCCGGTGGAAAGCGCTTGGCGTCCAGCGATTGCCGGAGAAGCTGGCGTTGCGCGGCCCAGAGGATGTTGCCATGTGGATTGGTGAGTCCGCACGATGGGAGTGTGCTCAATCTCGCTACCAGACGCTCACCGCTCGCTGGCCGGTACTGGCGCAGCAGTTGCCGAGGTACTTTGATGTCCTGGCGGACTACGGCGATGCGGATTTTCGTCGGCTTGCAGAGATGCTGGATTGGATAGCGAACCATCCGCAATCCGACCTCTATCCCCGCCAGCTGCCGGTGTCCGGGCTGGACAGCAAATGGCTCGATGGACGCAAAGGACTGCTGACGGATCTGGTGGCCGCAATACAAGAGGACTCTTCCAGCGACCTGGATTTCTACCAGCGCTGCGGACTGAAAGCACCTCCGCTCCTTATGCGAATGCGGGTGCTGGATCAGGCATTGCGAGCGAGGGTCGGTGGCGTGGGTGACATCACTGCACCAGCGGAAGACCTGGCGGGTCTCAATTTGCCCGTCTCACATGTGTTTATTGTCGAGAACCTTCAAACGGGACTGGCAATGTCCGACATGCCGGGCGCTGTCGTGTTCATGCGCCTTGGCTATAACGTCGACGTGTTGGCTCGTTTCCCTTGGCTTGCCCGCGCGAAGTGCATCTACTGGGGTGATTTGGACACCCATGGATTTGCCATCCTGCATCGAGCCCGTTCATACATTCCAGAGTTGCAATCCGTGCTCATGGACGAAGACACCTTGCTGCAACACAAGGCGCTGTGGGTGGATGAATCGGCGCAGCATCCTGCAACGGAACTGACGCTTCTGACGGAGCAAGAGCAGCAACTCTATCGGGATCTCAAGCGGCAGCGCTGGGGGCAAAACGTTCGCTTGGAGCAGGAGCGGATCGACTGGGCTACCGCATGGAGCGTGTTGCAGCGGACATTGGCCTAAAGCCACTGGCCCGCAATGGTTGCCTGCCGATGGCAAACCTGATCAACGCAGCGCGTTCAGCACTTTTTCGGCTTCTGGCCAAGGCAACCGACGCTTGCCAAGCTTCATTCTGTCGAGCGCCTTGAAGGCGTCGTCGACCGTCAGCAACTGGTTTTCGATCATGGCGCACAACAATCCGATGGTGCCCATGACGTTGACCTGCTCCTTGCTGGCGACAACCCGCAAATTGGTGTCGCCCGTCAGCAGGGTGCAGGCCTCCTGTTTCGCAAGCGCCAGTGCCAAGTAGTCGTTGTGACTGGGCTTGGGGCCGTTTTTCGCCGGAAGCAGGTGGTTGTGCTGGCCTGGCAACTGCTGGGCATACGCCACGAAGTCGCCGCTGACCTCCATGATCTGCAAGCCCAGGTCTTCAAGGCCCGAGCTGCCCGGCTCGATTTCTTCGTAGTACAGCAGGTCAGGGATGCCGAACTGCATCGGAAGCTGAAAGAGCGTTTCCATCAACGCTCCTGCTTCCATGTCGATCAAGATGTTGGCATCACTGATGAGCAACCGCATCCGATGACTCCAACTGGCGTTCTTTGTGGAAGCGCATCATCGGGATGCCCAGCAGCTCCGCTGCCTTGCCCTCGGAGATGTATTGCTCGGCCAGGGCGCGGTACACCAACTGATCGAACAGTCGTGGCTGCTCTTGCGGCAGCGGGTCGCCCGGCTCGTTCTTGCGCCAGCCCTTTGCCGAAAACCGCTTCACCATCGAAAGGTGAGCCGCCTCGGTGATCACGCCACACTGTTTGGCGCGCTGCAACCACCCGGCCATCGACAGGCCGAACTCGTGTTTGAGCACGTACAGCTCTTGCCATTCCAGCGCATGACGCTGTGCCCCAAGCAACTGCAACACCGCGACACGCGGAGCCAGGAATGCACCGGCGAAACGGTCGCAGACCTTCTCTTCGTCGATGCCGTCAGCCAGTCGTCCTTCGAGCAGCAAATGCCCCAGTTCATGCGCCAGGGTGAACCGCTGCCGATCACCGGGCCAGCGCTTGGAAACAGCCACGACCGGATACTCCCGGCCATCATCGGTTCGAGCCTTGGCCGTCAAGCCAGAGAAGCCTGGGTTCTCTTCATCGACCACGATGACCAGCAAGCCAAGGCCTTCGAGGGTGTCGGTGAGGTCGGCAATCGGGTTCAGCCCCAGCTGCCATGCGTTGCGGACCGTATCCGAGAAAGCATCGATCTCATCCGGCGAGGCGACGTGTTCAGGCAGGTTCGCGGGCGGAGCAAACGCCGGGAACGGAAGCTCGGGAAAGGCACCGAGCAACTCCACGCGCTTTTCCACCAACTCGACGACCTTGATCTTCAGCGCATCCTGCGCCGTCTTGCCGAAGGTCGAGAGCTTGCGGAACTCGGGCTGCAGCAGTTCGACCGTATGCGTGCGAAAGAAGTACTCGGTCCGGATGCCGCAGGCGCGGGCCAGCTTGAGAAGCTGAGTCGACGAGGGCGTCAGCAGACCCTTTTCGTACTTCTGGATGGCGGTGTGAGAAACACCCACCTGTTCACCCAATGCACCCAGGGTCAGACCTGCCGCCAATCGTGCTTGACGAATGCGATCTGCAATCATGACGCCTCCTTGGTGTTTGGGTTTAAAACAACCAATATTCTACCGAAATTTTAAACAAAAGAGAACCCCACCTGCCCCGGGCGGCCGTGGCATCACTCGTGGGCGACTACTTCCATGTAGGGGCGCATCACGGTGGCGACGCGGCAGGCCTGGGCGTATCGCCACAGGTCGTCTGCGGACGCCTTGCGCGTCCTCCAAGCGTCTTTCAGCGCCTACAGCGCCACGTCCAGGCCGATCTTGTTGCGGTGCTTGAAGCAGTCCACGACCGTCTTGGCCGCACCGTACACCCGCAGCTTCACGCCGTCGCGCAGGTGCTCCTCGACGCCCGCCATGTAGACGTCGCCGGTCATCTGAACCATCTTGACCGGCGGATAGCCGATCCGGGGTACGTGGCTGCCGCGAGGCATGGCGATCCAGATCTGGCGCGGCAGCTGCGTGGTCAGCTCGTGGAATTGCAGCGCTGTGAGCAGACAGAAGACGGCCTGCGGCACCTTGGTGGCGACGGTCGCGAGACTCTCGAATTCCGATCCCTGCGCATCCGGCAGGCGGTACAGACCGCGCCCGACCCGTTCCAGAACGCCAGCGGCGGTCAGGCGCGTGAGAACGACCCGGGGCGCATCGATGGCGTCCAGATCGATGGCGCGCAGCAGCCCCTTCTGGCTGGCCAGATTGAGGACGCGCTGGGTGTGGGTGGCGGCGAGCATGGGGTGAGTGTGTTCCGTTTATTCGCTCAATGCAATTTTTGACCATAAAACGGAACTGCGCTCGACGGTCCACGCGGCGGCTGGCGTGCGCCATTTCGACGCCCATTTGCACCCACTTCTTGGCGGCAGGCAGCACGACCTACGGCGCGTCGGCGACCACGCCCACGTGGGTGCGGCATGGATGCAGGTGATGCACCTCCCAGCGGAAGACCTCTTTGATGCTGAAACGGATGAGGTCACCGTTGGCCAGCCTGTAGAAAGGAATGCCGAGCCGCAGGCGTTCCTGATTCTGGTGAAGCCAGTGAGCGGGAAGTCCAGTGATGTCGACTACATCCTTGGCGGAGTAGAAAATTTGGTCGCGCCGGGCGGGCCGTTGCTGCATCATCTGCTCGATGGCGTCTTCGCGCGCCGTGGGCGAGGATTCGGACAAGGCGCGTCCGGCGCTGGATTTCCACGTCACCTGCGCCTTGCGTTCGAAGGCCTCGACCTCCATCATGAGATAGCGGACGGATCTACTGATGTGCCAGGCGGGCGGGCCGATTCCTTCAGAACGCCAGCGCTGCAGCGTCTTGGGTGAGAGGTTCCATCTCGAGGACAGCTGCACTTCATTGAGAACCGGATATTTGACGAGTGGTTCGTCCGGGCCAAGTTCGACGGATGGGTCTTTGGCGCCAACCTTGGATTTCATCGTGTGCCTCCGTCAAGGCGGCTTCGGCCGCAGCGAGACTGCCGTACTGTGCGATGAGCGCGAAGGCCTCGTTCAGGTAGTACCGCTTCGGCTCTGGTGCGGTGGGCGCAGCACATTCGACGACTGGCATTGCGTCGGTCAATGGCGGCAAGACCGCGTCGTCGGGCATCCCCTGACGATTCGCCTGCTCGTAGGCGACGATTTCGCCCACCGGGTAGCGGACGGCCTTCGAGAGCTTGATGTAGGGTGGGCCTGAGCCCTCGCATCGCCAGCGTTGAAGGGTCTTGGCGCTGATGTTCCAGCGGCGCGCAAGCTCGGTTTCGGTGAAGGCGGGTTCGGTTTGCATGGCGTTTCCTTTCGTCGTCCGTGCCGGGCATTACGGCGGCGAATGCGACGAAAGCCAAGTTGCAGGCCCGAAAGCGCCCGCCATTGATGACGACTGCGAGTGCCAATCGACCCATCTGAACTAGCGGTCGTGGGCATGTGCGGGTGCGGGTGCGCGAAATCCTTCCCCGGAAGCGCGCAATGGTTGCAAGGCTTCCGACCGGGTCTGAGAGTGAGCGGAGGGTCGGTTTCGTTTTCTGTTACACTCCACAACCACCCCTCATGAATACCTGCTCCAAATAACCCGGCGATTTTTTTACTGGTACACTTAGTCACAGTTATTCACATTTGGCTAAAAGTTACCCATCACGAGTTTTTCTTGAACACCACCCATTCATTGCTTAAATTCCTCAAGGCTACGGTGCTGGCATTCAGCATCGCATTCGCCCATGGGCAAGCCATGGCTGTGGACTATTCGCTCAGCGGGTTCGGCACTGTTCAATACACGCAAGGCGATAATGAAAGAAAGTATCTTCGCTTTATCGACAAAGAAGGTACTCTCAAAGTCAATTCAATTTTGGGCGCGCAACTCGATGTTCAGTTTTCTGAACAACTTAGCGCAACCGTGCAATATGTAGTTGCACCCAAGCAAAGGCGGGATGAAGGCGTTGAGCTTGACAACCGCTGGGCCTTCCTGAAATTCAAACCCAATGACAACTGGCACTTCAAGCTTGGGCGTCAGCGGCTTAACTATTACCTGGATTCCGAAAACCTCGACGTAGGCCATACTTACGTTCCTGCCAACCTGAGCCCCGAAGTTTATTACAACGCAGGTGTGCTTTCTGTAGACGGTTTTTCTGCCAACTACAACTTTGAGGATGCAAGCGGAAGATATTGGGGACTTCAGGCCATTACCGGCAAACGCGATATTGTTCAACGCCTGGCCGGGTTCAATCAAGACTTTCCCTTGAACTCATTCGACCTGGCCGGTTTGGTACTGAGCGTTCAAGGTGATCGCTACCGAATTCAAATTGCGCACCACGGAGCAGAAGTTGACCGGGTTCTAACACAAGTCAACGGCACTCCCCTTACAGATGGGCGTCTTGATGTAAACGCAAGGTTCACCAATATCGGAGCCGAGTATAGGTGGAGCCTTTACACGCTGCGCGGAGAAATCAGCCAGACGGAACTGAGCGTTTCCCAAAGTGGCATTATCACTGGCAGCGGCCTGCCAAGAATTACCCGATCAACACCAAAGTTTGAAGAACATGGTGCAAACCTGCTGTTGATTCGCAAGGTGTTTGAAAAGCACGCAGTGTACGCCAGCCAAGGCCGCTTTATTTCGGAATTCGACGACCAGTATTCATTTGCAATTGGTGGAAAATACAACCTGAGTCCATCAGATTCAATCAAGATTGAGTTGCAGCATGTGGTCGAAAAGGGCAATCGGGAGCAATTGTCTGACAACCGTGTTCCTAATACCACGTTCAACTTTTTGAGCGTGTCGTACAACTGGGTGTGGCAATGAATATTCGGCACATCCGCAGTGTTGTCAGAGCGGCTTCATTGATTGGCCTGTACTCGACGATATTGGGTGCAGTTGGCGCAGCTTCAGCGGAAGTGCATGTGGTCTCATCCGCAAGCCACCCAATCAACGAAATTGCAGTTCGCGAGCTACGCAGTATTTACAAAGGGCGCCTGAGCCAAGTCAACGGGCACCGCCTGGTACCATTAAACACCGCCCCCGGCACAACGGATCGCGATGCGTTCTTGGAACGTATAATGAAGTCAAATGAGCTGGACTATACAGGCTACTGGCATGTGCGCCGGTACACGGGCCAAGGCACTCCTCCGGCCGAAGTGAACAACAAAGACGAGCTATTCGCAGCACTGAAACAGCAGCCCGATGGCATTGGTTACCTTTGGGTACCCACTGGGGCAAAGCCAGATTTGCCCGATGGGCTGAAATTGATTCGTTTGAAATAAGCCAGCAAAAATAATTGCTGGATACAGTCCTTTATTCCTTGGTGTAGCCTTTGCTTAAAGGCAACCACCAGGTAAAACCAAATACCAAGGTTTTTAAAGCCACTTTGCCAGCTGGCAGGTTTAGTGCGCGCAGACGATTGATTGCAAGCGGAATTTCAAGCAAATGTGCCAATAAAATAATTATTGCAAAAAGAGTAAGAAAGGGAACATGAAAACCCAACAGGCCGACCAACGGTACCAACAACCAAAAAACAACCAAACCGGCCTGAAGCCCATACCAAATACGCTGTTCGCCCATGAGAGTCCCTTGTTTTTATTAATATCACAGCAAGTTTAACTCAACGGGTAAGCACTGCCGTATTAAAACAATCCATGTTATCGACTTGAACAACCACTTCATTCACACCCAAGCCCAACAATTCGAGCAAGGAATCAAGTCGCGCCCCGAGCAAGCTCAATGCAACTTTGACAGGGGAGTTTACATTGAGCACCGTCAGCAGGGAATTCAGTGGGCTCAACCCCAAATCAATGCTGCTCAGAAGTTGCGGCAAACCCTGGGAGGCTTCGAAGGAATATCGGGCCTCCAACACCGGGTCAGGAAATCCCTCAAAACGTTCTGAAGTGGCACTTTGAACCGATAACTGCGCCCCAATTGGCGCAGGGTCGAGACCTGGCACCAACACAACACCAAACAAACCGAGAACCGAAGGCAGGGATGGCAGGTCCAGAGACGTATTTACGAGGGAAGATCGCATGTCAGCTATAACGGCCGAATTGGATTGAGGCAGTCGACATTCAATGTCTTGAATATCGACTTCACCACCGCCAGTCGTCAAGGCGAGATCGAGCACACCATTAATTCTCGTCGTCACACGAACCTGTTCTGTGCGGGCACGTGCCAGTACCTCACCCGTGGTGTCGCGCTTAACCGCAATAAAAAGTTGAGGTGGTTCAAGAATACTGACTCGCGCAGTATCACCCAGGTTGATTTGAAGGGTATTTTGAGGAAGCAGGCTTGCCGCGGACAACACAGCTGCAAACGCGAGGTTGCCCAAACGAACGGATGCGACAGGCACATTCGCCTCAATGGCTTGATCTGCAGAAATAATGTCACCCAAAAGAAACGGCGTATTCAAGGCAGGATTATTCATAGAACCCAAACCAGCCCCAGGCAAACCGGCTGCCGCTGCAGCTTGAGTAAGCAATCGGCTGGCGGTCACGGGTTCAGCCAACAACGCCTCAAGATCCAGTCCATTACCGCTGCCAGGGATACTAAGGTTTGAGGCCAGTTGCTGCAAGTCAACCTGAAGATCCGACTGTAATAAACTTGGGAAACCAACTGCATTAAGAGACAGCTTCACCCCGATTTCCTGCAGCAACGGCGACAAAGCCCCTGAATCGAGATTGGCGGATAATAAATTAGTACCCACAATTCCGGAGATTAACGGAGTGACTGTGGCTTCCGCTACAGCCACAACCGGCTCAGCTCCCAAAAACGCCGCAAGCACATTACGCTCCATACGCACCAGCACAGAACGATCGCAACCACCACCGGGCGCTGGATTGTTTGTACCTCGCACATTACAAACAATAGTCAGTGTGTCAGTGCTCTCGTCGTAACCATTTTCACGGGCGTAATCAAAGGCAGCCGGGAAACCCTGCGGCTCGCTGTCAATGTCGCTGGCCGCTGCTTTGGCTGCGAGATCGGCAATACGCTGAACCTCTTCTTTTTGCCACACCACTTGCCCCAAGCCCAACACGGCCAATGCCCCCACCGCCATCAGCATGATGAATACCGTGAGAATAGTCATTGCTCCCCGCTGGCGGGGTGAGACGAAGACAAACCTGGAAAATTGTGTTGACATGTCTATGTTGCAAAAGCGAACCACCTTGATTTTGCACGAAAAATATCGAATTTGATATGGAAAGCAGGCTGGATATCAGTATTCTGATTGTGCTTTCAGGTCCGACTCGGACAGGAGCGATCAGTGGATCATTATTACTTGCTGTCTTTGAGAAACTTACCAAGAATTCGCGTACCTGGCTTAAGACGACATACCAATGCCTTGGCCACACTGGCGATTATTTCGATTGGAGCGGCCAACCGGGATGTTTGCGCATGCGCCCCAAGTTCAAGCAAAGTTGCAGAATCAATTACGCCTGTTTTACCCTGCAACAGCACCACTCCAAGCTCGGGAAAATTGGCTTTGATTTGGTGAAGCAAGCGAGACTGACTGGCCAGCTCTGCATCAATCAGCATCACTTTGACTTCATATTGGGGAATGAAACTTTCAGCAAGCAGTAAGCTGGCGCATGACACCACGCGCTCGAACTGGTTGGAGGCAACCAGTTGTGCCTCCAGGGCCAAGCGTGAATCTTGATCTGAATCGACGATGAGCACCGTTGTCATTGCCCCCTCCATTTGGTATTTGGAAGTTATTTAGCAATTAAAGTGCCAGAAGCAAGACATTAAAATGGGCCTTTTTGGTGCAAGCCCAAAACACTGGTGCAATTAGATTAGACCTTGCGCTCAAGCCCTGCCAAGCATGGTTTTAATTTCACGCCACAAGCTGTCGATTTCCGCAGCGGCCTTGGAATTGGGGGCAAACTCCGTGACCGACTTGCCCAAACCAACGCTGATTACGAAATCGTTACGCTCGTGCACAATGGTGCGACAAATTTTTGCAGTGGCCTTGAGCTGTTCAAACACAATTTCAGGGGTGCTGCTAAAAACAGAGGCACCGTTAATGACCCAGGTCACTTTACTGCCTGCATCCGAGGCCCACTCAAGCGTGCTGCTTGCGCTGTGAATATCCAAAGGGCTGGCTTTGGTAGGAATCAATACCAAATCAGCGTGCTCCAAGGCATCCTTAACCCATTTTTTATCGGTGGGAGGCATGTCGATAAACACATAATCGTAGCCTTCATCCTCAAGCTCGGAGAGTGAAATCACGATGTCGTTGAAACCCACCTTGCGCACATCGGGATAATCCGCTTCACGCAATGAATCCCAAAACAGACTGGAGCCCTGAGGGTCCAGGTCGAGCAAGGCCACCTTTTTCTTGCCCTGCTGGCTCGCCAAGGTAGAGAGATTCAAGGAAAGCGTTGTTTTCCCAGCCCCGCCTTTGCGGCTGCTAATGATGATGGTTTTCATGGGTGGACTTCCTGTGCAATAGGAGATTAAAGCGATATAGAGAATCTATTCTAACCTGCCGATGCAGTGGGGAAAAAGTTGTTGAATGCAGCTTGGCCGCAACGGCATTTGTATGCTTTGCCGAGTTTGCCACATCGGAATTTGATCGGTCATCAACTGGCTGCCAACCCAGCCATCTTGCCCGCCGAGCAGCACAAAGTAATTTTCGTCGAGGTCGGAAAGATCAGACAAGTGCCTGCTTTGTGAACCGTAACTGGTTTCATCAAAACCCCGAATCAAATTGTGCGCATTTTTCATGAGTGTTTCCCGGGAACCCGCAGCAGGAAACGACTTTGAGGAAAACAGCTTGCCCAGCAAAGGCACATGCCCCAGCACATGACGCAGGCGTATTTTGTGCAAATTACCCCACAACTGCCAATGTTGGGCTTTGCGGTTTGCCTCGTCCAAGCACAGCGGCACCACATGAGCGCGCTCTGCACTGCTCAAACTTTCAAGGTCTTCCATTAAACAGGCGGTCAGATAAGACCACTGATCCATCAAACCCGGCACTCGCCCAGCGTGGCGCAAAACCGACAACTGCCTGACCAAGGCCGCCAATAAAAACTCGAACTGAAGAGCAGCAAAGCTATCTGCAGTGTAAGCACCGCCCCACAAATCAATCGAATTACACAACACGGTTTGCTCGCTGTTGCGCAGATGGGGGCGGCAAAATTCAGCCAATTGGCTGGACAGTTGATCGGCCAGCGGTGAAGTGACATCGAGTTGCAGTGAGAGCAGCGATTGTGGACTTAATCGTTTTTGGGAATTAAACAACGCCCTTGCGCGCATGACGCGATCATCGCCATTGAACAAGAACCCCAAACCCGTTACCTCAGATGGCCTGTTGTTTGCAGACACGATAAAACCAGCTGAGGGGTTGATTACGCTGGGGAAATCGCGGGCACACACTTGCACAGCCCAATGCTCGCTGGCCATGCTCTCGCCCAACACCCAATCGTTTTCAGGAAAACCGGGCCGCTTGGGCAAGGTTGCTGCCAGCACATGGCCAATATTGCCTTGAGTGTCGGCACCCAACACATTCAGTGGAGTAACACCCACGCCGTACATGGCCTGCTGCAACTGCGCTACTGTTTCAGCCTGCATGCCATGCAAAAAACTGCTTATTTCATCAGTTGGCCAGTGCCCTGCCCAGCGCAAGGCGAGGCTGTCTTTCCCGCACAAACGCCCCAGGGCCGCGCAATCAGTAAGCACTGGGCCATGGGGTGAAAACCGCAGCTTCCGGATTCTTGACCAGGAAAAGCGCACCCGAATTTTTACAACCTGCTCGGCTGTGTTTTGTAAGGTACTGTGATCAAGGCGCACCAGGTCAGAGGAAGCAGCGCGTAAATTGGTGCCGCCCCAGGCAAGGTGTGGGTTTCTGCCCAGGCCTAGAATGGGTACACCCGGAAACATCAGGCCCACACACTGGTAAGTGGGCGTGCGCAGGCCCACCATCATCCACACATTGGGCAGGTGCTGACCAAGGTGCGGGTCGTTCACCATCAGCGGTTTGCCGCTTTGTGTGCGCGTGCCATGCACCACAATCGAATTGCTGCCAGAACGTGAGAGGCTGCTAAGAAACTCCCCAATTTGCTGGGCGGTGCTGGGCAGGCCGGAATTGGGGCTGTCGAAGCTGGTGGACACCCCTGCCCCAACACGGCGAAGCCGGTTCCACCATTCAATGAAATCGCCCGACAAACGGTGCTCGATCAATGAAAAATAAATAGGCCAGTTCACATCGGCACCAGCAAGCCGGCCGAATAAAAGAATATCCAAGGGGGTGTAGGGTTCGGGTTGAATACCCAAAAACTTTTCGTCTACACCGCGCTTGCGCCGGGATTGCACACAATTAAGCCCGGCCACAAAGCCCTCAACCCATTCCTGGCTGCTTCGGGGCATGTTGGCCCAAATTTCGGGTGCAGCACGACCAAAATCGAGCAGGCGGATCAGATGGTCCATGTCTACAAATCCGCGCCCACCCATTTCCGACAAACGCCCCTGCGCCAGGCGCTTCAAAAATTGTAGCTGTGGGCCGCGTTGAAACTCGGTAATCGTACCCAGTGCAAAGGCACCATCGCGATCGGTATTGGAATGCACGTAAGGCACAAAAAATTCATTGAACCGAATGAAGGTGCCTGCAGGAAAAGGCAGGTTTAAACTTTTGAATTGCTCAAGCCGATCTTCAAGCGTGTAAGTGGGATAGCGAACAGACAACCACCCCATGACATTGGATAGACGGGCGATACCCCGGGCCAGTTTGCGAAGAATGGGGTTTTGCGACGGGCCAAGAGACTTGAGCAAGGCAATTTAAGCGCTGTGTTGAAAATGGCCCTTGAAGCAACCCATGTGGCAGCCTTTACGACAGGCCGTAGGAAACCAGTTTTCCCAGGCGTTTCTGGATTTTTTTTTGCAAACGTTGCTGTCGGGCTGCTTTAAACTGCCCACCCAGCTTGTTGACCCACACCATGGCTTGGCGCATAGAACACACTCACTGTTAACACCGAACAAGCAGTTTGCGCCTTGAAGATTTCAAGAATGTGACAAGGTATTGGCCGCCGTGCAGCTGGGCGACCTTACCTGAGACTACTTGCGAGAAACGGGTACGAGGTAATACTCGCAAAACAGCTTTTTGCGGCAAGCCGAATCTGTGTAGGGCCCAAGGGCCATGCCAAGAATAACGGCACCTTTTTCAGCCGCTGGATCATCCGTGGTGGAGCACAGATAGAACATGTTCTTGATTCTTCCGCCCACATCAACGCAAGATTCAAAACGAGTGGAGTTTTGAAGCAAGGGGCGGATTTGCGCAAGGTCTTGCTTGAATCGCTGCTCGAAAAAGCCGGGATTGGCCTTGTAAACACTTTGAGTATGGGCCAAAGCTTTTTGCGGAGTTGTTGTGTCAACACGAACTGCCGCAACCTCAGTCAGGGAGACTGTTGGCATAGAGACACTACACTTGGATTGCGCGGAACAAGAGATATTCAATTTTTTGGCGTTCTTGCCAGACTCTCTGCCTTCAAAATCGCCAAGATACCAATCCAATTTAGGCGCAGGCGCCTGGATTGGCTTTGGTGCCTCGATTGGCTGAGTTGGCTTGGATGCCTGGATTGGCTTGGGCTCCTCGACTGGCTCGGGTGAACGAACTATCCATGGATTTGACACACATCCGAAAACAGAAGCTGCAAGCAGCGTGGTGATGCCGATTTTAAAAGCGCTATGCGCAAACCATTTGTTCATGTCAATCATTCTTACAATTAAATACAACAAGGCGGTGAAAGTACCACCGAGAACGATTGATTCAAAATGGAGGTAGTCGACCCAACTCTATGTAGGTACTCGTTTGCTGGGTAGGCCCCCTGGAATCGATGGGAGCCACCCAAAGTGATTAACTATGTGATGAAACTATGGTTCGGTTGTTATCAAGCCACTTTCTTTTTGCGCTTGGCCGCGACGGCCTCAATTTCAGAATGCATAGCCAAAAACTCTTGGCTTAGCTTGTGCGCAGGCATGAAATGAATCATGGGTTTGGCCGCTTCATGGCTTTCCCGGATTTTTACCGAGGACGAAAGACAGTTGTTTAAAACAGGATGCCCCTCTTCCAGCAATTCAGCGACCAGTTTTTGCGGCAGGCTGGCGCGGGGCTGAAACTGGTTTACCACAATTCCCTCTACTGCAAGCGAAGGGTTGTGGTCGGCTCGAATTTCATTCAATGCGTCCATGAGGTTATACAAAGCACGGCGAGAAAATTCATCGCAATCGAAGGGGATAAGCACTGAATCAGCCGCAATAAGCGCTGAGCGCGAGAAGAAGTTCAAGGCCGGCGGCGTGTCGATATAAACACGATCGTACTCACCCTTCAGTTCATCAAGCGCCTCGCGCAATTTGAAAATTTTATAGCGTGACTCAAGCTTCACCTGAAGCTCTTCAAGTGCGGGGCTGCTGCCCAACAAATCAAGATTCTCGTAAGGCGTTTCAACCACAAACTCAACGCTTTTCTTGGGGCGAATTTTGAAGTTCAGCGCCTGGTCAAAAAAGTCGGCCAGAGTATATTCCAGCGGAGCCGCCCCACGACCCATGATGTACTGGGTGCTGTTGCCCTGGGGGTCTAGATCAATAAGGAGTGTTTTTAAACCTTGCTGCGCTGAAATTGCAGCAAGGTTGCTCGTGATAGTCGATTTGCCAACTCCGCCCTTCTGGTTAAAGACCACACGATGCATTTAAAACCCCCTTTTGATCAATGTTTCCATTACTGTACAGCGTTTTCAGGCCTTCTCGCCACGGCGATCAAGAAAGTGAGCCAAGGCAGGCAGGAATACCACCGCACCCACCATGTTCCACAAGAACATGAAAGTAAGCAACAGGCCCATGTCGGCCTGGAACTTGATGGGCGAAAATGCCCAGGTGGCCACGCCAATACCGAGAGTAAGACCAGTGAAAACCACTGCCTTGCCAGTAGATTTAAGGGTTTCAAAATAGGCCTGTGCAAACGGCATACCTTGTTTCAAGTATTCTTCGAGCTTGCCATAAATGTAAATACCATAATCAACACCAATACCCACACCCAACGCGATCACCGGTAAAGTAGCAACCTTTACGCCAATACCCAATGCAACCATGAGGGCTGAACACAGCAATGAGGTAAGGGCCAGGGGCGCGATAATACAAATAACCGTGCGCACGGAACGGAAGGCCAGCCAAACCAGAATGGCCACCACGCCGTAAACCCAAATCAGCATTTCCACTTGGGCACGTTCAACCACCTCATTGGTGGCCGCTTCAATACCGGCATTGCCTGCAGCTAGTTTGAACTTGGCATCCCCGGTGTCGGTGTTGGCAATAAACTCTTCAGCCGCTGCCACCACTCGCTTCAAGGTGTCTGCTTTGTGATCTTCAAGGAACACAATAATCGGCATGAAAGAGCAATCGGAGCTAAACAGACCATCGGACAAATTCATGCCGCTGATTGTGCCGTTCAACACAAACTGGTTGCGGTTCAGTGCGTTCCATTTCAAGTCGCCTTCGCTGTAGGCACTGATTACGAACTTGGAGCGATCGGCCAATGAAATACTGCTTTGTACACCGGGCACCTGTTCAATGGTCCATTGGAACAAATCAACCGCCGCCAGCGTGTTGTATTTGATGCAACCATCCATCTCGGTTTCAACCATTACCACGAATACATCAGTGCTGGTGGAGTAGTTGTCGGTTACATAGGCGTTGTCCAGGTTGTAACGGGAATCGGCACGCAGTTCTGGTGCGCCTTTGTCGAGGTCACCAATTTGCACATTCGCATTGCCCCACAAACCAACAGCCAACAACACCAAGCCAAGTGCCAAAGCACCCTTGGCCATTTTGGCCTGCGCAAAACCGGAGATGAAATGCCACAATTTGTTGCTGCCCGACTCATCTTCCCGCAGCTTGGTCACTGCTTTTTCGTCCACACCAAGGTAGCTCATGATCAACGGCAACAACACCAGGTTGGTGAGGATAATTACCGCCACGCCCACTGAAGCTGCGATTGCCAGGTCGCGAATGACGGGAATATCAATCACCATCAAGGTGGCAAAACCAAAGCCATCCGATACCAGCGCAGTTAAACCAGCAATGTACAAACCGCGAAAAGCCAAGCGGGCAGAATCCAGTTTGTTGTGCCCCTCGCCCTGTTTGTGTGCGATGGCACCTACCACCTGTACGCCGTGGCTTACGCCGATGGCAAAAACCAGAAAAGGCACCAACATGGAATAAGGATCAAGCCCCATGCCCATGGCATTGAGCAAGCCCAATTGCCAAATGACGGCGATAATTGAACAGGCCAGTGTCGCTAGGGTGCTTTTTACGCTGCGGGAGTACAAAAACAGCATCACTAATGTAATCAGCACCGCGATGCCAAAGAACATCACAACCTGGCTTGCACCCTCGATGAGGTCGCCTACAATTTTCGCAAAACCGGTAACGCGTATTTCAATTTTGTCGGAATTAAACTGATTGCGAAGTTCGGTTTCAATGCGCTCCGAAAATTCTTTGTAGTCCAGGCGGTTGCCGGTTTCCGGATTAATTTCCAGCAAGGGCAAATACACGATGGTGCTTTTGAAATCGTTGCCCACCAAGCGGCCAATTTGCCCGGAAAGTTCAACGTTCTGGCGAACCTGTGCAATGCTTTGAGCATCGCCGTTGTAGGTGGCGGGAATGACCTGACCGCCCTCCAAACCTTCCTCGGTAACAGAAGTCCAACGCACGTTGGCTGTCCACAGCGAGGCCATTTCCGGGCGATTCACACCAGGAATATAAAAAGCCTTGTCAGTAACCTGTTTCAGGGTTTCAAGGTATTCAGCATTGAAAATATCGCCTTCCTTGGCCTGAACAGTGACGCGCACCACGTTGCCGAGGCTGGTGAGATCAGCCCTGTTTTCAAGAAAGTTGACCACATACTCGTGGTTTGTCGGAATCATTTTTTCAAAGCTGGCAGCTACTTTTAACTGTGTGGCCTGCCAAGCCAGAACAAGGGTGGCAATCAGCATCAGCAGCATGACCACAGGGCGCTTGCTGAAAACCAATCGCTCGGCCAAAGGGGCTTTGGTGTTTGTTGAATCTGGAGAAGTCATTGTTGTATGGTGTCCGTTATTTGAATTCAGACAGGGGCAAGGTTTTGAAACCACGCAAACCCGCCAACAGAATTTCCTGATCATTGAGTTGCACAACGCTTGCAGAAGGCAACTTGTCGGAACGACGTGCTACCTGTATGGTGCGGAAGTCGTCAGTGCTGCGCGCCAAAATTCCACGCGAACCCACCACCACCATTGAACCATCGGCCAGCACGGTTGCGCCGCTAAAAGTTTCGCGCAAGTTGGTATTCACTTCTTCCCATTGATCTGTGCCAAAGGGCAAACGGAATGCATGGCCGCGCAAACCAACAGCAACCATGGTGCGGGTATCGGGCGCTTCGAGCAGTGCGAACACTGAGCCATCGTAATCAATTTTTTTATTGGTCCAGGTTTCGCCTTCATCAGCGCTTACCAACACGGTGCCCTGCTCACCAGCTACCCAGATTTCACCTGTTTTGGAAAGCAACATGGTGTTCAAGTGGTAATTGTTGGGGTTGTTGGTGCGGTCGCCCAGGTACACCCAGGTAGCGCCCTGGTCGGTGCTTTTCAGCAACTGACCGTAAGCGCCGGCCACAAACACATTGCCGTTGCCATTCACAATGACATCCAGCAGAGGTTTGGATGGGCCCACATCCAGATCACCTTGCGCGGTATCCACTACAAACGTGGCTTCTTCGGCAGCCACCTCAAGTGCCTCACGTACATCAGCAGGTGCATTCTCGGGCAAGTTGTCTACTTGTTCTTGCAGTGCATCCGCTTTGGCCTGAACAATGTCGAGTACGAACTGGTTAATGGTTGCGCCGTCAATTAACTTTTTCCAGTTCACGCCGCCGTCTTCAGTTTTCAATACCACGCCATCGTGGCCCACTGCGTAGCCCAGTGCATCATTGGCAAACGCCACGGAAGTCAAGGTGACCGACACAGGTACCTTGCCCGCCACCCAGGTTTTTCCGTTGTCTTCGCTTTTCAAAATTTGACCGAACTCGCCAGCTGCAAACAAATTTTTGCCAACACGTTCCACATCAATCAGCAAGGAGCGGGTTGCATTTACGCTGGGGATTGCCTGTATTTGAAGAAGATCAACCTTGGCAGTGGACAAACTGCCATATGTTATTAAACCCGCGCTCAGCATGGCACCTACCAACAGCGTTGAGGCCGCTTTGTTGGAAAAACGATTCCGGAGAAACATTGAAGATCCTTTGAAAATGAAAAAGGCTACAAAAGGACCATGCCCCCTTGTAGCCTGATTGACTGCCGATTACTGAACGCCGAGTCGACGCAGGCCGGCCGGTGTGTAGTTGGCGCGGTCTGGCGTGAAGTCGAATACGAAAGGCTGTTCCGCTTCATTGGTCAAACCAATGGTGAGGTATCGGCCTGCTTGCAAATCGTACAAGGCTTCAGCAGCGTAGAAAGGAACCATTTCATTGTAGTACTGAAGGCTGTGGGCTTCAGCCACGCGCCACAATGCGCCCTTGCCATCGTAATGGTCGATGATGGCGGCTTGCCAGTTGTCTTCGTTCACGAAGAACACACGCTTGGCGTAAATGTGGCGTGCATCGCTTTTCAAGGTTGCTTCCACTTCCCACACACGGTGCAACTCGTAGCGCAGGTGCTCTGGGTTCATGTGCAGCGGTTGGTGAATTTCCTTGTAAGTCAGTTTGTTGCTGGCCAAACGGTAGGAGTTGTATGGAATGTACATTTCCTTCTTGCCCTTCAACTTCCACTCGTAACGGTCGGGTGCGCCGTTGTACAGGTCGTAGTTGTCGGTTGTACGCAAACCGTCAGCTGCTGTACCTGGTGAATCGTATGCCACCTGGGGTGCACGGCGTACACGGCGTTGACCTGCGTTGTACTGCCAGGCACGACGCCCCTCTTTTACCTGGTCAAGTGTGTCGTGAACCAACAGCACGTTGCCCGATACAGAAACAGGGCTTTTCAGGATTTGATAAAAGTAGAAGTTAATGTTTTCATCTTCACCAGCTTTGTAGAAATTGGGCAGGTTACGGGGAAACACCAGCGTGTCTTCAATTCGGTTGACGATGAAGGTGCCGTCACGTTCAACAGGCACCTGCACGAAATCGCGCTTGGCCGCGCCGCCGCGGTAACGTGTCAGGTGGTTCCAGATCACTTCCACACCGTTTTGCGGAATCGGGAATGGAATAGCCTGCTCAAAACCCACCACCGAATTACCATCGTTTTCAGTTTTCGCGTTGGTTGCGTTTTTCTTGGCCGCATCCAAAACTTTCTTTGGGTAAGCCGTACTGCGGTGGGTTTTGTACACATTCATTTTGAATGTGGGGTATTTTTTCAGCATTTCCAGCTGGCCTGGCGACAGGTTGGCCTTGTACTGTTCAGCATTTGCACCAGTGATGGTAAACAAAGGCTTTTCATTGGCGAATGGGTCAACGAGATGCTGGCCCGCCTTGTAGCCCGCAGGTGCCTTGGTAAGGCCGCCTGTGTAGGCAGGAATGGTACCAGCTGCATTGCCCGCTTTTTCTGCGCCAAATTCAGTCAGGGTTGTGCCCAGCTTTGCCGCTTCTTGCGCGCTGACAGCCGCTTGCGCGGTGCCCACAGCAAACAAGCTTGCCAGAGCCAGTGCTGTGAGTTTTGTTTGAAACTTCAACATAAAAATTCCTCCAGTGTGTCTCTGTTCTTAGAATGAGTAGGATGCGCTTAACGATATGAAGTCGCGGTCGCGAAGCACATCGTAATTGGCAGCATTGGTGAACGTGGTGTAATTGATTGATGCCTTTGTGTTTGCATCAAACTCAAAGCCCAAGCCCAAGCCGACTGATTGGCGGCCCTCGTTAAACGCCTGGCCAGGTTCTGGTGAATAACCATCTACGTCATGAGACCAAGCCAGGCTTGGAATCAAGTCAATGCCCAGGAACACATCACGATAAGTGGCTTGCGTGCGCAGGCGATAACCCCAAGCAAACTCGGTCACAAAACCATTCTTGTCCTGGCTGGCGCCAGCAGAACCGAACACCGCCTGACGACCGTAGCGAATGCCTGATGTTGCGTTGCTGGTAGTCACTTCTGGCAGATCGTCTACAAATACGGCAGCGGCTTCTGCAACCAACACCACCTGGCTTGAACCCAATGCACGGTCAAAAGTTTTGATGAATGTGTTTTGAATTTGGGTTACATCAAAACGATCAAAGCCATTCACAATGCTGTTGTTGGGTGCGCTGTTGATTCGCTGAGTCAAAGCAGCCGGCGCGCTGCCAGGCGCTCCGTTGGTCAAGCCTGCAGCCAATAAATCATTCGCATTGATTTGAATGGCTTGATCCTTGGCCATGGAAACTTCACCAGACCAAGCCCACCCACCCACGTTGGTTGCAAAACTTGCGCCGAATACCTGCTGATTTTCAGGGTAATCGATGACGTAGCCGGAACCTGAACCAGGACCGAAGGTGTTTCCAAAACCTGCGCCTGGGGTTCCAGGCGCCAAGTTGGGGTTAAAAAACGCATTACCCAAAGCACCTTTGCTCAAACTGGCAAGTGGCAAACGAGTGTGATATTGCAGGGCATAAACACCCAGCTCTGCGTCCAGTTCTTCGAAGTAACTGCGCAAAGCCAAACCAAACTGCCCGCCGTCATCGGGCTGGCGATCTTGGACACGGCCTACAAAAGTTGAGCCAAATTGAAGACCATCTCTTGGACTTGCAGCGGAGCCACCAAATGCCAGACGTGCGCAACCATCGGCTGCGAAGTCTGATGACGAGAAGTAAGTACCGCATCCTTCGGGCACTGTTTTGCGCCACTTCAGTTGTACAAAACCTTCCAGGCTTGTGGTGTCGGTAAGGCCGAGGTTGGCATACAACATTTCAGCGGGCGTAAAGCCTTCTTTCAACTCAGCGCCGGGGCGGCGGAAAGCTGAAACGTCTACTGTATTCAGGCCGGCAATCGGGCTGAGAATAAATGTGCTTTCACCCCAGCTAATAACCTGCTTGCCCAAACGCAAGTCGAGTGGCATGCCACCAACGGTGGTGTTGACATAACCAAATGCGTCAAGCAAATCGATGCCATCGAAACGGGCGTATGGATGAAAGCCACTGTCTTCGAGACGCTGGTTTTGCCTGTTGCTCGTAGGCTCATGGCCGTGGAACACGTCTTTCTTACTCAGGGTGTAATCGTAGAACCACTTCACACGGCTGAAGAAACCGTAGTTATCTTTCTTCAACTCAAAATCATGAACACCTTTGATAATTGAAGAAAACGTATCGCCTTTCTGAAAGTTCAAGTTGCCGTCATCTCCGGTGTTTGATAGCCCCCTGCCCCGAACACCACCTGCCGTTGTATTGTTGGCAGACACCAGCGCCGGGTCCTGTCCTTCAATACGGAAACTGGTACCGGCGGATACTGTGGAGTTCACGCTCAGGTCGAAATCACCCAGCTGAAAATTAGCTGCTTGCACGGGCATTACAGCGGCGGCAAACAACCCCACTGCAATCATGTTGCGAACTGCAACACTGGTTTTTGTTTTAGTAAAAGAATGTTTGTTCATGTAGCCCCCAAATAATTGTCGAGTGTGCAGGCGCAACTCACCTGCTAATACCGAACAGCCCCAAGACTGAGGATGTCGGAAAATCAACTTAAAAATCGAATAGTTGTTCCGGCCTGCAACAGGCACGAATCAACTTCGTGGGGAACTTCGGGAACCTTGAGAAAAGTAAGACATGTCACCTCCGGTTGTTGCATCTTTGTTGATGCTTTTTGCTAATTTTTACTTAGTGTAAAGCAGCCTGCGAAAAAATAAAACCGTAATTACAGTTTTGTTTATTTAGAGCGCCTTATCTAAAAATGTACCACCGGAGTAACATGAAATGTTGCTCGAATTGTCAATACTCGCAATTTAGTAGTAATTTCACTACAGGGCTTGTCAGGACTTGATTCCGAGGTATCTGCTTACCACATTCTGAATTCGCGTTTCGAATTCTGGAGTGCGAAATTTGACAGGGCCCGAGTCGCGCAAGCGGGCGTTGTGAAGGGCTCCGTACACCACCTGGATGGCAAACGCCAAGGCACGCAAGGGGTCTGGGTGAACAGTGCTGTCGATGTGCGGCAACAAAGGCTTTGACACCGTGGAGATAAAACCAAAACCCACGTCTCGCATGGGTGTGGATTCGATGAAGCCTTTGGATTCGCGAATAAAGGCCTCGGTTAAAATTGAGCTGTATTCACCCTGAAAAATACTTACTAAAAAGCTGACCACTTCATCGCAAATTTGTTGGCCACCCACGCCCACCCAGTTTCGATCATCAAACTGGCTGGCGGCACTCATCAGCAATTCCTGGCAACTTTCGGCGATTAAGGCATCGAAGTAACTTTCTTTGTCTTCAAAGCGACTGTAAAACGAGCCGACGGTGCAACTAGCCTCGGAACAAATGTCCTTGATGGAAATTTCTTCAAGTACACGTGTGTGCAACAGCTTTCGTCCGGCTTTCAGCAGGTCGTGCCGTTTTTTAAGGCTGCGCGCCTGCATGGCAGGGCGTACACCTTGGGTATTTTCTACAGCTTGCGCTTTGGCCTGGTTTTTCACTGGAAATTTGTACTGAAAATAATTGCGCCCACGATAAGTGGGCGCTGCAAATAATTAACTCGTATTCGGATTATGGCATTAAATTTTACAAGGTGGGTAAGTTCAAGGTGCCTCGCAACGCCACCAATGGAGTAACAAGGTCGCGGGAGCCAGTTATCAGATACTGCGGGTGGTACCCATAAACCAGCAAACCCAAAGTTTCTCCTTGAGCCAAACGTTCGGCCACGCCCGTCATTTCCACATGGCGCTTGCCGAAGCCGCGAATGGGCGTAACCTGGTCGTCGATCAGGCGCCATGCACCATTTCGATTCACGCCCAGGCCGATGAACAGCATGGGATCACAGCCTGGCTCGAGCCCGACCAAGCCAAATGGCGACATGGCTGTGGCTGAATAAATCTCTGAACACACCGGGTTCATTAACATGTCGGCGGGTGGTGCAATTTCCAATGTGGCGGTTGGAATACCGGCCACAGTGTTTATGCCTGCAGGCAGTTGAATTGGCATAACCGCAGGTGCAAATGGATAACGCAAAACACCAGTTGCTGCACTGCTCAGTGCATTCAAAGGGTCGGCACCCGGGGTGAAATCAATCGCAACGGGCTGAATATTGCTGTTGGTTACCTGCCCTTTGGCCTTCGGTCCCAACTTGGTGAATAAGATGCTTTCATCAACCCACACTGCTGCATTTTCAGTGGCTGTGACTTGGCCCACATCGTCATTCAGGCTAAGGCAAACCTTGCCTTTGCTAGCAGCCAAAGTTGAGAAAGCGTTGGATTGGCTGCTGTTTTTAATGGCTGCCACTTCTTGCTGCGTGAACAGCTTTTCAACTAGAAATGCGAACTGCGCCTCAGGAATGCTTAGTGCGCCACAGGCAAAAGGGCCAGCAGGTTTCTGGAATTCAATTTCATTCAAACCATTTTGTGCGCCCTGCTCTGCCAAGTCAGCAAGGCCAGGCACCATCGAAGGCGACAATGGCAAAATATGACCACTTTGGTGGGTAAGCAGACGAACATCGGCCTTCTTGCCCTGCTCGTCTTCCAGCGCGCGGTAACAACCGAAGTTGTGGAATGCGTCGTTAAAATTAAACAGCGTATCCCTGAATCCTTGGGTAAAAAGAATGTCAACGGGGTCAGGCTTTTTCTGGGCCAAGCCTGGCACCACTTCACTTTGCAGGAAGGTTTGTGCGCCAGGTGCCTCGGTATCGCACCAGTAACTAGGGCTGTGGTATCGGAAAAACTCAAGTGCACCTGCCGGAAAACGGTTGGCTGTGGCACCGCGCAACAAAGTTTCGCGAATTAGAGCGTCTTGCCCACTGGTTTGCAAAGCCATGGGGTTGCCAGCTTGCAGTTTGGGTTGCAGCGAACCGCTTTCACCACCTGCCACCAACAACAATGCCCAGCCCGACTTTACCGTGCCGGTGGGTTTGATATTGCCCTCGGCTGGTGCAAAGTTTTGAATGCCATACGCACCACCGGGGTTCAAGCTGTAACGTAAGTCGTTCCAGGCAATGTCGGGCGTTAGCGCGTCCAGGCGCTTGAGTGGATCGATGTTGTGAATCAACAACTGGTAGCCACCACCGTAGCTGCCACCCGTGGCACCTGCAACCATATTGAATTTGCGGTTGCCTGCGGTTTGCTTGTTTGAAGGATTGGCGCTGGCGTAGCGCAACCAGTCCAGGTTGTTCTCGGCCCAATCCAAAATTTGGAGCAAGTCTTGCCCTTCAAAATCGGGATCAAGAACCCGCACAGTGCCACCGCTTTCACCAAACCCGCGTTGGTCAATGCTGATTACGCCTGCGCCAGCCTGAATCAAATCGTTCATGATTCCACGTGGGCTGGTGGCACGTGCACCACCATAGCCGTGACCTTCAAGCACCAGCGGGTTACCCAGTTTGCAATTGAATTCTGCCGGTTCGAACACGGTAAATGCAATGTTGTGCCCGCTGGCTGATTGCAAGTTGACACTGTAGCTGTTGCCGCCCGCGCGTGGCTGGTTTGCATTGTCGCTACAGGCTGTGGCGGTGAACTGCCGCTGTACTGCATCGGGGTTTTGAAAGTTAGCGACCACAACGGTGGCCACTTCAGTCTGCTGGTTGGGGCTGGTGGGGTTGTTGCCTGGGCCAGCCACGGCCGTTGGGGTGTCGTCGCTGCCGCAGGCTGCGAGGCCCAAAGTGGCACAAATAAAAGCGACTGACAACAGTTTGTTGAAGGGCACTACAGTCATGAGAGTCTCCTGCCATCTCCGCCCTGTTTGAACAAGGGCCTTGTGGATTTGTGTTTGTATCTTCTTGTTACTGGAAGATGACAGGAATTAGATGTACCGATAGTGTCGGATTGGCGACACTAAGTTAACACTGAGCGGTATTACACCTTTTTACACCTGATGGTACATGCGGTACCAGGCCGCGAATTCCGCAATACCTTGAGCCAACTGGGTGGAAGGCCTGAACTGGGTGGCCTGTTGCAAGGCGCTAACATCGGCACAGCTTTGGCTTTTTTCAAGAATTGGGCCTGTGATGTATTCCTTGATCGCGGTTTTATCCAGCGCATGTTCAAGCGCTGCGATCAATTCTTCAATCGACACGGGCAAGCTGTTGCCCACATTCAATATTCGCCAAGGGGCATTGCTGGTGGCTTGGTCGGGTGCTTCCACCAGCCAAACAGGGTTAGGCTCGGCCGGGGTGTCGCTTGCGCGCAATACAGCCTCAACCAAATCAGAAATATAGGTGTAGTCGCGGGTGTTGCTGCCGTCGTTGTAAATTTGAATGGGCTTGCCTTCCAGAATTCGCTTGGTGAAAGCAAACAGCACGGAATCTGGCCTGCCCCACGGGCCGTACACCGAAAAAAACCGCAAACCTGTGGTTGGCAGTTTAAACAAGTGGCTGTAAGAATGCGCCATTAACTCGCAGGCACGCTGGGTTGCTGCATCCAACCGCTGAGGGTGGTTGGCACTGTCGCGTTCGCTCATGGGCTTTTGAAAACCCGCACCGTAAACAGCATGGCTACTGGCGTAGGTTAAATGGTGAATTTTAAAATGCCTGCATGCTTCCAGCAGCGATACAAAACTGTTGATGTTGTTTTGAACGCACTCGGCGGGTTTGTCGTGCGATAAAAATTTGTCGGTTTGCCCTGCCAAATGAATAACCCGCTGTACCTTGTAAGTTTCAAGGCATTCATGCAATTGCGTGCTGTCGCAAAGGTCGGCACGCACTGTGTGGTATTTGCTGCCAGTGGCCTTTGCAATTTCATCCAGCATGGTGAGGCGTTCGCGCTTAAGCCGGGTGTCGTAGTGGCTGTTCAGGGAATCAAAGCCAATCACTTTGTCTCCGCGCTCCAGCAGTGCCTTCGCTGTGTGAAAGCCAATGAAGCCTGCATGCCCCGTGACAAGCACAGTTTGCTTTTGGCGGGCCTGCTTAATAAGGCCGGGATCCACAGCTGCCAGTTCAGCCAATTCTTCGGTTTGCAGTTCTTCTGTTTTGGGTGCTGCGTTTTTTATTTGATCCGGGGCCGGGAAGGCCTCCATTTTTGTTGCCATGTTGTTTGCGCGCGCGGGGTTGAGGAACTCAACCTTACCCGAAACCGATTGATTGTCAACCAGCCAATTCGCGAATTCATCAACCCATCTTAATCCAGCTGGCTTTGATTGTCTTGCCGGCGGCGATCACTTTCACCATATTGCCCTCGGCCATCAGCTCAATTCCCTTACTGGCCGCAGGAATAACCTGCGCCTGCCCCGCATTCACAATTACAGTGGCTGTGGCATAACTGCCATCTAACGCACTGGTGCTGACGGTGTAGTGCCCATCAGCCTTGGCGGCAAACAACAACGCTGGCATTCCAACCCCAGCATACACTTGCACAGAACCGGTATTAACCTGCTCGGCCTGTACGGTGTTAGCCACGGCGCTGTTGGTGCGCAGGTTATTAACTTCCAGTTCGGCAATTTTTGCTATTTCAGCTTCAAGCCTTTGGGTGTAAACAGAGTTGGCTCGCATTTTTTGAGTGGTAAAATTGCTCACCTTTAGTTCCACTGCGTTTACAGTCAACAGCGAACCATCTTCAGATGCACTGAAGTTGCGTGCCCAACGTGCGTTGATATTACCAATCGCCTCGGTGTTGCCTTTGACTGTGCCATCCAGGGTGAGCAATGCATCGTCAAGCCGCTCAATCGCTTTGGCGTTGGTTTGAATGGCCACTGCATTGTCCGCAATTTTTTGAATGTTCAGGTCAATGGCGCTTTGCATGTTGTCCATGCGCGCAACAGCATCGGTTTTCCAACCCTCGAGCGCTTCAATTCGGGTGTTATGGCCCGAAACTTTGGCATCGAGTTGGGTCAGCTTTTCGCCCTGCTCTGTTACTTTTTTATCCAGGCCGATAAACTTTTTATTCAACTGACCAACACCTGCAGCGGCCATGGCGCCCAAGGCGTTGTAATCGACAGACAACATGCCATCGGCACGTGTGGCCACGGCTTCGGGGAAAAGACTTTGCAATTCCTGGGCAATTACACCGATACGACGGCCAATTTCGGGGTTCGCAGTGTAGCCATAGCTGTAAGTGTTGATCTTGCCCAAACGATCTAGCATCGAATCTGTATCTTGCACGGCAATGTTATTTTTCAACCGGCGATCTGAACTGACGTTAAACGCCGTGGCTTGAACGTAACCACTCGCAATGACGTCACCATTTCCAGCAACCCTGAATGTGGGCGTAAAAGCGAAAAGGTTGGTGTCGCCCAAGTTCGTGACACCAACCTGCAATTCATCACCACCAGTTCCAAAAGTATTCAGATTGTCGCCGATGATGATTCGCAGTGCGGTGCGGTCCTCTGTGTAGCTGACCCTATGAATGGCCACTGGATCAGTTGATTCAAATACGCCACCAAACTGTATCGCTTGATTGGTTGGAATATTTAAACTGCCGGTGAAAGCAGCGGAGCCGTTCACTGAAAGGGAGTTTGTGCTCAAAGAAGTCGTAGCGATTGAGTTTGCGGATATCTGATTCGCAGAGAAATTTCCATACAAATTCATATCACCGAAAACGCTGACTTTACGCCCAGCGCCTGGGTTTGTTTGTACGCCAATAATATTCAAACCTTCGGCGAACAGCCCTGCGCCAATTTTACCGTCGTTCCCATCCAGCTGATTACCATGAGCAAACTTCAATGCATAGCCTTGGCTCACATTCAGGTCTGACACCATGCTGCCCGCCAGGTACATGTTGCCTGCGCCGCTTACTGAAAACACTTCGGTTCCGTTGAAATTACCACCTGTACGCACGCTGAATCTTTGGCCTGCGCCAGGTATATATGCGGTCAGGTTGCTGTTGTTAATTCCAAAACCATAACCGCCCCACAGGTTCAACTTGTCACCAAGTACTTCGTTGAAGTTCACCGCACTGGCAACCTGCACAGCACCGTTGAAGTGGGTGTTTCCATTGACGAACAGTTTTGTGTTGGCAACGGAGTCGTTACGGCTATCGGTTCCTATCACCACTTGATCAGCTGTGCTATTGCGACCCAAGGCAATCGTGTTACTTGTGGCTACGGTGCTGTCTGCACCAATCGCCGTGGCATAGCTTAGTGCACCAGTGGTTGAAGTGGCGCCGAAACCCAAAAAAGTATTGAAGTTACCGGCGGTATTTATATAACCCGCGGACTGACCCAGGCCGGTGTTGTAGGCACCAGTGGTATTGGCAACCAAGGCGTCCCGGCCCATCGCAACGTTACCGTAACCCGTGGTGTTGCTAATTAGCGCATTCACGCCGGTTGCGTTGTTGTTAAAACCGGTGGTGTTATATAAAAGCGCTTGCAGACCAGTTGCGGTGTTGAAGCTACCCGAAGTATTGGATGTCAGGACACTCTGGCCAATTGCTGTATTGCCACCATCACCACCCTGCGCACCGGGCATGGCGTTGTTGCCAATAATTACGTTTTGGAAAGCAACACCACCTGCATTCGTACCCAAATTCAGGCGCTGAGCGCCGATTGAATCTACGGTTACGCCGCCATTGAATGTGGTACCAGCGGTTGTCATTCTCATAGCCACTTCGGAGCTTGTCCAAGGTGCTAAAACAAGGCGACCAGTGTTAATTGCACCATTGGAGAAAAAAATCACATTGTCGCCCGCCTGGGTATTGGGGTTGTAGGCGCCTGCGCTGGCGTTACCCAGCAATGCTATGTAATTTGCTGTCGAAGAACCAGCCAACACCTGTGGAGTTGCTGCACCACCACCAGAAAAAGTGGCTGTGGTGCCGCGCAAATCGCCGTTCAAATTGGTTACGCCATTCACATACAGCTTGGTGTTGGCATAGGTATCGTTACGGGTGTCTGTACCAATCACCACTTGATCAGCTGTGCTGTTGCGGCCCAAGGCAATCGTGTTGCTGGTGGCTACACGGCTATCTGCACCAATCGCTGTGGCGTAACTTAATGCACCAGTCACGGAGTCAGCACTGTATCCTAAAAAAGTATTCCGACTTCCGCTCACATTGCTCATACCAGCATACCCGCCCAACGAGGTATTGGCGCTACCTATGGTGTTACCCAAACCACTCGCATAACCCATCGCAACGTTGTCAATACCTGTCGTATTGTTGTACAGGGTTTGGTAACCAACCGCAGAATTGCCATGGCCAATTGTGTTGAACATCATCGAACGAAGACCAGTGGCGGTATTACTAAAACCCGTTGTGTTGGATGCCAGGGCACTGATACCTACAGCGGTGTTTGCGCCACTGCCACTTTGCGTACCAGGCATGGCCCCGTTGCCAATAATCAGGTTGGGGTTGGTGACTCCTCCTGCCGATGTGCCAATGTTCAGCCGCTGGGCGGTGAGTGAATCCACTGTTACCCCGCCGCTGAAGGTGGCTGTGGTACCCATCAGGCCACCATTGAGCATCATTCCACCAAAGGTGGGAGTACTGGTGGTGGCAATGTCTTGCGGTAAACTCAAGGTAACCGCGCCTGTACTGGCTGATACGTTCACCTGATTCGCAGTGCCCGCGAGTGATGTAACACCCGTGTTGCTTATCGTTATGCTGCCTGCGCCATTCAACACCCCAATGCCTGTACCTGCGGTGAGTGTGCCGAGGCTGTAACCGCTGCCGTTGCCAATCAGCAGGGTGCCGTTGGCTGCGGCTGCGCCATTCACACCTGTGCCGCCAAATTGCGGGCTCACTACGCCTGAGGTAAAGTTGGATGCATTCAGGTCGGTTAGCCCACTGCCATTGCCCGTAAGTGTGTTGGCTGTCAATGCTCCACTGAACGTAGCACTGGTACCCGTTAACGCACCGGTTAGTGTAGCTGTGGTGGCCTGAAAATCTGCCACTGTTACTTTGCCTGTGGTGTAGGCAATGGCGCCTGCACCTCCGCTTGCGTCCGCTTCAAAAGGACCGGCCTGTACGGGTTTCCAGCCCAAGACTGAATCGTAGCTGTATAGTTTGTTACTGTCGCGTACTAAGCGTATGTCGCCTTCTTCACCTGCTGGCAAATTAGCAAACGTGCTCACAGAGCTTTTGTACGATGCGCTGGAAACCGCCATCGCTGCGACAACCTGTACGTAGTCATCCCCAACACCAACGCCAGTGGCCAATATATCTGCACAGGTAGTTTGCATACTGCCATTCAAACCAGGCGATACCACGGCATACACCAAAGGATTTGCAACGCCAAGGCCTGCATTGTGTGTTGCTGTAGTTACCGAGGATGCGTTGTCCCAAGCACAATAGCCCAGTGGGCGGCCAGCACCGTCGCGCCGGGGCAGGTTGGCAGCAGCAGGCACTGAACCCATATCCAATGGAAAACCAGCTGGACGTTCCCCCATGCCCGGAGCGCGTTGTTCGCCGTTGACTTCAGTCACTAGGCCTTGCATTCCCATGCTTACTTGGGCCACCGTATTTTTTAAAGTGAACTGGCGTACCAGCTGTGTTGCAGTAAAAGCAGCGGATGATTCTCCGCTGACACCATATGCCGTTTGCACTGTCGACAACCCCAAACCAAGGCCCAGCAAATAAGGAATGGCTTTCCGAACCGCTGATACCAACATACGTTCTTGAAAACGTACAACTTGGCCATGCATTGTGAGCAGTTTCTTCATAGCGGCCTCTAATTCAAAATCGTGAACACAATTTCATCGCCATCCAGCACGGCAGTGTTGGGGTACTGTCTTAACAAGCGAGTTCGGGCGTTTAATGCGCCGCCGTTAACTTGGGGATCCAGCCTCAACCGAATACCGTTGGTCTCGGTATGCTCATACATCCAAGGATTAAATTCAGGCGGGCTTTGCGGCATGGGCACACCGTCTGGCATGTGTACCAACTGCTGCTGCCCGGGGGGGGCACCTGGGCATTGAACATTGTTTACCAAGTCTCGGTTACCCATTGTTGCGGGCGCTGGGTAGGCATGCCGGGCGTTGAACTGACCATGATCGCCATCGGGATACACTGCGCCGCATAGCAACACTTTGCCGCGGATTATTTCAAGCTGACTGGCCACATCTTCAACAGTTTGCTGCACAACCCGCCCCTGTTCATTTGCCGTGCTCAAGCGGCCATATGCAATACCCACTGCGGCCAACAAGCCGATCCCGAAAATCAGATAGGAAGCGACGAAGCCAGCCTGTTTTTTTGTTAGTTGCCACCTGTTCATTTTGTTTAAACCTGTTTTAGCTGGCGGATTACGCCATACAACTGTTTAACGGCATGAAGAAAAGAGGTACGTATCCCTAGCTTGGGTTACGAAAAAGAAAACCTCGGCCAAATTAGGGCCGAGGTTCGATGGAGGGTTTAAAAAACAATAAAAGATTAGTTTTCCTGGATTGTTTTGAAATAAACATAGCGGCTGTCACTGGTTTGAACACAACCTTCTGGCCAACCTGCAGCACCTGCCACGCCTGAAATGCCACCATCAGCGTCGGCGATCCAGTCTGCTGCGGCACCAGTACCTACAGGTATGGTATTAACGCCGTAAAGCAAAGTATTCACGCGCCTGCAAACCTCAGGAAGTAAATAAGGCAGTACAACCATGGGGTCATCAGCACTACTACTGAGCCCGTTGCCTGCGGTGACTTTGTTCAGGTACCAGTGACCAGCAGCCAAGGCGCTGGGGGCTTTAATATCATCTGCTGTAGCCACGTTCGCGACATCAAATGCGGCAGAAGGCATTACCTGCGGTGAAGCATAGCGGGCAGCAGGGTCAAACAAACCTGCAGGCCCTGTGGCTGCGAAAGTCATTGTACTGGACACAGACGACGACCCAAAATCACTGGAATAACGAGCCACACCATCGCGAAGATCGCTGGCTTGCTTAAGAATAACCGATGCATTCACTTTAGCCTGCTCTACATCAGTTTGCGAAGTGGGGCTGCGGTTGGCCAGCGCAAAGCCGCCAAGTACTGCTGTCATCAGGGCGATACCAAACAACAGTGCCGCCTGTATAAAGCCGGACTGGGCTGATTTTTTGGCATGCATCGCCCGGCACTTTAAAAATGTACTCATGATTTTCTCCTTAATACGTCAAGCTTTTGTTGGTTCAATGTGAAAGATTCAGCCAAGTTCCACCTTGGCCTTTTTGCGAGCTTGTTCCAATTCTTCATTGAACTTTTGCAACGCAAGTGCTTGGATAATGTCTTGTTTCAATTCGTCCACGGTGGGCTTCTTTAATTGTTTGCTGTCTTCTACCTTCAAAACCAGCAAACCATTTCTAAGCTGCAACACATCGCTGTATTCGCCCTTTTTCATTTTTGAAACCACGCGCCCCAAGTTGTAGGGCAGGGCCGCAGCCGCAGCGTATCCATCGCCCTGCTCTATCAGGGGTTTTAGTTGCGCCTCGGCTTCCTTGTCGCCCTTTTTCAGGCTGGCCAATGTTTTTTGAACGTCTGCCTCATCAGTACTCAGGTAGTAACTCACCTTCCACGTCTGAAAGTTTTGATCCAGCACATTGGCGTTGTAATAGCTTTTAACCTCGTCATCACTTACCGCCTTGCGCAATTCGTCGAGGCGACGTGTGGTGTACAGTGTTGACAATACCTCGCGCTCAGCAGCCTGCAGGGTTGCCTTGGCTTCCTCGGCATACATTTCGCGGCCCAGTTCAGCCGCAATAACCTTGTTAATGTAGCGATCAATCACAATCGCTTTATCAACGCCCTGTTGCAACAGCCCAGCCACTTCCATCTCGGTAATTTTCATGCCGTCGATGCTGGCCAACACCACGTCGCTGCCGCTTGCGGCTGCATTCGCATTGGCCAAAGGAGAAACGCCAGACCTGCCTTGTGCGGATTCGCCAAACACAGTCACACCAGCCCACCCAACTACTCCGGCAAGCGCAAGCGCTGCGGCACCCAATATTATTTTGTGCAGCCCCTTCAACTTGCCTGTTGCAACCTGCTCGGGGGCAGCCCGTGCAAACTCATCGTTCAAGCTGTGCATGTCATTCATTTTCAGGTCCCCTCAATTTAACGTCCACCTTCTCGATTATTCCGCTGACTAATGCCGTTGAAGCGGTGCCACCACAATCTGCCAGGCAAATTTCCTTGGCGGTCCAAACCACATCTTTAGAAACACCCTGCACGCTGTTCAGTACAAACATGAATTCGGCGTACCTGGCCGGGTCAGTGATTGAAATTCGTATGCCATCCTTTTCCGGGCTGACTGCAACATGTGGGCTTAATCGCGCCAACACGACCGAGTAATCCTCATAAATCTTTTTGCCCACGGGCGATTTGTTTAAGGTAAAACTTGGCAACTCCAGGCTTTTCTTTTCCTTTTGTGCCTCGGTCATAAAATCCTGCACCGAAAACACAAGCAGAACAAGCATGATCACGGCTATCATCATGGTGAAAATCGGTGCCAGGCCGAGCATTCGGCTGACTTCGGTCATCAACAAAGAAGAATCCGTTTTAAAGTCGAGTTTCACGATTTTTTCCCCTTCTTACCTTCTTTACGGACTGTCAGCAAACCTTCTACATCCCTAAGATCGGTGATTACCCCGTTGCGCCCCAGCGAATCTAGATAATCCTGACTAACCCAGCTTGGCAGCACAATTTCAAAGGCTTCATCGTCTTCACCCACAAGGCGATAGGACTGTATCCACCCACCCGAACGCACTACGGTGGCCGACACGATTTGAATTCGTGAAATTTGACGAGCCAGGGGCTGTTGAACACTCAGTTTTTTTAGTGTGGCGTTAAGATCATTTTCTACGGCCCTGGCATTCAACGATGTTTCCGTACTTTGGTTAAGCAAGGTGTTACTTACTTGTATGGCAACAAAACCAACCAGTGAAACCATGAGAACAGCCAGGGAGCCTTTCATCAACCAGGCACTGATTCGCTCTGAAATACCTTGAATAGCCTGCGGAACACTGGTCAGTGGCCTGCCGCCGCGATTGGCAATTTCGATAATCTGCAAGTCGAAATCAATGAGGTAGTCTTTAATCGCATCAACATCGTTGCACAGCAAGCGCATGCTGCCGCTTTCCAGAATGAGTGCCACGGAAAAATCGCCGCCATTGAGCAGGTAAACTGCATCGCCCTGGTACAAAGGGCCTTCGGGCAATACATCCACAAATGGCAACGTAAAACCTGGCGCCGAAGCCATAAACTGGCTTTCAATTGCAAAGTAGTACACAAAACCCGCACGCTCAATAAAGTAGGTGTGCAGGCGATTGGTGCCTAACAAGGCGTATGCATGGTTTTCAACAACACGCTTTGCACTTGCGCTGCCTACGGGAAGCCGGCCAGCGATTAAATTGGAATAAATCGTTTTCAGATTGACTTGTTTATCCAAGGTCACGCTCCTGACAGCACCAGTTCGTTTTGCAAATACACCACAGCCAAGCTAAACAGCACGGCAATGCCGGAATACAGCAGGGAACCCACGAATGCGAGAACAGCAAATTTGCGCGCCGCAGAATTGGCCTTTTCTTCGCGTGTTTGAGAAATAGAGGCCAAGCATTCGGCAAGCTGCGCCTGATCTTTGTGCGCGCGAATCAATAGGCGTTCACTGCTGTCCAGCTGCATGTGATTAAATGCGCTGGCAGGCTGTTCGCCAATTTCTGTTCTGTTAATAATGTCTTCCCAAAAACGGCTAATTGTTGGGGTTATGGTGCCCTTGCGCGCAATTTGCACGGCGTTGAGAAACACCACTCCGCCTGTTAACAGGGAACCCAGTACACGGGTGGTGGCAGCCATGCCAGATGAAATAAGAAGCTCACCAATCACGGGCACCTTTTCCAGCATGCCGAATGCTTGCGTTCTGGTTTTTGGATCGGGCGACAACACAAGCATGGTGAAGTAAATGAGCACCAATGCAAACACAAATGAAAACGCAAGCAAGCCGTTATTCACATGCTCAGCCAACAACAGGGAATTATTAAACTGCTCAATTTTGACGGGGTCTTCACTCATCAAGGGGGTAGTTTTTAGCTGCTCAATCAGCCCAAATCGCATACCGACTACAGTGGACACCGCCATAATCAAATCCAGCGCAGTCCAGGTTACTGCGCCAAACATCAGCTTCAGTGTGGCGGATCCTTTTTCATAAAAACCCACCGCTGTTTCCAATGCCTGACTTAACTGACCAGCCGATTCACCTGCCCTCAACACGGCGAGTGTCGAATCGTCAAACCACGCCAGCAATTCAAGTGACTGCACAAACCCGAACCCCTGGCGCAGCGCATTCAAGGCTTGGTTCAATACCAGCCTTTGTTCACCCACTTCACCCAGAATCACTTGCTCCAAAGCCTTCTCGGGTGACAAACCTGACCGAACATTGAAGGCAAGCGCCTGTAAAAATTTTTGTTTGTAACCACGGCTAACTTTGACCCCAAATAACCTTTGGAGCAGGCCTTTGGAACGTACTTCAAGTATGTCGAGAACAACACCACCGCGATCAATTACCTGCTGTATGGCCTCGCGTTTGCGAGATGCAGTAATAACCAATTCATGACGGAAGTAGCCACTCAAACGTTCATCGGGTCTTGCGGTCGCATCCAGCATTTGCGGGGCCAGGTAAAAAACCCTGTAGTTGACAATGGCCATGGTTTACTCCGCCACACCGAAAAGCTGGGCCACGCTGGGCCAATCAATCAAGCCCTGATCCATCAACGTTTGCAAAGTTTGTAAACGGCTGGTGTATTCCACGCCGTTTTCCTCACGCAAATCAACCGGCAATTCCAGCTCGTGATTTTTGAATGCACGTACAAACTTTGCACGCATGGCCTGATCGGCAGGAATATGCAAAGTTTCATGGGCGGCTACACGGCCGGAATATCCAGTGCCAAGGCAGCGGGTACAACCTGTTTTCTTTTTCAAGCCAGGCCGGGCTTCAATCAAACCGCCGGTCAAAGTGGAAATACTGGGGTTAATGTTTTCGATTTCATCGTTGTGCATTGGTTTGGCACAAGAACACAAACGGCGCATCAAGCGCTGGTGAATAATCATGCGCAAAAAGTGCGCAATCAGGAATTCAGAATCCGATCGATGTGACGAATCGATCATTGACAAAAAACGTTCAGTTACCTGAATTACGCTGTTGGCGTGAATGGTGGAGATAACCAAGTGACCACTTTCGGCAAACGCCAGCGCTGCGCGGGCAGAATCTGCATCACGAATTTCACCAAAAATCAGGATGTCGGGATCTTGACGCAAGATGGATCGCTCAAGATCAATCGCCTTTTGTTTAACCAAAGCCTGAAGTTGAATTTGCTTGGCGAAAGGCAAAATGTACTCAACCGGGTCTTCAACCGTGATGATATTCATGGAGTCGCGGCGAAAACCACAAGCCACCGTGTACTGTGTTGTACTTTTACCAGAGCCCGTGGCGCCGGAAATAAACACCAGGCCACCAGTTTTACCGCTTTGTTGAGTAATGCCACGAATCAAACCCATCATTTTGGGCTGACCAGGAAACAAGGCTGTAAGGCTTGGCAACAACGACACGTCAAGCGCTCGAAGTACCAGTGATTCACCATCCACCAATGGTTGAGTCGAAATACGGAAGTCCACCACCCGGCCCTCGTGCTCAACAGTCAAGCGACCATCTTGTGCAGTGCGATTGTTTGATGCATCCATGCCCGCTTCAATTTTGATTCGAGCCACCAACGATTGCATCAGCAGTTCAGGCAGCAAATGGGTTTGACGCATCACTGAGTCAACACGATAGGCAATCCATGCATCGGGGTCTGATTTTCGGCTCAGGTGAATATCGCTTGCTTTCAGTGAAAGCGCTTCTTTTAACACTGCGTACACAAGGCCGCGCAGGCGCCCGGCTTCCAACCCATCCGACCTTAAAACCGAAATCAAGCCGTTGACTGAACCTGACTGCTCAATCCGCATGAGCACATCGAAAACCTCTTGCCGGCTGGCAGGCAATACGCGCAGGGACTGAACCGATGTTCTCAGTGCATCCTGGATCCGCTTTCTCTGAGAGGTACTTAAGGGTTGCGCGCACTTCAACGTCAACACACCCTTGGAAAATTCAGTAGGTACACAAGTAAATCGGCGGCAATACTCAAGCGGCAAAATTGTTTGAAGCGTGAAATGGTCGCCGACAATACCTTGGTCACTCTCTAAATCATCGTCTTTCAGGTCATCGCTGTTGATGAAACGCGAACGCAGCGCGAGGCTCGACAAATCTGTAGAACGGCCCTCGGAGCGCAAATGCGCATGTTGTTGGCGCAACATGGATAACTGGTGAGCGTCCAGCCCGGCTTGAGTCAAATCACTTTCAGTACTTTTCATGGTGTGCTGCCGTGCTCGCTGCTAGAAAGGCGCTGATGAGCCAAAACCGGGTTGACCAAACCCCTGGTTTACCCCACCACCACCGCCAAAGCCTGAACCAAAATTGCCTTGCTGATTACCACCTGGGGCGTTCGATGAAAACGTCTGCCTGTTCAACTTCGGAACGAGGTAATCGAAGGCTTCGGTATCAACTTCTAGCAGTTGCGAATCGGTCGGCACCTGAGCTATTCCGCCGTTGCTCGATTCAAGCGCGCCGAAAAATACATTAACCCAGCTGCCTTTGTCGCTTAACCAATCCACTGTTACATCCTGACCAGTCACCTTGGCACGCACCGAATAACCAGCCACATTAACTACCTGACCAACACGAAGGCGAATAACAGCTGTTGAACGGGACACATTTTTAACAGCACTTGACTGAGCTTCTTGCGCTGGCTGGCCATTTGTACTTGGTGGACTTGCCGCAACCACCGGAGCCTGCACCTGTTCATTGCTGACTTTGCGCATGACGATTGCGTTTTGAATATGCGCTGTCACCTGCATATTGGAAAAAAGATTGACCAATCCAATCGGCACCACAGGAGAATTCAACGCCTGTTGCTGAATATTCAAATCCTCCTGGGTAATTCGCCGAGCGGCCTGACGACGAAGCTCCTCGGAATCGCCCTGCTGGGATTCGACTTGTGAAGAATTTCCTGTGGCTGATGCAGGGGTTGAGGGTTGACCGCTTTCTGTTAAAAGAGCAGGACGAATCAAAGGATTGGCAATCGTCTGGCCATATACGCAGGCGGGCAACGTGCCCGCAAGCAACAGAAATATCAAACCGGGCTGAATGACTTGTTTCATACTGACCTCAGGGTTTTACTTGGCCAAGCTTAGACAACATTTGAGCAGGCCGTGGAGTTGTTCCCAGTCGCATGGACAAACGCAGTGCTCCAGGCTTTTCGGGTGCTAGCTGCTGTTGTGCAACAGGATCAACTTCGATTTCCGGCGTTTGTTTGGGCTCAACCGGCAGCAAGGGCTTTTCTTTGCGAACGGCCGGTTCAATGCGTGGTTCGGTTCGAAAGTTTTGGGCTGCCTGTTGGGGATCATCAAACATCAACAGGCGCGGTCGAATAGTCACCACCAATTCAGTTTGCTTGGTACTCTTCACTTTACTGAAAATACCCAAACCTTCCTGCGAGTCGTCTTGGGCACGCGACACGGTTATTCCGCCCAATAAAATCGTGTCGCCTGGCCTGCAGCGCACCTGGGTTTTCAATTCTCGATCCGCCACTTCTGGCAGATTTAAATCAACACCCAGCGCAGTAAAACGCTTCAAGGCCAACAGTTCAGTGATTGAAATATTGATTCGGGTATAAATTGTGGAGTCATGAGACTCGCCTGTTAGCGAGACCTCAAGACCCGTGCGCAGGTTTTGCGTATCGGCAGTTGATTGCGCAACACCGTTCACAATTTGTGAGCCCACACGGGAAACAAATGTAGTGGACTGCCCTACACGGATGTTACCGTTGGTGCCATTCATCAGGCCAATCTTGGGTTGGCTTAGTGTTTTTACATCCCCCTGAGAACGCAGAAAATCCAGTAAAAAATTGGTCGAGAAATTCTCGCCAAAAATAAGTGTTTCAATACCTGTTGAGGAGCGGCTTACCTGGGTTACCCGGCTTAGATCCGGGCTTGCACTGCCACCAACAATTCCGGAATCGGGTGCTGTATTAATACCGGTTCCGGTTTTGTATAGCTCCCAACGAATACCCATGTTGGAGGTGTCATTCAAATCAACCTGCAACACGTTCATGTCGTACACAATCAGGGAGCGGGTTGCACGAGCTTTCTCCATGTAACTTTTTATGTCGTTCAAAGCGCGGCGGTTAGCCCGAAATACCAGCGAACGATTGATTCGATCCAGGTAAACATCTTTTGCGCCAAGATACTGCATGGTGTTGGTAACACCAGCCATGCTGTCTTCATTCAACACTGGGGGCATGGTCACAACAAATTGTTGCTCAGGCATGATGCGCAGCACGCCAGAATCAGAGACCGTCCAGAAAAAACCCATGATCTCGCCAAGCTGATTCATCACGCTGGACAAATCACCATTCAGGTTATTCAGAGTGACAACGCCATAGCGGGACGCCGCATCGGCACCGCCTTCAAAACTCAGTGGCAGGTTGGTTTCAGCGAAAATGATTTGCAATACATCGAACAATCCCCGCTCAGTCACAGACAAGTTTCTGACCTGCACGTAGGGTAACTGCCCCGCCGACATCTGGGGGCGTACCCAGAAAGTATCCGAAGGCAAACGCTCAATTGGAAGGGTTCGCTGCGAAACAGTACCGCTTGAATCAGTGATGTCAGGTGCAGTCAGTTCTGGCGGCTTAATCTTGCTTTTGAATGACTTCATTTCCCCGTTCGGATTCAAGGCAGAACAAGCAACAGCGCCCAAGGCCACGGCCACGTAAACACCAATTTTACTCACCGCCGAAACGGTGTTTAATGCGGTGTTGGGGTTCATAATTTTGCTCATCCTTTGCAACTCTGGTCCAACTAGTATCTGATCAACGCATGGGTTAAACATCCCTCTAAGGAGTCATCTCAACAACCCCACCATGACGTGGTAGAGAAAGGAATTCATCAATCGAAACCAGAGACACGAATGCAAGTATTTTTTGGCAAAAATGCCCTGCTGGCGTGGCTTGCGAGCATGCTGAACCTAAGTAGTGCCAACGCACAAAGCGTGGTACCCGAGAAATGAATCAGCCCCCAGGACGGTACCTCTAAAGTGGTGTATCACACCTACACCAACGGCAACCCAACAACGCTTTGCTTACATCAAACCTTAATAAACACATACCATGAAAATACCACCCCACAAGGCAGTATCACCACTCACCATATTGTGGTGCGGCGCGTTCATCATGACCATCTCGCTGGGCATACGGCATTCATTCGGGCTTTTTTTACAACCCATGAGTTTGAGCAACGAATGGGGTCGTGAAGTATTCGCCTTTTCAATTGCCATGCAAAACCTGGTGTGGGGGGTAGCACAACCGTTTGTCGGCAGAATGGCTGATCGCCTGGGTTCGGCCATTACCATGATTCTTGGTGGTGCCATGTACACATTGGGTTTGTTTTTAATGGCCACGGTTGAAAGCCCCGGCATGCTGACCTTAAGCGCTGGCATTCTCATAGGCCTGGGTTTAAGCGGCACCACCTTCCCGGTGGTATTTGGTGCGGTAAGCCGCGCCATGCCCCCTGAAAAACGCAGCATGGCCATGGGTATTTCAATGGCTTTGGGCTCTCTCGGGCAGTTTGCTTTTTTACCCGGTGGGCTGTTTTTAATCAACCAGGTTGGTTGGTCTTACGCACTCAGCATAATGGCCTGTGTTGCCGTAATTATTGTGGTTTTGGCCTGGCAATTGATTGAACCCAAAAAAGCCAAGACCCTAAAAACTGACGATGCACGCTGCAGTGCCGAAAACCTCAACTCTTCGGCCAGGCAAAGGGAACTGGGCGAGCAAAAAGAATTGGGCATGTGGGCCAGTCTGGGACAAGCAATGCGACACCGCGCTTTTTTAATGCTCAGCGTAGGGTATTTTGTGTGCGGCTTTCAGATATTGTTTATTAGCGTACACCTTCCAAGCTACCTGCAAGACAGCGGCATACCCGCCAGCGCTGGAAGTACAGCATTGGCCTTGATTGGTCTGTTCAATATTCTGGGCAGCTACCTGGCCGGTTTGTGGGGTGGAAAATTCAGAAAGCCCATGTTGCTGAGCGGCATTTATAGCTTGCGTGGCTTGTTGATTGTGGCCTTTGTACTGGCGCCTTTGAGCACCTGGAGCGTGTATTTGTTCGCAGCCTGCATGGGAGTGCTGTGGTTATCAACTGTGCCGTTGACCACGGGCACCGTGTCAGCCATGTTTGGGGTGAAAAACCTGTCCATGCTGGGTGGCCTTGTGTTTATGTTCCACCAAATTGGTGCTTTTGTGGGTGGCTGGCTGGGTGGCCTGTTATTCGATGCCACGGGCAGCTACACACTGGTGTGGTGGATTTGTGTGGCTTTAAGCGCAATTGCGGCTGCGGTAAACTGGCCCATACAAGAAAAAAGCGCAACACCCAATGAACCCAGAGCACAACATGCAGCCGGATAAGGCACCCACCAATAAACCACAAGCCCCACTAATGCCAACTTGGGGCAAAGCGGTTGTTGTTGTGTTTGCGCTGTTAGTAATGCTGGGCTACTGCAGCCCCGACATGCGGGCTGTTTACGTGGCGGCCTGGGCAGCCTGCTTTTAAGCTTTTGGTATGGGTGTGATTAGCTTGCGAAAAACCCATACACCCACGGAATTAAAAGCGCTCCAAAAATACCATGCAAACCCATACCCAGGCTGGCATAACGCCCCGCCTCGGGATGCACTGAAAATGCCCTTGCCGTACCAATACCATGCGCTGCCAAACCCATGGTAAAGCCACGCACCCACCAGCGCTTCAAGCCCATTGAATTGAACAGCCAGCTGCCTACGGCAGCCCCCAGAATTCCGGTGACGATCGCAAACAAAGCTGTTAGCGTGGGCGATGCGCCAATACGTTCACTAACCCCCATAGCGATAGGCGCCGTGACCGATTTTGCCCACAAGCTTTGAACAATATCCAGGTTGGCCCCCAGCAGGTATGCCGTACCCAAGGCACTGCCAATAGACACAGCCCCACCCACCAACAAGGCCGCACTTAACAAAACCAACGTGCGAATAGTTTGCCCTTTCACGGCCGTTAGCCCCTGATAAATTGGCACAGCCAAAGCCACGGTTGCAGTACCCAGCAAGAAATGCACAAACTGGGCACCCTCGAAATACTGTTGATAACTTAAGCCGGTAATTTGCAGAAACGCTGCCAGCAACAGCACAGCAATTAACACCGGGTTTGTAAAAGGATGTTGCCCACTTTTTTTGTAGCACCACAGGCCAAGCTGATAAGCCAGAAGGGTTAGAAATAGTGCGCTCAGTGGGTTGCCGCTTAAGTAAACCCAAATTTCCGGAAGCTCCAGAACGCGGCGGGCGGACTCATTCATGTTGATCACTCATGTTTGTTACCCTCGGCGTTCTCACTGACATTGCCCGGCATAAAGCGGGCTGCCAATTGATCAAGCAGCCAGGCGGTGCATACCAAAGTAAGCACCACGCTGACCAGCAAAGTGATCAGAATGATCAAACCAAATTCTGCCAACACCGGCCAAAATACAACCACCCCCACAGCTGCAGGCACGAACAACAAACCCAGGTTGGCAGTAAATACATTGGCTGTGGTTTCAATATCGGCAGGTACGCCACCTTTTACGAAGAAAAAAACCAGCAATGCAATCAGCCCCAACACGGGGCCAGGGATAGAAGAAAACAAGGCAAAGCTGAGCAATTCGCCCAAAGCCTGGAAGGCAAGAAGTATTGTGAGAGACTTAAGCATATTGCAGTGTAGCGCCATGAATTTTTTATAGTCAACCTGAAAAAGCTTAAGCCGTTAGAATGAGACTGACAGTAGACGTTCAAGAACAAAACACAAGGAATACACCATGAACACATTCAAACTTTCAGCGATTGCCCTTACCCTTTTCGCGGCAGGCTGCGCAAGCAACGGCGGCGGTCTTTATCAACGCCCCCAAGCCCCGCAACAAGCAGCTCCAGGGTCACCTGTTGCTGTGGCTGGCTGCCCCATGGCACCTGAACGCAAAGTGGACAACACCAAAACAGCAATTGGCACTGCCGTAGGCGCTATTGGTGGTGCAATCGTGGGTAACAGTATTGATGGCAAAGACACCGTGCGCGGCGCGGCTCTGGGCGGTTTGTTCGGTTACCTGGTCGGAAGTCAAATTGCTGTGCGCGAACAACGCGACGGCTCGGTGATGCTCGACATTCCCGGCGCTGCGCTGTTTGACACCAACAAAAGCGATGTGAAGTCGCAATTCGCGGGCACGCTAGACCAAATCGCAGCCACGCTGCGAGACAACCCCAACACCATTGTGTGCGTAATCGGCTACACCGACAGCACTGGCAGTGACCAATACAACCAGGAACTGTCCGTACGCCGCGCGCAGTCGGTCACCAACTTTCTCACAGCCAAAGGCATTTCAAGTGCACGCCTAACCGCCGCTGGTTTGGGCGAGAGCTTCCCAGTGGCCAGCAACGACACAGAAGCGGGCCGAGCCCAAAACCGCCGTGTGGAAATGTACGTGCGCAACTAAGTAGAATAAAAAAAAGCCACCTGCGAAGGTGGCTTTTTTGTTGAACTGTTTTGCTTACGCTGTTTCTTTCGGCTTGTCGCGAAGTTCGCGGCGCAAAATTTTGCCCACAGGTGTTTTGGGTAACTCGTCGCGGAATTCCACGAACGATGGAATTTTGTAACCAGTCAGGTTTTGCCGGCAGTGCGCAATCAAATCTTCTTTGGTTACGCTGACGTCTTTTTTCACCACCACCAGCTTCACTTTCTCACCGGTAACCGGGTCGGGCACACCCACCACGCCGCATTCCAGTACGCCAGGGTGTTGGGCAACCACGTCTTCAATTTCATTGGGGAACACATTAAAGCCACTTACAATGATCATGTCTTTCTTGCGGTCCACAATCTTCACGAAGCCCTGCTCGTCCATGGTGCCAATGTCGCCAGTGGCCAGCCAGCCATCTTTGTCGATGGTCTTGGCAGTTTCCTCTGGGCGGTTGAGGTAACCCAGCATCACCTGCGGGCCACGCACACAAATTTCACCAGGCTCGTTCAAACCGGCCCACAGGCCATCGTCGCGCTTCAAGCGCACTTCGGTGCCGGGAATTGGCAAGCCCACGTTGCCGCGGAATGCAGGGCGCTCAACGCCATGCAGCGGGGGCACGGTAACTACGGGTGAGGTCTCGGTCATGCCGAAACCTTCGGAAATTGCACAACCAGTTACCTTGTACCAACGCTCGGCGATAGGCTGTTGCAGGGCCATACCACCGCTCATTGCAAACTTCATGTCCGAGAAATCGCGGCTGCAGAATTCTTGGTTGTTCAGGAATGCGTTGAACAGTGTGTTCACTGCTGTGATCACATGGAATTTTTCTTTGCGCAGCACCTTCATCACGGTGCCCACATCGCGGGGGTTGGCAATCAAAATGTTGCGGGCGCCGAAGGTCATGAACAACATGCAGTTCACGGCCAATGCGTAAATGTGGTATAGCGGCAGCATGGTGACCACGCAAATTGGTTCTTTGCCGATGGCTTCACTCATCCAGGCCAGGCCTTGTTCCATGTTGCTCATCAGGTTGCGCTGAGTCAGCATGGCGCCTTTGGATACACCGGTAGTGCCGCCTGTGTACTGCAGCAAGGCCACATCATCAAGCTTGGGGCTGGGCTTGGGGTACGACACACCTTTGCCTGCAGCCAGTGCTTTTTTGATGGGCACAGCTTGGGGTAAGTTGTAAGCAGGCACCATCTTCTTGATTTTGCGCATCACGAAGTTGACGATGAAGCCTTTCAAACCACCCAGCAAATCGCCCAGCTGGGTAATCACAATGTTTTTCACCTTGGTACCTTCAAGCGATTGCTGCAAGGTGTTGGCAAAGTTTTCAAACACCACAATGGTGGTTGCGCCAGAATCTTTCAACTGGTGATTCAATTCGCGCACGGTGTACAGGGGGTTGACGTTGGTCAGCGTACAACCCAGCTTCATGGCACCCACGAAGCACACAGGGAATTGAACACAGTTGGGCAGCATAATGGCAACTACGTCGCCTGCTTTCACGCCAATCGACTTCAGGTAACCCGCAAACTGGTCAGACATGTCGTCAACCTGCTTGTAAGAGAACTCCGTACCCGCAGAAACAAAGGCAGGCCGGTCTGCATACTTTTTCAGGCACTCGGCCACCAGTTCAAGCATGCTGGTGTAGCGCAGTGGCGGCATGTCGCCACTCACGCCTGGGGGGTAGCTTTTAGTCCAATAACGAGACTCAAAAAGCTCCTGCGCTTCTTTGCTGACAAAACCATTGAATTGTTCGGGCGACACCTTTGGGGCTGCCTCGTCGGGACGTGCTGACATGTACTGATCTCCTGTAAACCGAGCGGATGCGGCCAAGGAGCGCCACTTTGGGTGGCTTGTTGTGTCTCCCCGGCTGAGCCTGCGTGGGCCCGGTTTTTATAAGTGTTGTATAAGACTTCCGGCAAAACCAACAATACCATTCTTCCCGCAATTTTGGTAAGAATCGCGTAAGCTAAGTGTAAGTTAAGCTAAAGATTTCAGTATTTTAGACGCAGTACTCCACTGCCAGCCCTTGATTTACCGCGCCTTCATGGCCCGCTTTGCGCACAAAAAACATCAAATTCGCAAAAGGTTTCTTTGCTTGATTTCAGCACGGGTCAGCACCGGGGTTATGCAGGCATCTACATTGCCAAACACTTGCTCCCAATAGGCAAGGGGTTGGGAGGCAATCAAGGCCTTCATGTCGGCCAGCATTTGAACAGCCGACGGGGTGCCGGGCATGGCGCCGCGGCTCCAGTGAACATTCACCCACTCGGGCTTGCCCATGGCTTCACAGGCCACTTTCCAGAATTTGTGTTCCAACGAACCCACCGCCAAATGGCGCTGGTCGGCAGTTTTGTACACGTTGTAGCAGGCCAGGCCACCACTGAGAAGATCGTCTTGGTGGCGGGCGGGTTTACCGCTCAGCTTGATCCACATTTGCTCCATGCTCTCGGGCATGATGTTTTGCTTCCACAAATTGTGGGTCATGGACACATCTACAAAGCTGCCCTGCCCTGTGCGCTGCGCCTTCAACAAGGCTGCCAAAATACCCTGCACTGCGGCAGAGGTGCCCCCAAACAAATCACCAAACTGCACGGCAGGCACAGGAATATCGCCTTCGGCGGTTTGAAGGCCGTCAAGCACGCCGCTAAGCGCCATGTAATTGATGTCGTGCCCCGCTTTTTCCGCCAGCGGGCCCTTTTGTCCGTAACCTGTGATGCAGCACATCACCAACTTCGGGTTCAGTGCTTTCAAAGTGTCGTAGCCGCAGCCCATGTCTGCCATCACGCCGGGGCGAAAACCATCGATTAACACATCGGCTTTGGCTGCATGGCTTTTGAGGCTTTCGATTCCTTCGGGCGTACGAAAGTCGGCAGTGACAATCTTTTTGCTGTTGTTGAGTGCTGCGTAAAGCATGGGCATGCTTTTGGCATCGTCACCATGCGGGGGTTCCATCTTGATCACAGTGGCCCCCATTTGCTGCAGGATCAGCGAGGTGGCTGGCCCAGGCAAGTTTCGGGAAAGATCAAGAACAACAATACCCTCGAGCAGAGAGGGATCAACAATTGGACTCATAATTTAACAACGCCTTTGTAAAATGAACTTTCCGTACAGACCAACCACTACAGTGTTCTGCGTCAAAAGTTAAGCCAGTTATGCCAAATATCAATTCTTCAACCAACTCCCCGCGTTCTGTGGCCGAACACCCCAACATTTTGAGCGACCGCGCGCCTAGCAATATCTTTCAAGGGCTCAGTACTTTGCCAAGATTACTACCCAGAAATGCAATTGCTGTTCGACTGCCTGACTTTATGGGTCAAGGCTTGAACTTGGATCAAGCCTTGAACATCAGCCCCATCGGGCTAACCCGTTCCGTTAACAGAGCAAACACTGATTCAACTACCAACCCAGGCGCTGCCGATGCAAGCGCCAACGGCACTTACGTTGCAACCAGTCGAACGTCTAACCCGAGAGGACCGCTACCAAATTTTCCTCAGTTTTAAAATTTACTTTCAGATGTACCGGCGCTGGGCTTTTTCTCAAGTTGGTCCAGCACTTTTCCTGCATTGTAAAAAGCCTTGACTGCCAGGAAGTAATTCGATTTCCTGGCGCCAAATTCAGCCGTGTATTTGTTACGGTGCTGCCCAATCGAGATACTTTTGTCGCCACACAAATGCCCTTGCCGCTGCGGAATTAACAAGCTTGCAGGTTGAAAATTATCTTCCACCAAGGCTCGGCCACGCTGGTTGGTTTTTTGAAGAAAGGATGGCAAATGAAATCGTTCGCTTTTGCAGCCAAGCAGATCGAAACAATTGCCATCGGGGTTGCTGCTGACTGCGCAAAGGGTATCTTTCAAAATTTGCAGGGCGTCGGTGTGGCAAGACTGCCTATCCGCCTGACGCCTTGTGTTAACCAGACTATGTCTTAGTACCCCTGCATCACACGCATTCATTCTTTTCTGAAATACATTCAGAAATTGCTGATAATGTTTGGCGTTGTCGGCTAGGGAATCCAGATTGACCACATCAAAACCAGCTTCAGTTTGTTGAATAATCAAGGGCACTACATGCCCGCGGTAGTTGAACTTGGCGGGCCAAAGACCAGGCGGCTTGGCTGGAACAATAAAACCAACTGGCTTACCTTGCGCATCTCGAACCTGTGCAATCAAGGAATCAACAACACCGGCTTCATCATTCCCTTCAAATTGGCAAACAATCGAAATTCCATATTTTTTGGCATACAAATCAGCAAGAACCAACTTGGCCTTTCCAAGTGGCTTCGGGACTGGAAACTGCATATTTGCCCCCCTCGGCAAAAGCACCCGCTGGGGACTTAATCGACGGCCAATCAAACAATGAAAACTTGTTCTCGGAAGCCAGAGTTTGTTCCCGTAGCTTGTAATTTTCAGACAGCTTGTTGAACCGGCTCAGTTGCAATTTGCCCTGCGGCAACATTTTTTGCCTATGTGCCGCCAAACTAGATGAAACAACAACGGAAGTACCACTGTTGCGAAACAAACAACTACTCAATTTGGAGGCCAGGTTTTTCAAAGAATTGCCAGCATCGGAACCGGGATTGAGAGGCGGGGTAATTTTGCGCAAGTTATCCAACTGACCACAACTAGATGTTCTTTGCATCATTACCCCTTTTGAAATGCTCTGTAAAAAACCGCCTATTTTAAAACAGGCGGTCAGAACACGCCAAAACGGCCGGAAATCAAGCGTTTACAACCCTTAGACGCTCACCCGATACAGCCGCAACTGGTTCAGCATCATGCCCAACGTTTGGAACATTGGCGCATTCAAAGCCAGGGGCGTAGGTTACCGAGTTATCACCGAAGAATTCTTGTGGTGTGAACTCATCAACCATGATGGCTTCCAAGCTGATGCGGTTTGCGCGATCCAGCAGCTTTTTATCCGCTTCAGTAATAATGCCTTTGGCCAACGCAGCTTGTGCCATTTCTTGCACAGAACCTTTGTCCACCAACTTGGAGCGGCGCGCCTGAATCACTTTCATTTGCACCACTTCAGCTTCTTGTACCGCCTGGAAGGCAGCCATCAAGCGCTTCACGCCTGTGGTATTGGCGAGTACTTCGTCGCTGTCCAAATCAGAAAGATTGAACTTGGGCATGTACAAATCACCAGTAATGCGGGCTTGTTGAGCGCCGCTCTTGGTAATCGTTTTGGCCACGGTGGGCACCAAACGATCAAGGCCTGAACCCACAATCGGATTCACGCGCAGGCTGAAGTACCCCACAGTGCGTAGCAAGAAGCCAACCGGGTTGTTGCCAAAGTTGGAATAGATGGATTCAAATGCTTTTTGCACTTTTGCCAAGGCGTATTCACAAGCGTATTGCACCAGTGGCAGGTCTTCCTTGATTTCGCCTTCAGCCACATAGCGGCGTACGGTTGAAATGGCCAACAGCTGCCAACCCAATGCATCGGCGAAATGGCCAGTCAGTTGCTGGCGCGCTTTCAGCTTGCCACCCACGGTAATCAGCGCCATGTCGGTGAGGAATGAATAACGTGAGGAAGCCCAAGCCAGCTTGCGCAGGTAAGGTGTTACGCCATCAATTTTCGGTGTACTGGCCAGGTAACCGCGGGTTAGCGTTAAGCCTACCAAACGGCCAGTGTTGGCTACCATGTGACCAATCCAGCCTTTCAGCGCTGCGCTGAATGTGGGTAAGTCGTTGGCTTCCAGGGCATTTGCAATTTTGAATGCGTAGGGGTGGCAGCGTACTGCACCCTGGCCAAAGGTAATCAGCGAACGGGTCATGATGTTCGCACCTTCAACGGTAATGGCAACCGGGGCTGAACAGTAGCCACGACCAATCACGTTGTTGGGGCCTTGCATGACGCCAGCACCAGCCATCACGTCCATCGCGTTTTTCGCTTGCTCACGTGAAAGCTCAGTAAGGTAGGCTTTCCACACAGCAGAAACCACGGGGGGTTGCTCGTTGTTGTCCAATGCGCTGACTGCATACACACGGGCCGCTTCGCTGAGGTAAGCCATGGCTGCAATTTCAGCCAGCTTTTCCTGAATGCCTTCCATTTCAGCAATGGGCATACCGAACTGTTGGCGAACACGGGCATAGGCGCCTGAAGCAGCTGCAGCTGCGCGCACACCGCCCACTGCACCAGCAGGCAATGAAACCGCACGGCCACCGGCCAACTGTTCCATCAACATGCGCCAGCCTTGGCCTGCACACTCAACACCACCAATAATTTCATCGGCGTCAATTACTACGTCACGACCAATAATTGGGCCGTTGTAGAAGGCATCGCCAATTGGCTGGTGGTGCTTGCCCATTTCCAGGCCAGGCGTACCACGGTGAACCAGGCCCACGGTAATGCCGGGCTCTGCACCTTTGCCCAACAAATTGTCGGGATCGTGCAGTTTGAATGCCAGCGAAATAAGGTTGGCCACAGGCGCCAGGGTAATGTAGCGCTTGCGGAAATTCAGTTTGATTTGAGCTTTGCCTTCTGCGTTCTTAAACACAACACCACGGGCCAAAATAGATGCGGCATCCGATCCGGCTGTGGGTTCTGTCAAACCAAAACAGGGCAGGTATTGGCCAGTGGCCAGGCGTGGAAGGTAGTGTTCTTTTTGTGCTTGTGTACCGTAGTGCTTGATCAGTTCTGCCGCGCCCAAGCTGTTTGGAATAACAACCAGCGTAGACAGCAAGGGGCTGTGCGATGTGATCATCGCCATGATGGTAGAAATGGCATTGGCCGAAAATTCCAGGCCACCGAACTTTTGTGGAATCAGGAAAGAATAAAAACCTGCAGTTGCCAAAAAGTCGACTGCCTTTTTGGGAATAATGCGTGTGGTCGCAATTTCATGCGGATCGCACATTTCGCACAATTGCTGCACTGGGCCGTCGATGAAATCGCGCTCGCGCTGACTTAGTTTTGCATAAGGCTCTGCAAACATTTTTGCAAAATCGGGCTTGCCGGAAAACACTTGCCCGTCAATCCACACCGTGCCTGCTTCAAGCGCCTGGCGCTCGGTGGCAGAAATTTGGGGCATGGCTTTGGCTTTGATCAAGCCATTCATGATTACTTTGAATACCATGGTTACTGCTCCTGTTTTCGTCGTTCATCGCAAAGCCGGTTGCCGTTCGGCAGCCGGCTTTGCAGGGTAAAAATTACGCCAAGTTGTCTTCCAGTTTTTTACCTTGTGCGGCAAGTTCCACCAACATGCTGGCAGGCTTGAAACGCTCGCCATACTTGGCTGCCAGTTCTTCGCAACGCTTTACAAACTGGGGCAAGCCCTTGGCGTTGATGAACTGCAACATGCCGCCTGTGAATGGTGCAAAACCCAAACCGAAAATTGAACCGATGTTGCCGTCGGCCACAGAACGCAGCACTTTTTCCTGCAAGCAGCGTGCGGCTTCATTGGCCTGGATGTACATGAGGCGGTCCTGAATTTCCTGTGAAGAAGGCTGATCCTTCGCCAGCGGGAATTCTTCGCTCAAACCTTTCCACAGGGTTTTGCCTGCTGGGGTGTAGTCGTAGAAGCCCTTGCCGTCTTTCTTGCCAATGCGACCGTGCTTTTCAGCAACAGTAATCAGCGTTTTGTAGCCTGGGTGCTCAGGGAATGTTTGGCCTGCTGCTTCCATGTCTTTCTTGGTTTGCTTCATGATCAGCAAACTAAGGCTGAGCGATACCTCGTCATACAGCGCCAAAGGTGGCATGGGCATACCGGCTTCAAGGCCAGCCATTTCAATGGATCGTGGGTGTACGCCCTCGCCCACCATGGCAGCAGCTTCCATCAGAAAGGTGCCGAATACACGGCTGGTGAAGAAGCCACGGCTGTCGTTCACAACAATGGGTGTTTTGCCAATTTGCTGAACATAGTCGAAGCCCTTGGCCAGTGTTTCATCGTCGGTTTTTTCACCCATGATGATTTCAACCAGCGGCATTTTGTCCACGGGGCTGAAGAAGTGCAGACCGATGAACTGGTTGGGACGCTTGGAGGCTTCAGCCAAGCCAGTGATTGGCAAGGTTGACGTGTTGGATGCGTACACCGCTGTTGCTGGAATAACCGCTTCGGCCTTGGCAGTTACATCGGCTTTCACAGCACGGTCTTCGAACACGGCTTCAATCACCAAATCTGCACCTTCCAGCTTGGAATAGTCGGTGGTTGCAGTGATCAGGTTCAGCAGTGCTTCTTTCTTTTCAGGTGTGCTGCGCTTTTTGGCAATGGCTTTGTCGAGCAAATTGGTGCTGTAGGCCTTGCCTTTGTCTGCGCCTTCTTGCGTGGCGTCAATCAACACCACTTCAATTCCAACTTTGGCGCTTACATAGGCAATACCGGCACCCATCATGCCTGCACCCAACACGCCAATTTTCTTGACCTTGCTTTTCGCAGGCGCGCTTGGGCGGCTTTGGCCTTTCTTGATGCTGTTCAGCTGATACCACAGCGTGTTCATCATGTTCTTGCTTTCTTGCGACAACACGCAAGCAGCGAAGTAACGACTTTCCACTTTCAGGCCAGTGTCAATGTCGGTAATACCGCCTTCGAACACGCAGCTTGCAATGTGGGTCAGCGCTGGGTAATTACCAAAGGCTTTGGCGTTGGCCATGCTCGGTGCAATGGCCCAAATTTGCGCAATGGCTGGGTGTTTGGAATCGCCACCGGGGAATTTGAAGCCCTTCACATCCCATGGCTGCAAAGCCTTGGGGTTGGCCACACACCAGGCGCGTGCCTTGGAAATCATTTCTTCAATGGTATCGGCTGTGTCTTGAATAATGCCTTTCTTCACAGCCTGCTCTACGCGCAGCTCGGTGCCTTGGGTCATCATTTCCAACGCGCCCTGAATACCGATCATGCGGGGCAAACGCTGTGTACCACCGCCACCTGGCAACAGGCCCAGCTTTACTTCGGGCAAACCGAATTTGAATTTTGGGTTGTTCAACGCAACACGGTGGTTACAGGCCATGGCCAATTCCAAGCCACCACCCAATGCGGTGCCGTTCAAGGCACACACAATTGGCTTCTCGCATTTTTCCATGCGGCGCAACAGGGTTTTGAAGGCTTCAGCCAAATCAAAAGCCTGCTGAGGGTCGGTAATTTTGTAAACTGTGTCCAAATCCGCGCCTGCCAAAAACTCTGGCTTGCCAGAAGTCAGCACTACGCCTTTCACGGCTGCATCAGTTTCAATGCGGGTCAGGGCTTCCGCAAATGGGCCCATTAATTCTTCGTTCAATACATTCATGGAACGGCCGGGCATGTCGAGTGTTACCACTGCGATGCCGTCTTGACCGAGTTCAAATTTCACTGCACTCATTGTTGTTTCTCCTTCGGTCAATTAAATGCGTTCGATGATGGTGGCAATACCCATGCCGCCGCCCACACACAGTGTGGCCAAGCCCAGGGTTTTGTCTTGCCGCTCAAGTTCATCGAGCAAAGTGCCGAGAATGATTGCGCCGGTTGCGCCCAATGGGTGGCCCATGGCGATCGAACCGCCGTTCACGTTCACACGGTCCAGGCTAACTCCCAGGTTGCCTTTTGGCAAGCCGGTGTGGGGCCTGTCAGCAGGATGGTGGGCTCGGAACCAATCACCGCTGCGGCACGAATGCGTGCGCGTGGCTTCAAGCCTGCCTTGCGGCCCGCTTCTTCGGAACCAACCAGAACAAGCGCTGCACCGTCTACGATGCCGGAGCTGTTGCCTGCGTGGTGAATGTGATTGATATTTTCAATTGTGGTGTATTTGCGCAGTGCTGTGGCATTGAAACCCATGCTGCCCATCATCGCGAATGAGGGCTGCAAAGTGGCCAGGCTTTCAACAGTGGCGTTGCCACGAATGAATTCGTCGTGGTCCAACATGATCAAACCATTCAGGTCTTTCACGGGCACACGGCTTTTGTTGAATCGCCCCTCCGCTTGCGCTTTCGCAGCACGGCGCTGGCTTTCTACAGCGTAAGTGTCAACATCGGTGCGGCTAAAGCCTTCCAATGTGCCAATCAGGTCGGCAGAAATACCTTGGGGAATGAAACCGAGCTTGTCGTTGATGCGGGGGTCCATGAACCAGGCGCCGCCATCGCTGCCCATGGTCCAGCGGCTCATGCTTTCTACACCACCGGCCACTACCATGTCTTCCAGACCGCTGCCCACCTTGGCTGCAGCCAGGTTGACTGATTCCAAACCGGAAGCGCAGAAACGCGACTGGGTTACACCTGCTACTGTTTCGGCCCAACCTGCATCCAGCACGGCTGTGCGTGCAATGTCAGCGCCCTGCTCGCCTACCGGGGTTACGCAACCCAGTACCACGTCATCAACCAGGCTGGTGTCAAGATCATTGCGCTGCTGCAAAGCGGTGAGCAGGTTGTTCAACAACCAAACTGGCGTGGCCTGGTGCAGGCTGCCGTCTTTCTTACCTTTGCCCCGTGGGGTTCTTACTGCGTCAAATATCAGTGCCGATGGCATCTGTGCCTCCTGGATTTTTCTGAATTCGGTAATCGAAATTACCAAGTGCTTTGTGAGTTATTCACAATCCAGAATGGCGATGTGCAAACGCACAATCAACCCGTGACCATACTTTAGAGTGGCCGCTCTATGAATATGGTAATTTAGGTTACCTTTATTCGAAATCAAACTGAAATTTGACCGATGCAAACCAAAACTACCAAAAAAACTGAAACACAGAACACCACCGAATCAACAGGCACACTGGCCAACCCGGCCAGCATGCGCAAGGCCACGCTGGACCGGATTGAAAAAGCAGTGCTTGAACTATTCACAAGCCGCGATTTCAACAGCGTGGCACTGATTGAAGTGGCCCGAAGCGCCAATGTTTCACTGCAAACTATTTACAAATACTTCGGCAGCAAGGAACAACTGGTGGCCTATGTGCTGGACGCTACACTTCGCCGCTTGGCCAACCGCATGATCGACCACCTGGAAGGTATCGAGGATTACCGTGAACGCCTGCGCAAAACCCTGTGGGTGATGCTGGATTATTTCGACAAACACCCAAAAGTGATTTTGCTGCTGACCGTGTCCATTCCCGCCAGCCGCTACCAAGACCTGCCCGTGTATGAAAGCCCGGAGTTGATGGGGGCATTCCTGGGTATGCTGAAAGAAGGTCAACACAAGGGCGTGTTTAACAACACTGTTTCCAGCAAAATGCTTTTAGACGTTTTCATGGGTGTGTTTGGCCGAGTGGCGCAAATGCACTTTTTGCGCAAAGAAAGCAACAAGCTGATTGACCAGTTCGATGATTTGTTTGGAATTTTGTGGGGAGCATTAAAAGCAGGCTGAGAGGGAACCAATTTCATAAGTCAAGCCACCAACTTTCATCCGCGCTTTAATTCGTATGCCATGCCAGCGAACATTCAACAATTGCGTACATCATTACCCAGCACCAACGTTTGGCAAAACCTCAATACACAAGCCGCGGCTGCCACTGGTGCCCAAAATGCCCACCAAACCGGAAATCACGAGTTGCCAGGGGTACACCCAAGCGGCCAAAGCTGGCATGCATTCACAAGCTCGAAAAACCAGCATCAACCCTACGTGCAACATTTAAACCAATCAATCAATGGTCTGCACGAATTTATTCACAAGCATGCTGCCAGCGGCCCTCAGAAAAGAAAGGCGCTGACCAATGTTCAAAACTTCTCCACCACCAAGATCAATTGCAAACCCGCTGCACTGACGCCAATGATGGTGAACGAAAACAGGCGCAACCTGCACCTGATTGCTCAACAGCTGAAGAACGACGCAATTCCTTTGGAACAAAGGGTGGGCCTGGCACTGGCTCTAACTGAGGGTCTGAATGTGTGCAATGAAGGAGCCACACTGAACATACAATCGTGTGCGAGCGAGCTGATCAACCAGCAACAGGGCTTGGCGGGTATCGTTGTTGGCCTCAAAAACCAGCTAATAGACCAACAGTTGCTACAACTGGTCAAGCATGTTGACGCCAGGCAACTAAGCCCTGCCATGGCGGAAGCATTCGAAATTCACCATGTACAAGCGCTAAAAAACCATGTGGCGGGCCAATGGGGGCTTACCGCCATTGAAGACCGCTATGCCACCGATCAATACCAGCACCAGGTGGGGCCAATGGCGCAGGCACTGCTTGAAAAAACCATTACTCCGGCTACTCTGGCAAATCTGGTGGCTGACCGCATTGCCAACAAACTCGTAGAATTCACAAGCAGTGAGTTAAACGCCGGGATGCCCAGCGAGCAACTAAAAACGGAACCCTTGCGGCGACAGTTGCAAGCTGAATTTGGCACCCGCATTGACCTTCAGCACTGCCTGCAATTTAGCGAAGATTACCTCACCGTAACCATTCAATCGCGAGAGGCGATTGCCGCCCATGTGATTGATTCTTTTAAAAATATTGGCTTGGTACCCAAAGATGCATCGGCGTCTTTTATTTTGTCTGAAAAAACGATAAGCACACAGCAGGCGATTGAACAAACCAGCCACTTGTTGGGAGCCCCTCCCGTGAGGCAAATGGCTTTCAATGCCAGCTTCTGGTTTGGCCACACCCTGAATAGCTCCCAACAGGAAAAGGAAGACGAGGAGCGCAAAAAAACACAACGGCACCACACCAGTGCATAGGTTGATTAAAAAGCAGGCATCTTTTTTGCATTAAATGCCCCACTTTTAATCAATCACCTGAAAATTCACCAAAATGGAACAAATTACACTCGCACTGGACACTCTTTTTGTGCTTCTAGGCGCCATCATGGTGCTCGCAATGCACGCCGGTTTCGCATTTTTGGAAGTGGGCACAGTGCGCCACAAAAACCAGGTCAATGCGCTTGTCAAAATTCTGGCTGATTTTTCAGTCAGTACCATCAGCTACTTCTTTATTGGTTATGCGATTGCTTACGGCGTGGGTTTTTACGAACCTGCCACTGTGCTTAACGCGGGCAACGGCTATTCGCTTGTAAAGTTTTTCTTCCTGCTCACCTTCGCGGCGGCCATACCTGCCATTGTGTCGGGCGGTATTGCCGAGCGGGCTCGCTTTGTTCCCCAGCTGGTGGCCACAGCGGCTTTGGTGGGTTTGGTTTACCCTGTGTTTGAGGGCATGGTCTGGAATGGCAATTATGGCTTTCAAGAATGGTTGACGGCTAGCTTTGGAGCCCCCTTTGCGGATTTCGCTGGCAGTGTAGTGGTACATGCAGTGGGTGGCTGGATCGCCCTGGCAGCCGTGTTGCTGCTGGGCTCGCGCCGCGGCCGCTACACCAAAGATGGCCGAATCAGCTCGCACCCTCCCTCGTCCATTCCTTTCCTGGCTTTGGGCAGCTGGGTGCTGGCAGTGGGCTGGTTTGGCTTTAACGTGATGAGCGCCCAAAAAATTGAGGGCATTTCGGGCTTGGTCGCTGTGAACAGCCTGATGGCCATGGTGGGTGGCACATTGGGTGCACTCGCCGCAGGACGAAACGACCCCGGCTTTGCCTACAACGGCCCGTTGGCTGGTTTAGTGGCAGTGTGTGCAGGCAGCAATATCATGCACCCGCTGGGTTCATTGGCGGTGGGTTCAATTGCAGGTGTACTGTTTGTATACATGTTCACCTTCACACAAAACCGACTGAAAATTGACGATGTATTGGGCGTTTGGCCATTGCATGGTATTTGCGGCGCCTTTGGCGGCATTGCTGCCGGGGTGTTTGGCCAACAAGCCTTGGGTGGCATGGGCGGGGTTTCATTCATGAGCCAGCTAATCGGCACATTGGCAGGCATGGGGTTTGCGCTATTTGGCGGCTTCGTGGTTTACGGCTTGCTGAAAATAACCGTGGGCATACGGTTGAATGACGAAGAAGAATTCAACGGTGCCGACCTGACCATTCACAAAGTCAGCGCCAGCCCCGAGCGTGAAACCAGCAGCTGGTAATTCATGGCATTGGTTACGAAGGTTTATTTCGACATGATCTCCAGGGCTTCTGAATAGAAGTCCCTGCGGATCAACACAAACACGATCAGTGCGCTAAAGGCCATAAGCAAACCGGGGTGAATCATCCAGGTGACCGAGGCAATGCCAAAATAATAACTGCGCAAACCACGGTTGAATTCGTCCCCGGCCAAACTGTTGATGCGCGCCATGCGAGACACATAGGCCTCGTTGTAATCTTTATCCGGGTTACCATCTGGCGCAGCACCAACCAGTATTGTGAGCAGATTGAACTGACGCAAACTCCAGGTGAACTTAAAGTAAGCCACCACAAACACACTGAGCACGAGTAACACTTTAATTTCCATCAAGCCACGGCTCACCTCACGGCTAAAAGGCAAGTCGCTGGTGATATTCACCAACTGATCCAAGGTACCCAGCAGGGCAAACAAGCCCGCAATAATGTAAATGGTGGTGTTGGCATAGAAGGTGACGCTGTTCACCAAATTACCGATTAGTGCGGTGTCACTTACCCGGTTACTGCGCCGCACCAGCTCGCGCGCCCACAGCTTTCTGAATTCATGGGTTTTTTGCGACAAGCCACGCCTGCCGAAACGTGTGCTGCCGTCGAACACATAGTTGTAGCCCCGAAAGCAAATCACAAAAAATGCCACTGCGACCCAATCGAATGGAGTCAGCAAGGCAATTGCGGTTTGAACAGCGGTCATAAAATAATTTCCTAATCAAACGACAATTGGTACAACATATCCACCGCATTGTCGGCACCGGTGCGTGCAATAAAACTCAGCTGTCGCGAATACTGATAGTTGAACTTCAAAATACTGGCAGTGGTAGTGACCGATTGGTCGAAACTCAAATACACCTGATCGCTGAAACGCTTGCCAAGGGAAATAATACGCTGCGAAAGCAACGGGTCATCAGAACCGATAATATTGGCCGAGGCATCCGCACCTGGTGCCACCGCCACCTTGCTACCCACCGCGCGCGAATCGGCAGCTGTCAGCGAACCTGTGCTGAGTGTTAATTCGTCAATGCCAACTGAACGGGCAATTTTGCGTGTGGTGCTTTCATCTTCATCACCAAAAATTGCAGCGGCTGCAGTCAGCAACAAAGTTGAATCCCGGTCGGCCGAGTTACTGCCTCGGCCGATAATCATCCAGGATAACTTCTCTGAATCGGGTACAGCAGGGTCGCTAACCAAAGTAATTTTGGGGCGTTGAGCCGTGCCTGTTACCTCTACCCCCGCTTCCACAGCAACCCCCTTTCGCACAGCGCGCACATTCAAGCCCGGGTTATCGAGCGGCCCCTGAAAATTCACCACGCCACGATCAATGGTAAGGTCTTGCCCGTAAGCGCGGTAGATGCCATCCTCGGCCTGAATAGTGCCATTCGCCGTTAAGCGTCGGCCTGAACGCCGCTGACCACTGCCCCCCACACCGTCGAGCATCACCAAACGCAAACCACCAGTCAGGCGCGTTCGCAAACCTGCGGCATTCAGGTAAAAACGATCGCCCAAATTGGCTTGAAGTTGTAAGTCAATCGGAATACCCGCGGCGGCCACTTCGCTTCGCCCTTGAATAAAAACATCATCACTCAATGTTTGTGGGCCACTCTCAGGCATTTCAAAATACGCCCCCAAGGCATTGACCTCGCCACGAATCGTTAGGGCCTGCCCCTGCGCTTTGGGCTGCTGAACGGTGGCTTTGGAATTGATCAACAACCATCGATCAGTGCGTTGCAACAGCGGCACTTTGTCCAGATTAACCCTGATTTCTCCATCAAGCCCGGTCAAATTCCACTGCCCCTGCGCAGTGATTTTTCCATTGCCCTGAATCAGTGGCCCCAGCTTTTCAATTTGGCGGCGTGGTGCCTGGCGATTGAACACGGTGAACTCAAAAGTATCAATACTGGCTTTGTCGGTGGTGAAGTCAACCACCACATTGCCCTCTTCAAGGCGCACCCCTTGATCAAGCTGAAAAACATTCAAGCCCATACCGAACAAACGCCCCTGCACGTCGGGATTGTTCACGGTGCCGCCAATCGCCATCGCAATTTGACCTGTCCCACTGGTGCGAATTCCACCGCTGATCATGGGCCCCAACCAATTCAACTCGGTAAAACTGGCCGCCACGGCACCTTCCATTTTCTCGTTACCAGCCAGGCCCCAGGCTTTGGTTTGGGGGTTCTGCGACACGGGCAATTTTAAATTCGCAGTCAACAGGCCAAACTCATCTGCGTCAATATTCAGATCAAGCTTGGCCGCCTCACGGTTGAAGTCCAGATTGGCTTTCATTTGCCGAATTTTTACATCAATCTGGGAGTCCTCCAGCACCTGCAAGCCGCCAGATACGTGCGTTAGATCAATATGACCATCGACTTTGCTCGGGGTGGAAATGTAGCGCCATGCTACTTTTGCGATCAGGTTTAAAGGCTCAACCGTGAGTTGTTTCCGAAGAATTGGCGACATTCTGGGAAACGAAAACTGTGGCATTTCTCCCTCTACCGAAACCTCATTGCTGGCCACACGCAAAAGCCGATTGTTAAGTACAGAGGAATCTTCGCCCTTGATCGTCAAATCAATCAATTCCACAAGTCCGGGGGCTACAATCAATGGCGCTGGTTTTTGAAGCGTCAAGCTGCGCGCAGGCAGCCAAAGGCCTTCTACTTTCAGGGAATTCAAAGCCCCCTGCCAGCCGGTGGGTGTCGACTTTACTTTCGACAAGGGTTTGATTCCGCCTTGCAAAGCGAACTCGCCTTTAAGTGGGCGACTGCGACTGAATGTGGTCAAGCCACTAGTAAATTGAGCAACAAGTTGATGTTGACTGCGAGTGCCTTTCAATTGCGCCGAAATTTCATTGATTAAATTGTAAGTGGCGCCGGCTTGTTTTAGCTTGCTCACCTGAAAGCGGCCCACCCAAGGCGAAGAAGGCGCCGAGCCCAATGAAACATCAGCAAGCACGGATTCAATTTCTATGACTTGGTCCAGCTTCAGCCTGTCAACAAGTACTTTGAGCTGGCCTGAAAAATCTCCGTTAAACGCCTGCAATCTGCCACTGGCCTGCGCATTTCCGGCCAGCTTCATGTCCATTAATTTGCCCAAACGAGGAAGCTGCGCCAAGCGTGCATCAAAATTTACAAAATCGGTTGCTGTTCCATAAGCACCCTCAGCCTTCACAGTGTTACCCACCACATCAAGATCGAGCAATACATCGCGAAGTTGCTGTGAGTTTCCAGTGGCTTTGGCCTTTAGTTTCAGCGGGGCGTTGGCAAGGCTGGAATTGTCCAGATTCAGCGCAAGCTGCCCATCGGGGTCAAGCTTGAAAGCCGAACCACTGGCAGTCAAATTGCCTTTAAAAAAAACGTTTCCATTCAAGTCGCCTTCCAGAAAAAGATTTGAATTGGGTACGTAATCGGCGGGATTCACTCGAATAAAATTCAAACTTAACTCAATGGGCCTTCGGCCAGCCAAGGAGGCTGAAAGCGTACCGCTCAGCTCCGCCTTGCGGTCTTGCACCAACAATTTGCTGAAGCGCAAGTTGTCTTGTTTGTAAATGCCCTGCACATCGGTATTCAAAGCAATCGGCTTGGGCAACTGGGCAAACACCGCTGCATTTAATGCTTTGGTTTGAATTGAAAACTCAGTACTTCCCTGCGTGAAGTCAAATTCATTATTGTCCTGGCCCTGCTTTGCTACCGCATTGGGTGCTTTCCATGTCACGGTGCCGGCTGCACGCCCTGCCGGGCGACGACCATCCGCAAACAGCATCTCTTTTAATTCAAGATCGAATTGCTGAATAACCCTGCTTCCTTTCGGCTGTTGCTTTAACTGCAAGTTAAAACTGCTGTTCAACACTTCGACCGGAATACCGCCCTGCTGAATGGTTAACGGTAATTTGTTGCGAACAACAAATGAACCACGGCTGGCGGTAAAATCTTCATTAGGTTGAATATTGGCATTGATAGTGAGCATTGCTTTGGGAGCGGCCTGCAACCATTGCGCGGGGTTGAAATCAGTGGTGCTTATTTTTAAATACTCAACCATGGCAGGCAAAAACGGTGTGACCACGGCGCTCGCTTCCGCACTTTGTACTAATTGCAATTTCTGATTGTCTCGCCCAGCTGCACTCAATAACAATTCAAGCCGCTCCAGTGAACCCTTCAGGATCAACTCAGAGTTCAGCGCAAGGTTTTCAAATTCTCGCTCGGCGAACAACTGCCCGTTTAAAACATAGGGTTTGCTGAGCACCATGCCCAATCGGCTTTTTAAACCGGATTGCTGAAAGGTGGCATCAAGCTGATGAAGGTCTAATCGCCCACTTTTTAAATCTGCACGCGCCTGAATTGCATCAATGGTGTGCTCATTAAAACTTAACTGCCCAATTGCCAAACGGTTCAGTTGAATATCAATTGGCAACTCGATTTTCTCGGGTAATGTAATTGGCGTATTGTCTTCGGAAGCAGGCACGCTGGCCTGTATGGATTCGACGCTGAACTCATCGAACACAAGTTGCCGGTTAACACGTTCTACTCGAAACAAACCGGCCAGTTGCCAACGTAAAACAACACCGTTGGCTACAACTGCTTGGTTATCATTTTGCCAGGTCAACTTGCCAGCTGAAAAACCATTCCAAATATTGCCTTGCACCTCTTGCACATCCAAAACCTGGGTGGTGTTTTTACCCAGCCAATTGCGCGTTTGCTGCAATACAAACTGCAAACCCTCATCGGTTTTCAACAGCCAGATACCCGCAATAAAAATGACAGAAACCAAGACAATCAAGGCGAATAAAGACTGAATAAACGCGCGCCTCAAAATGCAACTCCCAAGGCAAAATGAATTCGAGGCCTGTTTTGATCCGCGGCCTTGGCGATATCAAAAGCGATAGGTCCGGCCGGGGTTTTGTAACGTACACCAACACCCACTGCTGGCTTGGGGTCAAGATCTCCCCAGTTGTCGGAAACATCGCCTACATCGGTGAACATGGCTGCACCCAAAGGCCCGCGAATCCAGCGCACATATTCAAGGCTGCCGATCATCACACGGCGGCCGCCAGCCAATACGCCACGATCAGGCACGCCCAAATCGAGAAAATCAAAACCACGAATGCTGTTGGTACCACCAGCCCTGAATAAATAATCCTGGGGAATGTCTCGCCGAGCACTTGCTGCTACGGTACCTGCTTCGAACCTGGCAGAAAACAGGTTTTTGTTGGAAGGTGACCAAAACTTTTGCACTCGACCATACAGGCGAATAAAATCCTGATCAGATGCAAACTGCTCCGCGGCAACTGCCACTTGCGCGAACGTAATATAACCCTCAGTAGGATTCAACCGGTCATCCACCTTGTCTCGGGTCCATGAGCCACTGCCCACCAAAGCCTGTGTTTGACCAAAGCTCAGCCCCAGTGCTCGCCGTTCTTCAAGTTGAAAATTCAAACCCAGACGAAATTCATTTACACCCAACGAGTACTCACGAATGGTACCCACTGAAGAGCGATCCACTTCAAGATTGGAAATTTCCTGATGATCAAATGCAACGCCCACTGAATCAGTAACACCCTTCACTGACGGTGGCAAGAACACATCAGCAAAAGCAGATTGCCGCTTTTGCTCCACACGTACACCAGTTACCAAAGAATAGGCTCGATCAAACAAATTGTTGTACTGGTAGCTGGCCTCGGTTCTAAAGCCCGTGTTTGAGCTGTAGCCAGCACCCAAGCCCAAACGCTTGCTATCACTTTCAATCACAGACACTTCAATGGGTACGTTTTGCGGTTTGCGATCATCGGTATCAATTTTTACGTCGACTGCAGAAAAATAAGTAGCGCCCTGCAAATCTGAAAGAAGTCGCAACAATCGCTCTTGCTCGTAGCGGTCTCCAGGTTTGATCGTGTTGTAGCGCGAGACCAGGTCTTCACGGTATTTTTTAAGCCCGGTAATTTGAAGCTCACCAAAAGTAAATACCGGGCCACTGTCGTACACCACCAGCAACTCGACTGTATTGCTTTCGGGATTCACATTCGCCAGGCTTTCAGACAGGGTCGCCGCTGCAAAATCTTTGGCCAATAAATCGCGCAACAAGGCATCTTTGCTGGCTGACCAATCGGACTGGTTAAATGCCTGATTCGGCCCCAAAAGCCACAGGGTTTTGAGCCGTTCACGCCGGGCTGCAAACTCATCCCCGTTAATGGCACCATCAAACTGAATATCTACAGAAACCACTTTACTTTGTGGGCCTGGATCAATGGTGATAATCAAAGGCTGCGCCGCATCTTCAGGCAAATTTTCATCTACCTCACGACCGATGATTGGCGAAAAATATCCCTGGGTACCCAATGCATCGCGAATCGCGGGGCGCAACCGCCTGTAAAGCTGCCACGCATCACCGTTGTCGTTAACTTGAGCAGTATTGCGAATTGGATTCGTGGCCAGTTCAATCAAGCTCTTGAACTCTTCCTGCACCTTGAAAGTAAGCTGAGGCTTCTCCGTCTCTTCCGCATCAAGCGCTTGGGCAAGCGCCAGCCTTGGTTGTAACACCAACGCCATCAGCAAAAAAAATAAATTCAAGCACTTCTTCAAAGTTGAATCGCCTTGTTTACTTCATCGAAACAGCCAACATCTCAAGCACTGCCTGCTCTATTTTCTCTGCGCTGCGCTTGGCATCCGCTGCACCGCTTGCACGAATTCTATCGCGCATCCCCAAACGGATCCGATTCAGTTCTGCTTTGTGAGCAAACCAGTGCTGACAAATTTCGATGTATTCGTCCGGGCTTTTGGCGATAAATTGCTCCAGCCCCAGTGATCGGTTGAAAGTAAGCCCAACCCGCGAAACATGCGAGCGGCCCTCGAGAACAACCACCGGAACGCCCATCCACAATGCTTCATTGGTGGTAGCCGCACCGTTATACGGAAAAGGATCAAGGCACAAATCAATTTGATTATAAAGTTTCAAATGATCGCTATAACCCATTCTCGAATGCATAACCACTCGCTCTACCGGAACACCACATCGCCTCATTCGCTCAATCTGGAATTTACGAATTTCAACATCCTCAAGCGAAGCCGCCTTCAAAACCAAAGTGGAACTATCAATGCTTCCTAGAATTTTTCCCCATGTTTGAAGTACCAAATCAGTAATCTTGGCAAGGTTATTAAAACACCCCAACACAAAACCCTTTTGATCCAAACTTGGAAGTGTATTTACCGGAACACTGACCCTGGGTTCAGTCATATTGAGAAAAGGAGGATCCAAACGAACCAAGCGCTCGCTACACAATACACTGGCCTCAGGTTCTGGGTCGGTATATGAGTCAACAAGGCGGTAATCCATTGCCTGAACACCCGTGGTATTTGGATAGCCCAAATAAGTGACCTGTACAGGTGCGGCACGTTTTGCAAACAGGGTTAAACGGTGACCAGAAGTGTGCCCCGACAAATCAAATAAAACATTCACGCCATCGGCTGCAATTCTCCGCTGCAGCAATTCATCCGACCAACCTTCACATTTAATGAATCGCTTTCCAAAAGAATTTTGAAGTCTTTGGGTGAGGTCGTCTTTAACGCTTGCCGTGTAATACAAATACACTGGAAAGCGCCCCGTGTTCAGTTCGTGCAACACAGGCTCAATCAATTGCCCCACCGGATGCTGAAAAAAATCGGGGCTCACAAAACCCAATACTGCATTATTTTTTTGTGTTTGAAACCGACTTGCCGATTGCATGTCCGGGCTACCCAAAGCAGAGCCAAACCTCCTGTGCTCACGCATAATCTCCTCGGGGTTGAGCAGCATGTAATTCAAACACAACAAGTAATTGGCAACCGCACCAGCGTATCCCGGCGCAAGTTCGGTGGCTTTGCGAAACCAGCTTAGGGCCTCGTCAAGCTGTGCAAACTTGTAATAAATTCCGCCCAAGGCATTTGCAACAACCGCCTCGGCTGGATAACTTTGTTGCACGGTGTGCAAAATTTTTCGGGCTTTTTCAAACTCACCATTCTTGATCAACAAATTGGTGAGCCCTACAAATTTGCCAGGCTCCTCTTTCAGACGTATCAGTTTCATTTGATACTCAATGGCCTGCTCAAAATTCTTCAGTTCCGAATACACCTTCACCAGACCCACAATCGGAGGCAAGAAACGTGGCGCGATTTCGTGCGCTTTCAGCAAGACCTCCTCGGCTTTTAGCCATCGGCCTGCAGCTAGATAAACAGAACCTGCATTACCCAGGCAAACCGCGTTCTCGGGCTCAAATTCCAAGGCCTTTAACCAACAACCCAAGGCATTCTTCTCTTTACCCAAGGCTTTGTAGCAAACCCCACCGTAAAAATAAGATTCAAAATCACCATACCCTGAATCAATCAGCGCATTCAAAACCCTAAGCGCCCGACCATGCAATTGCTCTGAAACCAGAAACTTTACGTACTCCATCCGCCCAAAATTGGGGGGAGTCGCAGAACGCAAAAACACCTCAAACGCCTTGATTTTCTCGTTCTGAAAAACTTTATCGTCTTTGCTTAGCGCAATAATTTCACGGAGCTCCAACTCCAACAATTTCTCCAAGAGCCGCTCCATATAACAATTGTTAAATTATTTACATTTAAAAGAATTGACAGCAACCCGTCCAAGAATAACAGGGACAACAATTTCGTGGAAATTCTCAAAAAATCTGAATCCGTTACTACCCCATTGTGAGTAAAACGCTTATGGAAGGGTTTTGCCTCCCTTAACACTCTAGCACCAAGGACAAGACAATCATGGAACAAACTTCTCCCAATGTGGGCATTATCAAATCAGCCACGACCGGCCTGCAGGTTGAGCGTGGTGGCCAAGTGGTTCAACTTTCACAGGGTGATGCACTGCGCTGGAATGATGTTGTAACCAATACCAGCGGGCAAACCGTTGAAGTATTAATGCCCGCAGTATCCGCAGGGCACGGCGACACCTTGCTTGAATTGGCACCCAACGCATCTGCAAGACTTGAAGCAGTGACATCAACAGTTGCGGGCGGCGCGCAACGTACCGAGGTAGTTGCCTTGAGCGAAGGCGTCGAACTGTATGACATCGACAATGAAGTAAGCTCTGCCATATTGACACCATATGAAGGCGCAATGTCTGGCCTTGTCGGTGCTGGCCTGTTGGCTGGTGGTAGTGCAGCAGGTGGCGGCGCTGCATTGGCTGGTGCTGGGTTGCTGGGCGGCCTTGCTTTGGCCAGTGATGATGACGACACTGGAACTGTTGTTGGAACTGGAACAAACACAACCACAGACAGTGGTACAGACACCAACACCAATACTAATACCAACACGAACACCAACACGGACACAAACACCAACACCAATACGAACACCAACACAGATACAAACACCAATACGGACACCAGTACCAATACGAACACAGATACAAACACCAACACAGACACCAACACCAATACCAACACCGATACATCCGAAGAAGGGCCAAGTGGTGTAGCGGGTGCACTGGTTTCCTTGGCCGATGGCCTGGAATCCACAGGTGATTCGCTAGGTGCCACGCCGTTGACAGACGCAGTTTCATTCCTCCTGGCGGGCGACACAGACACGGCAACAGCAAGCGCGGGCGAACGCGTTGACACTGCTGCTGCAGACCCCACCGGTGGGGCCTTCACAGGTACGCCATTGGGCGGCGGATTGGCTGGCGGCTTGGTCATGCTGGGCGAAGGCATCGCAGGCGCAGGTGCTGGAACACCTGTTGAACCACTGACCAACCTGCTTGGTAACCTGGTGGGCGTGAATGGCACCTTTGATGACCGCTCCAGCGGCGCAAACGGCGGTGTCAATTCGATATCCAAAGGTTTGTCTGACGGTGCAGAAGGTTCGCCACTGGAAGGTGTAATTCAGCCACTGGCGGCTACACTGGGCTACAACGAATCTGGTGAAACTGACGGAGTTGCGCAAGGCGTGGGTATCGTTGCCGATTACACCGCCAATAACGCAGGCCCACTGAGCGTGCTGACAGCACCACTTTCCACTACCGTAGGCACTGGTGATGAAGAAGGCGTAAAGCCGGGCGTACCAGGTTTGCTGGATGAAGTTGCCGAAGGCTTGGTAGACCTGACCAATACTGAAGGTAGTGCATTCGAACCGCTGTCTCCGCTGACCGAAGGCGTGGCATTTGTATTGGCAGGCTCAAATGAGGAGACCGGCGTTGAAGACCCAACGGGCGGTCAGCTTCCACCAGAACTTGCTGGCGGTTTGACCGGCGGTATCAGCCTGATTGGCCAAGCCATTATTGACAACAGCCCTGTGGCCGAACAGGACATGGGTTTCAGCAATGCAATCGGTTCCTTGTTGGGCGGCGAAGTACAAACCACAGACAACGAGCCAGGTGCCCCCAGCGACCCCGTAGAAGGTGGAGCCCCAGAAACACCACTGTCACCCTTGACAGACGCGTTGATGGCCAATTCAGACCCAGCTGTTTTTGCTGAGAGCCTTGCTGGTGTGATCGAAGATTTCGGCAGCAGCACACCGTTCGAGGCAGGAACTGAAGCCTTGGCCGATGCACTCCGTTCTGGCGGTCTGCCGGAAATGGATGGTGGTACTGGTGGCCTGCCAATACCGACAGACGCTTCCGCCCTGACAGACTTGCTGAGCGGCACAGGTTCACCTCTGGGCTCACTACCCGGCGCAGAAGAATTGCCGACAATCCCCGGCTTGCCAACTGCGTGAACCAGCCTAGGCTAAAGAAAAACCCCTCTTTGGAGGGGTTTTTTATTTGAATCTAAATTACGTCAGCCGCCGGTAAAAACAACAAGTTCACCGGTACATTAAAGGACATCGCCCCATGAGTACGGCCCAAACAATAGGCATTGTTGCCTCGGAAACCGACAAACTTTTAGTGCAGCGCCAAGGCGAACAACTCACCCTTCGCCAGGGTGATGCAATTCTGGCCGGAGATGTCCTTCAAAACAAAGACGGCACGGCGGTGCACATTGAACTGCCGGGTCAAGCCGCCGGGCAAGCAAACTCACTGGTAACCCTGGCGCCTGAATCAGCCGCCCAAATCGCTGTAAAGTCAGCGGCTGAAGGCGGCATGATTGAAATCACATCACTCACAGAGGGTGTAGAACTTTTTGCTGTCAGTGAAGGCAGCAACGGCGCAATTTTAGTTGCTGATGCGGGTTCAGGCTTTAGCGGGCTGGTGGGTGCAGGCTTGCTTTCAGCGGGTACTGCGGGCGGCGTCAGTGGAATTGCCACTGCAATCGGTGGTGGTGTGGGCATTGCGGCGCTGGCAGCCTCGTCTGACGACTCCAACATAGAAGGCTCAGCCTTCACCGACGTGCGTGTTGATAACGGAGACGAGACAACGGATCCCGTTACAAACCCCGAGAACCCCGGTGAAAACGAGAACCCTGATGAGCCGACCGAGAACCCCGAAGAACCAATTGATAACCCGGAAGAACCTGAGGAACCCACGACACCTGTGGATGAAGGCACAACCGGCACGCCCTTGGATGCAGTACTTGACCCGCTGGCGGACGCGCTGGGAGGCACGCCCTTGGCTGTGGTATCCGACCCCTTGTTTGATGCATTGGGTTCCCTGCCTATTGGTTCGGCACCCAACCCTGCAAACTCATTGCCACTTGATGCAATTACTGGCAACCTGCCGGTTTGATCGAAAGTTTTCTTCCATAAAAAAGCCACCTTGCGGTGGCTTTTTTTACAAGCACTTATTTCCCACACTCACTCAAACTTGTCATATCGAATGTTCTCGGCTTTCACACCCAACCTGGAAAACTTCGCAATCGCTGCATCAATCATCGCAGGCGGGCCGCACAAGTAAGCCTGAACCTGTGGCCAATCCAACTCGAGCGTGTCCAGCTCATCAGTTACATAACCACGCGCACCAGCCCAGCCTGAATTCTCTGGCTCTTCAGACAACACCTTTGTAAAGTTCAGCGATCCTCTCCAGCCCTGCTGAATTCGACCAATTTCTTCCTCAGCATACAAATCGCGCTGACTGCGCGCACCAAACAGATAAACCACATCGCGCGTTTCACCAGCCCACTTGGCCTGTTCCAGCAAACTCAAAATAGGTGCCATGCCACTGCCACCGGCCACACACACAATCGGTGCGGGCTTGTCACCTTCGGCTGGGCGCAAATAGAAATCACCAAACGGCCCGCTCATGCTTAAGCGGGTTTCTTGCCGATTGGCCGCAAACAACCATTCTGTGAACTTGCCGCCCGGTACCTTGCGTACATGAAACACCAGTTCCTTGGCTTCCTGTCCTTTTGGTGCAATCGCAAAACTGTAGTTGCGCGACAGGCTGAATTCTTCAAGTCTAATTTCAGCATATTGTCCAGCCTTGAAAGGCATGGGATCATCCAGTGCAACACGCAATTCAACGATGTCATGCGTCAAATGTTTCTGACCCAGAATCGTGCCACGGGTTTCAACCAAACGGTCGCCACCCGAAGTGAGTTCAACTTCAATTTCAAGATCAGTTTCGGGAATGGACTGACAAGCCAGAATCATTCCGGCTTTCAAATCTTCAGCACTCAATACATAACTGGAATCGGTCAGTTCTCTTACCCTTCCGCTTTTCAGTTTGCACTTGCATTGGGTGCAACTGCCCACTCGGCAGTTGTGCGGAAACCCCAAACCTGCAGACAAAGCCGAGTTCAAAATCACCTTGCGGCCCTTCTCCACCTCAAAGCTTTGCCCACCCGGGGCTACGCTAACTTTATGCGTTACTTTGCCTTTCTTGCCAGCTGCTGCACCGCCCTGTAATCCAAACCATTCAAGCAATTTCATGGTCGCCTCCTGTCAGGCCGCAGCGCGGTTGAATTGTTGAGCAGTTTGCCGCCCCAACTGGGCAGATTTCAAACCTTTCATACCACTTTTCACACTGGCCTCGATCGCCAGTTTTTTCTCCTCTGGCGTGGCGAATGTTTCATCCCAGTGGTTCAACAAAGGTGTCATCACTTTCTTGTAAAGGGGTGGCACCAAAGCCAGCAAAATAGTACCCAAGTAACCCGTGGGCAACATAGGCGCATGGCGGTAGCTGCGCAGGTTCCAGTATTCCTGGTCCGCCTCGGCATGGTGGTGCGAATGGCGGGTTAGTGCATACAACAAAGCGGTAGAAACTGAGGCATTGGTATTCCAGCTGTGGCGCGGCTCCACCTTGTCTTCAGGGCGGCGAACAATGCCGTAATGCTCCATGTAGTTCACAATCTCGAGCAGGGTTTTACCACCCGCGCTCATGATCCAGAACATCACCATACCAGCCCAACCGCCGATGTAAAACGACGCAGCAAACAAACTCAGGCTCATCAAATTGCCGCGCATCATGCGGCTGTGAACCGGGTTCCAAACCGATTGGTTAAACTTCGCCAGGCGCTGCTTTTCCAATTTCCACGCTGACTTGTATCCGCCAATCGTACTTTTCAGCACAAAGCCATACACATTCTCGCCGCGCTGTGCCGTGGCCGGGTCTGCTGGCGTACCCAGGTTTTTGTGGTGGCCATATACATGCTCAATTGCAAAAGATGCATCGCAGGTAAATGCCAACATCCAGCGGCCCAAAATCATGTCGCGCATGCTGTAAGTGCGGTGGGTCAGTTCATGGCCCACGTTGGTGCCGCCTGCGCCAAACAAAAATGCACCGGCCACCGCCCCGAAAAACCACTGATACCAGGTGGTATCCGCTTGCAACTGCAAACGGTCATAACCAAAAACATGCTTCATGAATGCATCAATACCCAGCACATCCGCAGGCGCCACCGCCCACGTAAAACAAAGTGTTACCCACATCAAAATTGGCAGGGTCAACCACAACATCAGGTTCAGGAAAAACTCGCCTTCCATTCGCGGCTCACTGCGGTCGTCTGGCAGCAAAATATCGCCCAAAGCCACAACAAGCACCAAAGCGGCAATGCCGGTGTACATCCACGCGCCGCCCTGCATCATGGCGTGCATCACGCCAATCGCAATCAGCGGAAAAGTGGTGAATTTGAGGTAATGCAACATCGGTGGTCTCCCGTCATGAATGCCCAATCATTGTTTTTGTAAGGGCAAGGTCTATCCCAATGAGAACCATGTTAACAATTGTAAACATAATCGTCAAGACCCATAGTCCTAAAATTGGATAAAACTTCCGAATCAAGGATTCGTAACAGATGTTCGGGTTTTCGCTATAATCAACGACTTATGACCTCCAACGCATCAACCATTCATGGCCGCACCCGGCTCATTGAAGCTGCACTGAACTTAAGCTATCACCGGCGAAGTTTCTCCAGCCTGGGTATTCGCGAAATCACGCGCGAAGCGAAGCTGTCTGCGCCAGCTTTTTACAGACACTTTGAAGACCTCGCCGACTTGGGCACAGCAGTCATTCTGGAAGTAGAAAAAGCAGTAATCGACGCCTTCACCGAGGTTCGAATCAGCACCGCCAAAGAGGCAGACCTTGATATCCGCCCCATGCTCGTAAAACGCTTCTTCGACTGGGCAGCCGAAAACCCAAAGCCAGTCGTGGTAGGCGCTTCCGAGGCTTTCGGCGCCCTGGAACGCATGCGCGACGGCTTGAAGAAAACAATTCGAACGATTAGCGAAGACATCTGCAGCGACAACCGAATTGCAGCCCTGCTACCCGGTTTACCCAAACAAGAAATGATTGAAGTACTGGAAGTACTCGCTCAAAACGTGCTTTTCATGGCAGTTGAGTATGTTGAAAAACCCGCAGAACGACAGGCAATTTACGACAAGGCGCTGCGCATTGTGGCCGTTATTTTTGCTGGCGCACACGCTACACATGCCATGAAACTTGAACAGGAAAACACACAGAAGCCTTGATTGATAAATTGAGAATCGCCGCAATTTAACAAAAAAGCAAGATTGTGTTTCATGCCTTGTTTAAACGATTAAACTGTCAACACACAAATTAACATTGTGGTAACAAAAATTCCCATGCAGGAGCCACACCCATGCGCATCGCTATTCTTGAAGACGACCTGACACAGAGCGAAATGCTTCGCTGGGTATTGGAATCGGTCAACCACAAATGCCACTGTTTCGCCACATTCAAAAGCTTTCAAACAGCCCTGTACCGCGACAGCTTTGACCTGGTACTTCTGGATTGGGTATTGCCCGACAGCTCTGGGCCCAAGGTCATGAACTGGATTCGGGAAACCCTGCACATTAAAGTACCTGTGCTTTTTATCACCTCCAAAACCGACGAAGAAAACATTGTTGAGGCACTGAACGCAGGTGCTGACGATTACATGATCAAACCCATTCGTCGGGGAGAACTGATTGCCCGGGTGAATGCCCTGCTCCGTCGCGCCTACCCCGAGCTCACAGCCCCAGAAATATTCGAGATCGCTGACCTGGAATTTCATCCCAAATTCTCCACCATAGTGCGGCACACCAAACGCATAGTGATGACCCAAAAGGAATTCGACCTGGCCCTTCTGTTGTTTCGCAACCTGGGCAAACCACTTTCACGATCGCATATTCAGGAAAGCGTGTGGGGCCGAGACACCGACCTCCCCTCACGAACCATGGACACCCACATCTCCAGAGTTCGTTCCAAACTGGCTTTGAGGCCAGAACACGGCTTCCGGCTAACACCAGTTTATGGCTTTGGTTACAAGCTGGAACAGGTGGACCACGAGGGCAAATCGCCTGATCCGGCAAAAATCAAACGCCAACTCGCCGAGAACGACTAAAGTCATCTTCGCCATAGCGGGTTATAATGAAGGGTATTCTGCCCAGTAGGTATCATGGAGCTTTTCGCAGTCGGCCTGAATTATCAATCCGCACCGCTCGCACTTCGCGAGCGTTTGGCGTTTCCGGCCGAGCAATTGCAAGAGGCATTGCGCGCACTGGCGCAGCGCGTTCAAGCGCCTGAAGCAGCCATTCTTTCCACCTGCAACCGCACCGAAGTGTACTGCGCAGCCAGCAACATTGAGCAGCTGAAAACCGATTTGCTGGAGTGGCTGGCAGTGAACCGCAACATTCCCACCACAGAACTTGGCCCCCACCTGTACATACTTCCCCAACAAGAAGTGGCGCGCCACGCTTTTCGCGTGGCCAGCGGCCTTGATTCCATGGTGCTGGGTGAAGCTCAAATTCTGGGGCAAATGAAGCAAGCCGCCCGCACTGCTGAAGAAGCCGGCACGCTGGGCCAAATGTTGCACCAACTGTTCCAACGCACCTTCTCCGTCGCCAAAGAAGTTCGCTCACAAACCGAAATCGGAGCGCACTCTGTTTCAATGGCTTCTGCCGCCGTAAAGCTGGCCAGCCGAATTTTTGGCGATCTGGGCAAGCGCAATGTGCTGTTTATTGGCGCAGGCGAAATGATCCAGCTGTGCGCAACCCACTTCGCTGCTCAAAATCCGAAAAGCATCACCATCGCCAACCGCAGTGCCGACCGCGCCAACCAACTGGCCCAAAACCATGGCGCCCGTGTAATTGGTCTGGCCCAGGTGCCCGAGCAACTTGCGAAAAGCGACATCGTGATTTCGTGCACCGCCAGTACCCTGCCCATTATTGGTTTGGGCATGGTGGAAGCAGCCTGCAAGAAACGCAAACACGAACCCATATTCATGCTCGACCTGGCAGTGCCCCGCGACATCGAAGCACAGGTCAGTAAACTCGACGACGTGTTTCTGTACACAGTCGACGACCTCAGCCAAATTGTGCAGGAAGGCCGCGAACAACGAGCCGCTGCCGTAGAACAGGCAGAAGCCATTATTGAATCGCAGGTACAGGGCTTCATGCGCTGGATGAGTGAACGGTCACTGGTGCCCACCATTCAGGAAATACACCAAAAAGCCGACGACATCGCCCAGCTGGAGCTGGACCACGCCCGCAAGCAACTGGCCAAAGGCACGCCAGCCGATGAAGTACTGCAACTCATGGCCCACCGCATGAGTGCAAAATTCATGCACGGCCCCATGCAGGCCCTGCACCACGCCAGCCCGGCCGAACGGGAAGCCCTGCTAAAGTGGCTGCCCCAACTATTCAACATTAAAAACACCGACAAATAGATGAAAGACAGCATGCGGAACCGGCTAACGCGCCTTGCCGAGCGCCTCGCCGACCTTGAAGAATTTTTGTCGTCCCAGAATGCCGCCAACGACATGGCGCAGTTCAAAGCCATCACGCGAGAGCGTTCGGAACTGTTGCCCGCCACCGAACGCTTCGCAGAATACCAAAGCATCGAAGCCGACCTGAACACCGCCCGCGAATGGCTTTCCGACCCCGACATGCGCGACATGGCGCGTGAAGAAATCGCGCAAAACGAAGCAAAACTGGCACAACTTGAAGCCGACCTTCAGCGCCTGTTGCTGCCCAAAGACCCCAACGACCACCGCAATGCCATGCTTGAAATTCGAGCAGGCACCGGCGGTGATGAATCCGCCTTGTTTGCAGGCGACCTGTTTCGCATGTACACCCGCTACGCCGAACGCCAAGGCTGGCAAATTGAAGTGATGAGCGCCAGTGAATCGGAATTGGGTGGCTACAAAGAGGTCATCGTTCGCCTGGCTGGCGAGAATGTGTATAAGCATTTGAAGTTTGAGTCGGGCGGCCACCGCGTTCAGCGCGTGCCCGCCACCGAAAGCCAGGGGCGCATTCACACCTCCGCCTGCACAGTGGCTGTAATGGCTGAACCCGACGAGGCAGAGGCTGTTGAAATCAACCCTGCCGATTTGCGCATCGACACGTACCGCGCCAGCGGCGCAGGTGGGCAGCACATCAACAAAACCGACTCAGCCGTTCGCATTACCCACCTGCCCACCGGCCTTGTGGTGGAATGTCAGGACGAACGCAGCCAGCACAAAAACAAAGCCAAGGCCATGAAAGTGCTGAATGTGCGCCTGCAAGACAAAATCGACCGCGAACGCCAGGCCGCTGAGGCCAGCGAACGCCGCAGCCTGGTGGGCTCAGGCGACCGTTCAGAACGCATTCGCACCTACAACTTTCCACAAGGGCGAATGACAGACCACCGAATCAACCTGACCCTGTACAAACTCGACTACATCATGGACGGCGACCTAACCGACCTGATGAACGGCTTGACCGCATTCCATGAAGCGGAATTGCTAGCCGAAATCACCGCCAAAGAATGAACACGCTGCCCAAGCCCACCATTGAATCGGTGCTGCAGCAAACACGCCAGGAAACCGGGCTTGCCCCGAGCGAGCTGCGCATACTCATGGGCCATATTACAGGTCTGGACCGAGTGGGCCTCGTGACCCAAAGCCACCAGGAATTGCCCGTCGACCAGCTCAACACCTTCAAGTCACTGGCCACCAAAAGGCAACAAGGCGAACCCATTGCCTATTTGATACAAGAAAAGGAATTCTATTCACGCCCGTTTTTCGTCGATTCACGGGTGCTAATACCCCGGCCTGAAACCGAAGAACTTGTAGAACATGCCCTTGGTTTTTTGCAAAGCAAATCAACAGAGAACCTGCTGACCCGGGTTCTTGACATTGGCTGTGGCAGCGGTGCCATAGCCGTGTCGCTGGCACTTGAAAACCCAATACTTGAAGTCACAGCCAGCGATATTTCTGCCGACGCCCTGTGGGTAGCCCAATTCAATGCCAACAAACTGGGAGCTAAAAATGTACGCTTTGTGCAATCAAACCTGTTTGAAAATTTGCTGAATCAAACACCGCCCCTGGCATTCGACCTGATTTGCAGCAACCCGCCCTATATTGAACTGGGCGATCAACACCTTTCACAAGGAGATCTGCGCTTCGAGCCCCAACAAGCCCTGACTGACGGAGGCGATGGCCTGCGCTTTTACCGTGAAATAGCCCTTCACAGCCCCGCCCTGCTGCGTGCCGGTGGTGGCGTGCTGGTTGAGCATGGCTACAATCAACAAGAGGCCGTGAAAGCCTTGTTTTCCAAAGCACCCTATGTGCATGTGCAAGGCCTGCCCGACCTGGCCGGAACCCCACGCTTTGTATTTGCCCAAACCTAATTTGCACTGCAAATGCACGCAAGGCATTGAAAACGAGCGTTTTATACCCACATCCATTACACTACACGGTTGTAGCAATCCATCCAATTGAAAGGAAGTTTTTATGAGCGTTCGCGATTCCATTCACGAAACCGTCACCAGCCACCCCGTGGTTTTGTTCATGAAAGGAACTGCCCAGTTCCCCATGTGCGGGTTTTCTGGTCGCGCCATTCAAATCCTGAAAGCCTGCGAAGCTGAAAAAGTGGTCACCGTGAACGTGCTGGACGACCCCGAAATTCGCCAAGGCATCAAGGAATACGCCAACTGGCCCACCATTCCACAGCTCTACGTGAACGGCGAGTTTTTGGGCGGCTGCGACATCATGACCGAAATGTATCAAAGCGGCGAACTTCAAGCATTGATTGCCGCCGCCAATGCAAGCAGCAAGTCTGAGTAATTCGTAAAAACCGGCCGCACCACTTCCAGTGCGGCCACTTTCAGGCACCCCATCTTGAGCAGCACCCCTTCGCCACAATTCAAACAGTCCATCACGGTAGCCATTACAGGTGCCAGTGGTGCTTTGTATGGCCTGAAAATTCTCGACCTGCTGCGCGCGCGCGGTGATACAGAAATTCATTTGGTGGTGTCCTCTTCCGGCTGGCTTACCTTGGCCAGCGAAAGTGACCTTAATAAAGAGGAAATCGAGGCAAAAGCCCATGTTGTGCACTCACCAAAGCAAGTGGGTAACTGCATCGCCAGCGGCTCTTATCCCTCCATGGGCATGGTGATTGCACCTTGCTCCATGCATACCCTTGCGGCAGTTGCACATGGCCTATCGAACAACCTGATTACACGTGCAGCCGACGTGGTGTTGAAAGAAAGACGCCGCCTGGTGTTGCTACCCCGCGAAACGCCGCTGAACCTGGCTCACCTTCGCAACATGGTCAGTGTGACTGAAATGGGTGGCATTGTAATGCCCCCGGTGCCTGCACTTTACCAACGCCCCGCCAGCATTGATGCCATGGTTACCGACACCGCACAGCACGCCCTGCAACTGCTGGGCCTGCCCAATGTGCAGCGCAATGAGTGGCAAGGGCTGAAAAACAGCAATTAACTGTCGTTGCTGCATTTCTGCATGGGTTTAGGCTGTTCAATACAGCCTAGACTGGTACGTGAAAACGCTGCTGTAAACCTTCCTCACCATCCAGCCCAAGCTCTGACAACATGTAGCGCAGTCGCTGTGCAGCCTTTGGGTTTGACCGCTGGTGCTTCTTCGCAATAATCAACTCATTCTTCATCGAGTGCTCCCAGCCCACCAGCTCTGTCACCGTTACCTGGTAACCATGCGCCTCCAGTTGCAAGCATCGCAACACATTCGTTAACTGACTGCCAAATTCGCGGGTATGCAGCGGGTGGCGCCACATTTCCACCAAACTGGTTTTACCCAACTGGCTGGCCTTGTTCTTGCGCAAGTGTGTAGCCACCTCAGCCTGGCAACATGGCACCAGCGCCATAAACTTCGCCTGCTTTTTCAAGCCGAATGAAATGGCATCATCAGTGGCAGTATTGCAGGCGTGCAAAGCAGTAACAATATCGACAACTTCCGGCAAATCGGGATGCTCAGTGGCCTGTGCAACCGGCAAATTAATAAACTGCATGCCTGAATCAAAGCCCAGTTGTTTTGCTAGCGAATTCGACTTGTCCACCAACTCCTGTCGGGTTTCAACGCCGGCCACCACAGCCCGTTCCGGGTTCTGCTTGATGTAAAGATCGTACAAAATAAAACCCAGGTACGATTTGCCTGCACCATGATCCACCAGGTATAGACCACCTTCATTGGCTTTGCGCACCTCCTCAATCAAGGGCTCAATAAAATGGGTCAGGTGATACACCTGCTTCAACTTCCTGCGGCTGTCCTGGTTAATTCCACCTTCACGCGTCACAATGTGTAGCGCCTTCAGCAGTTCAATGGATTGACCTGGTTTCAACTCCAGTGCGTCTAAAGGATTCTTCTTGGTTTTGGGCATGGCGGTTTGCTGCGGTGAATTCAATGCGCACAGTTTAAAGGTTTAAGAGCCCGCTCGGCCCAGATTTCAATCGCTCGCCGCTTTCTTGCTGCCCACTCGGCGGGATTTCAATCGCTCGCCGGAAAACCTGTATTTCCCTTTTTGATATTCACCCTGACTCACCGAGCTCGACAAAAAATCGGGTCGAGTCTCGGTGCCGGCCTATGGCCGACCGTAGCGGGTGAATTCAAACGGGCAGGTTTTCTTGAAGGCGAAGCGACCGAAACACCGCTGCCGATTGGGCTTAAAACCAGTGGCGATATTTGGGGTGATGGAGATACGCGAAGGTCGGTTGTGCTTCGAAACCAGCCTTGAGTGAAGGGTTGGAGAAGATTCGCCTACGCCGGTTTAAAGCAACTCGGCAGTGGGATTACTTGGGCTGCACTTCAAGAAAACCGCCCCGTTTGAACAAGGCTTCAATGGTCGCGCCATGGTGACAAACATGCGCGACACCCAAGACCCGACCGTTAGTTTTGGAGGGCTTGGGTGAATGCAAAGACTTCGTTCAAAAAGGGATCAAGCGGTTTTCAGTGCGGTACAAGTAACCCACGACGAGTGGTGTGTTAAGCCGTGACGAGTCGATGAGTAACCCACGAGTTGGGCATAAAGCCACAACGACTAGCGTTGTAAAACTCGGTGTGTTGGAGATAAAACTGACCGGAAGGTTTCCCGAGAAACCGGGAGAAGGATGGTGCCGCTTGTCGGATTCGAACTGACGACCTACCGCTTACAAGGCGGTTGCTCTACCCCTGAGCTAAAGCGGCACTTAAGAGAAGCACTATTTTACTCGAGTCAGATGATTTTTTTTCTTCTGCCCGGGTTTTTTTGGTGTTTTTTCATCAGATTTGTCTGATTTAGTTACAGACAAGGGTTGAGGATCTTCAGAGGCGCCCGAAACCGAACGTAAACCAGCTGGTTTATCAGCAGAATCGGTAGAGACAGGCTCTTCTTCATCAAGAATGAATTGAACCGCCTCATTACCATCACCCTCAATCTCAGCCAAAGGCTTTGTGACTTCAAAAGCCATGCCGTGCCCGTTTTCACGTGCATAGATTGCACTAACCTGCTCAATCGGCACAAAGATTTCGCGAACAACACCGCCAAACCGAGCCTCAAACTCAATGGCAGCATTGCCCAGGTTCAACTTATTGGTCGCCAAAGGAGACACGTTCAACACGATCTCCCCTGCTTTCACAAACTCTTTGGGCACTTGGGTTTTCTGATTCACTGCCACGGCAAGGTAAGGCGTATAGCCGTTGTCAACGCACCATTCATGAATGGCCCGAATCAAATAAGGCTTTGTGGATACTTCTGTCACTGCTTTTCCCTCGACGTTTCGGAATGGCTACTCAATAGGTACCAAGTTAGCGACGCATCACTTTTTCGGAAGGCGTGAGTGCGTCAATAAATGCAGGTTTCGCGAAAATGCGCTCAGCATACTTCATGAGTGGCGCAGCAGACTTGGGCAGTTCAATACCGTAATGTTCCAAACGCCACAGCAGCGGAGCCAATGCGACGTCCAACATTGAGAAATCTTCGCCCAGCATGTACTTGCTTTTCACAAACACAGGTGCAAGTTGTGTTAGCTGTTCGCGAATTGATGATTTGGCCTTGTCCATTGCCTTTGGGTTACCCGCTTTCTCCAACACACTGACATGCTGGAACAATTCACGCTCAAAATTGAACAGGAACAAACGTGTACGGGCACGCATCACCGGGTCTGCTGGCATCAGTTGTGGATGAGGAAAGCGCTCATCAATGTACTCATTAATGATGTTTGACTCGTACAAAATAAGATCACGCTCAACCAGAATTGGAACCTGGCTGTAAGGGTTCATCACACTGATGTCATCAGGCCGATTGAACAAGTCAATGTCCTTGATCTCGAAATCCATGCCTTTTTCATGCAGAACAAACCGGCAACGCTGAGAAAACGGGCAGGTCGTTCCAGAGTAAAGAACCATCATAATGTTGTCATCCCAAAACAAAAAATGGCCGGGGCGTGCAAACACCCCAGCCTGTACATGATTAAGCGAAACAGCTTACTTGATGTCTTTCCAGTAAGCGGCGTTCAAACGCCATGCGAAAATTGTGAATACGCCAAAGAACAACAGCACGATCACACCCAGCTTGAAGCGGTCTTCACGAACTGGTTCCGCCATGAACACCAAAAAGCTGGTGAGGTCAGCCATGGCTTGATCGTATTCCACCTGTGTCAGGCTGCCCGGCTTCTTCACCTCAAAGCCGACAAACTTGTGAACCGTTCCTTCCTTGCCATGACCAGAAGGTACTTCTTCGAATTTGGCAACCTGCTCACCCTGCAATTCCCACAAGACATGGGGCATACCCACGTTCGGGAAAGCCATGTTGTTCCAGCCAGTTGGCTTGGAAGGATCACGGTAGTAGGTGCGCAGATACGTGTAAATGTAATCTGCTCCGGGGCCATTTGAAGAAGCACGTGAACGTGCAATCAGCGACAAATCGGGAGGTGCCGCGCCAAACCATTTCTTGGCATCTTTTGGATCCATGGAAATGTTCATGGTGTCGCCCACGTTATCAGTGGCGAACATCAGGTTTTCCTTGATCTGCTCATCGGTCAAACCAATGTCACGCAAGCGGTTGTAACGCATGCTTTCCGCGGAGTGGCAATTCAAGCAGTAGTTGGAGAACAACTTGGCACCGCGTTGCAGCGCGGCCAGGTCGTTCGTCAGGTCGGGCGCCTTGTCCAGTGGGTAATTACTACCCGCACCGAAAACCAGTGAAGGAACAAGCGCCAGCAAAGCCAGTATTTTTTTCATCATTTAATTCCTATCTTCTCCAATTCGTCGACCAGTCAGGCTTAGTTCGCACGATTAGTGCGGTTGAAACACAACACGGTCGGGCACGGGCTTGAATGTACCCAGCTTTGACCACCATGGCATGGCCAGGAAGAACAGGAAGTAATACAAGGTACCAATCTGGGAAACGATTTGGCCAACACTTGATGGTGGCTTCACACCCAAGTAACCCAGCACGATAAAGTTAATCACGAACACAGCGTAGATCCACTTGTGCAGTGCTGGACGGTAACGGATTGACTTCACCTTGCTCTTGTCCAACCATGGCAGGAAGAACAGAATTACCACCGCGCCACCCATGGCCACCACACCCCAGAACTTGGCGTCGAGGCCCAGGAACGGGAATGTAATGGCGCGCAAAATTGAGTAAAACGGTGTGAAATACCATACTGGCGCAATGTGCGCTGGGGTTTTCAACGGATCGGCTGGAATGAAGTTGTTGTATTCCAGGAAGTAACCACCCATTTCAGGCGCGAAAAACACGATGGCAGAAAACACCATCAGGAATACGCCCACGCCCAGAATATCGTGCACGGTGTAGTAAGGGTGGAATGGAATACCATCCAAAGGCTTGCCATTTGCGTCTTTCTTTTCCTTGATTTCAACGCCATCGGGGTTGTTCGAACCCACTTCATGCAATGCCACCAAGTGCGCAGCCACAAGGCCCAGCAACACCAGCGGAATGGCGATTACATGGAAGGAGAAGAAACGGTTCAGGGTTGCATCGGAAACCACATAGTCACCGCGAATCCAAATGGCCAAATCAGGGCCAATTACGGGAATTGCGGAGAAGAGGTTCACAATGACCTGTGCGCCCCAGTAGCTCATTTGGCCCCATGGCAACAGGTAGCCGAAGAAAGCCTCAGCCATCAGGCACAAGAAGATGGCAACACCGAAAATCCAGATGAGTTCACGTGGTTTGCGATAAGAACCATACAACAGACCGCGCATCATGTGCAGGTAAACCACCACGAAGAACATGGAAGCGCCTGTGGAGTGCATGTAGCGCACCAGCCATCCCCATGGCACATCGCGCATGATGTATTCAACGGACTGGAATGCCTTCGCCGCATCGGGCTTGTAATGCATAACCAAAAAAATACCGGTTACGATCTGGATGACCAACACCAGCAAAGCCAGTGAGCCAAAGAAATACCAGAAGTTGAAGTTCTTGGGCGCATAGTACTCGGACAAATGCGCTTTGTAGGTCGAGGTCAGGGGAAAGCGCTGGTCAATCCAGCCCAACACACCTGTTGTTTCGACTTTTTTGTCTGCCGCCATAATTACTACTCCTCGCTCTCAGATGTCAGGCGTTGTTCTCGTCTACACCGATCAACAACTTGGTGTCTGACAAATATTTGTGGGGTGGCACTTCCAGATTATCCGGGGCAGGCTTGCCAGCGTATACGCGACCCGCAAGATCAAATGTTGAACCGTGGCATGGACAAAAGAAACCACCTTGCCAGTCATTTGGCAAGCTTGGCTGGGGACCAGGTTCAAAACGGGCCGAGGGCGAGCAACCCAGATGCGAGCAAATACCAACCGCCACCAAGTATTCAGGCTTGATTGAGCGATGAACGTTGCGAGCATACTCGGGGGTCAACTGGTCGGGGCTGCGTTCGGAGTTGGGATCGGCCAATTGGTCATTCAACTTGGGCAGGGCCTCAAGCATCGCTGGATCGCGACGAACTACCCACACTGGCTTTCCGCGCCATTCGACGGTTTTCATGTCGCCTGGCTGCATGCCAGAAATATCAAGCTCAACGGGCGCACCGGCTGCTTTCGCGCGCTCAGAGGGTGCCATTGAGGTCAGAAACGCGCCACCAGTTGCCGCAGCAGCCACACCACCCGCCGCGCCGCAAGCGATCATCCATACGCGACGTTCTTTGTCTACAGGTTGATTATTGCTCATCAAAATAACCCCGAAAGTGAAATCCAGTGATCCATGCAACCGAAGATTGTACCCCACCAAGCTTAAAACAAGGAACAGTTTTGGGGAGATTTTCCATCAAATGCTGAATGCACGGAAACATTTACATCCATACATTAGAAAACATCTAAACCGCGACAAACAAATCCCGAAACACCACCTCAATGCCATAGCGCTGCCCAATCCACTCGCCCAGGGCTTTTACGCCACAGCGTTCGGTGGCATGGTGACCAGCGCCCAACAGGCTGACATGGCATTCACGGGCTACATGCACAGCAGGCTCCGACAGCTCACCGGTCAAGTACAAATCTGCACCATTCAAAGCCGCCTCCTCAACATAACCTGGCGCCCCACCTGTACACCAGGCCACCGTGCTGACCATGCGCTCGGGATTGTCGCTACCCTCTACTTGCACAGGGCGTCCCAACACACTGCTCACTTGCTGAACCAGTGCTCTCAGGGGCTGGGGATTTGCGAGGGTACCCAAGTGAATCAGACCTTTGTCGCCCACCACACGGGTGCTTGGCCAGCCCAACATTTTTCCCAACTGGGCATTGTTCCCCAGTTCAGGATGTTTATCCAATGGCAAATGATAAGCGAACACGTTCAAATCGTGAGCCAATGCCAATTGCAGCCGCTCTTTGCGAAACCCGGTAACCACCTGCGGATCGCCTTTCCACATCAGGCCGTGATGCACCAGGATTGCATCGGCATTCAGTTCAATGGCCAATTCAATCAAGGCCCGGGAAGCAGTCACTCCCGTCAATAGGCGTCGAATCTGGGGCCTGCCTTCCAACTGCAGCCCATTTGGGCAATAATCTGACATGCGAGCTTGATCCAGCAATTCCCGCAAATCATGTTCCAGCACATTCCGATCCACTGAAGCCAACGGCACACCCCTGCACTTTTGATATGTTGAAAAAACTCTGGCTGACCTTTGCTCAGGCCTTGACCATACTTCTTGCATTGTATTTCATCACCGAAGTATTGCGCCCAGAGTGGGTACCCAACTGGCTTCAAAAGCCCGCCTACCAAACCGCTCAGCCCGAGGGGGTGGCAGGCTATCGCCATGCAGTGGACACAGCGATGCCCGCGGTAGTCAATATCATTACCAGCAAGCGTGCCGGGGCCCAGCCCAAACACCCATTTTTTGAAGACCCCGAGATTCGGAAGTTTTTTGGTGATGAACTTGAAGAACAATTTGAAGATCAGGAACAGGCTTCCAGCATGGGTTCGGGAGTAATAATCAACAGCGATGGGTTGATTGTGACCAACCAACATGTGGTTGAAGCGGCTGATGAAATTGAAGTGAGCTTGAACGACGGACGAACCGCCAAGGCTGAACTGGTTGGAACCGACCCTGAAACCGACCTTGCCGTGCTTCGAATAAAACTGGACAACTTGCCCAGCCTGAAATTTGCTGCGGAAGACACTGTGAGAGTAGGCGATGTTGTGTTGGCCATGGGCAACCCCTTTGGCGTGGGCCAAACGGTTACCATGGGCATCGTAAGTGCGCTTGGCCGCAACCAAGTGGGTATTAATACCTTCGAAAATTTTATTCAAACTGACGCAGCCATCAACCCTGGTAATTCTGGTGGCGCGCTGGTGGACACAGCCGGCAATCTGCTTGGCATTAACACGGCGATTTACAGCCGCTCCGGGGGCTCCTTGGGTATCGGGTTTGCCATCCCGGCCAACACTGTTCAGGGCGTGTTGAATCAGATTGTGCGCACTGGCACGGTGACCAGGGGCTACATTGGTGTAGAACAACAAAATATCACCCAAGAACTGGCCTCGGCATTTGACTTGCCACAACAGGATGGCGTGATAGTTGCGGGCATTGTGAAAGACGGACCCGCTGACAAAGCAGGCCTGAAGGTTGGCGATATTTTGTTGAAACTGGATGGCAAAAAAATTACCGACACAACTCAAATGCTCAATCAGATTGCTGGCTATGCACCGGGCGAAACCAAATCGGTTGAGCTGTTGCGCAACGGCAAACCCGAAACATTGAACATCGAAATCGGGGTTAGACCAAAACCAGGGGACTTTAGCAAAAGGTAAAAAAGCCCGCGTACAAGCGGGCTTTCCTGGGGGCCAGTGTGTGTACTACTCAATAATTTGTTGGCGCTGCTTGCCAATTAATTTCGCAAACAGTATTCCGACCTCGTACAAAATACAAATTGGAATAGCCAAGAACAATTGAGACATCACATCGGGTGGCGTCACAATGGCCGCAATAACGAATGCAGCCACAATCACATAGCCGCGAATTTCCACCAGTTTTTCAACGCTAACCATTCCCAAATACACCAGCACTACAACTACAATCGGCACTTCAAAAGTCATGCCGAATGCCATGAACATGGTGAGTACAAAGCTCATGTAGGCTTCAATGTCTGGCGCTGGGGTAATGCTTTGCGGTGCGAAGTCGTTGATGAATGCAAACACCTTGCCAAACACAATGAAATGACAGAAAGCAATGCCAATCAAAAACAGCACCGTGCTTGAGAAAATAATGGGCAAGGCCATTTTTTTCTCGTGCTGGTACAAACCTGGCGCAACAAAGGCCCAAGCCTGATACAACAGAATAGGCAGGGAAATGACAAAGGCCACCATGGCGGTCAATTTGACTGGCACCATGAAAGGCGTGATCACACCGGTGGCAATCATTTTTGTGCCCTCAGGCAAGGCACTTTGAATGGGTTGCGCTAACAGGTCGAAAATATGGGCCGCACCGGGATAAACCATTAGGGCGACAAAAACCACAATGAATCCCACAACAGCGCGCAACAGTCGATCACGAAGCTCGACCAGGTGGCTTACAAAATTCTCTTGCTGACTCATTCCGATTGCACCTTGTTATTTCGTCTCAGCCTTGGGACTAGGCCCAACAGCTTGTTCTGGCGCAAGCGGTTCGGCCTTGGTGATACCGGCCTGGGTGGTTGTTTGAGGTGCGACAGTGGTGGATGATGAAGCCGCCACGGATGCAGGCTTGCTGTTTTCCAGCTGCGCAATGTCGTCTTCAATCGACTTCACGGATTTGTTCAAATCCGATTCGGTGTCGCGTATGGTGGACTGAACATCGCCTTCCACCTTGCGTGCGGCTGCCTGCATTTCTGCCTGCAGCTTTCGCAACTCGTCAATTTCCATTTCCCGGTTAATTTCAGACTTCACATCGCTGACGTAACGCTGGGCCTTGCCCAACAAATGGCCCACAGTTCTGGCCACCTTGGGTAATTTTTCAGGACCTATCACCAGCAGCGCGATCACTGCGATGATAAGCATTTCCGAGAAAGCGATGTCGAACATGCTGCGCGCCGCAAATAGGGGTAATTAGCTGGAAGATTTCTCTTTGGCTTCTACATCAATCGTGTCCGGCTTTTTGTTGCTGCTGTCAGCCAGCTTGGCGGAATTTTGCTCAGCGTCCGAACCGCCCTCTTTCATGCCATCCTTGAAACCCTTCACAGCACCACCAAGATCAGATCCGATGTTGCGCAACTTTTTGGTGCCAAACACCAGCATCACGATAACCAGCACAATGATCCAGTGCCAAATGCTAAATGAACCCATGACTTACTCCTGATAAGTTTTTCGTGTCTCGTTGCGTTACAAGGCAGGCATGCCGAGCATGACGCCCAATGGTGTATCACCACCAAGAATGTGCACATGGACATGATACACCTCTTGGCAACCAACCCTTCCGGTGTTAACAATGGTTCGGAAACCATCATGACACCCTTCTTGCTTGGCCAACCGCCCCGCGATGGTCATTATCTTTCCCATCACAGGAATATCTTCCTGGGTGGCATCGGCCAGCGTGGGAATGTGCTTTTTCGGGATAATCAGAAAATGCACAGGCGCTGCTGGCTTGATGTCGTGAAACGCGAGGATATCCTCGTCTTCGTATACTTTTCTGCTAGGGATTTCCCCAGCGACAATTTTGCAGAAGATGCAATCTGTCATTTCTCGCCCCTGTTTGCTTTTTCTACCAAGCCCGACAAACCCATGCGCCGGTCCAGTTCAGCCAGTACATCGGCAGCACTTAAACCATGCCAACCCAACAGCACCAGGCTGTGAAACCACAAGTCGGCCGTTTCAGCGATCACTTTTGCCGGGGCTTGATCCTTGGAGGCCATCACGAGTTCGCAGGCCTCCTCACCAATCTTTTTCAGAATAGCGTCTTGACCCTTGTGGTGTAACTTCGCCACATAAGATTGCTCTGGATCGCCTTGCTTGCGTGCTTCAAGCACAGTCGTCAAACGCTCAAGCAAGTCTCCAGACACTTTTTCAAGGTCAGCCATGGTTGTTCATTCCTTATTTTTTGCCGTACATGTCGGAAGGGTTTTTCAGTACAGGGTCTTTTGCAATCCACTTGGGTTTTTCACCTTGTACAACTTCCAGCTGGTAATAAAAGCAGCTTTCACGGCCCGTGTGGCAGGCAATACCACCGACTTGTTCCACCATCAGCACCAGTACGTCGCCATCGCAGTCCAAGCGGATTTCTTTGACCTTCTGCTGATTGCCCGATTCCTCACCCTTGTGCCACAGTTTACCGCGCGAACGTGAAAAATACGTTGCAAATCCTGTGCTGGCGGTTATTTCAAGGGCCTCGCGGTTCATCCACGCCACCATCAACACGCGCTTCGTGAGGTGGTCTTGCGCAACAACGCTGACCAAACCCTTTTCATCGAAACCGACACTGTCAAGCCAGTTGTCGGTGATGATTACATCCTTGCTCATGGCCAAAGTCCCTTTACAGCCGTACGGTAATACCGGCCTTGGCCATGTGGGCTTTGGCTTGCTGCACAGTGTATTCGCCGTAATGGAAAATGCTGGCTGCCAGCACTGCACTGGCCTTGCCTTTGATCACGCCATCAACCAGGTGGTCGAGATTACCAACACCACCACTGGCGATCACGGGAATGGATACCGCATCTGACACGGCACGCGTCAATTCAAGGTTGAAACCAATTTTGGTGCCATCCCGGTCCATGCTGGTCAGCAACAATTCCCCAGCACCCAAGGCCTGCATTTTGCGCGCCCATTCAACTGCATCAAGCCCGGTAGCCTTTCGTCCACCGTGGGTGTAAACCTCCCAACCGGGTTCACCATTGCTTTTTGCCTTGGCGTCAATGGCGACCACAATGCACTGTGAACCGTATTTGCTGGCAGCCTCTGCAACCAACTCGGGATTGGTGACAGCGGAAGTGTTGATGCTGATTTTATCGGCACCTGCGTTCAGCAACCGGCGCACGTCTTCCACCTTGCGCACACCACCGCCAACCGTGAGAGGAATAAAAACCTGGCTGGCCACGGCCTCAATGACATGCAGAATAAGATCGCGGTCATCCGATGATGCAGTGATGTCAAGAAATGTGAGCTCATCTGCGCCTTGCTCGTCGTAACGGCGGGCAATTTCGACCGGGTCGCCAGCGTCGCGCAGCTCCACGAAATTCACGCCCTTGACCACCCTGCCCGCTGTTACATCCAGGCAGGGAATGATACGGCTTGCAAGCATTAGTAAGTTTTTCCGTTCAATTCATCGGCCAAGGCCTGGCCCTTTGCGAAATCCAGAGTGCCTTCGTAAATAGAGCGGCCACAAATGGCACCCATGATGCCCTCGTGCTCTACGCCACACAACTGCTTCACATCGTCCAGGTTGGTAATGCCGCCGGAGGCGATCACTGGAATGGTGAGCGCGTTGGCAAGCCGAACCGTGGCTTCAATGTTCACACCATTGAGCATGCCATCGCGACCAATATCAGTATAAACAATGGCTTCTACGCCATAACCTTCGTATTTCTTGGCCAGGTCCACTACATCATGACCGGAAATTTTGCTCCAGCCATCGGTGGCCACTTTGCCGTCTTTCGCATCCAGGCCAACAATAATTTGGCCGGGAAACGCACCGCAAGCATCGTGCAGGAAGCCCGGGTTTTTTACGGCAGCCGTGCCGATGATCACGTAACTAAGGCCGTCGTCGAGGTAACGCTCAATGGTGTCCAGGTCACGAATACCGCCACCCAGTTGCACAGGAATGGCACCACCGACTGCATCCAGAATGTCAATAATGACGCCTTCATTCACGGGCTTGCCCGCAATCGCGCCATTCAAATCGACGAGGTGCAAGCGGCGTGCGCCACTTTCAACCCATTTCATGGCCATTTCGACCGGGTCTGCCGAGAAAATGGTGGCATCGTCCATATTGCCTTGCTTAAGGCGTACACACTGACCGTCTTTCAGGTCGATTGCTGGAATGAGTAACATGAGCCTGTGTTGTGTTAACTATTCAAGTGGGTGAAAAAAACAATCGGTAAAAAATCAGGGGTTCCATCTTAAAAAGTTGGAATACAGCCTAAGGCCATCTTCCGCACTTTTTTCAGGATGAAACTGTGTTGCAAAGATGTTATCCCGTGCAATGGCGCAGGTAAAGCGAACACCATAATCTGTTTCCCCAGCAACGTGCTCGGGGTTTACAGGGTTGACGTGGTAACTGTGCACAAAATAAAACCACGCGCCAGTTTCAATGCCTTCCCACATGGGATGCCTTTGACGCTGGTTAACCCGATTCCAACCCATGTGAGGGACCTTCAAGCCACACTCCACGGTCAGCCGGGGGTCGAATTTCACCACATCACCGGGAAACAGGGAAAGGCAGTCTGCAGGCCCCTCTGCGCTGCGTTCCATCATCATTTGTTCGCCAACGCAAACACCAAAAAGCGGTTTTGATTCAGCAGCGCGATACACAGCCTCGATCAAGCCCGATTCCCGAAGCGCCTTCATGCAGTCGGGCATCGCGCCCTGCCCCGGCAATACAACGCGGCTGGCCCGGTCGATCAAGGCGGGGTCGTCGGTAATCCGGATTTCCTGGCTTTCAAGCTTTACATGCTGCAAGGCTTGGGCCACCGAACGCAGGTTGCCCATGCCGTAATCAACAACGGCAACTAAACTCACAAAGCACCTTTGGTACTAGGGATGGCACCCTGTTGACGTTCATCAATGGCCACCGCCATGCGCAAGGCACGGCCAAAGGCCTTGAACACAGTTTCACATTGGTGGTGCGAATTCACGCCTTTCAGGTTGTCGATGTGCAAGGTACAGAGGGCGTGGTTCACAAAGCCCTGGAAAAACTCGAACACCAGATCCACATCGAAAGCGCCAATGCTGGCGCGGGTGAACGGAATGTCCTGGTGCAAACCGGGGCGCCCGGAAAGGTCGATCACCACGCGCGATAAGGCTTCGTCCAGCGGTACATAACTGTGGCCGTAGCGCACAATGCCTTTTTTGTCGCCTAAAGCCTTGGTAAATGCCATGCCCAAGGTAATGCCCGTGTCTTCGACGGTGTGGTGTGCATCAATGTGCAGGTCACCCTTGGCCACAATGTGAAGGTCGAACAGGCCGTGGCGCGAAATTTGTTCCAGCATGTGGTCCAAAAATGGTACGCCTGTATCCAGGTGGCGTTCACCTGTACCGTCCAGATTGATCTTCACGGTAATCTGGGTTTCCAGGGTATTGCGGGTAACTTCTGCGGTTCTCATGATGGTCTAAAAGTTATGCGGCCTTCGTGGCCACTTCGTCGATGGATTGTTGAATGGCCAACAAAAACTGCTGATTCTCTTGTTCTGTGCTCACGGTAACGCGCAAGCAATTTTGTAACAAGGGGTGGGCCTTGCCCACATATTTCACCAAGATACCCTTGTTTTTAAGGGCTTCAAAGACTTCAAGCGCATTCGGAATGCGGAAAAGTACAAAATTGGCGTAAGAATCAAACACTTCAACGTTGCCATTGGGTGTTTTCAGGTTTTTCAGTGCTTCGGTGAGTAGATTGCGTTGCTCGCGCAACAGCTTGGCTTGCGCCTCAAAGGCATCGAAATGCTCCAGCGCGAACTGCACTGCAATGCGGGTAAGCACATTCACGTTGTACGGTGGGCGCACTTTGTCAATTTGCTCAACCCAAGCAGGGCTGGCCACGGCATAGCCCAGGCGTGCACCCGCGAGCCCCAGCTTGGAGAATGTGCGCAGCACCAGCACGTTCGGAAACTCTAGTACACGGGCCATGAAAGAGGAATCAGCAAAAGCCTCGTAGGCTTCATCCACCACCACCAGGCCAGGCGTGGCTTCAATAATTTGCACTATTTCAGCTTCGCGCAGCGCCACACCTGTGGGGTTGTTGGGGTAAGCCAAAAACACAACCTTGGGCTTGTTGGTGCGGATTGCTTTCAACATGGCTGGCATGTTCAGGCTGAAGTCCGCATTCAAATCAACGCCCACAAAATGCGCATGGCTCCATTGGCTGTACACGGCATACATCACAAACGTGGGCACTGGCGACATCACCACATCGCCGGGCATGCAGCAGGCGCGAATGATCAAGTCGATTAATTCATCTGATCCATTGCCAAACAGCACATGGGCGGCTTTGGGAATGGCTGTGCAGGCGCGCAAAGCGGCCTCAAGCTCCAGCGCTTTGGGTGCCGGGTAGCGGTTTAGCTCGGCAGTTTTTAGCTGCTGTGCAAGCGCATCGAGCAAAGCCGCTGGCATGCCTTGGGGGTTTTCCATGGCATCCAGTTTCAGCATGCCCGCTGAGGGAGCAACCACGTAGGCGTTGGTAGCCTGCACATCTGCTCGAATGGTTTTTTGCAAAAGACTCATGGTGCGCTCAGCTTACTTTCTTGAATTTTGGGCCTACTCGGTATTCGGCTGAACGCGCATGCGCTGGCAAACCTTCGCCATAGGCCAGTTCAGCGGCCACTTCACCAAGGGTGCTGGCGCCTTCGCGGCTGGCAAAAATAATGCTGCTGCGCTTTTGGAAGTCGTACACCCCAAGAGGCGAGCTAAACCTGGCGGTGCCTGCCGTGGGCAACACGTGGTTGGGGCCAGCGCAATAATCGCCCAGTGATTCACTGGTGTAAGGGCCCATGAAAATAGCACCCGCATGGCGCAACTTGCCAACCCAGGCATCGGGGTCTTGCACACTCAACTCAAGGTGTTCGGGCGCAATTTGATTGCTTAGCTCGCACGCTTCTTCCATGCTGCGCACCTGAATTAAGGCGCCGCGATTTTTCAGCGACGTAGCAATAACGGTTGCGCGCGGCATGGTGTCCATCAAGCGTTTGATGCTGGCCTGAACGTTGTCAAGAAATTCCTTGCTTGGGCTTAATAAAATGGACTGTGCCATTTCATCATGCTCTGCCTGGCTGAACAGGTCCATGGCGATCCAGTCCGCATTCGTGCTGCCGTCGCAAATCACCAGAATTTCAGATGGGCCTGCAATCATGTCAATACCCACTGCACCAAATACGCGGCGCTTGGCTTCAGCAACATAGGCATTGCCGGGGCCCACAATTTTGTCTACGCGCGGCACGGTTTGCGTGCCATACGCCAAGGCGGCCACAGCTTGCGCGCCACCAATGGTGAATACGCGATCAACACCGGCCAGGTGTGCAGCCGCCAACACCATTTGGTTTTTCACGCCACTGGGTGTGGGCACCACCATAACTACTTCTTTTACACCGGCCACTTTGGCGGGCACTGCGTTCATTAGCACTGATGAAGGGTAAGCTGCTTTGCCGCCGGGCACATACAAACCTGCACGGTCAAGCGGGGTTACTCGCTGGCCAAGGCGGGTGCCATCCGCCTCAGTGAATTCCCAGCTTTCGGCAACCTGGTGCTCGTGGAATGCGCGCACGCGCTGCGCAGCCACCTTCAGAGCCTCGCGCTGGGCAGAATCGAGTGTGTCAAAAGCCTGTTTCAGTTCGTCTTGCCCAATTTCAAGCTCGGCTGCAGTGTTGGCTTTTACCCTGTCAAATTTTTCAGTGAACTCCAGCAGGGCTTCGTCGCCGCGCTTGCGCACTGCATGGATGATGTCGGCCACTGCGCCTTCCACATGGGGATCGCGTTGTTCTTCATAGGCGAGCAATGCGCGGAACTGCTCGGCAAAGTTGGCATCTTCTGTAGACAATCGACGAATTTGGGAAGACATTTTTTACTACCTTTAAAATTTCACGCCACTGCTTGGGTGAACACATCCAGAATCGGCTGCAAGGCCTCGTACTTCATTTTCAATGCCGCTTGGTTTACCACCAATCGGGAAGATATTTCGCAAATTTCCTCAACCTCAACCAGCTTGTTGGCACGCAGGGTCGAACCGGTGCTGACCAAATCTACAATCGCATCGGCCAAGCCCACCAACGGTGCCAGTTCCATAGAACCATAAAGCTTGATCAGGTCCACGTGTACCCCACGATTGGCGAAGTGCTCACGGGCGCTGTTCACATACTTGGTGGCAATTCGCAAACGGGCGCCCTGCTTCACGGCGCTGGCATAGTCAAAGCCTTCCGGGGCGGCTACACACAAGCGGCACTTTGCGATGTTCAGATCAAGCGGTTGATACAAGCCCGCACCAGAATGCTCAATCAACACATCCTTCCCGGCAACGCCCAAATCAGCAGCGCCATGCTGCACATATGTGGGAACATCGGTTGCGCGCACGATGATAATTTGCACATCGGCACGGTTGGTACCAATGATCAGCTTGCGCGATTTTTCCGGATCTTCGGATGGCACAATGCCCGCCTTTTCAAGCAGGGGCAGTGTTTCTTCAAAAATACGTCCCTTGGACAGGGCCAGTGTAATCATTGCGCTACTCTCGTGACGTCTGCGCCCAGCTTGCGCAGCTTTTCTTCCATTCTGTCATACCCGCGGTCCAGGTGATAAATGCGGTCAATCCGGGTTTCATCGCTGGCCGCAAGGCCTGCAATCACCAAGCCGGCCGATGCGCGAAGGTCGGTGGCCATCACTGTGGCGCCATCCAGGCGTTCAACGCCTTTGATAATCGCTGTGTGGCCTTCAATTTCAATGTTCGCGCCCAAACGGACCATTTCCTGAACATGCATGAAACGATTCTCGAATATGGTTTCATTTACAACGGCAGTGCCCTCGGCCACGCAATTAACGGCCATCAGCTGTGCCTGCATGTCGGTGGCGAAACCCGGGAATGGCGCGGTGCGTGCACCCACGGCCTTGGGCCGCGTGTTCATGCTGGCGTGAATTTTCGTACCATCTACTTGAATTTTCACGCCGGCGGTACGCAATTTTTCAATGGTTGCGTCCATGCTGTCTGCATCGGCGTTGCTCAAGGTGATGTTGCCACCGCATGCTGCCACGGCACACAGGAATGTACCCGCCTCAATTCGATCAGGCATTACTTGGTATTCGCAGCCGTGTAGCTTTTCAACACCGTGAACGGTAATGGTGTCGGTACCAATGCCTTCAATTTTCGCGCCCATTTTCACCAGCATTTTGGCCAAGTCGACCACCTCGGGCTCGCGAGCAGCATTCTCGATAATCGTGGTACCGTCGGCCAAAGCGGCGGCCATCATCAGGTTCTCGGTACCAGTTACAGTAACCATGTCGGTCACAATGCGAGCGCCCTTCAAACGCTTGGCCTTGGCATGAATGTAACCTTTCTCGATTGTAATTTCAGCACCCATGGCCTGCAGGCCTTTGATGTGCTGGTCTACTGGGCGCTGGCCAATGGCGCAACCACCCGGCAAGCTCACGCTGGCTTCACCAAAGCGGGCCACCAAGGGGCCCAACACCAGAATACTGGCGCGCATGGTTTTTACCAGGTCATAGCTGGCGATGGGTTCGGAAATTTCCTCGGCACGCAAGGCCAACTGGTTTTCACCATGCCAAAAACACTGCACACCCATAGAACCCAGCAGGCGCAAGCAGGTGTTGATGTCGCGAAGGCGCGGCACGTTGGTAATGGTGACTGGCTCGGCAGTCAGCAAGCTTGCACACAAAATCGGCAATGCCGCATTTTTCGCACCAGAAATTGACACTTCACCGTGAAGCGGCTTTCCGCCACGAACCAAAAATGAGTCCATTAAAGGGCAGTCCTTTTTACGCTTGTTGTTGCGCCCACTCAGCGGGCGTCAATGTTTTCATCGACAGGGCGTGAATCTCGGCACGCATTCTGTCACCCAGTACTGCATACACTTTTTGATGGCGCTGAATGGCACGCAAGCCTTCAAAGGCTTTGGCCACAATAACCGCCTCGAAATGTTGGCCATCGCCAGTCACTGTAAGGTGCTCACATTCCAAGCCCTGCGCAATATAGCCGCGAACGGTTTCAGGCAACAACATGATTTTTCCTATCCTTTTGATTCAACAGCACTATTATCCCCTCAATTTGTAACCCGAGGTCACCATGCGCATCGCAATTATGGTCAAAACGGCCCAGGCAGCCAGGCCGATTGAAAGGCTAAACCAAGGGCTTACATCGCTCGCACCAAAAAAGCCGTAGCGAAACCCATCGATGAGATAGAAGAAGGGATTGAAATGGGACACGGTTTGCCACACGGCCGGCAAGGAGTGAATGGAGTAAAACACGCCCGACAAAAATGTGGCTGGCATGATGATGAAGTTTTGGAAGGCTGCCAACTGGTCGAACTTTTCAGCCCAAATACCGGCGATGACTCCCATGGTGCCCAGCAAAGCCGAACCCACAAGGGCATAGACCAAAATCCACACTGGGTTGTAAACATGCAGGCCCACAAACGCCACGGTAACCAGCAACACGCCCAAACCTACCGCAATACCCCGAACCATGGAAGCCAGCACATAGGCTGAGAAAAACTCCAGATTAGACAAGGGTGGCAACAAAACGAACACCAGGTTGCCTGTAATTTTGGATTGAATCAGGCTGGACGATGAATTTGCAAACGCGTTTTGAAGCACCGACATCATGACCAGGCCGGGCACAAGAAAAGCGGCATAGCCAACGCCGGGGTAAGGTTCTACCTTGCCATCCAGCACATGCGAGAAAATCATGAGGTAAAGCAGTGCCGTAACCACCGGAGCCAGAACGGTTTGAAAACTAACCTTCCAGAAGCGCAAAATTTCTTTCTTGAACAGGGTTTGCCAACCAGTCATTTGGAACCCCCGCTCATCAGCTGCACGAACACTTCTTCAAGGTCGGGCTTTTCAATGCTGCATTCCAATACATCCAGGTGGTCTTTGCGGCATTGGGCCAGAATCTGCTCAATTTCAGCAGGACCGTTCAATGCCAGGGTGTAACGCCCTTCGCTAATATTGGCCTTCAACACCTTGGACTGCAAACTGCTGGGCAATACGCCATTCAGCTGCATGCTCAAGGTTTGATTGGCATGCTTTTTCAACAAATTGGGCGTGGTATCCACGGTCAGTATCTCGCCCTTTTTCAACATGGCGATGCGGTTGCACAGGGTTTCCGCTTCTTCAAGGTAGTGCGTGGTCAGCAAAATGGTGTGGCCCTTCTGATTCAGGCCTGCGATGAATTTCCACAAGGTTTGGCGCAACTCAACATCGACACCAGCAGTGGGTTCATCCAGCACAATAACAGGCGGCTTGTGTACCAGCGCTTGCGCAACCATCACCCGGCGCTTCATGCCACCCGACAGGGTACGCATGTTGTTGTCCGCCTTGTCCGAAAGGCTGAGGGAATGCAAAAGCTCGTCGATCCAGTCGTCATTCTTTTTCAGGCCAAAATAACCCGACTGAAAGCGCAAGGTTTCCCGTACTGAGAAAAAAGGATCAAAAACCAGTTCCTGGGGCACTATACCAATGCTTCGGCGGGCATCGCGAAACTGGCTTACCACATCAAAACCCATCACTTTCGCAGCGCCACCGCTGGCACGGCTTAAACCTGCAACAATATTGATGAGTGTGGTTTTGCCGGCCCCATTCGGACCCAATAATGCGAAAAATTCTCCTTCCTGAACAGTGAGGGACACATTGCTCAAGGAACGAAATTCACCGAAATACTTGGAAACCGAGCTTAGCTCTAGCGCAAACGACATGACTTCTCGCACCCGTAACAGGTGCAACAGATTTTAGGAGAAGAGAGATTGTACTCCGTAGGCGGCAATCAAACTGTTTAACTGCGCAGGAGGATGTTGAAGTTCAAGGGTTTTGTCTGATTTAAGCACTCGCTTGGCCGCGAGAATAACGGCCAAAGCGGTGGAATCTACGTGCTTGACGGCTGAAAAGTCGATGACATGGTCGCCCAAGGCGAATGCCTTGGCGACCTCGGCGATCACCTGGTCTCCGTTACGAACGGTTATTTGATCAGCCGACACCTTCATTATTAACCTTTCGCGTTCAAGGTTTTCAGGGTTTGGATTAAACCCTCAACCCCGGAAGAAGACAATACTGTGCCAAATTGGGCTTTGTAGGAATCAACCAACCACAAACCCAACACACTCAGGTCGTAAATCAGCCATTTTCCGTCTTTCTTCTCAACGCGATAGGCCAAATCAACGGGTGGCGCCCCCTTCTGGATCACGCGGCTGTTCACAATCACATCTGTGTCCTCAGGGCGCGCACGCAGGCGGTCCACTTGCAGGGTTTGATCACCCACCTGCGAAAGTGCGCCAGAGTAGGTTTTCACCAGCAACGTACGAAACTCTGTGGTGATCTGCTCACGCTGCGCCGGGGTAGCCTCGCGCCATGGGCGACCAACAACCAATTGGGTCATCTTCCGGAAGTTCACATTGGGCATTACCTTTTGGTCGATCAGTGCATCCAGTTTTTTAGGATCAGCCAGCAATTCCTGCTTGCGTGCCTTGATCTCAGCCAACACGTCGTTGCTGAACTTTTCAACAAATTCATTGGCCGGCACCTCCTGTGCCATCGCTGGCTGGGTAATTAAACCAAAACCCAAGGCCGCAGCGGCAACCCAATGAAGCATCTTGTTTACTGCAATATTCATGATTTTTCCAAAAGGTTTGTCGTAAATCTAAAAACGCAAATCGTTCGTGGTGGTTGACCGCCGAGTGGCGAGTCAGTTCACCAAACCCAATTCCGACTTTGCCCTTTCACTTTGCCGCAGATCTGCGGGCAGATCAATTGGCAAACCAGCAACAAGGGCGTTCGAATCTTGCTGAGCCGTCATTGGCGAAGCGACTGGCTCTAACTGCAACAAGTCGGCCTCGAGGGAAACTGAGGGAACTGGCGTTTGGGGAATCTCTAGGCGCGACTCTTCCTCAAAATCATCATAACTTTCTTCGTTCGGGTCTGGTGCACCGTCACGAATCAAGCTGGCGCGCCTTTTCAAGTAGGCATCACGAACAAAGGCATATTGATCCAGAGCCACTCGCTCGACAAGATCGGTTGCCGGCAACAGGCGCGCGCGCGTATGCACGGCACTCAGTAGAACCAGGCTGTTTCGGGCTCTTACATTGTCATAATGGTATAGAGGATCAAGTGAGGCACTCACAAAGCGCCCAGTGCCGTCACGCAAAGTGCTTGGGCCCAAAAATGGCAGGATCAGGTAGGGCCCGGAGCCAACACCCCAAACCCCCAGAGTTTGACCAAAATCCTCATCATTTTTCTGAAAACCCAACTCGGTGGCCACATCCGCAAAGCCCACAATACCGATTGTTGTGTTCAATGCAAAACGAGTGATGTCGCTACCAGCCGCTTTGGGCTTACCCTGCAGCAAGTTGTTTACTGCAACCCGAATATCGTCAAGATTGGAGAAAAAATTCCCGACAACAGTCTTGATCTCCGGAGGGATAACGCGGTCATAACCTTGTGCAACAGGCTTAATTACAGCCTTGTCAACCACTTGGTTGAATCCGTCCACGGAACGGTTGAACCCCTCCAAGGGGTCAGACTCGGAAGGAGCGCGCATGCTGGTGCATGCTGTGGACATGCCAAGCACACCAAGCAGCAGAACAATTTTTCGAATGGACGTCAACACTTCAAATCCCCTTGCTTATTTCTTGTCAGACTCACTTTCCGAGGCTTTGCTAAACAAAAACTGACTGATCAGATTTTCAAGCACCACTGCCGACTGGGTGCGCGAGAACTTGTCGCCGCCAGCCAAATTCTCAAGGTCACCACCAGCCTCGATGCCAACGTATTGCTCGCCAAGCAGTCCCGATGTAAGGATTCTAGCCGAAGAGTCCTTGGGAAACTCGAAGCCCTGCTCCAAATCCAGAGCAACCACAGCCCGGAATGTCACTGGATCAAGCTTGATGCTAGCCACCCGGCCCACCGTGACACCAGCGCTTTTGACAGGTGCACGGGGCTTTAGGCCACCAATGTTATCGAATTCGGCAACCACCCTGTATTGATCGCCAGTGGTGAAAGAGCTCAAATTACCGGCTTTGAGGGCAAGAAACACCAAGGCCAGCGCTCCAATCAGCACAAACAGACCCACCCAAAAATCCACTACTGTGTTCTTTTTCATACCATCAATCCGTTAAATACTGAACATGAGTGCTGTAAGCACGAAATCGAGACCTAAAATCGTCAGGGAGGAAATCACAACAGTTCGAGTGGTGGCACGGGACACACCCTCTGGTGTGGGCTGGCATGCGTAGCCCTGGAAAAGGGCTATTGACGTAACTGCCACACCAAACACCACACTTTTGATAACGCCATTGAGGATATCGTCGCGTACATCTACGCCAGCTTGCATTTGTGACCAAAATGCGCCGGCATCCACGCCGATCAACAATACACCCACCACATAGCCACCAAGAATACCCACAGCGCTGAACAAACCTGCCAACAGGGGCAAGGAGATCAAGCCAGCGATCCAGCGGGGAGAAACAATGCGGGCCTTGGGGTCAACAGCCATCATCTCCATGGCGGTGAGCTGCTCGCCGGCTTTCATCAAACCGATTTCCGCGGTCAGCGAAGTGCCAGCCCGGCCAGCAAACAACAGTGCAGAAACCACAGGCCCCAATTCACGCACCAGGGACAACGCCACCAACAGGCCCAGGGCCTGTTCGGCACCATACCGGTTCAATGTGTAATAACCCTGCAAACCCAATACGAAGCCCACAAAAAGCCCTGAAACCACAATAATGACCAGGGAGTAGTTACCGATAAAGTGGATTTGGTCAACAACCAGCCGGGGACGCAGCAAGGCTTTTGGAAGCAACATGAACAAGGTGCCAACAAAGCGCGCGAAAATCCCCAAACCTACAATTGTCGCAATGGTACCCGCCCCCAAGCGGGAAATGAATACAGCCGGGTTCATGCAAAGTCCTCCTGCAAGTTGCGCGCAGGGTAGTGAAACTTCACAGGCCCCTCTGGCAAGCCTTTGATGAACTGCTGTACGTAGGGATCCTGGTTGGCCTCCACCTCGGCAGGCGAGCCTTGCGCCAACACCTTGCCATTCGCAATCACAATTACATGGTCGCTAATTGCAAAGGACTCGTGAATATCGTGCGTCACCACCACCGAAGTGGCACCCAAAGCATCATTCAAAGTACGAATGAGATTGGCCGTGATACCCAAAGAAATTGGATCCAGCCCGGCAAAAGGCTCATCGTAGAAAATCAACTCAGGATCAAGGGCAATTGCGCGGGCCAAAGCCACTCTGCGGCTCATGCCACCGGAAATTTCAGACGGAAAAAGATTACTCGCCCCGCGAAGGCCAACCGCGTGCAACTTCAACAACACAAGGTCGCGAATGGCAGCCTCTGGCAAGTTGGTGTGCTCGCGCAGCGGAAAAGCAACATTGTCGAATACGGTAAGGTCGGTGAACAAGGCACCAAACTGAAAAAGCACCCCTATTTTCTTGCGAAAAGCATAAAGCTGCTGCGTGCTTGCAGTAACCACATTTTGCCCAAGTACCTGCACCTCACCTCGATTCACGGGGTACTGGCCGCACATTAAACGCAGCAAAGTGGTTTTGCCCGACCCAGAGCCACCCATGACTGAAACCACTTTGCCCTTGGGAATATCAAGAGAAATGTTTTCAAGAATAAGGCGGTCTGCGTAGCCGAAATCGACGTTTTTTAATTGAGCAACAAAGCCCATGGGGGCTCCTTAATAAGCAAATTCAAGGCAAGTGCCGGTTTCGAGAGTAATTGTACCACGAAGGACGTACTCTAACCATCCATATGGTGACAGCCTCACTCTCAAGGGATTACCTCGAAGCGTGGAAATGGTTTCCCCACAGTAAGATTCGCGGCACTTAAACCCTGAAATTCTTCCTCGTGTCTCTACTGCGTGCGTCTTTAATTGGCCTGGTCACAGCCCTGAGCGCCTGCGTGGCAACTCCGCCACTCAAAAGCAGCGCAATTACAACACCTGAAGTGGGGCACTCGCTGGAACTGAACGCCGTTTTTTGGGCAGACAAGGTTCAACACAGCAACAACGCCTGGCAAAAACATCAACAAACATTCACCTTCCGGCTTGAAAACATACCTGCCAGCCAAGTGCTGGAGCTTCTTTCTCAAGAACTAAAACTGGGCTATGACATGGACAGCTGCGGCGAAAGCCCAGTGAGCCTGGTGGGCAGGGAGATGCCGCTTCAGCAGGTGATAGAGAGCCTGGAGATACAAGCCGGCGCCAGCGTGCGCTTTGAAGGCACGCAATTGTCGATGCGGTGCGAGGTGGACGAGCTTCGGGTTTATGTGCTCGATTACCTGTCGATCGCAAGGCAAATGAATGATTCATCAAGCCTGAGCTCAGCCATTGCTGGAGGCCCACGAGAGTTAATGGATCGCCGGGAAACCGGTAATCGTTCAGAACTGATGCTGAACAATTCACAACAACACGACCTGTGGCAAGACATTGCCACTCAAATTGAACAAATCATTCAGGTACAGCCAAAACCAATTGAACTATCCACACGAGAAAGGGTAATTGACGAAGATGAAGACCGCGTCTACGCAAGTGCGCGCAGCAACGCAACCCGCAAAGCGCAGCCCAATTTGAGAAGTGCCACTGCAGTAAATACCGAGAAACGCGATATTACGACCACACGCAAGGAGACACGCTCCGGGCGAGTTGTCGCAAACGCGGAATCGGGAACCGTGTCGGTGATTGCTAAACCAGGCCAACATCGCAGAGTGGCCCAGTGGCTTGAGCAAGTTCAACGCAGGGTAGATCGGCAAATTGTGATTGAAGCAGTGATTACCGAAATCGCTTTGAATGACCGGTACGAACGCGGAATTGACTGGAATGTGCTTCGCGAAAATGGTATTACCGCTGGCCTTGCCGTGCAGGGGCTCAATTTAGGCAACCCAGCTTTCACACTCAATGCTTTGCGAACAACCAACAGCACTGACACCAGCGTAGCCTTGCGCCTGCTAGAGGAGTTCGGAAAAACCGAAGTACTCTCTTCGCCACGCGTTGTAACCATGAACCAACAGGCTGCGGTACTGAAAGTAATCGACAACCGGGTGTACTTTACAACCGACGTGCAAACCAGTGCACCCACACAAAACAGCCCCGCTTTTTCAACATTCACAACACAAGTTCAAACCGTGCCAGTGGGGTTTCTGATGACAGTAACCCCACAAATTGCTGACAACAATGCAATTCAATTGCGGGTACGCCCCACACTCAGCCGAATTGTGGGCTTTGTTCAAGATCCCAACCCAGCCCTGCAACAACTCAATATTGTTAGCCGGGTACCCGAGGTACAAACCCGCGAACTGGAATCGATATTGCGATTAAAAAGCGGCGAAATGGCTTTGCTGGGAGGATTGCGACAAAAAGAAAACAACAGCCTTAACCGCGGAATTCCAGGTGCTCCCGAATCGGTCAGCTTGATCACGCAAAGTCAAAACAGGGGGGAGAGCCACATTGAACTGGTGGTGCTGCTCAAAGCCACCGTTCTCGAGAGTGCCACAGCCAGTCAACCACAGGCGAACAAAGAACTGGGTGAACTCAACAAAGCACTGGCCGCAGGCCTGACCATGTATCAGGCTGGGCAAACCAAAGCCTTGCACGCCCTTCTGACACTGCTGATAGAACGTTTCCCACATGCACCTGAACCGTTCTACAACATGGCGCTTCACCAAAGCAGTCAGGGACTATTTGCCGATGCACTCTATCAACTCTCTCAAGCCGAAGCCCGCTGCAAACACCAAGATTGCTCGCTTCCCCTGCTTACGGTGCGTTCATTGATCCAGGCGAAACTTCAATGAAACACATACAAATCGATTCTGCATTCAAGAATATTGACAACACCATAGCGTACGCCGGTGCCTTGCACGCATCGGATATTCACATCACACCCGCGCCAATGAACTTTCTGGTGCGCTTGCGTGTGAACGGAAAACTGGGACCTGCTCAAACTATCACCAACGACACAGGTCGCTCGCTTATTCAGGCATTCAAAGCCGAAAGCAAAATGAATATTGCTGAAACACGTCGCCCGCAAGATGCGCGGCTGACGCGCAACAACATTGACCTGCGACTTGCTACACACCCCAGCCTGCATGGCGAGAACCTGGTAATCAGGCTACTGAATACCCACAGCCGCAGGTCACTGACCCAACTCGGGTTAAGTCCGCAAGCGTTGGAACACATTCATCAACTCCTGTCGCATGAAAACGGATTAACGCTTGTTGCAGGCGCCACGGGTAGCGGAAAAACAACCACACTGCACGCAATGCTCAATAGTCTGGGTACAAACGCAGGGCGAATTACAACCCTTGAAGACCCGGTTGAAATAATCAACCCAGAGGCAGTGCAAACCGATCTGTCACGACTGCCCCATTTGAACTTCGCATCCGGCTTGCGTTCACTGATGCGCCAAGACCCTGACACCATTCTGGTTGGCGAAGTAAGGGATGAGGAAACAGCAGAACTTACCTTGAATGCAGCACTCACGGGCCACCGGGTTTTTGCATCGGTACATGCGCCCGATTGCCTTGGTGCAATTAGCAGACTTACCGAACTCAATGTAAGCCTTGGTAGTTTGATGAACTGCCTTAACGGGATCGTAACCCTTCGGTTGAAATCCGCAAACGACAAAGAACAACGCCAGTTGTGGGCTGAAATTATCAACCTGAAAAACATGCCCCGCAAGGAGGTTCTTGCCTGCAAAAGCATCGACGGGCTAATGCAGCTTCTCCTGCCATTGAATTACCTTCCATTTCCATCGCTCACCCCACAAACGACGCATGAAAACTAAGTCTCTTGGCGACAAAATAAGGTCAGCTACTTGGCGAATCTGGCTAGGGCAATGGGCTGAATTGTTGCAGTCTGGAATGCCCGCACTGGATGCCCTGTCACTCAGTAGTGAATTGCAAAGCACGAGACAGCAGGGAAAACTTTTGTGCTTTGGTCTATCCCGAGTTGCCCGGTTTGTTCAGGAAGGTCAAAACCTGCAAACGGCCTTTCGTGCCTCGTTTGGCAAAGTGCCCATGCACTTGGAAATTGCACTGGTGTGTGCACAAGCCAACGGCGATCTTGGCATGGCCTTGCAAACGCAACTAGACCGCTGGAAAACCACCAGTGCAGCACAACAAACACTGGGCAAAAGCCTGGTTTATCCAATGCTGGTTTTAATACTGGCCTGCGCATGCTGGGTATTGCTGCATCACATCAGCGCGCCACATCTGGCACCAAAAACCAATACAAGCGCAAGCACCATGGATTGGTCAGACGCACTTATTTTAATTGGCTTACTCCTGTTGCCGATTGCCGCCTACTTCAAATACAAACAAACCAAAAGCAATACCGAAACACGACCGTTGCTGCCTGACAATATTTGGCTCACATCGAATTTTTACCATGTCATCGCTTGTGAACTGGATGCAGGCCTGGACTTGATGCACTGCCTGCGCCATCGAACCCTACCCACAGCAACATGGTGGGCAGGCTCTCGCTTTTCGGCAAAAACCCTGGTGACACTGAACAACTTGATGCAAGGCATTCAACACCAGCTAAAACTGGGGGTGCCCCTGAGCCAATCGATGCAAGTCGCTGGTGCCCCCGCCTTTTTAGTACGTCAAAGTCAACTGGCAGAACAAACAGGCAACCTGGCTTACTGCTTTTTCTTGGCGGCCAAGGTGTATGAAATACAAGCGCTGGAAACTCAACAACGACTGCAAAGCACGCTGCCCTCCATTGCCTTGACCATCGCCGCACTTACGCTTGCATTGGCCTACCAATTCACGCTGGCTCCGTTGTACGGTAACTTGACGGGGTTGTCATGAAAGCGCTGCCAATGCATGCTGATGTGTGGGTAATTGATCATGAACACGCCTTGTTGTTTCGGCAACAAGACCAGCAATGGGTAGAAGAATTACGCCTTTCATACGATGAATTCAATGGGAGTGCGATTGCGCTTTCCAGCTTCAGCCTACCGGACACGGTTGTCTACCTGAATGTGTTCGAGAACAAGACTGAAGGCGGAATGTGGGCGGAACACTATTGGGCTGGAATCGCGGAAGACCCGCCACGAATTATTCAAACACCCGCCAGGGCCTTTCACCAACAAGCGCTGACCGAACTGCGCAGCATGGGAAAAAATGTTCAGGTTATTTGCCCACAAAAACCTGCGCAATTCGATCGCGCAGTACAAATGGCGCTTCTGAACAAACACGAATACAAGCATCTGAAGAGTTTTATCAATTCGAGAAAATCGGGCAACCACGAATTCAGAAGCAGCCTTCAACTTTACTTGGGATTGTGGCTTACACCACCGGGCTACTATCAAGCCATTCGCGGCGTTGCTGCTGCTTGCTTACTGGGCACCTTTCTCCTGATGAGCTGGAATGCAAATCAGCAACAAGCAAAACAAGACAAAGCGAACCTGCAGCAACTCAGAAATTCGTTGACTACCCCCGCTAGTAGCGCAAAAGAAGCGCCGTTCGCCGTTTGGTTAGAACAAATTCGAAAGTTTGGCCAAAACGAACGCGCCAACCTGCTTTCGCTGAAAATGTCATGGGATGAACAAGGCGAAATCCTGACCCATGCAAACTTGGAGCGCGATCGGAAACGGGTTCCCAAAGCCTGCTCGCTAAACAATGCCACGCAAGTGCAATGCTCAATTGGATCATCAAATCAATGAGCAAACCAAACTTGACAACACAGCGAATTGTTTACTTTCGCATGGCTCGCCCTTTGCTGGACTTTGCCATGTTGGTGATCGCCCTGGTTGCGCTAATTGGCTTTCGCAACATGGAAATGGAACATCAACTGAACCACAAGCCAAACCTGAGAATTCAGCAACAAGTGCCAGTGCAGAAAGCGTTGTTCACTGAAGAAAAATTGAACTCGGAGGCCGATCTTTGGCAGGCTTGGGGAACATGGATAAACACCCATCAGCCAAGCTCGGGGCAGTGCATTCTGGAAACCAGAGCAACCCAAAATGAATCACCATTTTATTTTTTGTGCTTTGGAAAAGAAGGTACCGGCAAGCGCCGGGCAGACCCTATACCCAAGGCCCTGGCTGATAAAAACATTTTCGTGCAAGCAAAGGTACAACGCACAGTAAAGCAAGAAAAACAACCTGGGAAAATTTCGCCACCTGTTTACAAGGTGCAAGGGTGGGTAAACACGGAACAGGGTCAGAAAACTTTTGATCCCATTCAAAAGAAGTGGCTGCCATGAGCAAGTTTTTCAAACAGCAAGGTTATTCTTTGCTCGCACTTTTGATTTTGGTCATGATGCTGGGCTTTGCTGCGCTGGAATTTCGTAACAATGAAACATTCCGGAATGGCCTGACTCTTCAGCAACAAGCGCGTGAAACGAAAACGCTTGAACTCATTCGGTCAAGCCTGCTGGGCTTTGCAGCCAACCAGGGCTTACACAGCCAAAGCCACTTGGGCCACCTGCCATGCCCAGCCATGCTGCCGGGCCAACATGCACAAACCAGCTGCCTGAACAAACCATGGGGCTACCTGCCCATTCACAGCAAAATTGCAGTTAACTACCTGAATGCGGGCATAGATGCGCGCTTCAACGAGCTTGAATTATCAAGCGACATCCACTGGCAATACGCGGTTTCAAGCCAGCTGGTTCAGCCCAACGCACTGGGCTGGGGCCGCTGGGTGGACTATTCAAAACCCTCTATCCAGGTTCGAATTCCGTCTGAAAACAATTTGATCAAAACAAGCATAGTTGCAGTGGTGGCGAAAACAATTACGCCGACCGCAGCGCACCAGTACGACATTTCATCACCCTATCTACTGGTTCACCTCAGTGAACTGCAAACCCACATGAAACAGGTTCAATCGTTCCAACTGGGAAGCACACTGAACACCTGGAAAAAACTGAATCCACAGTTCAATTTCAGCATAAACAGCCATGAGAACATGGTGCCCAAAAACCAGCTTGCAAATGTTTACCAACCAGTGAATTCGGGTTGCCAATGCCGCTGCACCAAAACGCGATGCAGCTGCCATTGCAATAATTCAGGCAGTTGGGTGTCAACAGCATTGTGCACTGACGGCAACCCCAACTGCACAAGCAGTGACACTGAAACAATCTGCATCAGTAAGCCAGGCGAACCCTGTGTGTTTGCAGGCCCAGCCAGCTTGAAAAACTTGTGGCCGGTCAGCCACTTCGAGCCTGTTGCCGCAAGCAATAAATCTTGCCGCCCAACCCAAAGCAATCTGTGCCCGCTGAGCCAAAACAGCGCAGCTTGCACCTGCCATTTTTCGTGGCCCGACAACACCCTTTCCAGTCTCGATCAATTCAGCTTCAAACTGCAGGGCAAGCCATGACACCTCACCAACAATTCTCCGCAATCAATACACGTGGTTTCACGCTGATTGAAGTTGCACTGGTTGTCGTGCTGATGGGAATCATTCTTGGGCCTGTGCTTCATCTTCTGGCCGCTCAGCGTGAGAAAGACAAGGTACTTGCTCATCTGGAATCACGACAACGAATTCTCGAATCAGTCGAGGGCTTTATTTTGGCCACTGGCAGGCTACCCTGCCCAGCGGCACATACCCATGGAACCGAATCGCGCAGCGGTGACGCATGCACCTTCAAAGAAGGCTGGCTTCCCACTGCAACACTGGCCAGTTGGGGCATCAGTGGTCAATGGAAAATGGCTGTAGCCACACTGGAACACGCTGGCGAACCTGCCCAGAATGCCCTTGTTTCGACGCAACCATTTGCGCAACTCAGCCCGCAACAGCTAACCGAAATTGTTATGGCCCCTTACACCGCCAGCTATGCAGTGGGCACAGGGCCTTTACCTGCCATCCATTTGTGCCAGGTCGTGCAGGGTCACCCCATGCCAACCAACCTTCAGGCCGGTTGCGGTGGCCACACCTTGCTGAACGCCACAACAGTATGGCTCGCATACCCGGCCCAAGACCCCGCCAACAACAACAGATATCAACAGTTTTTCATCAACCCCGATCAACCTGCCGCAAACCCGGTGTGGCTTTCCTTTGAACGCTTGAACTGGCTTTGGATGAAACGCGGCGCACTCGACACACAACACATTCAGGAGAATTAAAATGAAACAAATACGACAACACACTCAGCGCGGATTTTCCCTGTTGGAACTGGCCATAGCGCTGGCCGTACTGGCGATTCTTGCAGGTGGAGTTTTAAAGGGACGCGAGCTTCTGAATAGTGCTCGTGTGCAAGCCACCCTCACTGACATTGCCAACCTTGAGACCGCGATATCCGCTTTCCAGGCACGTTATTCAGCCTTGCCTGGCGACTTCATCGCAGCCAACGCGGCAGGGCTTTCCGACACGGGTGGTGACGGCAATGGACTAATTGAAGGAGATGAAGCCTGCAATGTATTCGTACACCTTCAATTGTCTGGTTTTATTCAAGGCGACTTTACCGGTGGCAGCGACGAGTCGGGCAACTGCACCGCAGCCAGTACCATGAGCAACCAATTCAGTGGTCAGTACTTGCTCAACAACACCATGCAAGGCGCCAACTCCAGAGAAAATGCAATGGCCCTGTTGATTGGAGATGCAGTACCCGTGGCCCAGCTTGCTGAAATTGATCGCAAACTGGACGATGGCAACCCCTTGCGTGGCGCAGTGCAATTGCTCAGCGGCGAAGATGAATCGTGTGTGACTACCAATGGTGAATGGGATGAAGCACAAGGTGCGAACTGCGCGGCGCTTTACATTGTCCGTTAAACACCTCACTGTACTTAATCAGCGCCCAGCGGATTTACGGCCAAGAATAATGGCCTCCGCCAGGCTTAGGGAATCGGGTTGACCTTTCAACACGAGAATATCCCCCGACTCCAGTTGCGTGTCGGGGGATGGGTCCCCACCGCGAATACCACGTCTTCGAATGGCACTAACCTCAATATCAAGTTCGAGAATACCCAACTCGGCAAGGCTTTTACCCACGCCACTGGCTCCCGGCTCCACAAACACCGAATGCAATCGGATCCATTGATTTTCGGGAGTATCTGCTTCATCGTCCACGCCGCGAAATACACCCCGAAACATTTGATAACGCGATTCACGTATCGCTCTAATCTGCTTGACCACCCGCGACACTGGCACACCCAACAACATCAGAGCCTGTGACCCCAACATCAAACTGCCTTCAAGAATTTCGGGTACAACCTCAGTGGCCCCGGCTGCGGTCAATTTTTCAAGATCACTTTCATCGTAAGTACGCACCACAACCGGCACGTTGGGTGCCAAGGCACGCACCGCGGTCAGCACCTTTTCAGCAGATTTGAATTCTGCAAAGGTAACCACCACACAGGAAGCTCGCAACAAACCGGCAGCAACCAGCGTTTCACGCTTTGCTGCGTCGCCAAACACCACCGAATCGCCAGCCGCGGTGGCTTCACGAATACGGTCTGGGTCCAAGTCAAGGGCAACATACTCCAGGTCCTCGCGGTCCAATAACCTGGCCAGGTGCTGACCACTGCGCCCAAAACCGCAAATCAACACATGCTTTGTTGTGGCCAAACTTTTCTGCGCAATCTGGTGAAGCTCCAAAGATTTCTGTAACCATTCCTGGCTGGAGAAGCGCAACACAATACGGTCTGCATGCTGAATCATGAATGGTGCAGCCAACATGGAGACAACCATACTTGCCGTGATGGTTTGCAGCCAAGGGTCTGGCACCAAACCAAGACCGGCAGAGCCCGTGTTTGCCAACAACACAAAACCAAATTCACCGGCTTGCGCCAGGTAAATACCTGTTCGCATCGCTGTGCCCGTGTTGGCACCGAACACTCGGGCCAGAGCGGCAATCAACACCAATTTGGCCAACACCGGAAAAATCGCCAGCAGAATTACCCAATACCAATTCTGTATAACTACTTGGGGATTCAGCAACATGCCAGTGGTCACGAAGAACAAACCCAACAGTACATCGCGGAAAGGCTTGATATCCTCTTCCACCTGGTGCTTGTACTGGGTCTCCGCAATCAAAATACCCGCCAGAAACGCTCCCAACGCCAGTGATAGTTCCGCGAGCTCGGTCAACCAGGCCAAACCCAGAGTAATCAGCAACACATTCAGTACAAACAACTCCTGCGACTTGCTGCGGGCAACAAAGGTCATCCACCAGTTCATCATGCGCTGACCAAACACCAACATCAGACCCAACACCAAAGCAGCTTTGACCACGGCCAGGCTCAGGGTTAAGGTAAGGTTCTCGGCACCTTGCCCCAGTGCAGGAATGATAATGAGCAGCGGAACCACCGCCAAATCCTGAAACAGCAAAATACCCATGATTTGGCGCCCATGAGGGGAATCCAACTCAAGCCGTTCGGACAACAATTTGCTGACAATTGCAGTGGAAGACATGGCTGCTGCGCCCGCCAGAACAAACGCAGTGCTTAATTGCACGTCAAAAAAGGAACCAACTACCAAACCAAGCCCAACCACACCCAGCATGGTCAGCCCCACTTGGGCAAAACCCAAACCAAAAACCACGCGGCGCATGGCATGCAGTTTGGGCAAACTGAATTCCAGACCAATTGAAAACATCAGGAAAACCACGCCGAATTCGGCCAAATGTCGGGTTTCAGGTGTGTCAGGCACAATGCCAAACGAATAGGGGCCGATCAAGGTGCCCGCAAACAGATAGCCCAGCATGGCAGGCAGCTTCCAGTGACGGAATAGCGAAACCGCCAAAACCGCGACCAGCATAAGAATCAAAGACAGCTCTAGAGTGTTTGGCACGTTTAATGCTTAGGAAGTGAAGAGAATAGGCACGCGCTTTGCTATACTGCCCTGAAATGAGTACTGCCTCAAGCACCTTTGTTGCTTAAGTCTATCAGGGTCTACCATGTCACAAACATCACCAAACAATGGCAAGCACGATTTTCTGGCAATGGCCAGAGAAGCATTGGCCATTGAAGCCCGGGCAGTTCTGGCCTTGTCCGAACGGCTAAATGATCAGTTCAGCCAGGCCACCACCGCCATTCTGAACTGCAAAGGTCGCGTTATTCTGATCGGCGTTGGGAAGTCGGGACTGATCGCAAAGAAGATTGCAGCCACTTTTGCCAGCACCGGAACCCCCTCCTTTTTCGTACACGCCACCGAGGCCTCTCATGGGGATTTGGGGATGATTACTCAAGAAGATGTGGTGATCGCACTTTCCAATTCAGGCAATACCGAAGAGCTTGTATCCGTCTTGCCAGCCATCGCGCGCCGTGGCGCAAAAATTGTTGCCATGACCGGCAAAATCGATTCAGCCCTTGCCCGCCAGGCAGACCTGGTATTGGACTGTGGTGTTGAAAAGGAAGCCTGCCCCCTGAACTTGGCCCCAACAGCCAGCACCACCGCAGCCTTGGCCTTGGGCGATGCTCTCGCTGTGGTCGTATTGAAAGCGCGCGGCTTCAGCGAAGAGGACTTCGCGCTCTCACACCCCGGTGGCAGCCTGGGCCGCAAATTACTGACCCATGTCAGCGATGTCATGCGCAAGGGCGACCGAATTCCCACTGTATCTCCGTCGGCCAGCATTTCCAACGCCATTCTTGAAATCACCAAGAAGGGCTTGGGCATGACTGCAGTGGTCGGTGCCAACAACAAACTGCTGGGTATTTTCACCGACGGTGACTTGCGCCGCCTGATAGAACAGGGCCTTGATTTGCGGGGCCTGCTGGTTAGCGAAGTCATGAACAGTACACCAAAGTGCATTTCTCCAGATAAGCTAGCTGTTGAAGCAGTTCGCATGATGGAAGTAAACCATGTGAGCCAAGTGGTCGTAACCGATGAGCAAGGTCATATTGTGGGCGCATTGAACTTCCATGACCTGTTTGAAGCGAAGGTGGTGTAATGGACCAATTTGCCGACCGCCGCCAACCCACTGCAGCACAAGCAGCAGCTCAAATCAAACTGATGGGTTTTGATGTAGATGGTACGCTGACCGATGGCGGCCTGTACTTTGGCAACGAAGGCGAGGTCATGAAACGCTTTAGCGTATTCGACGGTCAAGGCCTTAGGCTGTTGATGGACCACGGCATCAAAGTGATCTGGATTACCGCACGCTCAAGCACCATTGTAGAAAAGCGCGCAAAAGACTTGGGCATTTACCAACTGGTCCAAGGCTGCAAAACCAAGCTGCAAGCCTATGATGAAATTCGGCAGCTGTTAGGCCTTGAATGGAGCGAATGCGGTTTTTTTGGCGACGACTGGCCTGATTATCCGGTGCTACAACAGGTGGCCTTGGCGGCTACCACACAGCATTCCCCGGCCGTCATGAAAAATACCGCCAACTGGATCAATACTCGCCCACCTGGCGATGGGGCAGCCCGTGAATTGTGTGACTTTATTCTAAGCCACCAGGCCGGCTATAAAAATCCATGGGAAGCATCGTGAAACCGGTGAGCGCTTTTTTCAACCTGATCTCGCAGTTTATTCCACTGCTCCTTACATTCGTGTTGGCTGCTGCTTCCTATTGGTTTGCAATTCAGTCTGAACTCAGCCTGTTCAATGCAAGTGGCAAAAGCGACCCTACCAGCAGCGATTACTATCTGCGTAATTTTTCGGTGCAAAGTCACGACCTGACCGAGAACAAATATTCGATCATTCGCAGCAAATCAGCCGAACACATTCCACAAGGCAATGTATGGAACATTACCGCGCCAGAACTTGAGCAATTTGAATCTGGCAGCGGCATGTTAAAAGGCAACGCCCAGAAGGGTGTATACCTGCTGGACACCGACGAAATTTTCTTGCGCAACAACGTGGTAGTGACCAATCAGAATGAAGGGGTGCTAACCACCATGAAATCTGAAGAAATACGAATCGACAATATTACCAACGAGATTTCAACCGATAAAAATGTGCTGGTTATCAGGCCAGGCCAACGGTTCGAAGCAAAGGGTGCCACACTGAACAACGACACCGGCGAGTTAACAGCCCAAGGGGCTGTCAAATTTCGCATAGAGGCCAAACGATGAAACGCTCTCACTGGATTTCCCTCGCACTGGCTGCACCTGCAATGGCCTTGGGTATGTTTGCACATGCGCTGGAGGCGGACAAACAACAACCCACCACCATCGACGCCAACCAGATGACTTACAACGAGAAGTCGAATGTGAATGTTTTTACGGGCAACGTGTTGTTGACGCGTGGCAGCCTGGTTATTCGGGGCGATAAATTAACGCTCACAGAACGCAGCGATGGCACCCAGTTTGCCACAGTGGAAGGAAAACCCGCACGCTTCAAACAGCAACGCGATTCGGCCAAGCCCGATGAGGTGTTGCTAATCAACGGCACAGGCAACACGATTGAATTCGACGGAAACAAATCGATTGTCACCCTCACCGGTGCGGCCAGCATTCAAAAAAGCACCAACGGCCAACTGACCGAATCCATTTCAGGCACTAAAATCACCTACGAACAAAACACAGAATTCTTGAACGTGGTGGGCTCGCCCAACAGCAGCGGCTCGTCTCGTGTACAGGCTGTAATCAAACCGAAAACACAAGCAACAGAGCCCGCCACGCCCCTGCCTGCAACCAAGGGGGGCAGCAAGTGAGCAACAACCCCGCACACACTTTGACAGGCCAAGGCCGTCTCCAAGCGCTCAGCCTGCGCAAGGCCTACCGAAGCAAGCGCGTGATTGAAGATGTTTCACTGCATGTTGACACGGGCGAGGTTGTAGGCCTGCTAGGCCCCAACGGCGCTGGCAAAACCACCTGTTTTTACATGATTGTGGGCTTGGTCAGCGCCGACGAAGGCAATATTTGCCTGGAAGGCAGGGACATTACGCTACAACCCATTCACGAGCGGGCTCGGGCCGGCCTTTCCTATTTGCCCCAAGAGGCTTCGGTTTTTCGCAAGCTGACAGTGGAAGAAAACATTCGCGCCGTGCTTGAAATTAATCCACCCCGCGACAAACCTGTGGACCAGGCCGTCGAGGATTTGCTCAACGACCTGCAAATCGCACACATTCGCACCTCACTTGCAGCCTCCCTTTCGGGCGGGGAACGTCGCCGGCTTGAAATTGCACGCGCACTTGGCAGCCAGCCGCGCTTTGTTTTGCTGGATGAACCTTTCGCGGGTGTCGACCCAATAGCAGTGCTCGAAATTCAACGCATTGTTGCCTTTTTGAAATCCAAAGGCATCGGCGTGCTGATCACCGACCACAACGTACGTGAGACTCTGGCTATTTGCGACCGCGCATACATTATCAGCGCGGGCCGAGTGCTGGCATCGGGCAGTCCCGACCAGATTGTGAAAAACGACGATGTCCGCCGCGTGTACCTCGGCGAACACTTCCGGATGTGAAGCTGAAATTCCATGAAACAATCCCTTCAGCTCAAAGTTTCCCAAAACCTCACGCTCACGCCACAGCTGCAGCAATCCATTCGTTTGCTGCAATTGTCCACACTGGAATTACAGCAGGAAATTCAACAGGCGCTAGCAGAAAACCCTCTGTTGGAATTGGCCGACGAAGAAGCAGTTGAAGGCGAGCGCACCCTGAGCCTTGACAGCAGCAACGGCGAACTACAAGAGCCGCAAGGCGATACCTTCGAGGCAGAACCAGATCCGCGCAAAACCCCCGAACCAGTGAGCGATCAACAAGCAGAGCAAGACAATCAAGGCGAGGAAATCGTTCAGCGCGAAACGATTGACTCCATCGAAGACAACTGGGAAGGCGACTGGCGTGACAATAGCGGTGCGGGCGCCGACGGCGACGAAGAAAAACCTGGCCTGCAATTGGCGGCTCCCGACAGCAGCCTGCATCAACACTTGATCGAACAGTTGCGCATGACGCAAGCCAGTGAACGCGACAAAAACCTGGTGCTTTGGCTGATTGATTACCTCAGCGACGATGGTTACCTGACTGTAGAACTGGAAGACCTCTGGGAAACGCTGCAAGACGAACCCGACCTTGAATTTGAAGAACTTAGCGCGGCCCTGCGGCTGCTTCAAAGTTTTGACCCCCCCGGTGTGGGTGCACGCAACGCAGCCGAATGCCTGCTGCTGCAATTGGCCCAGCGAAAAGACGTTACAAGCCAGCCTTCCCTGTACACCAGCTGCCAACTGATCATTCGCGATCACCTTGGCCTGCTTGCCCAACGCGACTTTACCAAGCTGAAAAAAATCTTGAGTGTGGATGAAGACGAACTGAAGATCTGTCACCAAATCATCCGCTCATTGGAACCATTTCCTGGCGCACGCTTCCGGCGTATTGATGACGACCATGTGGTGCCCGACGTGATCGTGAAAAAACTCAATGGTCAGTGGCATGTTCAACTAAACCCGGATGTAATGCCAAAAATTCGCATCAACGAAATGTACGCCTCTATTTTGCGGTCCCACCGCGGCCAAAGTGCCCAACTTAGCGCACAACTGCAAGAGGCCCGCTGGTTGTTAAAAAACGTTCAGCAGCGATTTGACACTATTTTACGGGTTAGCCAAGCCATCGTAGAACGACAAATCGGCTACTTCAATCACGGCGAAATAGCAATGCAGCCGTTGGTTCTGCGGGAAATTGCCGATCTTTTGGGGTTGCATGAATCGACCGTGTCAAGGGTGACCACCCAAAAATATATGTTGACGCCCTATGGGTTGGTTGAGCTAAAGTATTTCTTCGGGAGCCATGTTTCCACTGATTCAGGTGGCCAGGCTTCCAGCACGGCCATCCGTGCACTCATCAAGCAACTGATTTCTGCGGAGGACGCCAAGCAGCCGATATCTGACAGCCAAATCGCCGACCTACTCGGTCAACAGGGCATCGTGGTCGCAAGACGCACGGTAGCTAAATACCGGGAATCACTGAAAATACCCCCGGTGAACATGCGCAAGTCGCTTTAAAAGCAAAGCGTCCCCCCGCAGCAACGAAAGGAGATACCTTATGAACTTGAACATCAATGGTCATCATCTGGAAGTTACCCCAGCAATTCGAAGTTATGTCATAGAAAAACTGGATCGGGTGAAAAGGCATTTTGATCACGTCATTGATGCATCGGTGACCATTTCGGTGGTCAAACTGGTTCAGAAGGCAGATGTCACGCTGCACGTTCGCGGCAAAGACATTCACGCTGAAGCAAGTCACGAAAACCTGTACGCAGCCATTGATGCACTGGCCGACAAACTGGATCGGCAAGTACTGCGCCACAAAGACAAACTTACCAATCACAACCACATTCCCATGAAACATCAGGTGCTTGAAGAAGCTGAATAAACCCCTGTAATTTCAGGGAAAACCAAAAGGCGGACTTCCATCCGCCTTTTATGTTTTTATGGCGTATAATCGGCCCCACCATTAGAAGCGGGTCCCAGGAATCAACAGCGATGAACTTGATCGCAAATCTACTTCCACCATCCAACATCTTGTTGGACACACAGGTCACCAGCAAAAAGCGCGTGTTTGAACAAGCCGGCCTGGTCTTTGAAAACAACCAAGGTATCGCCAGGTCCAAGGTGTTCGACAGCCTGTTTGCGCGTGAACGTTTGGGCTCCACAGGCCTTGGCCAGCAGGTGGCCGTACCGCATGGCCGTATCAAAGGTCTGCGTGAACCTGTCGCCTCCCTGGTACGTGTACAAGACCCCATCCCTTTTGATGCACCTGATGGTCAACCCGTCAAACTGCTCATGTTTTTGCTGGTGCCAGAAAGCGCAAACCAGCATCATCTGGATATACTGTCTGAATTGGCTCAAATGCTGTCCGACAAAGATTTCCGTGAGAAACTCATGACAGAAACCGATCCCGGTGCCACCCACCAACTGATCGCCAACTGGGAGCCTTACCAACCCGCGAGTTAAGCCTGTGAAGCAACTGAAAGAACTGATTGAAGCCAACCGCAACAAACTCAAACTTGACTGGCTGGCTGGTTTAAATGGCGGTGATCGCCATCTTGATCTTCAGTGTTTTGCATCATCAGATCTCGTAGGTCACCTCAACACCATTCACCCGGGGCGAATCCAGGTGTTTGGTCGACAAGAAATCGAATATTTCGCGCGAATCAGCGACGAACGAAAGCAACATCAAATTGACAAATTAATTGAAGGTGATCCGCCCGCCATCATCGTGGCCGAATCATTTCAGCCACATGCCCTTCTAAAAGCCGCTTGCGACGAATCCAACATCCCCCTGCTGGCCACACCGCTTTCTGCCGCTGAAATCATTGATTTCCTGCGTGTTTACATCAACAAATGGCTGGCCCCTACCACCATGATGCACGGCGTATTCATGGACGTGCTGGGCATGGGCGTGCTCATCTGTGGCGAATCTGGCCTGGGCAAAAGTGAGTTGGGCCTGGAATTGATTTCGCGAGGGCATGGCCTGGTGGCCGACGATGTGGTCGAATTCTCGCGTGTAGCCCCCAACTACATTGAAGGCCGTTGCCCGGAATTGATTCGCAACCTGATGGAAGTGCGCGGCGTAGGCCTGCTCGACATCAAGGCCATTTTTGGTGAAACTGCAGTGCGCCGCAAAATGCGGCTAAAGCTCATCGTACATCTTGTTCGAAAGGCATCACTTGAACTTCATCAAGAGAGGCTCTCCACCGAACAACAATTCCAGGAAGTACTGGGCTTATCGATTCGCAAAGCAATATTGCCAGTGGCTGCAGGGCGAAACCTGGCGGTGCTTCTCGAAGCCGCCGTGCGCAACACCATTCTACAGATGCGAGGCATCAATACACTGGACGAATTCATGGTGCGCCAGCAAAAAGCCATGCTCAGCGAACTAGGGGGTATTGACTACCCACAGCTTGAGACCGACACAGAAACGGACATGGGCCATGATTAACATGAAAGTGGTTTTGGTCACCGGCCTTTCAGGCTCGGGCAAATCAGTCGCCATTCGCGCGCTGGAAGATTCTCACTTTTATTGTGTCGACAATTTGCCGCCGTCTTTCATACCGCAGGTAATCCAGCGGCTATCGACAGAGGGTATTACGCAAATTGCGATCGCAGCCGACGCCCGTACCGGGCGCGACATTATCGACGTGCCACAAATTATCCAGGCCTTGAAAGCGGATGGTACTGATGTACGCATTTTGTTTCTGGATGCAGACAATGAAGCCTTGGTCACCCGCTACTCGGAAAGCCGCAGGCGACACCCCATGAGCGCACGCCTTGGCGATCAGGCCACAGTGCAAGAATGCGTGGATGCAGAACGCGAAGCACTGGAACCACTGAGAAATATCGCAAGCTGTATCGACACCTCAGCCTTGCAGCCCAACGTGCTGCGTCGATGGGTACTTGAAACCGTAGAACAAGAATCAGCCAAGCTTACGCTTGTGTTTGAAACCTTTGGCTTTAAAAAGGGATTGCCCAGCGATGCAGACCTTGTGTTTGATGTACGCTGCCTGAGCAACCCTTACTACGACAAACACCTTCGCCCATTGACCGGCAAAGACGCGGAAGTACAACGGTACATTCAAGCGGACAACCGCAGCGACCCCCTGATCAGTGACATTGAAGGCTATTTGAGAAAATGGCTGCCATCGTATCTGAATGAACAACGCAGCTATGTAACTGTCGCAATTGGTTGCACCGGCGGCCAGCACCGCTCGGTGTATGTGGCTGAAACACTGGCCAAACGCTTTACCAGCGAACCTTTAACCGAGATCGAGAGTGTTTTGCTGAGACACCGAACCCTGGGTTAACAACTGCACCTGATCAAGCAGCTTGTGCACAATCTTGGGCACTGGCCTCTCGGAAACCAAATGGCATAACTCCCAGGCAACGGGTAGTTTCACATGAACTACCCTGAAATGCATTTTGCGGTGAGTTAATTCATGCACAAGCCAGGGTCTGCCCGGCAAACCGGTTAACTGCCGCTCAATTGCCAGGCGATGCGCCTGCAAGCCGTAGCGATCAACCCAAGCGCTGGCCAAGCGAGTTAAATCCGCCAGGTCAGCTTGCCCATCACACGCTTCGAACGGGGGGGTCCACAAACCCTGCCACACACCTTTGTCTGTTTGCAGATCCAGCAACACCGCGCCACGCTCGTCTTGCACAATCAAACTGAGAAAGTACAATTCGGGCCGCGGTTTTTTGGGTTTCGGTGTTGGCAACAAACCAACCATGCCCTTTCGCAAGGCCACACAACTTGACATCAAGGGGCAAACCGAACATGAAGGGCTGCGCGGCACACAGCAAGTGGCCCCAAGATCCATCAAGGCCTGGTTGTAAATACCCGGCTGCACTTTGGGTACGTTGGCATCCGCAATTGCCCACAAGTTTTTTTTGATCGTGGTTTGCTCCGGATATCCTTCTACGCCGTAGTACCGGCAAAACACGCGCTTTACATTTCCGTCCAGAATGGGCGCCCGTACCCCATAAGCCAGCGAAGCAATTGCACCCGCTGTGGACCGGCCAATTCCCGGCAAACTTTCAAGCTCCGCCACGGTACGGGGGAAACACCCTCCGAAACGGTCTACTACCTGCTTGGCACAGGCATGCAAATTACGCGCGCGGGTGTAATAGCCCAAACCAGCCCACAACTGCATCACATCTTGCTCCGGGGCGGCGGCCAAATCAGAAACTGTCGGATATGCTTGCAAAAACCGGGCGTAGTACGCCAGCACAGTTGTCACCTGGGTTTGCTGCAACATCACCTCGCTAAGCCAAACTTTGTAGGCATCGCCCGTGTGCTGCCACGGTAGTGTTTGTCGGCCATGCTGCTTTTGCCACCGCACAAGCAACTCCCCAAAAAGCTCGCCAGTCAACGGGCCCATGAATTGGCTCATCGCTGACATTGCGCACAATAAAATGTGCTGCGCTGGTTCATTACGCGGCGCTTTACAGCGGCACCACAGCGTTTACAGGCTTGCCCCTCGCGACCGTAGACATCGCAATGCAATTGAAAATGCCCCAACTCGCCATCGATAGCCTGAAAATTACGCAGGGTTGAACCACCCCGCTCAATGGCCTCTGTCAACACCGCCACAACAGCTGAATGCAGCGCCTGCACATTGGCCCGGCTCAAACGCCCTGCAGCTTTACCGGGTCGAATCGCACTGCGAAACAAGGCCTCACAAGCATAAATATTTCCAACCCCAACCACCGCAAGCCCACTTAACAACAAGGCTTTAATCGACACTTTTTTGCCGCGCGTTGCCTTGAAAAATGATTCGGGAGTGAATGCCTCGCTGAAAGGTTCTGGCCCCAATTTTGCGAAACGTATAAAGGTACTTTCCCACCCGGGTTCCTTAGACACATATTCAACGCTGCCGAAACGGCGCGGGTCGTTGTACCGCAGCACCTTGTCGCCAAAATTCCATTCAATGTGGTCGTGTTTGTCCCAAGGTGTACCGGCACTTACAATTTTCATGGAACCCGACATGCCCAAATGCACCACCAGCACTTGCCCACCAAAATCCATCAACATGTATTTCGAACGGCGCTCAACACCTTGCAACACCTGCTTTACACAACTTTGCACTTCATTTGGAACAGGCCAACGCAAACGAGGTTGCTTTACAGTGCAAGCCAGCAGGCGTTGCCCGGTAAAATGCAAGGCAACGCCTCTTTTGGTGATTTCTACCTCAGGTAATTCAGGCATAAGCTAAAGCACGCACGTGCATCTGTTAATGTGATAAAAATAATAAGTGGATTCACCAGTTTCTTATTGGGTTCAACAGTATGACTTGTTTTAAATGGACCATCGCCGGCCCGGTAATTTTTATGGCCGCCAGCCTGACCACAGGCTGCGCCACCGCGCCCGCTGAACAGGGCGAGCCACCAGCGCCACAACAGCAAATGTCAGTGGAGCAAAAGGCATACGAAGCCCGTGTGGCCGACCTGGTCAAACAAGACCCCCTGTTCGCCCTGCTTACCGCTGAAATTGCAAGTCAACGCGGCGACACGTATTCTGCCACGCTTGCCTACACGGAGGCGGCCAGGCTGCAACGGAATCCCGACCTTGCCAAACGCGCCGTGGAAATCAGCCTGGCTGAGGGACAGCTTGACCTGGCCTTGAACGCAGCCCAAATATGGTCTGAATTGTCGCCCGAAGACAAACAGGCCAGTCGCTCCGTCATGCTGCTGCAACTGGGAACAAATCGCGTCGATGAGGCCATGCCAGCGCTAAAAGCATTTTTGGCTGACGTGCAAGCCGCTGAAAAAACCAATCCGGGCCAAGCGGGAGCAAGCACCGAGAAAGTCGCGCTTGACATGCTTCAACGCATTCCCGATAAAAACAAAGCGTACCAAACCGGAATCGAGCTGTTTGGCAACAACCCGGAAAACGTCGAAGCTCAAACCCTGTTAGCCCAGCTTGCAAACAACTCCGAGTTATTCCCGCAGGCCGTAGGACACATGGAAAATGTCTTGCGCAAGTCGCCACAAGAACGTTTTTACGTATTGACAGCGCAGTTCATGGAAAAACGCGATGGCAACCCGGATGCCGCGGTTCAACTTGTGAACCAGCAGGCACAGCTACACCCTACCTGGTTTGGTGCCCGCCTTTATCTGGCTCGCACCCACACGCAACTCGGGCAATGGGAGCAGGCGCGACAACGTTTTGCCGAAATGATCGAACTTCAACCTGCCAACATTCCGCTGTATTCCAGCCAGGGATTCGTGCTCACGCAACTGAAAGATTACAAAGCGGCAGAGAAACACTTCATGACCTACCTCGAGCAAACGCCAATAGCCGAGCGTCAGAATGAACCACTGATTTACGCCACCCTCTCTGACATGGCGGTTGAACGTAAAGACTACATAGCGGCCCACAAATGGCTTGACTCCACACCCCATGCCGCCGACAACGTGGATGTTCAATTGAAAAAGTCAGCCCTGTTCGAAAAACAGGGCAACGCCTTGTCAGCCAAACGGGTACTGAACCAGTTCAAACCCAAAAACGAAGATGAGTCAGTTCGACTTGCACTTGCGAAATCGCAACTTGCGGAATCACAAAAGGCCCCCAAAGAGGCTGCCACTGAACTTGAACTGGCATTGTTAAGTTTTCCAGATCAACCCGACCTGCTCTATGAGCGTGCAATGGTGGCAGAACGTCAAGACGACCTGCCCCGTGTTGAGCAGTTCCTCAAGCGCCTTATTGCGGTTCGCCCTGAAAACCCCCATGGCTACAACGCACTGGGATACACCTGGGCCGAAAACAACATTCGGCTGGAAGAGGCTTATGAGTTGATTAAAAAGGCACTTGAACTTGCTCCCAATGATCCGTTCATCCTTGATTCATTGGGCTGGGTTCATTACCGCCTTGGCAAGTTGGACAGCGCTGAAAGCACACTGAAAAAGGCATTTGACCTGCGCCAGGACGAAGAAATCGGCCTCCATTTGCTTGAGGTGTTGCTTAAATCGGGAAAAAAAGAAGAAGCGCGCCAGTTGGGCAATAAATTGACAGCCCGTTACCCCGACAGCAAAGCACTGAAAAAACTGGTTCAACAGGTTGAGGAAATTTAAGTTCATGGTTTTACCGACACTGCGCTTGGCTTGTATCGGATTGATCAGTGCGAACCTGGCTGCTTGCAGTACCCTGGGGGCAGATTCGAACAACGAAGTGGATTGCAAATCAATCCAATCCAGCTGCCATCACGGGCGCTTTGGGCTTATCTGGAAAGTTCAACAAGCTGACGGCAAAATTGAGGCCGACTCAATTTCGGGCACCTATGAATGGCGCTCTGGTCGAACCGGGCCGAGTCAAGCCCCTGAAATTGCTTATCTTGAGGTCAACTCGACACTTGGTCCGTCACTGGGCAGTGCAAGGCGCTTGGGTAATTTTTACGAGGTTCGGGCAGCCGATGGCCGCGTATATTTGGCCAAAGACTGGCAAAGCCTGTTCGACCTAATGTTTCCGGTTGAACTACCGGCCGAAGCCTTGGTGCAGTGGATGGAAAACCCCAATCCCAATGAACTGCCTGCATTGCCTGCCAATTGGGCTTGGGAAAACCAGAATGGCCGCTACCGCGTGGTGTTTGTTGAAAACAATACCTCGGGCCGCATCGACCTGATTCCGCAAGGCACCTTGGGCAAGTAAAGCGTGAATATTCACACCGCAAGCAAACTGTCGGCCTTTTCACCGGCGAAAATCAATTTGTTTTTGCATGTCACAGGCCGCAGGGCCGATGGCTACCACCTGCTGCAAAGTATTTTCTGCCCAATCTCCTTGGGCGATCAGGTTTCAATCTCAGTTCAGGCCAGTGCAAGTGGCACCTTGGAAGTTCAGCGAAGCGGTGACCTTGCCCACATTCCCGAAGAAGTCGACCTGACCATACGCGCCTGCAAGGCTTTTTATGCCCACGCCAACGTCGGCATGGGCCACCTTGTGCATATTCATGTGAGCAAAAAAGTGCCAGAGCAAGCCGGCCTGGGCGGCGGCAGCAGCAATGCAGCGATTGTTCTTCGCTTGCTTCAAGAGCACCATCACAAGCCACTTACACCGACAGAATTGAATGCAATCGGCCTGTCACTTGGAGCCGATGTACCATTTTTCCTGCAAGACAGCAGTGCCTTTGTAGAGGGTATCGGCGAGAGTATCACACCGATTCAGGGAATCTCCGGGCATTTAATTGTCTACAAACCGCCACTTTCGTGCCCCACACCCAAAATATTTAGCGATCCGCAATTGACACGCAACACAAGTGACGTCAAAATAGCGGTCTTCGATTCGGCCCACCGAATGAATAGTGAGTTGATGGCTTGGGTTCAAGCCAACACACAGAATGCTTTGCAAACTGTTGTGTCTCGCAACTACCCCGAATGGGAACAGCAATTTGTCGATTTTTCAAATTGTGTTGCAAGGTTCAACCCACAATTAGTTCGAATGTCAGGTTCCGGCTCTGCCATGTTTGCTTTGTTTGCCAGCCCAAGCCAACTTAGTAACGCAGTGGCTGCAGTAGCTGATGCGCCTGAATTAAGGTGTGGGCAGTGGTTTGAATGCAAAATCAAATCGAACTGAATCGATAAAAGTTTTAGGGGAGTCGCCAAGTTGGTTAAGGCACCGGATTTTGATTCCGGCATTCGAGGGTTCGAGTCCTTCCTCCCCTGCCAAAACCAAAGGGCCAGCCACAGGTTGGCCCTTTTTTTATTTCGCCAACGCACACGTCAAGCCCTGGGGTAAACAATGGCAACCGACAGCAGTCTAATGATCTTCACCGGCAATGCAAACCCTGCATTGGCCGAGTCAGTGGCAAAGCAGCTGAATATTCCGCTGGGCAAAGCCACTGTGGGTCGTTTCTCAGACGGTGAAGTCATGGTCGAGATCAACGAGAACGTGCGCGGCAAAGACGTATTCGTGCTGCAATCCACTTGCGCCCCCACCAACGACAACCTCATGGAAATGATGGTCATGATCGACGCACTCAAGCGCGCATCGGCTGGCCGCATTACCGCAGCAATTCCCTATTTCGGCTATGCCCGCCAAGACCGCCGTGTGCGCTCTTCACGCGTGGCAATTACAGCCAAGGTGGTGGCAAACATGTTGCAAGTTGTGGGTGTTGACCGCGTATTGACCATGGATCTGCATGCAGACCAAATCCAGGGCTTCTTCGACATTCCGGTAGACAACATTTATGCATCGCCCGTACTGCTAGGCGACGTGTGGAAGCAAAACCTCGACAACCTGATGGTTGTGTCGCCCGACGTAGGCGGCGTGGTTCGCGCACGTGCACTGGCCAAACGCCTGAACTGCGACCTGGCGATTATTGACAAACGCCGCCCCCGTGCAAACGTGGCCGAGGTGATGAACATTATTGGCGACGTCAAAGACCGCACCTGCGTGATCATGGACGACATGGTCGACACCGCCAACACCTTGTGCAAAGCCGCTGCAGCGCTGAAAGCCAATGGTGCGAAAAAGGTAGTAGCCTACTGTACACACCCCGTTTTGTCAGGCGGTGCCATTCAGCGTGTTGAAGAATCAGACCTTGACGAACTGGTAGTTACTGACACCATTCCTTTGTCCGAGGAAGCGAACAACAGCAAAACCATTCGCGTTCTCAGCGTAGACGAACTGCTGGCCGAAACCATTCGCCGCATCGTTCGCTCTGATTCGGTCAGCTCGCTGTTCATAGATTAATTTGTAAAAACCTGTTTTTGGGCTTTTTTGCGGACGCCCTGAAGTGCCGCATAACTTGGTTTCACTGGTCGCGGTGAAGTCAAATTTGGAGAATCAACATGAAAGTAGTTGCAACATCCCGCACAGAGCAGGGTTCCGGAGCGAGCCGCCGCCTGCGTCGTGCTGGCCAGGTGCCAGGCATTGTTTATGGCGCAAATCAAGAAGCTCAGGCTGTGTCGATTGAACACAATCCCCTGTGGCACGCAATTCAAAAGGAAAAATTCCACTCCAGCATTCTGGATCTGGAAATTGATGGCAAGTCACAGCAAGTTCTGCTGCGCGACTTCCAGTCACATCCTTACAAGCCACAGCTGCTGCACATCGATTTCCAGCGCATCGACGGCAACCAGAAAATTCACATGAATGTGCCTTTGCACTACTCTGGCCACCTGGAAAGCCCAGCGGTCAAACTGTATGCCGGCCAAGTTACATTCGTAGCCAACCAGATCGAAATTGAATGCTTGCCCCAAGACCTGCCAGAATTCATCGCTGTAGACTGCAGCGTGCTGGACGTAACCAAGCGCTCAATCCACGTAACCGATCTGCAACTGCCAGCTGGCGTGGGTATTCCTAACCACGGCCAGCAAGACCTTTCGCTGGTTACAGTGAAAATCAAGGCAGGTGCGGCAAAAGGCGGCGACGAGTAATCAATACACGTAACCCTGTGTGCAGAAAAGCCGTAGAACCCCGGTTCCGCGGCTTTTTTTATGGGCACAATGTGGGCTCTTTCGGAAACCCCGAAAACACAAGCAAAGTGAACAACACACCGAATTTTGAAGAACTGCCATTGGGCGATCAAATTAAACAAGTGATCGCACAACTGCCAACACACACTGTCAGCCTTGGCGAAATTCTCGACCTGGTAGGCCGCGACGGCATGCTGCTATTGGTGGCGTTTCTTACCCTGGTGTTCATGGTGCCAGTTTCAATTCCAGGCGTAAGCACCATTTTCGGTGCAGCCATTTTGCTGATCGGAACCAGCAGAATTTTCGGGCGCACCTTGTGGCTGCCCAAACGTTTTAAAGAACGCGCATTGCCTGCTGACAAATTGCGCAACGCCCTTGAAAAGGGTTTGGTGTGGATTCCGCGCCTTGAAAAAATCAGCAAACCTCACCGCATGGCAGGACTAACCACTGGGCGCGTGATGAACATGCTCAACGACGGGGGCTTAATTTTAGGCGCGCTGTTGCTAATGGCTCCCTTCGGTTTTATCCCCTTCTCCAACACCGTGCCCGGCATTGCCTTGTTGTTTCTGGCTGTGGGCCTTATTCAACGAGACGGCACAGCCGTACTGCTGGGGCATTTGGCCAATTTGGCATCGATCGTTTACTTCGGCGTTCTAATTGGCGGCGGCGGCATGGTTATTCAAAACCTGCTTCACAACCACGCTGCAGCTGGATAATCAAAAGCCGGGAGTAATTCCAAAACCAAGAGTAAACACCCGGCTTGCTTGAAAGGTACCGTAATCGCTGCCGTAACTTGCATCCAGCTGCAGAAAATCGGGAATCAAGGTGTAACGGGCGCCAACCCGCCAGCTCAAACTGTCAGCTACCCCCGAGAAGGTTTCAACAGACAAACCAAACCGCTCATTGAGCGAATAATCCAGGGCCGCCGCCTTAAAAACGGACGAGTCGCGGAGCGTTTGGTCGCGATACTGCAAGTAACCCAGATTCAGGTGAAGCAATAAATCCTCACCTTTCAATGGCAAAGATGCAATCGCCGTTACCAAAGTTTCCTGGGAAGATTCACCGGTGCGCCGCAAGCGGCCGAATTCACGGCTGCCAGCAACACCATAAGCCGCAGAATGATCCGTGAGCGGCTGAAAAATATGCTTGTAACCAAACGCCTGGGACATTTGATCTGCTTGATCGCCACGCGCCCTTGCACCTGCCAGGCTAAACTCGCCATTCCCCAGAATATTGCAGCCCCCGTTGAAATTGTCCTGCCGCACCTCGATGCTCGACTCTGTCCAGAAATCAAGCTGACAGGTTCGGTGAGCAGTCACAGAGGCATCATCGGTTTCCAAAGGCCTGCCAGCATGGGCAGTACCGATTACAAGAAGAGCGAACAAAGCAGTGGTTTGTTTCATGAATAGCGTTACAAGACAAAAAACCTGCACCAAGGAAGAGACGTCAAAAATCCATTTTAAACACAAATGATAATCATTAACCAATAATGAGTTCGGTCACTCCCACAAATTCCATCGGTAAGCTGTGTTCAAATCGGTATTTCGGTTTTGTCTACCACCCTGCGCAATACAAAGCTGGTGTGCACACCCGTTACCCCTTTGATGCGGGTAATTTTGTTCAACAGCAAGTTCTGGTAACCATCCATATCGGCCACAATCACCTTCAGTTGGTAATCTGCCTGCTGGCCGGTAATCAGCAAACACTCCAGCACCTCGGGAATCGCGGTGATGGCTTCCTCGAAACTGGCGAAACGTTCAGGCGTGTGCTGGTCCATTGAAATGTAAATCAGGGCCATCAAGCTGTAACCCAGTTTTTTGGCATCCACCAAGGCCCGGTAGCCGGTGATCAAACCCGCATCTTCGAGTGCTTTAACACGGCGCAAACACGGCGAAGGCGATAAGCCGATGGTATCGGCCAAATCCTGATTGCTGATTCGCCCATCAGCCTGTAACAGGCTCAAAATTCGTTTGTCGTAGCGGTCAAGTTCTTGCATATCAATTTTAATTCCAACAATCGCTGTTTATACGCAATTATCTTTCAATAAATATAAATATCAAAGCAATACACGCAATCTAATTTCACAACAAAACTCCTACACTGTTACTTATCAACCCGAATTTCAGGCCAAAGCAGCATGTTGAAGAACCCCGCCACCAAATATCGCCCCGCTTACAAAGTGGACCTGCCCGACAGAACATGGCCCAACAAGGCCATAACCCATGCGCCAATCTGGTTAAGCACCGATTTGCGCGACGGCAACCAGGCGATTTTTGAACCCATGAGTGTGGCCACCAAACTGGACTTCTTCAAAGAGCTGGTTCGAATTGGTTTCAAGGAAATCGAGGTGGGTTTTCCGGCTGCCTCGCAAATCGACTTCGACATGGTACGGCATTTGATCGACAACGATTTAATTCCGAACGATGTCACCCCCATGGTCATGACCCAGGCTCGAGATGACCTCATCGAGCGAACAGTGGAATCGGTGATTGGTGCCAAAAGCGCCATCATCCACATCTACAACTCCACCGCACCCGTGTGGAGAAATACGGTGTTCCGCATGACTGTGCCTGAAGTCATCGACATGGTGAAGAAGCGCGTGCAGAAGGTGAAAGAACTGACTGATGCGCACCCCGAAACCGAATGGGTTTTGCAGTACTCGCCCGAGTGTTTCAACATGACTGAACTGGATGTGGCTTTGCAGGCTTGCAACACCGCGATTGAAGCATGGAACGCAGGGCCGAATCGCAAGATCATCATTAACCTGCCCACCACGGTGGAATGGAGCACGCCGAATGTGTTCGCAGACCAAATTGAATGGATGGACAGGCGCCTTAATCGCCGCGAGCATGTGGTGCTTTCAGTGCACCCACACAACGACCGCGGCACGGGCGTAGCCACCGCCGAACTGGCGATGATGGCTGGCGCACAGCGCGTTGAAGGCTGCCTGTTTGGCAACGGCGAACGCTGCGGTAATGTGGATATTGTGACCCTGGCCTTGAATATGTACACCCAAGGCGTACACCCCATGCTTGATTTTTCCGACATCAATGCCGTGGCCCGCGTGGTGGAAAGCTGCACGCAGCTGCCCATTCACCCCCGCCACCCGTATGTGGGCGATTTGGTGTACACCGCGTTTTCCGGTTCGCACCAGGATGCCATTAAAAAAGGCTTCGACATTCAAAAACCTGATGCGATCTGGGAAGTACCCTACTTGCCGATTGACCCTGTGGATGTTGGCCGCACTTACGACAGCGTAATCCGCGTGAACAGCCAATCGGGCAAAGGCGGCATTGCCTACATTCTTGAACGTGAGCATGGCGTGGTAATGCCACGCCGCATGCAGGTTGAATTTTCAAGTGTGGTGCAAAAGGTGAGCGACAGCACGGCAGCAGAAATGACGTCGCCAGCCTTGTGGGCCTTGTTCGAACAAACCTATTTGCAAAATGACGAAAGCCAACCCCGCTACATTGGCCACAAAGTATTTGATGCCGAAGGCGGCCAAGGCATTGAAATTACCGTGCAACAACACGGTGAAACTTCAAGGCTTGAAGGCGTGGGCAATGGCCCGCTAGACGCCGCTGTGCAAGCATTGGGCGTGCCCATGGACATTGTGGGCTTTGAAGAACGCAGCGTTGGCCAGGGCGCAAAATCAAAGGCTATGGCGATTATTGAAGTGAGTGTGCCCAACATGCCCGGCAGCAAATTTGGCGTGGGCTTTCACGACAACATCACCACCGCCAGTTTAATGGCGCTGGTGAGTGCATGGCGCAGGGTCGATCAAACAGCCAGTGTAGCGCCTGGTTTGCGCATCACGTAAATAAGCACATCGCCATAAAAAGGCACTTTCTCGCGCAACCTGGGTGGGTAAAGCCCACTTAAATATTTTCGAACAAACTCGCGCCAAAAGGTTGGGCCTGCCCGGCCTTCGGTGCTGTTCACACCCAGCGTAACCATCTCGAACCCGGCCTTTTTCATGGCCCCCATCATGAAATACAAATCAATGGGGTGCATGTGGCCGCTGTCTTTCTCAGTGTCGCTTTCAGGCCTGAAATAGCGGTGATAACCACGCCACAAAGTATTGTGGCGAGAGCGGTAACTGTCTACATTGGGTGTACTCAACACACAAAAGCCACCGGGTTTCAACACACGGTAAAGCTCTCGAACAAACTGCGTGGGGTTCTCAAGGTGCTCAATGCCTTCGATAGAACACACCGCGTCGAAATAACCATCTGTAAACGGCAAAGGCTGATTGGCATCACCAATAACCCGCTTTGCAGCATCCGCAAAATAGGGTTCGTTGGGGTGTATGTCCATGGTGTGAACATCGTAACCAAGCTGGGCGGCGGCGCTGGCAAAAGCCCCTGCTCCACATGGCAAATCAAGAATGCGGGCACCCACTTTTGGATAATACTGGTGCAAAAAAGCAAGGGATTGCTGGTGTGTACCTTGGGCAGCTGCAACGGGCGGCCAATTCACATCGGTTAAAGGATTCATGTAAAGCGCTAAGAATGATAAAAAATATGGGAAACAGGCAGGCGATGGGCGAAAATAGGAAACGCGCACAACCCCATCTTACTGTTTTTTGATTATGTCCAGCAACACTCCCGTCAAGCTTATCGTAGGCTTGGGCAACCCAGGCCCACAATACGCAGACACACGCCACAATGCTGGCGTTTGGTACCTTGAGGCCCTTGCACGCAAACACAATGTGTTTTTGCAAAGCGACAAGCGCTTTTTTGGCGATTTGGCGCGCATCAAGTTTGCAGGTGAAGACATATGGCTGCTGTTTCCCACCACCTTCATGAACCGGTCGGGGCAAGCTGTTGGGGCGCTTGCCAAATTTTTCAAAATAAAACCAGAAGAAATTCTGGTTGCGCATGATGAACTGGACTTGCTGCCAGGCCAAATCAAAATTAAAAAAGGCGGCGGCCATGCAGGCCACAACGGCCTGAAAGACATTCACGCCCACCTGGGCAGCAACGAATTCTGGCGCGCGCGCATTGGCATAGGCCACCCGCGAAGCCTGAACCTGCAACAAGGCGTTGCCGACTTCGTGTTACACCGCCCCAGCAACGAGCAACAACAAACAATCGACAAATCAATCGATGTGCTGCTGAAACACACTGAACTGATTTTAAAAGGTCAAATTGGCCAGGCCACCACGCACATTCACACGGAGTGCGCATGAGAAGCAGCATACAAATTATTTTGGGCGACCGGGCCAAGGCGCACATTGCCAACAAAGGCTTAAAGCCTGAGGATATTTGCGCCATTCCCGCAGCAGCCGGCGGCCCAAAAGGTTTGATTCTGCAAGGGCTAGACCAATATTTGTTCAATGAATGGCTGGGCCCACAACATTTACAAACCCGTGCCGAACAAGGAGTAAAACCCTTGCAACTGATTGGTGCCTCCATCGGCGCGTGGCGCATGGCGGCTGCCGCCAGCAGCAACCCCGCAGCCACATTGAAACGCCTTGCCGAGCAGTATGTTGAAGCGCAAGACTACCGCAAAGGCGTTGACCGCCATGAAATAAGCCGCGTGTGCCAAAACATGGTGCAAGCCGTGGTGGCCGATCAAGCACAACACATGGTGAAACCCTGCGGCAAAGAACTGCTGGTGTGGGTGAACAAAGGGCTGACCCCGCTGCACTATGCACAAACGCGCGCGCGCAAACGCGGGTTTGCAAGTGCAGTGCTGGCCAACAGCCTGAACCGAAACCGCCTTGCAAGCTACTTCGAGCGCTGGATATTTCAAAGCCCAGGGGCTAACACCGATTGGCTGAAACAACCATTCGACCGAATTCCTACCCGTGTTGAAAACCTGGATGCACTAAATATTCACGACGCCTTGCTGGCCAGCGGCAGCATTCCATTTGTGCTGAACCCTGTACATAAAATTGCACAGGCTTTGGCTGACAACGCCACTGAAGTGAAATACCACGAAGGGCCTTTTTGGGATGGAGGCCTGACTGACTACCACCTGGCCCTGCCCTACCACCGGCTGGATGGTTTGGTGTTGTACCCCCACTTTGCACCCACGGTTACACCCGGTTGGCTGGACAAGTTTTTAAAAATACGGAAAGCCAAACCCGAGTGGATGAGCAATGTAATTCTGGTGTGCCCTTCACCGGAATTCATCAAGCGCCTGCCTGCCAAAAAAATTCCGGACCGAAGCGATTTCAAGCGCTACAACTTCGATCACCGCATTCGTGTGCCGCTATGGCAGGCAGCAATTCGCGAGAGCGAACGCATGGCAGAAGACTTTTCCAAGTGGGTGAGCAAACTGAACGCTGCTTGATCGGTTTCGCCATCGCCAGGGAATCCCTCACTCAGGGCAAGCTTGGTGGGGGGGGGCTTCGATTAGAGCCAGACATACGATGTTACCTTGCTGTATCACTCAAGGTTGTATCATCATGAAGTCTTGGACAATTGCAAAAAAACTGACTGTCTCAATCAGTATTCTGATTGCGCTTTCAATATCAATCCTCTCTGTTTTTGCATATGAACTCGAAGGTCAAACCACGCTAGCGCAACACAATGCTGAGCCAATTATTGATGTAGGCCACACATTGAATTTTATTCAGCGGGCTCGTTTGAATTTACGTGATGCACTTTTCGCGACCCTGTCGAATGCACCTGAAGAAAGAATTCTTTACTACAGAAATACTTATCAAACCCTTTCTGCAAAAGTTGATGAGTTAATACATAAGCTCGAAAAGCAACAGCTTTCGCGCGAGTCGGTAATACCCCCTGCAAATAAACGGGATCGGAAGTAGAATTTTCAACCATAGAGGAAGAGAGTTCTGCAATGAAACAATCAAGGTTTACCGACAGCCAGATCATGGCAATCC